>JBEHYR010000130.1:0-2619 GCA_048498075.1 Verrucomicrobiota bacterium | reverse complement strand
TGCCCGCCGCTCACGGCCGGCCAGTTCGAATAAAAAAGACTATCTTCCTCCGCGCGTGGCCCGTTCGCCGTCCCATGTTCACCAGATCGCGAAGCGTCGCGCGGCGTGCGAAGAACCGGCGTCGCTCCGTCATGTCATTCGCTTCATCGAGTGTTCACGCCGGCGGACGAGGCGTGCGACATCTGCCCACCGTCCGCGTGAACCCAAACTCCCTTGGAACCCACCTGGATCAACGAAGGATGACGCCGCGTCCTGGCAGAGCACCGCGACAACTCCCAGCAATTCGGATGCACCTTGCCTCAAAAGGCGAAAGCAAGATTGATACAGGCCAGCCCAACTCCCGTCGCCCCCACCGACACGTATGAAGCTCACGACGATCATCGGCGTCATGCTTGCATTCCTCGCATCGTCCCCGCCACTTGCGGCCGCCTCCCCGGCCGCTGCGATTGCCCGGCTCGAGCAGGCGACTGTCTTTGCTTTTGGAGGGGTCGGCTTCGCGGGGACGACCTCGTCCGGGGAGGTGGCGTTTCGAGAGCTGTGGGCTGAGCGGAACGCGAAGATTCATTTCGAGCAGGTTTACCGGCACTCGACTCCGGAAGGACGCTGTTACGCGCTGGTCGCTCTCAGCACCCTCGATCGTAAAGGCTTCGATCGGCGCGCAACGGCGATCCGGAAGGAAGCTCCGTATGAAGTCTCCACGATGCGCGGATGTCTCGTTTCCACTGAGTCGATCTTTACGCTGCTGGTTAAAATCGAACGCGGGGACTACGCGGCCCTTTTATCCCAGCATGAATAAAATCCTCCTTCACGGAATCTGCTACACGGTGGTGGCGGTCGTCGCCTTTTGGGGCGGCGCACTCACCCGGGACTACCTCGTGACCCGGGCGGCGCGGATGGAGCGCGCTCGCTATGCGAAGTTCCTCAACAAACCGGCGCCACCGTTGAGTTCCCGCACGATCGATTCGTTGCCGTGGAGCCTGCGCGAGCAGAGGGGAAAAGTCGTGGTGATCGAGGTGTGGGCAACCTGGTGCGGCCCGTGTCTTGCCGTTCTCCCGAACTTCAAACATCTCCACGAACGATTCGGACATCGGTCAGATTTTCAGCTGGTGGGAGCGTCCCTCGACGACGATGCGGATGCCGTGAAACAGTTTTGTGAGCGTCATGACGTCGGGTGGCTGCAACTGCTCGAACCAGGAAAACGGTTTGAGAGCAGCATCGCTCAAATGCTCGAAGTGTCCGGAGTTCCATTCACCTGCGTCATCGATAAAGAAGGGGCGATCCGCGTCTATCGCGACGCCTCCGCCGATCTCGAGCGTCTGATCGACCGGTTGTTGGCAGATACGAAAACGCCTGACCAGCGGCCAACGGCACCGGCCCGCGGGATGGCGGCTGATAACGGCCCGCGGAAAAGCCTGTGAGATGGCCAACAATCCCATGAAGACACGGCGTCTCGTCCCGATCGCGCCAGACGCACACAACACCAGAACGTCTATGCGAAAACTACTCATCCTCGGAACGATCGCGCTCGGCTTTCTTGCCCAGCGCGGGCTGGCGGATGACGACATCGTCGCCGTCGGACAGACGGCGCCGTCGTTTGTCGGAACCGCCAGCGACGGATCGACCATCGACCTCGCGAAATTTCAGGGCCGCGTGGTGCTGCTGAACTTCTTCGCGACTTGGTGCGGCCCCTGCAAAGCCGAGATGCCGCTGCTGGAATCGAAGCTCTGGCAGGCGTATCACGAACGCGGACTCGCCTTGCTGTCCGTCGGCCGCGAGCACTCGGTCGAGGAGGTCGCCGCCTTCAAGGCGCACACGAATCTTAGCTTTCCGATGCTAGCCGATCCCACCCGCTCGATTTACGGGAAGTATGCCAGTGGCTACATCCCGCGCTGCTATCTCATCGGCAAGGACGGCAAGGTGAAGTCTACCACGGTGGGTTTCGACGCCGGCGAATTCAAACGCCTGATCGACGCCGTCAAAACCGAACTCGCGCGGTGACACCCGCGTAACCGCTTTCAGCGCCGACTCACGATCGTCGTGACGCCGTCCTTCAACCCTTCGCCCGAAGCGGTGAGCTGGATTTCTCCGGGCACGCCCTTCCTGGCCCGCACGATCACGAGGCACAGGCCATTAAATGCTTTTCGCCGCGGCGCCTGAAACGAGTCGAAGCTCGTCGGATCGCCGTTGTCGGTCGCCACGATTTCGCCGGGACCGGTGACTTCGAATGCGAGCGCGTTCATCGCGCGCGGCACCGTCAGCCCGTGCGCATCGACGACCCGCACCGTCACGAAGCTCAAATCGCGACCATCGTCGGCGATCTCCGCCCGATCCGCCGTCACCTCCAGCGCCGCCGCCGCGCCGGCCGTCTGCACGCGGTCCGTCGCCCATTTCACGCCATGCTTATAAGCGACCACTTCCAGCCTGCCCGGCTCATATACGACATCGTCCCAGCGCAGCCGATACTCATATTCGCCCTTCTTTTTTCGCCCGAGCGAGTGGCCGTTTAGAAACAACTCCGCCTCGTCGCCCGAGGTGAACACGTGCACCGGTGTCACCTGCCCCACGCGTTCCGGCCACGTCCAGTGCGGCAGCAAATGCGCCATCGGCAGCTCCGGCCGC
>JBEHYR010000129.1:0-3082 GCA_048498075.1 Verrucomicrobiota bacterium | reverse complement strand
TCGCACGCGAAGATTCAAGCTCCAAGCACCAAGCTCCAGAGAACCACCAATTTTCAACCGACGCCGCGCGGTGCAGCCGAAGTGGAGCTTGGAATTTGGACGTTCTCTGGAGCTTGGATCTTGGTGTTTGGAGCTTCCGCCCGCGAAGCGGGCGCGGCGCGCGTCGACGCGAAGATCCAAGATCCAAGCGCCAAGCTCCAGAGAACCACCAATTTTCAACCAACGCCGCGCGGTGCAGCCGAAGTGGAGCTTGGAATTTGGACGTTCTCTGGAGCTTGGATCTTGGTGTTTGGAGCTTCCGCCCGCGAAGCGGGCGCGGCGCGCGTCGACGCGAAGATCCAAGATCCAAGCGCCAAGCTCCAGAGAACCACCAATTTTCAACCAACGCCGCCCGGCGCAGCCGGAATGGAGCTTGGAATTTGGACGTTCTCTGGAGCTTGGATCTTGGTGTTTGGAGCTTCCGCCCGCGAAGCGGGCGCGGCGCGCCGTCATTTCCGCTCGATGCGCGTGAAGAGCCACACGCCGAAACCGAGCATGATCAAATTCGGCAGCCACAACAGCAGGTCGGGGCGATACTCGGGGTGGCGGTCGAGGACTTTGACGAGGACCGTCATGAGGTAGTAGGTCAGCGTCAGCACGACGGCCACGCCGAAGTTGGCGGAGGTTTCGCGGCGGGAAACCTTGATGCCGAGCGGCACGCCGACGAGCGCGAGCGAGAGCACGGCGAGCGCGGTGTTGAATTTATCCTGGTAAACGAGTTCGAGCTTCATGCGTTCGCGGGCGGCGGTTTTCGCGGCCGCCGGGTCGGCGGGTCGCGGGAGGGCGGCGACGCGGGCGCGCTCGGCCTGGAGTTCTGAATACGTGAGCCACTCCTGCTTCACGTGCGGGCCGGTGCTGGGGCCGAAAAATTTATCGAGCGGCAGGCGGATGGCGTCGGATTGGCCGAAGGAGGCGACGAGCGGGGGCTCGGCGAAGTTCTCGGGGTGTTTCTCGGCGCGGCTCTCGACCTGGGCGTGCGAGAGCGTGAGGAGCAGGGAGTTCGTGGCGTCCTCGTAGTCGAAGCGGCCGGACTCGGCGCGTATGAGGCGTTGCACGCGGCGGTCGTCGTCGAGTTCCCAAACCCAGAGATCGTGCAGGACGCTGCCCTGCTTGTCGCCGACATAGACGACGTAGCCGGTGAAATCGCGGATGAAGGTTTTCGGAACGATGAAGCGAAGCGGATTGGCGGAGAGCGCGGCGGCGAACTCGCGGTGATACTCGACGCGGACGCGCGGCATGGAATCGAAGTTGAAATAAAGCCCGAGTCCCACGCCGGCGACGGACAGCAGGAGGACGGGGCGCGTGATGCGGCGGAGGCTGAGGCCGGCGGCGCGCATGGCGGTGATTTCGCTGTCGGCCGAGAGGCGGCCCAGCGTGAGGAGCACGCCGGTGAGCATGCCCATCGGGAGCGCGTAGGTGAGCGCAAAGGGAAACAGCAGGAGCACGAGCTTGACGAATTTCGTGAGCGGCAGCTGGTCCTTCAGCACGTACGGCAACAGGTCGCGCGCGATGTTCGGAATGATGACGATGAACGCGAAGAGGGCGATCGCGCCGGCGCAGGTGAAGAGGACGCTGCGGAAAATGTAGCGATCGAGGAGATTCACGCGGAAGGCGGGCGAGGCACGGCGGATTAGACACGCCGGGGTGAGGCGGTGCCAAGGATTGAGTTGCAGGGCGGGGGCTCCCGACCTCGCCGGGATCGAACAGCTCGAGCGCGCCCTCGGGTCTCCCGAACTCCATCGGGCCGTGGCGGACTCGCGGGTCTTACAGGCGAATCGTCATCGAAGCGGCGGGGTGGGGAGACCCCGCCCTACATTTTTTTCGAGAGCAGCGCGGGAAGTTCGCGGAAATTTCCGAGGCGGAAGAAACGGCCGGGCGCCACGGGCGTTTCCTCGGTGCGGTCGAGCAGCCACTGCAGATGATACGGGATGTGCACGCCGGAGCCGCCGAGCGCGAGCACGGGAAGGATGTCGGACTTCAGCGAGTTGCCGACCATCAGGAACTCGGCGGGCGCGATCGCGTGGCGCGCGAGGATCGCGGCGTAGGTCGGCTGGTCTTTTTCGGAGACGATCTCGATGCGGGAAAAAAAATCGGCGAGACCGGATTTCGCGAGCTTGCGCTCCTGGTCGCGGAGATCGCCCTTCGTGATGAGGAGGAGTTCGTGCGCGCGGGCGAGCGTGGCGACGGTTTCGCGGACGCCGTCGAGGAGGTCGACGGGGTGGTCGAGCATTTCGCGACCGAGGGCGAGGAGCGTGTTGATTTCCTCGGCGGAGATTTTGCCGGAGGTGAGTTCGATGGCGGTTTCGATCGAGGAAAGCGTGAAGCCTTTGATGCCGTAGCCGTAGAGTTCGAGGTTGCGGCGCTCGGTGGCGATGAGCGTGCGGTCGACGGTGGCGGCGTCGTGGTAGGTGGCGAGGAGCGCGCGGTAGCGCTCGTGGACGCGCTCGAAGATCGTCTCGTTGTGCCAGAGGGTGTCGTCGGCATCGAGGCCGATGGCGCGGAAGGGCTGCATGGGGTGAAATAAGACGAAGCGCTTTTCCGCGGGGCAAGCCTGCGAGGCAATGGGCGCGGCGCGCGCATTTGAGGGCGGAGTGGAAAGCGTGGGCGCGCCGAGGTGGCTGGCGAAAGTGTAGCCGCGGTCCGTGAGCGTGGTTGTGTGCGCTGGTCTGTCGCGGTTCGTGGAGGATGAGGTGGACGTTGGCGGCGAAGGTCCCTGCGCTTCCGCGCAGGGCTACAGGGCGCGCGTAGAGAGACGCGTAGCCCGCTGCGGGAGCAGCGGGACGGAGAGGCGAGCGATCGGCGGCAGGCGGTGGGCGGTGGGCGTGTGGTGCAGGAGGGACTTCAATCCCGGCGGTCATAGACCACCGCTACATTCGGGGGAGGCATCAGAGCGACGCGGCTATATCGGACAAGGCGTCAGAACAACTCCAACTGGTTGCCCGACGGGCGGCGGAAGTGCGTGGTCGTGAGTTCGGCGTGCGCACGGTTCAGGCCGGCGCGGCGGGCGGCGACGGTGAAGAGCTGGTCGAGCTGCGTGGCGAAA
>JBEHYR010000128.1:0-3090 GCA_048498075.1 Verrucomicrobiota bacterium | reverse complement strand
AAGCGGCGGACGGGCGCGCTTCGCTTTCACGAGGTCGACGCGGCGGTGGCACGCCGCGGCGGTTGATACGTTCCCGGCTCTTTTCGAAATGCGATCGCGAGCCGGTTCCAGCCGTTGATCGCGACGATCGCGAGGGTGAGATCCACCAGTTGCCGCTCGTCGAAATGCGCGCGGGCTGCCGCGTAAACCGCGTCGGGCACCGGATCGTCGCCGCCGAGCCGGGTCACCGCCTCGGTCCACGCGAGCGCGGCGCGTTCGACCGCGCTGAAAAACGGCGTCTCCCGCCACGCGCTCAAAGCGTAGAGCCGTTGCTCCGTCTCGCCGGCCGCGCGCGCGTCCTTCGTGTGCATGTCGAGGCAGAAGGCGCAGCCGTTGAGCTGCGAGGCGCGCGTCTTCACGAGTTCGAGCAGAGGGTGATCGAGTCCGGATTGGCGGACGTGATCTTCCAGGGCGCGCATCGCGCTGAATCCCTTCGGCGATACTGCGGCGTAGTTGAGGCGTTGCTTCATGATGAAAAATTCTCGCTGCGCCGTGATAGTCAATCGATGCGGCCGAGTTGGCGGTTCGCCGCCTCGGTCAACATCTCGGGCGACCACGGCGGTTCGAAGACCATCGCCACTTGGACGTTTCTTACTCCGGGCAAACCCGCCAGCGCTTGCTTCGTGCCCTCGTGGATCCAGCCGCCCGACGGGCAGCTCGGCGTCGTCAATGTCATCGTCACGGCGACGTCGCCGTCCTTGCACTCGACGCTGTAGATCAGTCCGAGATCGACGATGTTCACGCCGAACTCCGGGTCGGGGATCGAGCGGAGAACTTCCCACACCGCCGCTGAATCGGGGGTTGTATTCATGAAATGGAGGCCGGTTTTCGCGCGGGCGTCGTCGTGGGCGCGGCCCAGAGGTGCTTCATGACCCCGAGCATGTCGGCGACGAAGAGTGCCACGCCCGCCGTGAGCAGCCAGGCGCCGACGCGGAGCCAGGATTCGCTCAACCACCACGTGCCGACCAGCAAAGGTGCGACCGCGGCGAATTGCAGGCCGAGGCCCCAGCGCTCGATCCGCGGATGGGTCAGCGCGCCCGCCGAGGGAGTCGGCCCGCGGCCAACCCGCGGACCGTAGGCGCGCATCCAGGTGAGAAACGGCACGATCTTGCACATCATCCCGGCGATGCACGGCAGCAGTCCGCCGCCGACGACGAGGACGGCGTAAACCATCGCGCTGAATCCGCCGGGCGCCGAGCCCCACGGCGTTCCCGGCGCGACGAGCACGAGTCCGGCGAGCCCGCTCACGCAGACTCCAGCCGCACCCCGGAGGAACGAACGCGTGCCCGGATCGAGCGTGCGCTTCTTGCGCGTCGCGAGCGCGCGGCTCAGTCCCACGCCCGAACAAATCATCCCCGCGGTGATCGCCAGCGCGCTCAGCAGCGCCAGGGGTGCGAGGTGCCACGCGAGCGACGGCGCGAGGGCGAGCA
Source organism: Verrucomicrobiota bacterium (assembly GCA_048498075.1). Classification (GTDB taxonomy): domain Bacteria; phylum Verrucomicrobiota; class Verrucomicrobiia; order Opitutales; family Opitutaceae; genus Opitutus. The sequence continues at coordinate 1,621 of JBEHYR010000128.1, read as the reverse complement.
ACCCGAATTGGGATAACCCCAGCCCGATGTTCGCCAATCGCCAGTCGCGCACTTCGCCGAGCGTGAACATGGGCACGAGTTGAAAGCCGACGCCCTGGAGCAGCGTGACGAAAAATCCCACCAGTCCCAGATGCGCGTGCGCCCGCAGCAGCGCCACGGGATCGATCGGAATAAAATACCAGTAACGGTTCGCCGCGAGCAGCAGCCCGACGAGCACCGTCAGCAGCAACCAGCCGGCCGCGAGCGAGAGCGACCACGCCACCGTGCCGCCGCGGCCCGAACTCCGGACCGTGCGCCACGTGTTCACGCTGAAGAGCAAAATCCCGAGCGCGACCGCGAAGGCGAAATGCCCGAGCAACTTCACGTCCCAGATCCAGAACGAATAAACCATCCCGGGCACGCCCGCCGCGTGCAGCCCGAAATGCCACCAACCGTGGCGCTCGTTTGCCAGCGTCGTCCCGAGCGCGACGGGCGCGAGTTGATAAACCGCCCCGCACGCGACCGTCACGAAGAAGCCCAGCACCCAGGCGTGCGTCAGCGCGACGACGTGCGGGTGAGTGTGCGGGAGACTCAACATTCCCGGCTGCACCACGAGCAGCGCCGTCGCGCCCACGAGCCACGCGAGCGCGAGGCCCATGAACGCGAGCGGCAGCCGGCCTTGCGCGGCGAGCCAGCTCCCCGACAGCGCCGGACGGCCCGGTGGCGCAGGACGCGTTGGCGGCGACTCAGGCACGTTTCAAAACGGTGATCCAGCTGCCGTCCGGCTGGGCTTTGCACTCGTGGCGGAATCCGCGCTGCTCGGCCTCACCGAAGAGGTGGCAGGGTTCGCGATCCGTGTGGGCTCGGAGCGTCGCACCGGCGGGCAGCGATTCCAGCCGGTCGAGAATCCGCACCAGCGGCTCGGGCGGCTCGAGCCCGCGGACGTCGATTTCCTGCGCCGCGCCGGTCGTCACGTTAGTCGCCGCGTGCGCGGCGGCCGACGTCGCTTGGGCGGGCGGAGCGGGCGTCCGGCCGGCCACGGCGCGGAGTTTCGTGATCTTCACGCGAAACTCCTCGGGGCCGCGTTCCAGATATTCCCAGGAGAACGCCTCCGCGAACTCGGCGGCAAATTGGTAATAGAGCGGCACCGGGTCGTGGTCGTTGAGCAGGACGAAATACTGCCCGACCGGCAGGTCGAACCAGCGCTGGAATATCTGCGCATGCTTGGTGCGACCGGGAATCGGCCGCACATCGAAAACATCCTCGGCCGCGAGGGCCGGGACGGACGTGGAGGAGGAGTTATGTGGGTTCATGGTTTTGGATGAAGCACGCTGCAAGGGAGACCGGAGCGCGGCGTCAAAGGGTCGGCGAAGCGGCCGGGCGCCGCAGGATGGACTGCCAGCTTCCGTCCGGGAGTTCGCTGGTTTCGGCCCGAACGCCCTGCGCCGCGAGCGCGCGCAACAGCGGAATCGGTTCCGCCTTCGTGCGCACAAACTGAGGGGCGCCGGCGGGAATTGCCGCCAGCGCGGCGAGAATCGCCTTCAGGCGATCCGGCGGCGTCGATCCGCGGGCGTCCAGCTCCGTCGGGCATGGCCCGGCCGCCGCGGCATCGCGCACGGAAAGTTCAGGAGACGAGACGAGG
>JBEHYR010000127.1:0-3135 GCA_048498075.1 Verrucomicrobiota bacterium | reverse complement strand
ATCCCTCGAACGAGCATGCTCTGAAAATCTCCCTCGCCGCTGTAGGAGCCTGCTTGCAGGCGATGCTGGACCTTCGTCCACCGGAATCGCCCGCAAGCACGCTCCTCCCTTCGACCCGCCGCCCGGCTACACTATTTTTCAAACCGCTCTCATCGCCGTCAGTCGTCACACGATCCTCGATCCGTCCCAGACGCAAAGGGGCCCGATCACCTCGTCGCGCGGGCGCTGGGCCCCGACACGCCTCCCTTTTCAGAAAATTCTCTGCCAAACATTTTCCCCGTCGGAATCACCTCCCGCTCTCCCGGAGAAATCCCGGGAACTAATTCGCCGCTCGCCTGACCCGGAGGGGGCTCCATGCGCCTCAGTTACGAACAGCTCGAGTTGATCAGCGACGCCGTTCCTGCCCTCATCTCCTACGTCGACCGGGAGTATCGCTACCGGATGTGCAATCTCGCCTACACCGCTTGGTTCGGCCTCTCCCGGGAAGAGGTCGTCGGCCACCCGATGAGTGAAATTATCGGCGAGCCGACCTGGCGCGCCATCCGGCCGCATCTCGAAGCGGCCTTCGCCGGCGAGACGCGCGAGTTCGAGACCGAAGCGGCCTACCGGCACGGCGACCCTCGCTGGATCCACGGCAGCTACACTCCCCAGCGCGACGACGCGGGCCGCGTCGCCGGCGTCGTCGTCCTCATCAACGACATTACCGCTCGCAAGCAGGCCGAGACCAAACTCCGCGCCAGCGAGGAGCGCTATCGTTCGCTTTTTAACTCCATCGACGAGGGTTTCTGCGTCATCGAACCGCTCTTCGACGCGCAACTCCGCCCGATCGACTATCGCTTCCACGAGGTCAATCCCGCCTTCGAGCAGCAATCCGGCCTGCGCGACGTCATCGGGCGCCGCATGCTCGAATTCGTTTCCCACATCGAACCCCACTGGCTCGAAAATTATGGACGCGTCGCACTCACCGGCGAACCCATCCGCTTCTCCGCCGAATACCGCTCCCTCGATCGGTGGTTCGATGTCTACGCGTTCCGCATCGGCGATTCCGCCGGCCGCCGCGTCGCCGTCCTCTTCAACGATATCAGCGAGCGCAAAATTTCGGACGACGCCCTCCGCGAGAGCGAGGCGCGCTTCCGCAACATGTCCGACCACTCGCCCCTCATGCTGTGGGTCACCGATGCCGCCGGCCGCTGCACGCACCTCAACGAGCGCTGGCTCGACTTCACCGGCCAGGCCCCGGCAGACGGCCTCGGCTACGGCTGGCTCGACGCCGTGCACCCGGACGATCGCCCGGGCGTCGAAAAAAAATTCTTCGCGGCCAATGCCGCCCGCCAGCCGCTCCGCCTGGAATTCCGCCTCGCTCACCGCAGCGGCCACCACCGCTGGGTGCTCGCCGCCGCCGCCCCGCGCCTTTCTGCGGGCGGCGATTTTCTCGGCTACATCGGCTCGCTGATCGACATACAAGATCGCAAGGAAATGGAGGAGGCACTCCGCCAACACCGCGAGCGTTTCGACATCGTGAAAGACGCCGCCCACGTCGGCTTCTGGTTCTGCGACCTGCCGTTCAACGTGCTCGAGTGGGACAACCGCGTGAAGGACCACTTCTGGCTCCCACCCGAGGCTCCCGTCACGATCGACACGTTTTACGAGCGCATACATTCCGACGACCGCGCACCGGTCCGCGCCGCCGTCGCACAGTCGATCGCGGAAAAAACGCGCTACGACGTCGAGTATCGCACCATCGATTCCGCCACGCACGCGGAGAAATGGATTCGCGCGATCGGCCGCGCCTTCTACGACGAAGCCGGCGTGCCCGTCCGCTTCGACGGCGTCACCCTCGACGTGACCGAACGCAAACGCGATGAAGACGCGCTCCGCGAAGCCAAGGAGCGGGCCGAGCGCGCGTCGCGGGCGAAGGACGATTTCCTCGCGCAACTTTCCCACGAGCTGCGCACGCCGCTCACGCCCGTGCTCATGACCGCCACCGCCCTCGGCGAGGATGACCGGCTGCCCTCCTACGCCCGCGCGCAGCTCGAGATGATCTCGCGCAACATCGCCCTCGAAGCCCGCCTCATCGACGACCTCCTCGACCTCACGCGCATCACTCACGGCAAACTCGCGCTCCGCCCCGAACGCTGCGATGTCCACTCGCTCCTCCACCTCGTCTTCGAAATCATCCGCGAAGAGGCTCGCGAGAAACGCATCGATCTCGCCCTCGACCTCGCCGCCACCCGCACACAGCTCGACGCCGATCCCGCCCGCCTGCAACAGGTCTTCTGGAATCTCCTCCGCAACGCCGTGAAGTTCACGCCCGAAGGCGGCCACGTTCGCCTTCGCACCTCCGACCGCGCGTGCTCCGATCCTCCCGCGCCCGGCGACCGCATCTGCATCGAAGTCACCGACGACGGCATCGGCTTCGATCCCGTCGCCGCCGAGCGCCTCTTTCAACCCTTCGAGCGCGGCCTCGTCGCGCACGATCAACGCTTCCCCGGCCTGGGCCTCGGCCTCGCGATCGCGCGCGCGATCGTCGATCTGCACGGCGGCACGATCCGGTCCGAGAGCGCCGGCCCCGGCCGCGGCGCGACCTTCACCGTCGAACTCCTCGGCGCGCGCCGCCCCGCCGTTCCCGTTCCCCGCCCCACTCACGGCCACGCCGCCGCCCCCGACCGCATCCCGCCGCTTCGCCTTCTCCTGGTCGAGGATCACGCGCCCACGCTCGACGTGCTCTCGCGCCTGCTCCGCCGCGATGGCCACCAGATCAAATCCGCCAGCAACATCGCCGAAGCCCTCGCCGCCGCCGCCCACGAGAAATTCGACGCCGTCATGTCCGACCTCGGTCTCCCCGACGGCACCGGCATCGAGCTGATGGAAAAATTGCGCGAGCGCCACGCGCTGCGCGGCATCGCCCTCAGTGGCTACGGCATGGACGAAGACCTTCGCCGCACCGCCGCCGCCGGTTTCGTTGCCCACCTGATCAAGCCCGTCGACATGAAGGAAGTTCGCCGCGCCCTTCGGCAGTTTTCCACCACCGTCGGGGACTCTGCGGTCAGCGAGCAACCGCCCGAGACGATCGCACCGCTCCATTCTCCCGCGCCGTAGTTGCACGCGTCGCCGTGCGACTTTTTCAGCCATCCT
>JBEHYR010000126.1:0-3389 GCA_048498075.1 Verrucomicrobiota bacterium | reverse complement strand
GCCGGTGGCGGTGGGCGTGCGGAGGATCGCGAAGAGGCGGGCGGAAATCGCGGCGAGTTTTTGCTGGTCCTGGCCGGCGGCGGCGATGTCGCGGTCGAGAGCGACGAGGGCGGTTTGAGAGCCGTCATAGGTCAGCGCGGCGAGCGGGTCGGCGGGGCCGGACGCGGCGGAGCCAGTGGGCGTGGGCGATGAGGTGCAGCCGGCGGCGAAGAGGAGCGCGGTGCAGGTGAGCGCGGAGAAAAAGTGGCGCGGAGCGAATGAAGGCATGGGACGGGAGAGGAAAGAATCGGAGAAGGGCAAAAAGTGGAGAGGGCGGCCGAGAGGCGGGAGGGTGAAGAGGGCGAGAGGGCCAAGAGAGGGGGAGTTTTTTACACACCCCGCCCTTCGGGCACCCCTCTTGCTAGAGGGGACTTCGGCTGCGGGGCGGGTGGAGAGGCACGGGCGAGGAGGAGAGGGAAGGCACGCGGTGGATTCTTCGCTGCGCTCAGAATGACAATCGGATAAGGCGAATCACAATCGGATCCGGGAGAGTCACTATTGGGACAGGGCACGAATGACAGTCGAAGCAGGGCGCGAAGGATAAGCGGGTCAGAGGAGGGCGCCGTAGGGGGCGCGGCGAGAGCGGTCGAGGAGGGTGGCGGCGATCGCGTCGCCGAGGATTTCCTCGCGAGTGGGATCCCAGTGGATCGGGCGTTGGAGGTATTCGGCGATGTTGTTGAGGTGGCTGACGGTCGCACTGCGGTGGCCGATCTCGACGTCGGCGATGGGGCGCTGGCGGCTGCGGATGCAGTTGAAGAAATCGGTGTGGTGATCGTTGCTCGCGTAGAGGTGGACGTCGTCGGCGCGGAGGGCGCGGGTGGCGAGTTCGGGCGGGTCGGTCTCGAGGTAGTCGTCGCGCGAAACCCAGACGGTGCCTTTCGTGCCGGTGAATTCGATCATCGCTTTCAGGTCGTCGCCGACGCGCTCGACGCGGACGCCGTTGGCGTAGACGTGGGTCTGGTAGGGTGTGCCTTCGAAATTTTTCGGGATGAATTGGGTCGGGCCGGAAGCGTCCATGCCGAGCGCCCACTGAATGATGTCGAAGTGATGCGCGCCCCAGTCGCCGTTTTTGCGGCCGCCGTATTCGGTGAAGCAGCGCCAACCGCCGCCGTAGTTGCCCTCGACGCGTTTGGCGTTGTAGGGGCGCCAGGGAGTCGGGCCGAGCCAGCGGTCGTAGTCGAACTCGGGCGGGACGGGTTGTTCGGGGAGCGGGACGGCGGGAGGGAATTCGCCGAGTTTGGTGCGGATATATTTGAGGTCGCCGATGAGGCCGTTGCGGACGATCTCGCAGGCTTTGCGGAAGGAGGCGTTGGAGCGCTGCTGCGTGCCGGTTTGGAGGATACGGCCGTGGCGGCGGGCGGTGTTCACGAGGACACGGCCTTCACGGACGGTGAGGGTCAGGGGTTTTTCGCAGTAGACGTCCTTGCCGGCGATCATGGCGGCGGCGGCGATGGCGGCGTGCCAGTGGTCGGGGACGGTGACGAAGACGGCGTCGATGTCGGGGCGGGCGAGGACGTCTTCGTAGTGTTGGTAAACGTCGACGCCGTGATAGGTGCCGCTGGGGCTGGCCTCACCGTAGCGTTTCTCGGTACGGTCGCGCATGGTGCGGGCTTTCGGGAGATTCACGTCGCAGACGGCGACAATGCGGCAGTCGTCGCGGGCGATGAGGGCGCCGAAGTGGCTGCCGCAGATGAGGCCATTGCCGATGAGGGCGAGATTCAGGCGGTTGCTCGGGGCGGACTGGCCGCGGGCGAGGCGCGGCAGGATGAGCGCGGAGGCGGAGGCAAGCGTGGCGGTTTTGAGGAAGGCGCGGCGAGAGAGCGCGGAAGACGCGGAAGACGCGGAAGACATAAAGGGAGGGTAGAGGTGCGGGGCTTGACGGTAGCGGCGGGGAATTGTTGCGGGGGAAGGGCGGTGGTCCCGCTGCTCCCGCAGCGGGCTACGGAAGAGAGCTAAACGGTGAGCAGGGATTTGAGGTCGGCGAGGGAGAGTTTCGCGGAGGTGGCGTCGCTGGCTTCGAAGACGCCGGCGAGGAGGGCGCGCTTCTCGTCCTGGAGCGCGAGAACTTTTTCTTCGACGGTGCCGCTGGCAATCAGTTTGTAGCTCGTGACGACGCGCGTCTGGCCGATGCGGTGGGCGCGGTCGGTGGCCTGGGCTTCGGCGGCGGGATTCCACCAGGGGTCGAAATGGACGACAGTGTCGGCGGCGGTGAGATTGAGACCGGTGCCGCCGGCTTTGAGCGAGATGAGGAAGACGGGGATGTCGGCGCTGGACTGGAAGCGGTCGACCTCGGCCTGGCGGGCGCGCGGGGTGAGCGAGCCGTCGAGGTAACAGTGGGCGATGTCGGAGGCGTTGAGTTCCTCGCGAAGGAGGGCGAGGAGCGAAGTGAATTGGGAGAAGACGAGGAGGCGGTGGTTGTCGTCGATGGCTTCGGCGAGGAGTTCGCGGAAGGCGTCTAGTTTCGCCGAGTCGGAGGCGGAAAGTTGAGAGTTGAGAGTTGAGGGTTGGGAGTTCGGGACGAGGCGAGGGTCGCAGCAGATTTGGCGGAGGCGGAGGAGTTGGGTGAGCGCGGCGAAGCGGAGGCTGGATTCGCTGGCGCCGGAAGCGGCGAGGTCGAGGAATTCGCGTTCGGTGCGTTCCTGCGTGGCGCGATAGAGCGCGGACTGGGCGGGGGTGAGTTCGCACCAGATGGTTTGCTCGAGCTTGGCGGGGAGTTCGGGAGCGACGGCTTGTTTCGTGCGACGGAGAATGTAGGGCGCGGTCTGCGCGCGGAGGCGTTCGTCGAGCCAGACGCGGTCCTCGCCGCGCGTGCCGGGCGGGACTTTGTCGAGATAGCCGGGCATGAGGAATTCGAAGAGCGAGCGGAGATCGTCGAGGGAGTTTTCGAGCGGCGTGCCGGTGAGGAGAAAGCGGCTGCGGGCGCGGAGAGCGCGGAGGGACTGGGCGTTCTGGGAGCGGCGGTTTTTGATGTGCTGGGCTTCGTCGGCGATGATGCAGGTGAACTCGACGGACTCGAAAAGGGCGCGGTCGCGCGTGAGCGTGCCGTAGCTGGTGACGATGAGGTCGTGCGCGGCGAAGTCGGCGGCGGTGGCGAGGCGGCGGTCGCCATGGTGCACGAAAACGCGGAGTCCGGGAACGAAGCGGGCGGATTCGCGACGCCAGTTTTCGACGAGGGAGGCGGGGGCGACGACAAGCGAAGCTTGTTGGGAGTTGAGAGTTGAGGGTTGAGAGTTGAGAGACCGGAGCGCGGAGAGGAGGGCGAGGGCTTGGAGGGTTTTGCCGAGGCCCATTTCGTCGGCGAGGATCGCGCCGAGCTGGTGGCGGTGGAGGTGATGGAGCCAGGCGACACC
>JBEHYR010000125.1:0-3621 GCA_048498075.1 Verrucomicrobiota bacterium | reverse complement strand
GGCCACGGAACGGGCGATCGCGCCAGCGAGCGTGGAGGCGAGCGCGGCGTAGAACGTGTCGAGGTGCAGCAGCGCGAGGACGGAGGGCAGCATTTCCGAAAGGAGGTAAGCGAGGAGCACGTTCTTGCCAGCGAGCGCGAGCGGGCGGCTGAGCGCGTCGATTCGCCAGACATCCGAGATGAAATAGAGGGCCAGCCAGACGAGCGCGGTGATCGCGCAGGCCCAGAGGCACCAGGACGGCGTCGCATCGTTTTTCCAAATACCGTAGAGGCCGTGGACGAGAATCGCGGCGGCGGCACATCCAGCGGCGAAGAGGAGCGTGAAGCGAACGCGCGCGCGGACCGTGACGGTGTCGGAGCCGGCGAGCAGGGTTGTGGCGAGCAGCACGCCGGCGACGGTGATCGAGGCTTGCGAGCCGAGCGAGCCGCCGAAGCCGACGTGTTGAGCCAGCCAGAGATTTTTGAAGAGGCCCGTTTGGTCGGCGGCGTAGAGGCACATCAACAGAACCAGGCAGCCGAGCAGCGCGGTGCGGTGCGCGCGGAAAATGACGAAGACCACGGCGCCGACGAGATACGCCCAGCCGATCAGCCCGAGGATGCCCCACCACGAGTGATACAGCGCAAACGGCGAGAGCGTGACGATGTGCCGGCCGTTCGGTCCGGGAAAAGAAAAGGCCACTATCGCGAGGCCGGCGAAACCGAGCGTGCGCACCACGCGACCGGCGAAGCGCGAGCGCGAGGAGGCGGCGGAGGTTTCGGGGGCGGTCGAGAAGTCGCAGAAGGCGAGGATCGCCGACGCGAAGAGCAGCGCGGACCACGCGGCCTGCGCGAACGAAAGTCGGACGACGTCGAATTCGAGGTTCACCATCAGCATGCCGATGAGCAGCAGCGCGGCCGTGCGCGCGAGGATGTGGCGCAGCGTGCGCGCGAGCCCGCCGGGTTTTTCGAGACCCGAACCGAGTGCGAACGGGATCGAGAGGCCGACGATGAAAAGGAAGGCGGGAAAAACCAGATCGACGAACGTCATTCCGCTGCCGCGCGGATGGCGGTCGCTGTAGTGAACCATCCAGTCGGGCACCACGCCGCGGGCGCCGGCGAGATCGTTCACGAAGATCATCGTCGCCATCACGAGCCCGCGCAGGGCGTCGATCGAGACGACACGGGTGGGCGCGGGGCCGGCGCTTGGCGTGGACATGCCGAGAGTGAGCCGCGGGCGAAGATAGCGGGCAACTGGCAACTCTCGAGGTCGGCGAGAAAATGATGGATGGTTGGGAGCTGCGGGCTGAGAGCGGAAGCTGAGAGCTGAGAGCGGAAAGCTGAGAGCGGGAAGTCCAGAGCTGAGAGCGGGGAGTCGAGAGCTGAGAGCGGGAAGTCGAGAGCTGAGAGCGGGAAGTCGAGAGCTGAGAGCAGAAAGCTGAGAGCAGAACCGAAAGGGGATTTCGGTTTTACTTCAGGTTCTCGGGACTGCCTTCCGAGGAACCGATCTTTCAGCTGGAAGGCTGGCATGAACTTTCACGGGAGTCGTCTCCGCGGTAGGGCGGGCATTCCGCTGCCCGCCGGAAAGTCTTTTGCTATTCGCGGCGCTCACGGAGTGAGCGCCCTACCAGCAAACCCTCGAACTAAAGTTCTGTCACAGCCTCTAAATCAACTGTCCGGTGAGTGCGGGTCGGTGACGATCAGCGATAAATTTTCCCCTGCGGAGATCTGCGTTTATCTGTGATCTCTGCGGTTGAACTGCATTGTTCCGGCTTTGGGCGCCGGGGTCGCCGCCCCCGGGAGCGCGGGCGGCGGGCGGGAAGAAGAGGCCGAAGTCAGCGGCCTCGGCTACCGTGGCGGTGAAACACAGATGAGAGCGGAAGCGGAAGCGATACGACCACTCGCTCACGTTCGCGGCTACCGACTGACGGAACGCGGCGGGAATGCGGCTGACCAAGCGCGGAGCATGACGCCGACGCCGCCTGCGACCCCGACCGACAAACCGCGCCGGTTCTCGATGATCCGTTCGTTCGTGCTCGCGGACCTGCTGACGTTGGGCAACGGGTTTTGCGGCGCAGGTTCGGTGCTGGCGGCGATGCAGTTTCTGGTGACGGCGGAGTCGTGGTGGATCGCGGTGGCGATGGCGCTGCTGCCGGTGGCGCTGATCTTCGATTTTGCGGACGGGCGCGTGGCGCGGTGGCGGCATCGGTCGTCGTTTCTCGGCGCGGATCTGGATTCGCTGGCGGACGTGATCTCGTTCGGGCTGGCGCCGGCGGCATTGGGTTTCGCGGTGGGGCTGCGCGGCGCGCTGGATGTTGCGATCCTGCTCTACTTCGTCGGCTGCGGCATCAGCCGGCTCGCGCGTTTCAATGCGACGGCGGATGCGTTGTCGGACGAAAGCGGCAAGGTGCGCTATTTCGAGGGCACGCCGATTCCGACGAGCGTGTTGATCGTGGCACTGCTCGCGGTGTTGCAGTGGCAGGGGCGCGTGGGGCTCGATCTGTGGCTGGGCGTATGGACGATCGGCGGTCTCGTGCTGCATCCGCTGGCGCTGGTTTACGTCGCGAGCGGAAGTGCGATGATCAGCACGATCCGCGTGCCGAAGATGTGAGGCTGGGAGCACAGATACCGAGACTCGGTGGAGATTTCGGACGGCAGTGGTGGGATTGCTGGAATAAACTTAAATCCCGCGATTGAAACGCGGAGTACGCGGAGGCCGCGGAGGAACAAGAGCGAGATTGGAATCCCGGAGAAATTCCTCCGGAAAGTGTCATCTATTAAATGACACTTTACTGAAACTCAGAGGGAGGGCCGTTTGGGAAGTGTCATTTAATGGATGACACTTTCGTGAGCGGTCACGGCTTGGGCCGGAAGGTTCCTTCGGATTTTCCCCGGCGCGCGAAAGAGGAGCATAGGATCGTAGCGGAACGCGTGAGCGTTTCGCCCGGGGGCCATCACGAAAAGCTCACGCTTTCCGCTACGTTCGCAGTCATCCAGTTCCTCGACGCGGTCCGATTGATTCCTTCGCGAGCTTGGCGACCTTCGTGTAATCGCATTCGGCGGCGGGTATTCCACGGATCGATCCCCTGCGCTCGCCTGGTTTGAACTTAAATCCCGCGATTGAAACGCGGCGTGCGCGGAGGCCGCGGAGGAACAAGAGCGAGATTGGAATCCCGGAGAAGAACTCGATCCGACCACAGATTGCACAGATGACACAGATACGGAGGGTCGGTGGAGATGCGGGGCGACGATGCGCGGCATCATCGGAGTGAAGACGACTGAAATCCCCGGGGATCGGCGGAGATCGAACCTCTGTGAGCATCTGTGTCCATCTGTGGTTCAACTCTGTCGGCTCAAAGACGGCGATTCGGCCACCGCACGCCTTGGGGGATGCCAGCGTCGGGGCGAAAGTTTCGGGGCGGCGAGATCGCGCGAGAAACGATTTGAATCCGTGAAACGCTTCGCGCTTCATCGCGGCCATGCCGCTTCAACGAGGAGTTCCTTCCTCGGTTTTCAGTTTTGGGTCGGGGGTTTGGGGTTTCGAGCCCGGCGTTCCGAGGGAGGAATTCGGACGGAGGGCGGAGTGTCGGTCGAAAAATGCGCGGAGGGCCGGCGGTTTCACTTTGATCGAGTTGCTGACGGTGAT
>JBEHYR010000124.1:0-3721 GCA_048498075.1 Verrucomicrobiota bacterium | reverse complement strand
TTTTTACGGAACGCTGCGGCGGGCCGATGTGGCGTGGGCGATGGGCGACATCGGCGTGGGGCTGATGGCGTGGCTCAACATCATCGCGATCCTGCTGCTGGGCGGGCCGTTTGCGTGCCTGCGGGATTATGAGGCGCAGCGGAAGGCCGGCGTGAAGGAACCACGCTACGCCGCGAAGACAGCGGGCGTGGAGAACGCGGTGGAGTGGCGGGGGTGAGCGGCGAAGGCGGGGCGGCGAGCGCGAGCGAGGGGTGTTCGCGGCGGGGTTCGGAGACCCCGCCCTACAATTGCTGCGTTGGGACGAGGGCGCAGCCGAAGACGGTGGCGGTGGCGCTGTCCCACTTGCCGGCCGGTTGGAAACGGATCGTGACGGTGGATCGGCCGGCGAGCGCAGCGGACGGAAGGGCGTAGCGCTCGAGGAAGATTTCGCCAGGAGCGTTACCGTCGGGCGTCGGCGTGGCGATTTTCTGGTCGTTCACCAAGACATCGAAAGCGCGGGCGCGATCGCGGCTGCCGTAGGCGCACACGAGCGTAAGAGCGCGGGCGTCACCGGTCGCGAGTTCGTAGCTGAAGAAACCTTTTTTCTGCGCCTGACGCCAGCCTTGCGCGCCGATCGTGCCGGACTGCGTGTCGTCGCCGGCGAAGTGGTGCGCGGACTCGGAGGTGAGATCGGCGGGCGTGACGAGGTCGACGGCGCGGGCTTTTTCGTCGGCCCAGGATTTTCCGACAGCGGCGATTTTTTGCTGCTCGGATTGCCACGCGTCGGGTGTGAGGACGCGCCAGTAGACGGTGTAGCGCTCGTGGTGGACGGAGTAGAACGGCGCGAGGAGCACGTCGTGCGGACGCGCGAGGTCGCGCGTGCGGAAGAGGAGCGGGTCGCGGGAAACGAGTTCGACGTGCGAGAGGAAATCGCCGGGCGTCGCGGCGACGAGGTCGGGCGCGAGTGGGTCCGGGAAACGCGCCTGATCGAGCTGGTCGCGGACGTAGGGCGCGGGCATGTCGGCGCTGCCGAGCTTGCCGGCGAGGACGATCGGGCCGTAGAGCAGCGCGAGGGTGCCGGGCGTACCGGGAAGCTCTTCGGTGTGGAGGGACATCGGCAGGCGGACTTCCACGACGTCGCCATCGCGCCACGTGCGGCGAAGCTCGGCGTAGGAGCCGGGCGCGCTGGTGACGGCGACCGGCTGGTGGTTGACGGTGATCGCGAGGGCGCCGGCGGCCCAGCCGGGGTGGCGTATCCGCAAAGCGAGGTCGACGGGTGCGGCGGTGTGCCAGACGAGGCGGGTGGTGTCGGCGTTGGGAAAATTTGTTTCCTGCGTGAGGCGCACATGGCGGTCGCGCCAGTCGACCTCGGCGGGGATGAAGAGGTTGACGTAAAGGGCGTCGGCCGTGTGCGCGAAGATGGTGTCGCCGTATTTGGCGTGGTTTTCCATGCCGGTGCCGACGCAGCACCAGAAGGAGTTTTCGGCGGTGGAGTAGGATTTAAAGTGCCCCGGCTCGAGCGACATCAGGTAGACGAACATGCCCTGGGCGGGATCCTGCGAGGCGAGGATGTGGTTGTAGAGCCCGCGCTCGTAGAAATCCATCCGGCGGGTGTCGGGCGACCAGGCGAAGAGTTCGCGCGTGAGCTTGAGCATGTTGTAGGTGTTGCATGTCTCGGTCGTCTCGGGGCTGACGTGGTGCGCGAAGTCGTCGACGGGAAAGAAGTGCTCGCGGTCGCTGTCGCCACCGATGACGTAGGAGCGGTGGAGCGCGACACGATCCCAGAAAGTCTCGGCGATCTTGCGGTAGCGCGCGTCGCCGGTGAGTTCGAACTCACGGGCGGCGCCGATCATTTTCGGGATCTGGGTGTTCGCATGCAGGCCGTCGAGCTGGTCGTCGCCGCGCGCGAGCGGATCGAAGACGGCGGCGTGGTCGAAGGCCTGCGCGAGGCGGAGGTGGTCGGGGTTGCCGGTGATCGCGTAGAGGTTGGCGAGGGCGTCGTTCATGCCGCCGAACTCGGTCTGGAGCGAGGCCTGCATCTGTTCGTGCGAGAGGTGGTCGACGCGGAATTCGATCCACGCGGCCATGCGCTGCGCGACATCGAGGGCCTGGGCGTTGCCAGTGAGTTGGTGGGCGTCGACGAGGCCGGCGAGGGTTTTGTGGAGCGTATACCACGGGGCCCAGACTTCCTGGCGGGCCTCGACCCGGTCGATGAAGGACTCGGGAAACGCGGAGAGGTAGCCCTCGTGGAAGCCGGCTTTCGGCGAGGCGGCCTGACATTCGGCGAGCGCGGCGACGATCGCGTCGACGCGCTGCTTGAAGGCGGCGTCACCGGTGCTTCGATACATCAACGAGCAGGCGGAGAGATAGTGGCCGAGCGAGTGACCGCGAAGTTCCACGGTCGGTCCTTCCCAACCGCCGTAAGGTTGAGCCGAGGAAGGGAGGCCGACGTTGAGCCGGAACGTGTGGAGCAGGCGGTCGGGTTCGAGGCTGAGGAGGTAAACGCGATCGCGCTCCATCGCGTCGCGAAACGGGCTGGGCCCGAGGTGGACATCGGCGAGGTCGAAGACGGCGACGGCGGGCGGAGCGGCGAGTTTCGCGGGCGCGGCCACCGCGACTGCCGTGAGACTGAGCAAAGCGAAGCCAACGAGGGCGATGGGGCGGGAGAGCATGAGGCAGGAAAATTCATCGACCACCGAGCGGCAAGGAGGGTGCGGCTTTCGATGCAGGACGGTAAAGCTGGCGCTCGAAGGCGCGGCGGGTAGCGGTGAGAGCGTGAAACTCAGCGCGAGCGCACTCGGCCGCCCGGCGGAAATTGTGACGATCCGCGGCGCGATGGGCGCGTGTCACCTGCTGGTCGACGAGCATCGTAAGGCGGTGCTGCTCGACACGGGTCTGGTCGGTGAGCCGGCGCAGATTCGCTGGCAACTGCGTCGGCGCGGGCTCGGACCGGAGAACGTGAAGGCGATCCTGCTCACGCACGGGCATCTGGATCATGCGGGAAATCTCGCATGGGCGAAGGCATGGACGGGCGCGCCGATCTACGCGCACGCGGCGGAGCAGGCGCACATCGACGGCGTGTTTCCATATCGCGGCGCGAGCGTGTGGTGCGGTCGGCTGGAGCGGCTTGGCCGGCGGTGGCTGCGCGTGGGTGCGCCGGCGAAGATCGATGTGACGATCGCGGACGGCGACGAGCTACCGTTTTGGGACGGGCTGCGGGTCGTGCATCTGCCGGGGCACACGTTGGGGCACTGCGGATTTTATTCGGCGCGGCACGATCTGCTGTTCGCCGGCGATTTGTTCGCGAGCTACTTCATGCGCGGAGCCGTGCTGCCGCCCGGGATTTTCAACAGTGCGCCGCAGTTCATCCGCGGGAGCCTGGAAAAAGCGCGGGCGCTGGGCGCGCGACGGATGGTGCCGCAACACTACGACGTGCTGGCGCCGGAACTGCACCGGCGGAGATTCGAGGCGTTGCTCGTACGGCTGGGTGGGCGACGCGGACAGAAGGTGGTGTGAGCCACGGGAAGATTTTTCGCGGTCGCCGCGCTTACGGGAATGAGCGCCACCCGGCGAAGTGGCCGAACGAAATCCCAGGAAGTCAGGCTGCGGTTTTCGCCGGCCTCCGGCGGCGCGAAGACGATGGCGGCGTCGGCTTGCGCGGTGAGACAGACCACAAGGGTCGCGGGCGCGGGAGCAGCGGGAACGGACGCGGTGGAGGTGGGCCGCACGAGCACCGAGGATG
>JBEHYR010000123.1:0-4755 GCA_048498075.1 Verrucomicrobiota bacterium | reverse complement strand
AGGTGATCCGCGGCGAAATCGATAATCGCACGCGCGGGCACGTGAAGGGGCGGATCTGGTTCGTGGGGCGCGACGAACCGGTGGAGTTGGAACTGGCGGAAGGAGCTGGAGGAGATGAGCGAGGCGTGCGAGGGGTTGATCGCGGAGCTGCGGGGGCGGCTGGAGCGCGGGTTCGATTGACGGGAGGCGGGGGGTCGGGCGGGGTGATCGGAGGTAGGAGCCTGCTTGCAGGCGATGCCGGGGAAGTGCGGACGTCCAACATCGCCTGCGAGCAGGCTCCTACATTCGGCGGGTCTCGCCTTGACAGACTAGGTGAGAGGCGGCTTGGTGGCGGGGCCGGCCTAGACGGTCTAGGTCGGCGCTCTTATGGCGAAGGAAAAAACGGATTTGATCTACGGCACGCTCGACATGCTGATCCTGCGCGCACTCCAGCATGAGTCGCGGCATGGTCTGGGCATCGCGGATCGCATCCATCAGATCAGCGCGGACGAGCTGCGCGTGGAGCAGGGGTCGCTTTACCCGGCGCTGTATCGGCTCGAAGGCGAAGGGCTGATCCGGGCGGAGTGGGGCGTTTCGGATAACAATCGCAAGGCGCGCTACTACGAGTTGACGGCGGCGGGGCGGAGGCGGCTCGCGGCGGAGGTGGAGCACTGGCAGCGCATCGCGGCGGCGGTGAATGTGGTGCTGGCGAAGGCGTGAGGCGGAGCGGAAGGCACGAGGCGGAAGGCGATGGATCGTTTGAACCACAGAGGCACAGAGACACGGAGAGGGACGGGGGAGCGGGTAGGGACGCCTTTCCGAGGCGTCCGTCGGGTGCGAGCGGTCGCGAGTGTTTCGCGGACGGCTCGGAGAGCCGTCCCTACCGGCGCTGCCGCGCCAGGCTAAGAGCGGGGTGCTTTCAGCCATGCGTCGACTTCGGGCCATCGTTCATCGCGTGAGAGGGGTTTTTCGGCGGCGCGCGCTCGAGGCGGAGATGCAGGCGGAGATGGAGGTACACCTCGAGGGGTTGATGGAACGCAATCTCGCGGCGGGCATGTCGGCAGAGGAGGCGCGCTATGCGGCGCGGCGGGATTTCGGCGGCGTGGAGCAGATCAAGGAACGGGCGCGCGACGAGCGGCGCAGCGTGTGGCTGGAGCAGGCGGGCCAGGACTTGAGGTATGCGCTGCGATCGCTGGGGAAAACGCCGTCTTTCACGATCACGGCGATCGTCACGCTCGCGTTGGGCATCGGCGTGAATGCGGCGCTGTTCAGCCTCTACAACAAAGTCGCGCTGCAGCCGCTGCCGTTGAAGGAGCCGGAGAGCCTGGTGCGGATCCGCGGGGCGACGGCGCAGGGGCGGTCGGTCTCCGGGTTCAGCTTTGCGGAATACAGGGCCTATCGCGACGGCAGCCATGCGCTGGCCGGGCTGCTCGCGTTTCGCGAGGCGAGATGGGCGCTGCAGTCGCGGCCGGGGGCGGCGCGCGAGACGCTCTTCGACGTGGGCGGGCTGGGTGCGGTGCCGGTCGAGCTGGTGTCGGACAATTATTTCGACGTGCTCGGCGGGGCGATACAGCTCGGGCGTGCATTCCTGCCCGATGAAGTCCGCGCGCCGGGCGGGGCGGCGGTGATCGTGTTGAGCGATGCTTTCTGGGGGAGCCATTTTCAACGCGATCCCAACGTGATCGGCGCGCGGCTGAACCTCGGCGAGCACACGTGCACGGTGATCGGCGTCGCGGCGGCGGAGTTTCCCGGGCAGGGGCCGGTGCCGCCGGCGGGCTGGGTGCCGCTGACGCTGGGCAGCCGCGATCCGAACGACTACGGGCCGCGCGGGCCGGAGGGATTCGATCTGGTCGGGCGACTCAAGATGGGCGTGACCGACGAGCAGGCACGCGCGGATCTCGACGCGCTCGCGTCGAGGCGGGCGGTGGAATTTCCGGGCGAGCAGGCGAAGGTCGCGTTGCGCGTGAGCCGCGAGATGCGCTACCTCAACATCCCGAAAACGCCGCAGGCGCTCGGCGCGCTCTCGCCGCTGCTGCTGGGTTTCGGGATGGTGCTGTTCATCGCCTGCACAAATGTCGCGAACCTGTTGCTCACGCGAGGCGTGGCGCGGCAGGCGGAGATTGCGGTGCGGCTGACACTCGGCGCGAGCCGCGGGCGGATCGTGCGGCAGTTGCTGACGGAAACGAGTCTGCTGGGCTTCGCCGGGGCGACGCTGGGGCTGGGCCTCGGGCTGGGGCTGCTGCGTGTGCTGCAGAAGGTGATTCTCGCGCCATTGCTGGCGGGGGTGTGGATCGATTTCATGAAGCCGACGGTGGACCTGCGGGTGCTCGCGTTTACGGCGACGCTCGGCCTGGGGGCGACGATCGTCGCCGGTTTGCTGCCGGCCTTGCACGCGGCGCGCGTGAACCTGATCGCGACGGTGCATGGCGAAGGCACGGCGCTCGGGCGTCGGCTCACACCGACGCGGTTGCGACAGATCCTCGTCGTGGCGCAGGTCGCGCTGAGTCTCTCGCTTTTGTCGTGCGCCGGCGTGCTGGCGCGGAATTTTTTCAAACTGAAGCGGGTGGACGTGGGCTTCGACGCGGAGGCGGTCTATCTAGCGAACGTCACGCCGAACGCGACGATCCAGAATCCGGAGGCGGCGTTCCGGCAGGCGTTGACCACGCTGCAGACGCTTCCGCAGATCAACGCGGTGGCGGCGGCAGGATCGTGGTCGTTTTTCGGGCGCGGGCAACTGGGCCGGATCCGGGCGACCGAAGCGGCGGCGAGCGGCGGCGAACTGGGCGTGCGCGCGACGTTCGTGACGCCGGGATTTTTCGAGACGTTCGGGATGCCGTTGCGGCGGGGGCGGACGTTTTTCGAACTGGAGCTGCAGTCCTCGGCGCGGGCGGTCGTCGTCAGCGAGTCGCTCGCGCAGACGCTCTGGCCGGGAGCGGATGCGGTGGGGCGGACGCTGGCGGTGAGCGAGAAGTATTGGAGCACGCGCGAGCATCCGGCGCCGGAAGGAGCGTTTCGCGATTGCGAGGTGATTGGGGTGGCGCGCGATCTGACGATGCCGGTCGAGGAGTTCAACCGCCAGGCGATCTATCTGCCCTTCGCGCTGGATCGCGGGACAGCGGGGCTCGTGTTTCTGCGGCCGCGCACGCGGACGGCCGGGACGCTGAACGAGATCGTGCAGGCCGCGGAAGCGGCGGGCGTGCGGGTGAGGTTCGATCGGCAGTTGTCCATGCAACTGGAGATCGTGGTGCTGCCGTTTTATGTTTTCGCGGTGCTCAGCGGCACGCTGGGCGGGATGGCGCTCGGGATGGCGCTCGTGGGCCTGCATGGGTTGATGAGTTTCGCGGTGAGCCAGCGGGTGCGGGAGATCGGCGTACGCGTGGCGCTCGGCGCGACGATGGAGAACATCGTGGGGCTGTTCGTGCGGCAGGGGATGACACTGGTGGCGATCGGGCTGGCGCTGGGACTCGTCGGGGGCTGGCTCTGTGCGTTGCTGCTGAAGGTGGTGCTGTATGGTTCGGTGAACGCGTTCGATGCGGGCGTGTATGCGGCGGTGGCGGCGTTGTTCGCGGGGGTGGCGCTGGCGGCGTGCTGGCTGCCGGCGCGGCGGGCGGCGAGGGTTGATCCGATGGTGGCGCTGCGGACGGAATGAAGACCGCGCGCCGTCACTTTTTTGTTTGGGTGGCGTTCGCGTTGGTGGTGCCGCTTGACGCAGCGCCCGCACCGGCCGGGGCGGCGAATGCGCCGCCGGCGGAGGAGCTCGCGACGGACGACGAGATTGTTTCGCTGGCCGCCTACAATGTGACGGCGGACCGGATCGAGGATTTCGGGCTGCGCGTGGCGCCGTCGATCTACTCCAAATATCCCAAGACCACGGCGGGTTTCTTCCTCTCCAAGTTCGCGCCCCTGATCTACGCGATCGTGCCGAACACCGCGGCGGCCAAGGCGGGCTTGCAGCCGGGCGACCGCATCGTGAAATCCGACGGCCAGTCCACCATCGGGGGGGTGTTCTCGACCGGCAAATATGGCCAGTGGCAGAAGGCGCAGAAGAAGAAGTGGGCGGAGGTCGCTGCCGGAAAAAAGAATGTCACCTGGACGCTCGAAATTGAAACGGCCGGAACGAAGACCCTCCGCACCGTGAAACTCGTCGTGCCGACGCCACCGCCGCACTGGGGCTCATCGATCTGGCGGGCTCCGGAGGGACGCGTGCCCGCCGAGGTCGCCGAGCCTGGGCCGCTGAGGGAGTTGAGCCGGGGTGTGCTCGACAACGGAATCTGGACCGCACTCAGCGCGGACTACGCGCGCGGGCTGGGTCTGGATTTCAGGGGCGGAGCCAAAAGCGATTTGCCGTCCGGGCGCGAACCGAACGGCTTCGAGTGGCGCCTCGGCCGCGAGCGGGGAGGCGGCTGGCACCGGATTTACGTCACGCAATTCCGCGGACGCACGGACGTGTTTTTCGAAACGCGCTCGGCGGAGTCGGGTCGCCGCATTTATCTCACGTCGCCGTCGGGTGTGCTGGAAAAAGCCTGGCGCTGGACGCGTCAGGACAACATCGCGAGGGCAAAGGCGCCGAAGAAGGATGCGGCGGCCAGGACGGGCGAAGTTCCGCTCGAGGAGGCGCGCGTGGGCTTTGCGCACGAGGTCGATCTTTGGACGAACAAGGTGGATCGAGGCATCGGTCGCTGGCCGTTCGAGGTGAAGCCGGACTACGACGCGAATGCGATCTTCGCGGTGCTCGCGGCCGAGCAGGGAGGGCCGGCCGCCGCGGTGGTCCGGCGA
>JBEHYR010000122.1:0-4868 GCA_048498075.1 Verrucomicrobiota bacterium | reverse complement strand
CTACAGTCAGGCGGTGATTTCGCCGCGGAGATAGAGGATGGTCCGTGACGGGGTTCTCGGGAATGCCGCGTGGGGGCGAAGAAGCG
Source organism: Verrucomicrobiota bacterium (assembly GCA_048498075.1). GTDB lineage: Bacteria > Verrucomicrobiota > Verrucomicrobiia > Opitutales > Opitutaceae > Opitutus. The sequence continues at coordinate 4,782 of JBEHYR010000122.1, read as the reverse complement.
GGAAACGAAATCGCAATCGTCGCCGAGCGCGGTGACCACGATGCGGCTGGGCATGCGTTGATCGAGCGCGCGACGCGATCGGGGGGAGCGCGACGACGCGCGCGGGCGCCCGACGAGGGGCGCTCCTACGCAAACCGAAAAGCCGCGGGGTCGGCCGGCCCTGCGTCAAAGCCGGGCGAGGTGGGCGCCTCCGCCTCCGGCTGACTCCGGCGCGGCGTCGTAGGCGGCCTGCTGGCTCGGCGACAGGATTGTGCGAATGTCGGCTCTCATCTTTTCGCGAATGGGCCGGCCTGCGATCGGACGTTCACTGGGATCGAGGGCGAGAAGGCGATGCTGCGCGCTGATGAAGATCGCATGCGCCCGGATGCGTTGCGCGGGTGAGAGGGAAACGAGGTCATCCAGGCGCGTCATCAAGTGATGCGCGGTTTGAGAGGCGCGAAATTCTTCCGAGTCCTGAATCTCGGTGTCGTCAGACGAGGAGCGTTTCACCACAAGTCCGCCGGAGAAAATAACCGTCTGCGTGCGGGAAGCGAAGTGCGGCGTCCTTGACGCGTCGAGTGGGGACGAGCCGCTGGTGTCTTCGAGGCGCTCGTATTGCCAGAGGGTTTCCGTGCGACCGTCGCGCGTGATCACGAGGCTGCGATCTGCAGGGCCAAGTGCGATCTGGACCATGGCTTCTGTATCGCCGACGAGGACAAGCCCGCGCAGGAGGCGCTGGCGGTTTTGAGCCGACAAGGAGTCCCAGGTTTCGCGATGAGCGGAGATGCGGCGAGCGGTCACGGTCTGGCATCCGGCGAGCACCGCGATGGCAGTGAGCAACAAGAGCGGCCGAAGGGTTTTCACGACGGGGAATATCGAACGATGACGAGCCCGCGGAGCGGTCGGACGGTAGGCGAACCGCCTGCCGGCGCAATTCGAAAGCGGAGTTAAGCGTAGCGGGCGAGCGCGGCGCCGGTGAGGCGGCAGATTTGCCACTCGCGGAGGCGGCGGGCGCCGAGCGATTCGTAGAAATCGATCGCGGGTTGGTTCCAGTCGAGGACGCTCCACTCCATGCGGCCGCAGCCGCGGGCGTTCGCGAGTTTCGCGAGGTGCAGGAGGAGCGATTTGCCGAGGCCGCGACCGCGGAATTCGGGCTTCACGAAAAGATCTTCGAGGTAGAGGCCGGGTTGCGCGAGGAACGTGGAGTAGTTGGTGAAAAAAATCGCGAAGCCGGCGGGCACGGGTGCGGCGGAATTGGCGGAAGCGCCGATGTCGGCGAACGCGAGAATACATTCGGCGGCGGGTTTCTCGCCGAAGAGCGTGGCGCGGAGTTTCTCCTCGGTGGCGACGACTTCGCCGCTGAGTTTTTCGTAGTCGGCGAGACCGCGGATGAACCCAAGGATCAGGGGAACGTCGGCGGGCGTGGCGAGACGGATGGAAACAGACATGCGACGAGCCGGCGAGGCGCGGGCGGGAAGTCAAGCGGCGGGCGAGGGCGGAGTTTTTTCAAACGCGAACGGACGCGGATGGACGCGAATTTTCGGAGAGGACGTCGACTCGGCGGGGAACGCGTCGCGGCGCGGTGCGGAGCGGCGGGCTGAAGCCCGCCCTACTTGGTCAGAGTGGCGGCGGCGGGGACGGTGCCGGCTTTGATCAGGTACAGGCTGTCGGGCTTCACGTATTTTTTGATCGCACCGTTCACCTGCGGGAGCGTGAGCGCGGAGATTTTTTTCGGATACTCGTCGAGCCAGGCGGGGCCGGAGCCGCGCTCGACGGCGTTGAGAAGCGCGGCGGAGAGGCCGTCGGTCGTCGCCAGCGCGACTTGGAATTCGCCGACGAGATTGGTTTTGCGGTCGGCGAGTTCCTGCGGTGTCACGCCTTTGTCATACCACTCGGTGAGCTGGCGCTGCGTGGACGCGAGGCCTTTGTCGAGGAGCGCGGGGGCGAAGGTCGCGCGGATGCTCCAATCGCCGTCGGTGAGGGTGTCGTGGCCGAGGCTCGAGCCGATGCCGTAGGTGAGGCCTTCCTTGTCGCGCACGTTGCCCATCAGGCGGCCGGTGAAACCGCTGCCGAGAATCGCGGTGGCGACGCGGAGCGCCTGATAATCGGGATCGCTGGCGCGGAGGCTGCTCGGCTGTCCCCAAACGACGGAGACGCTGGTTTTGTCGGCCATGAAAACGGCTTGGTCGCGCGGCGCGTCGGTGCCGGTCGCTTTCGCGGGATGAATCACATCGGCGCCGCCGGTCCAGCCGGCGAAAGTTTTTGCGACTTCGGCTTGAAGAACGGCCGCGTCGACATCGCCGACGGCGACGAGCGTGAAATGCGCGGGGCCGTAGTATTTCGCGTGAAACGCCTTCACGTCGTCGAGCTTCGCGCTCTCGGCGGCGGCGATGAAGGCCTCGGGCGATTCCTCGCGATTCGGGTGGCCGACGGGGTAGATGGCGCGGGTGAACGCGTCGCGGGCGCGGAAGTCGGTGCTCTCGAGCGCGCGCTGCTGGTTGCCGATGAATTCCTTTTTCGCCTTCTCGAATTCCTCGGCGGCGAAGGCGGGCGTGCGGAGTTGCTCGGCGATCAGGCCGACGACGAGGGGCACGTCTTTTTTCAGGCACTTGGCGGAGACTTCGACGAGCTGCGGGCCGACGCTGAACTCGACGCTGGCGCCGACGCTCTCGAGTTGATCGGCGATGGCGAACTTGTCGTGCTGCGTCGTGCCCTGGTCGAGGAGCATGCCGGTGAGCGTGGGGACGGCGAGGTTGCCGTCGGCGGCGAAGGCGTCGCCGGCGGGAAAGGAGCCCTTGAGGGTGACGACGTCCTGGACGCCGGTTTTGTAGACGAGGAGGTCGAGGCCGGCAATTTTCCGGCGGAGGACGTTGGGTGCGATGTCGGCGAAAGCGGCGGAGGTGAAGAGAACGAAGGCGGAGAGGAGGAAGAGGCGTTTCATGGAGGAGCGGTGTTTTCGGAAACTCGTCATTCTGAATGCAGTGAAGAATCCAGTGCGTGCTTCGTGGCACGACGCGCGGGCGAAAGTCCAAATGGATTCTTCGCTGCGCTCAGAAGGACAGGCATTTGAGAGTTCATCGGCGTAGGCCACCCAAGGCTTGGCGTCGGTTCGGAGTCTCGGAACGACAGGGAGAGGAGGAAGGCGGGGCGCTATTGGGCGGCGGTTTTCGGAATGAACCAGCCGGTGGTGCTCTGGTCCTCGTTGAAATATTTTTGGGCGACGCGCTGGACATCGGCGGGCGTGACCTTCTTCAGGGCGTCGTCGAAAGTGTAGTAGGTGGTCCAGTCGCCGACGGCGATGCACTCGTTGAGATTCGAGGCGATCGCGTAGGTGCCGTCGCGCTGGTAGGCGGAGTTGGCGAGATTTTTGGCGATCGCGGCTTGGACCTCGGCGTCGGTCACGCCGTCTTTTCTCAGTTTCTCGATTTCCTCGAGGGCAATGTGCTCGACCTTCTCGTGCTCCACGCCGGGCGCGAGCGGGATGAAGGTAAAATGGAGCGACGGATCGTGGGTGTTGAAGGGGTAACCCTGCACGCCGGTCGAGAGGCTCTGGTCGGTGATCGCCTTGTAGAGGCGGCTGTTTTTGCCGTCGGTGAGGATCAGGCTGAGCACGGTGACGGCGGGAAAATCGGGATGCGTGGCCGAGGGAATCTTGTGGCCGATGGCGACGACGCCGAGCTGGCCGGCGCGTTTGACGACGACGCGGCGGGGGCCGGTCTGCTCGGGCTCCTCGGTGTAAATCTGCGGAATCGGGTGCGGCGAGCGCGGCGTGGCGCCGTAGAATTTTTTGATGAGGCCGAGGGCGGCGGCGGGATCGAAATCGCCGACGACGGAGACGGTGGCGTTGTTCGGCCAGTAGAACGTGTCGTAGAATTCGCGGAGTTTTTCGATCGGCACCCTCTCGATGTCGCTGCGCCAGCCGATCGTGGAGTGGTGATACGGATGCGCGACGTAGGCGGCGTGGAAGATTTCCTTGATGAGGGATTGGAAGGGGGAGTTTTCGCCGCGTTCGAATTCGTTGCGCACGACGGTCATCTCGGGCTGGCGGTCGGACTCGCGCAGGAGGAGATGTCGCATCCGGTCGGCTTCGATTTCGACGATGAGCGGGAGGTGCTCGGCGCCGAAAGTTTCGTAGTAGTTGGTGCGGTCGAGCGAGGTCGTGGCGTTATTGATCGCGCCGATGGGATCGAGGAGCTGGTCGAGCTTCTTGTTGTTGTCGGCGGAAAATTTTTCCGAGCCCTTGAACATGAGATGTTCGAGGAGATGCGTGGCGCCGGTGGTGCCGGTGACCTCGTTGCGCGAGCCGACGCGGTAGGTGACTTGAAAGGTGACGACAGGCGCGGAGTGCTCGGGAAAGAGGAGGACGGTGAGGCCGTTCGAATCGAGGGTGTATTCGGAAATCGCTCCGACGGTTTTGACGAAGCTGAAGCCGTCGACCTGGGCCGGCGGCGAGGACGATTCGGCGCCGGTGAGTGTGGCGGCGGTGAACGCGAGGGTGGCGGTGAGCGCGAGCGACCCGAAGGCAGACGCGAGCGACGGGAGGAGTTTCATGCAAAAAAAAACGTGAGGCGAACCGTTACGCAAGGAGGCCCGAACGCCAAGTCGTTAGCGACGAATCAGCGGGCGCGAGACGAGCGGCAGCGGAGCGGGATGAACGGCGGGTGACGTCGCTCGCGTTCCCGTCGTCCTCCGGCCGGCCGCGACAAAGTAACCCAATGGGCAGTTGTGTTCGGCACGGCGCATGCGGTGGTGTGACGGCGGGAGAAAAAGGTCTGCCTTTGGTGGGGTGGCGGGCGTTGGCGT
>JBEHYR010000121.1:0-5078 GCA_048498075.1 Verrucomicrobiota bacterium | reverse complement strand
TCAGCGGAGGCCGAGGACGTAGAGCGCGGCGCCGAGCAAAATAACGAGGGCGACGCACCACCAATACCAGGCGAGACCGTTGACGCGGCGGTCGGGGGCGCGGCGAGCGGACGAGGATGGTGCAGCGGAGTCGTCGTCGTTGCGCCAGGCTTCGTCGGGGAGATCGAGGCCGTCGTAGATCGAGGACTCGCGCCAGCCGGTGCGCTCGTCGGCGCCGCATTCGGGGCAGGCGCGGGCGTGGCGTGGAATCGAAGCGCCGCATTGGGCGCATCCGGCGGGAGGCGGCGGACGCTCAGGCACGGCGGGATTTTTCGGAGTGAGGCATGGCGAAATATTTCCGCCGCACGAGACGCCACGCGGTCACGACGAACGCGGTGAGCGGAATCGCGAGCAGCATGCCGAGCACGCCGTCGAACGCGGTGCCCCAGAAAAAGACGGCGAAGATGATCGCGACGGGATGCAGGCCGGTTTGATGGCCCATGATTTTCGGCGTGAGCACCCAGCTCTCGACGACTTGCACGATCAGTTTCACCAGGAGAACGAGTCCGACGAGACGCCAGCCGCCTTCGGGCTGAAAAAAAGCGAGCGGGATCGTGATCGCGAGGCCGATGATCGTACCGAGGTACGGCACGATGTTCAGCACGCCGACGATGAGGCCGATGAACAGACCGAATTTCAGGCCGATGATGGTGAAGCCGACGGCGAGCAGCGCGCCCATGATCAGGCCGATGAGGAGTTGACCGCGAAAGAAAGACTCCACGATGGCAATGAATTCACGCAGGAGAAACACGATGTCGTCGCGGACCGACGGCTTCAGGAAACCAAGATGCTGCGGGAGCTGCCGAGTGGGCTCGCCGCGGGCGAGCAGGAAAAAGAAAAGATAGACCGGCACGATCGCGAGGTGCGTGAAGAAGACGAGGAGGCCGACGACGCCGCCGCCAGCGGCGCGCAGCGAGGGCAAGGCGTGGCTGAGGAATCCCTGGGATTCGCCGGCGAGTTTTTCCGTGACCTGGCGGACGGCCGGATTGCTCAGCTGCCGCTGCACCAGTGCGACCCATTGCGGGTAGTGCTCGCGGACATACGAGACGACATTTTTCCAGAGAGTCGGAACGTAGTTCACGAAATCGACCGTCTGGTCGATCAGGGGCGGAACGACGGCGACGAGCAGACCGGTGACGGCGAAGGCGAACGCGCCGTAAAGCAAAACCACGGCGAGGGGGCGGCGGATTTTGAGGCGGTGTTCGAGCCGCTCGACGAGCGGGCGGAGGATCAATGCGAGCACACCGGCAACAGCGATCGGCCAGAGGACGCTGGAAAAAAAGCGCACCGACAGTCCGAGGGCGACCAGCGCGGTGACGATGAGCGCCACGGACCCGAGCACGGCGAGCAGCGTGAGGGCGAAGGCGGCGGTCCGGCGCTGGGTCGCAGTGAGCAGGGGCGGAGCGGAATCGTCGGACATGGCGACGAGAGTGGGCGGAAACGACGGAGGAGTTCCAGCCAGCAGTTTGGAATGGCTGAGATACGTCGGACTCAGGACGAACGTTTTTTTCGGAGTGCGGCTCGATGCCGCTTTGGGAAACAGGCCGGCTTGATGGCCGGGGCGCATCGAGCTGCGCCTGAAAAAGCGGCGTCGAGCCGCCGCACGCCACCGCGTCTCTCCTTGACATTCTAGGAGAGAGGCGTCTCTCTCCTAGAAATTCTAGGAGAGCACGCTTATGGCCGACAAAAAAGCTGACTTGTTGCAGGGAACCCTCGACCTGCTGATTTTAAAAGCGCTGCAGCACGAGCCGATGCATGGCTTCGGCGTGGCGACCCGCATCGCGCAGATGTCGCAGGAAATGCTGCAAGTGGAGCAGGGCTCGCTCTACCCGGCGCTCTACCGGCTCGAGGACCAGGGCTGGATCAAGTCGGAGTGGGGTGTCTCGGACAACAACCGGAAGGCGAAATTTTATTCGCTGACCGCATCGGGCCGGAAACAGTTGCAGGTCGAGCAGCAGGACTGGGCGAAGCTCTCGACGGCGATCAACCTGGTGTTGGGGAACACGTGAGGAGCGGTTTCCACCATGCGATCGATTCCCTCGGATTTCCGGCGCGCGTTGAACGAAAGCGGGCTTGCCGCCTTTTTCATGGAAAGTGTGTCGGTGCACCAGGCCGGCTATCTGAGCTGGATCAATGAGACGCGCCGGCCGGAGACGCGGCGGGCAAAAATCCGCAAGGCGATCCTGCGACTGCTGGCGCAACGGGCGGAGGACGCGGCGGTGAGAGTTCCGCGGCGCTAAGGCGGATTTGACCGCGGATTTCGCAGATAAACACGCATCAAAAACCCTGAGTTTCGTTCGATGAAAATCTGGTCCAAACTGAAGTCGCTGTTTCGGAAAACGAAACTCGACGCGGAGATGAGCGAGGAGATGCGGCTGCATCTCGAATTGCAGACGGAGAAAAATCTCGCGGCGGGAATGAGCCCGGATGAGGCGCGCTACGCGGCGCAGCGGCTGTTTGGCGGAGTCGAGCAGATCAAAGAAGTCGCGCGCGACCAGCGCGGCGGATTGTGGCTGGCGCAGCTGGGGCAGGATCTGCGCTACGCGGGACGCACGTTGCGCAAAGCACGCGGCTTCACGGCCGTGGTCGTGCTGACGCTCGCGCTCGGCGTCGGGCTCAACACGGTGGTGTTTTCGTTTTATCACCTGCTCGTCAGCAAGCCGCTGGCGGTCCGCGATCCGGACCAGATTCTCCGGGTGACGGCGAATGACCGCCGGTTTCAGGATCCTTTTTCGCTTGATGAGGTGGAGGACCTGCGGTCGCGGTTGCGCTCGGCGAGCGCGGTCGTCGCGTCGTCGCCGCTCCAAGTGGTCCTCGCGGGCAACAACACGGAAGACCACCAGCTCCCCGCCGCGCTGCAGTTCGTCTCGGAGAATTATTTTTCGGCGCTCGGGGTGCCGGCACTCCACGGGCGCACCTTCGCACCGCGGGACACGGCGGTGGCGGTTTTGAGCTACGATGCCTGGCAGCGGCGCTTCGACGGCGCGCCGGATATCATCGGGCAAACGGTGAAGTTGCATGGCGTGCCGATCACCGTGATCGGCGTGACCGCGGAGCGGTTCGGCGGCACCACTCCGCCGTCGTCGGCGGATTTTTGGCTGCCCTTGGCCGAGCAGCCCGAGCTGCTGCCGAACCTCGACTGGGTGAATAATCGTTCATCGCGGGCATGGCAGGTGCAGGTGCGCCGGCTGGCCGGATTCACGCCGGGTCAGGTGGGCGCGGAGATCGCGACGATCGCGAGTTCGTGGCGGCAACCGGACGGCAAGCCGCTGCGAACGAAGACGGAGACGGCGACATTTTTCCAACTCGCCGGCGCGCAGGTCCACGCGGTGTGCATCACGCTGCTGCTGGCGGTGGGACTCATCCTGCTCGTCGGGTGTATCAACATCGTGAATCTGATTCACGCGCGCAACCTGTCGCGGAGCCATGAAGTGGCGATCCGGCTCGCGCTCGGCGCGAGCCGCGGCCGGCTGATCCGCCAGCTTTGCGCGGAAAGTCTGCTGCTCGGGCTCTCGGGTGGGATCGTCGGTTTTGTGATCGCCGTTTGGTCCTGCGAGGCGATTCGCGCGTGGGCGACGGCGTTGCTCCGCAAGATCACGATGGGGACGTGGAGCCCGTTTCTCGACTTGGCGCCGGACCTGACGGTGTTCGGTTATTCGCTCGGACTGGCGATGCTCGCGAGCCTGCTGACGGGACTGCGTCCGGCGTGGCTCAGTGCGCGGGTCGACGTCGACGACGCGATCAAGCGCCGAACCGGAGCGCCGGGCACGATCGGCGCGAAGGCCGGGCGCAATCGCCTGCTCGCGGTGCAGGTCGCGGCCAGCCTGCTCTTGTTGGCGGGCACGGGACTGCTGCTGTCGAGCGCGCGGCGATCGCTCATTACCGAGCCGGGTTTCGATTCGCGCCACCTGCTCACGGTGATCGCCTGGTCGAACCTCGACAACGCGGTGTCCAGCGCCCCCAACCAGATTCAGCGCGCGCGCGAAATCGAAGAGCGTCTGCGCCGGGTGCCCGGAGTCGTGGCCGTGGCCTCCGCGGATCGGGCGCCGTTTTCGGGCCACACGAGCACCGCTTATGTGACCGATGACGGCAAATGGGCAAACGGGTGTATCACCATGAACGTCACGCAGGATTATTTTTCGACGCTCGGTTTGAGATTGGCGGCGGGACGAACTTTCACCGAAACGGAAACGACGGAGGCGGCGAAGGTGGTGATCGTCTCCGAGTCGGCGGCGCGTCATCTCTGGCCGGGCAAAAATCCGCTGGGACGACGGTTGGAGACGGTCCACCCCGACCGGGGCGGCACGCCGGCCCTTCGCTATACCGTGGTGGGTGTCGTGCAGGACGCGCGGCTGACGAGCCTGTCGGAGGTGGACGACATCGACCTGTTTTTCCCGCGGCCGGCGACCGCGGTGTGGCTGGTGCGCACGCAGGGAAAACCCGAGGTGCTCATTCACCCGATCTTTGCGGAGTTGGGCACGCTGGATCCCAAGCTTCCGTCGCAGACCGCGGTCTGGACCTTGGAAGAGGGATCGATGCGCGTGCAGCGATTGTTCGCCAAGGTGCCGGCGGATATTGCGCTGGCGCTGGGGGGCATCGCGCTGGCGCTGGTGGCGGTCGGCATCTATGGAGTCGTTTCGTTTCTGGTGGCGCGGCGCACTCACGAGATCGGCGTGCGGCTCGCGCTCGGCGCGCGACCGGGCGACGTCGTGGGGCTCGTCTTGCGTGAAAACCTGCGAGCGGTCGCGTGGGGTGCGGGCGCCGGGCTCGCGGGGGCGATCGGAGTTTCCGTGCTGCTCACGCGCCTCGTGTTGAACGCGGAGATGCCGGACATCACGTATGGCGCGGGCGCGTTTCCGGTGGGGCCGTATGCGAGCGCGCTCGGCGTGTTGCTCGCGGTGCTGACGGTCGCGGCGTGGCTGCCGGCGAGGCGCGCGGCTAAAGTGGATCCGATGGTGGCGCTGCGAGCGGAGTGAGGAAAAACGAAACGCCCAGCGCCCAGATCCAAGCTCCAGAGAAACTTTCAAAAACCAGGTTCA
>JBEHYR010000120.1:0-6240 GCA_048498075.1 Verrucomicrobiota bacterium | reverse complement strand
GAACGAAACGCTCACGCGTTCCGCTACGACCTTGTGCTCCGCTTCCGCGCGCTGGGGAAAATCCGAAGTCGACCTTCCGACCCAGCCCTGATCCCGCTCACGAAAGTGTCATCCATTAAATGACACTTCCCAAACAGTCCTCCCTCTGGGTTTCCGAAAAGGGTGGCAACACGGCTGCGGACTTCGAACCGACGGAACTAACCGCAGATTTCACAGATGGCCGCAGATATTCGATCCACGGGAAATTCAAGCTCCCTTAAACCTGAAAAATGCCGTTGAAACGCGGAGCTCGCGAAGAGCACAGAGGAGAAAACCAAACCACGATTCGCACCGGATCTTCACCTCGCGAGCGAATCTTTCGGGGATTCCAATCTCGCGCTTGTTCCTCCGCGGCCTCCGCGCCCTCCGCGTTTCAATCGCGGATTTTAAGATCGTTGCAGACCGGCGCTGTGGATTGCTCCGTGGAATACTCGCCGCCCAATGCGACTACACCGAGGTCGCCAAGCTCGCGAAGGGATCAAGCGGACCAGGCCGAGGAATGGGGATGACTGCAAACGTAGCGGAGCGTGAGCTTTTCGTGATGGCCCGGAACGAAACGCTCACGCGTTCCGCTACGACTTGATGCTCCTCCTTCGTCCCTTTGAAAGGGAGAAGCTTCGGGCGATTCGCGATGGCCTCGAACGAAACGCTCACGCGTTCCGCTACGAACGGATGCTCCTCCTCCGCTCTCTTGAAATGGAGAAGCTTCGGGCAATTGGCGCAATCTGTGGTTGGTTTGGGATTGGTTGGAATTAAAAATCCTCGCGACGCACGGCGATTCGCCAGGAAAGCAGTGGGAAGAGCGCAGAGGAAAACACCGCTCTGAGGGTTCATGCCGAACGACCATCCGCGGGATGAATTCTCCTCGTTCGCAAGATTCGGTTCCGTTTACTCCGCATCCTTCGCGGCCTGCGCGTTGCCACTGCCGGAGTCGGTGAGACGCTCCTACGAAGTGACGCGATATCGGTGGCGTGCGGAGTCCGTTTCGCGTCGCGATTATCCCTGGTCGGCGCGGCGAGGAAGGGACTCGCCGCTCTACCGACGGCATCCGTTTATCGAGTGAGTTTCGTCAAGTTCATGGCCCGGACACGGAGGACGACCGGCTGACCGTGGGCGGAGTCGATGGAATGTGCGAGGGTCGGGGCAATGGCCGCCCAAGCATCGCTCATTCGTCGTTATCTCGAGTGCACGGCGTTTGTGCTGCTGTGGATGGCGGCGCAGTTTTATTTTCGGATCAGTCCGCTCGCGACCCAGTTTCTCGGGATTCCATCGATCGCTTTTTTTCAACTGGCGGTTGCGCGACGACCGTTGCAAAGGCTGTGGGCTTTCGATGCGACGGCGTTTCGGCTGGAAGCGCGGACCTTGGCGCTGGCGGCGGCGTTGGTGCTGGGATGCGGGTCGCTCTTGTGGCTCGGTCGGGCGCATGTCAGCGCGGGATTGGGGCCGCGGGGGCCGATGCTGCTGCTGGTGGCGGCAGCGGCGATTCCGGCGGCGTTTGCGCTGCGGCAGCAACGCGCGGGCGAGCTGGTGCGGGCGTTGCCGTGGGCGCTGGGGGCGATGATCTGGCGCGTGGGCTGGCGGTGGGCGTGGACCGGGGAGATCGGAATTTCGGGCGGGAAGGCGCTCGATTTTTTCACGCTGTGGGCGGTCGAGGCGGTGTCGTTGTTTCTCGTCGACGAGGTTGCGTTTCGCGGAGCGATCGATCCTCACCTGGCGGGAGCGGCGCCGGGGAGGTTGCACGCTTGGTGCTCGGCGGTGTTCGGAGCGATGCTGTGGTCGGTGTGGCATCTGCCGTCGTATTTTCCCGGAGAGCGATCGTTCGGCGCGCTCTTCGGCCGGATCACGCCGTGGTATTTGTCCGTGGTGCTCATGGGGACGTTGCTGGCGTTCTGCGCGCGGCGGGCGCGGACGCTCGTGCCGACGGCGGTCACGCATGCTTTCGGCAACGCGTATCTGTTGGCGTTGCTCAAATGAGTTTCGCGAAGTGGATCGGCTTCGGCTGCGACTCGACAGCAGCGGAGCCGTCTGGAGAGTGAATCGATGCCTCGTCTTACGTCAGTGTCGTTGCCGGAGTTTTCGCCGGAGCGGTTCGCCGACCGGCTGGCGGAGGCGGTGGAGTTGGGGAAACGGCCGGAGAAGTTCGGCGCGTTTCCGAAATGGGCGCGCAAGGTGATGCTGATTTTGAAGGAGCAACTGGTGCCGCCGGAGTTCGCGGCGATGCTGGCGGCGGACCAGGCGGTGTTCTGCGAGGGCGTGTGCGTGGCGTGGATGGCGCAGGCGCGCGACATCGTGCAGCGGGTGGATTCGCGCGATGGGGAGTTTGCGCGGAAGATGCTCGGGCATCTGACGAGCACGCGGGCCGGGGTCGAGGGGCAGCGGGAACTTTATGCGCGCGCGGGCACGGGCGAGCTGGCGATGGCGCCGGAGTTTCAAGCGCACGTGATGGCGCGATTGTTTGCCGGCGATGCGGGAGAGCGGCGGGCGTTCGCGGAGGGGCTGGCGACGGGGAATCGCGTGCGGGAGTTGTTCGACCGGCGGGCGGCGGAGCACGCGACGGATGCGACGGGAATTTATCTGTTGCTGTGGCTGTATTGGCCCGAGATCGCGCGGATGCGGAGCGTCGGCGAGGCGGCGCGGGCGCTGGAGCGGTTGTTCGCGGCGTCGAATCAGAATCTGGCGGGGCGAAATTGGGAGGAGCGGTTTCGGAAGCTGGCGAATCGGATCGGGCTGAGTTTTCGGGCGAAGCAGGCGCGGGGCGGCGGGTGAGTGAGGCGAGGCCGGAGCCTCCCGCGAATAACGCGCATCGACGCGAATGAGGCGACAGGCGATCGCGAGGGACAGCGGACGAGGGCGCCTGTCCGGGGAGGTGGAGTGTCCGTTATCGACGGCGAGGCGATGTGCGATGATGCAGCGCCATGCAAAACATCAGCGCGGAACGAGCGGTGAAAATGAAATGGGCGGCCGGGCGGCGCGGCGGGAAATTTCGGTGTCGGTCGCCGCCTGCGCGGACGCCTCGGAGAGGCGTCCCTACCGGGTCACGGGCGCGGCGGCGTCGCTGGCGATGGCGACTTCGGCGCCGGCGGGATGGCGAGGGGTGCGGCGGAGGGAGACGTTGTTGCCGTCGTCGGCGTGGAGGCCCCAGAAGGCGAGAGAGGAGACGATCGTGACGCCGCCGAGAGCGAAGAAGGCTTTGTGGAGCGCGGGGACGGCTTGGGCGGGATCGGTTTGATTCACGTGGCCGAGGAACCAGCCGACGACGAGGGAGCCGAACGCGACGCCGAAGGAGAGCGAGAGTTGCTGGGCGGTGCTGGAGATGCTGGAGGCTTTGCTGGCTTCGCGGTCGGCGATGTCGGCGTAGACGAGGGAGTTCATGCTCGTGAACTGGAGCGAGGCGAAGAAACCCTGCGCGAGGCTGATGCCGAGAATGACCGCGGCGGGCGTGCCGGGATGGACCCGGGTGAAGAGCATCATCGTGCAACCGAGCAGGACGGTGTTGCCGATGAGGATCGTGCGATGGCCGAATTTTTTCAGGATGGGGCGGCTGATGATTTTCATGCCCATCGCGGCGAGGGCCTGCGGCATCGTGAGCAGGCCGGCCTGCCACGCGGGATAACCGAGGCCGATTTGGTAGAGGAGCGGGAGGAGAAACGGCATGCCACCGACACCGAGGCGCGTGACGAAGCCGCCGATGACCGAGAGGCGGAAGGTGCGCGTGCGGAAGAGATCGAGATCGAGGATCGGCGCTTCGTCGCGCGTCGCGTGCCAGCCGTAGGCGGCGATGAGGCCGGCGGCCACGACGAGCATGATGACGATGTCCTGGCCGGGGAGGGAGTGTTCGCCGAAAACCTCGAGGACGTAGGAGAGCAGGGCGATGCCGGCGCCGAAGAGGACGAAGCCGGTGCGATCGAGCGGAGCGACTTTGTCATCACGAAAATCGGGCATGTAGCGGCGGATCATCCAGAGGCCGAAGAGGGCGAGGGGAATGTTGACGAAAAAAATCACGCGCCAGTGCAGCCAATGCACGATGAGGCCGCCGGTGACGGGGCCGAGCAGCGGGCCGAGGAGCGCGGGGATGACGACGAAGTTCATCGTGCGGAGCATCTCGGAGCGCGGGAAAGCGCGGACGAGCGCGAGGCGGCCGACGGGCGTCATCATCGCGCCGCCGATGCCTTGGAGGATGCGCGAGACGACGAGCAGCGGGACGTTCGGCGCGAGGCCGCAGAAAAGGGAGCCGGCGAGGAAGAGTGTGACGGCGAGTTTGAAAATGCGGCAGGTGCCGTAGCGGTCGGCCATCCAGCCGCTGATCGGGATGAAGACGGCGAGGCTGAGGGTGTAGCTGGTGAGGACGGCTTTGAGGCTCAGCGGCGCGACCTGAAGGCTGGTGGCCATCGTGGGCACGGCGGTGTTCACGATGGTGGCGTCGAGGTTCTCCATGAAGAGCGCGACGGCGACGAGCCACGGGAGATATTTGCGCGTCTCGGCGGTGACGGTGCAGTCGGTGGCGACGGCAGCGGAGGAGGCGGAGGTGCGGTTTGGCGCGGCGGCTTTCACTCCCGCAAGAGCGAATTAACTAAGCGCGAAGACGCAAAGGGCGCGCAAGGAGACGTGAAGATCAGAAACTGCGATGATGCCCGGGAGTCGCTGGTGTGATGGCGGCGGTGGGTTTGCCGTTGCGGCGGAGGCGGGTGGGAAATTCAAACGACGGATGGCGATGACAATTCGGGCATATCGGGAGGCAGATGAAGCGGCGGTGCTCGCGCTGTGGCGGGCATGCGAGATGGTGCGGTGGAGCGATCCGCGAAAGGACATCGCGCGGAAGATGCGGGTGAACCCGGAGTGGTTTCTCGTGGCGGCGGGGATGGAGAAGAGTGCGCGGTCGTCGGCGTCGGAACCGGAGCCCGGGGAAATCGTGGGCACGTGCATGGTCGGCTACGAAGGGCACCGCGGCTGGATCAATTTTCTCGCGGTGGCGCCGGAGCAGCAGGGCGGCGGCTATGGGAAGGCGCTGATGCAGGAGGCGGAGCGATTGCTGCGCGGGGTGGGTTGCGCGAAAATCAATCTCCAGGTGCGCGCGGCGAACCGGAAGGTGGTCGCGTTCTACGAGCGGCTGGGATTCGCCAGCGAAGAACTCGTCAGCATGGGGAAGCGGCTGGTGAAGGACTGAGGCCGGGGCGCCGCAAGAACGCGATTACGATCACAGTCGCGAAGAAAGCGCCGTGGCAATGTCACTTAATAGGTGACATTGGGTTTTCAAGCGGGGCGTTGGTCGTGACGGGCGGCGATCAGCCAGGCGAGGAGCTGGAGTGTCCGTTCAGCGTCCGGCATTTGGTCGCCGCGAGTGATGAAGGCATGGACCCGCTGACGGGGCAGTCCGAGGAGGCGGGCGAGATTGACCTGCTGGCCGTAGCCTTTGAGCAGCGGCTGAAGCTGGGTGCGCAGATCGTTCCAAAGCGGCGTGTGGGCGCCGGGGCGCAAGGTGCGGCCGGAGTTTTTGCTGCGCCTGGCGGGGATCAGGAATGCTTTCGCGCCCTGCTGGGAAAGTTCGAGAGCCGCGGACAACAGCAGCTCGGACAATTCGGCGGGGAAGCGCAGGCGGGAGTGCAAGGGGGTGGGTAACATGTCACCTATTAAGTGACATTGCGCGGAGGCGCGGGCGAGCATTTTCCATGGGTGAAATGCGGCGGAGAAGGAAAATGAGATGTCACTTAATAGGTGACATTGTCGCCTTCGCGGGGGCGGTTGAAATGCGCCGGGGGCGCCGCCGGGATGCTGGCCGGGATGTTGGTCGAGATGCTCGCGGGATGCTGGCTCGGATGCTGGCGACCGTCATGCGCATTTGCCGATGGAGGCGACGGTGAGCTTGGCGGTATTGTAGCCGGTGAAGGCGCGGAGGGCGGGCGGAGCAATTGAAGGGACCGGGGGATGGCGAGGGGCGGCGTCAGTCAGGCTGACGCGGGGCTCGTGGATCGACCTGCACCGAGGCGCAGGGGCGGAGCGAGCATCACGGGCGAGATCGGCAGGGCCGCAGTGAAATCGGCCGGGGGCACAAGGCGCGCGAATTCAGCGCGGCTCGTCACCAGCATCTCGTATTCGGCGGATGCGGATGTGGCGCGTACGCCGGGTTCGGTGATCTTCCGGCCGCAGATGATGCCGACGGTAACGGGAAGGATCTCGATTCTCCATCGAGGCGATGGCTTCGCT
>JBEHYR010000119.1:0-6724 GCA_048498075.1 Verrucomicrobiota bacterium | reverse complement strand
TGCTTGCGCTTGAAATGCTTGTTGAGGAGTTCGGGCTCGATCGGAGCGAGCGTAGGGGAAAGTTGGAGACTCATCAGCGCCAGGTCGGCGATGCATTCCACGGCGACGGCGACTTCGACGGCTTTCGCGACGGTCTTGCCCCAGGTGAAGGGCGCGTGGCGGTTGACGAGCACGGCGGGAAAATCGTGCGGATCGAGCGCGCGTTGCGTGAAAAGTTCGACGATCACGTTGCCCGTTTCCCATTCATAGGCGCCGTGGCCGATTTCGGCGGCGGTCATTTTGCGGGTGACGGGGATGTCGCCGTAAAAGTAGTCGGCGTGGGTGGTGCCGAAGATCGGGATCACGCGGCCGGCTTGGGCGAAGGCGGTCGCATGCGAGCTGTGCGTGTGCACGACGCCGCCGATGGAAGTGAAGGCGAGAAAAAGGCGGCGATGCGTGGGCGTGTCGGAGGACGGGCGGAAGGTGCCCTCGACGATTTTGCCGTCGAGATCGACGAGGACCATGTCGGCGGGCTTGAGGTCGGCGTAGGCGACGCCGCTGGGCTTGATCGCGAAGATGCCGGCGGCGCGATCGATCGCGGAGGCGTTGCCGAAGGTGAGATTGATCAGGCCTTCGCGCGGGAGAGCGACGTTGGCCTCGTAGGCTTCGGCTTTGAGGGATTCGAGCATGAGAGAGGAGGAACCACGAAAAACACGAAAGACACGAAAAGAAAACCCGGCGGGGAGAAGACCTCCCGCGAATGGGCGCGAATGACGGATGGTGAGCGAGGGGCCACGAGGCGAACATGGCCCGAAGCGGACGGCTCGGAGAGCCGTCCCTACCGGGTTATTCTTTCGTGTGGTTCGTGTATTTCGTGGTTTATTGGATCGAAATAATTCGCGGGGATTCGCGCGATTCGCGGGCGGCCGTTCGGAGTGGAACCTCAGAGGCACCGAGGCACAGAGAAAACAGAAAAGAATTTCTTCTCTGTGCCTTTGTGTCTTCGTGGTGAATCTGAATCAGGCGCGGATGCCTTGGGCGAGGTGGTAGTAGACCTCGTTGTTGCGGAGGTCTTGTTTCAGTTGGGCGAGCTTCGTGTCGGCGTCGATGTGGACGGTCTCGATGCCGGCGATCGTCGCGAAGTCTTCGAGCATCTCGCTCGTGACGGAGTAGCTGTAGCCGGTGTGATGCGCGCCGCCGGCGTAGATCCACGCGGCGCAGGCGGTCTTGAAGTCGGGTTTGCACTCCCAGACGGCGCGGGCGACGGGGAGCTTCGGCATCGCCGGGACTTTGACTGCGGTGACTTCGTTGATGAGGAGACGGAAACGATTGCCGAGGTCGACGAGCGAGGCGTTGAGCGCTTCGCCGGCGGGGGCGTTAAAGACGAAGCGGACGGGGTCTTCCTTGCCGCCGATGCCGAGCGGGTGGACCTCCACGGCGGGTTTGCCGTCGGCGATCGACGGGCAGATTTCGAGCATGTGCGCACCGAGCACTTGGTGGCCTTTCGGCGAGAGGTGATACGTGTAGTCCTCCATGAACGACGTGCCGCCGGAGAGGCCGTGGCCCATGACTTTCATCGCGCGGACGAGCGCGGAAGTTTTCCAATCGCCCTCGCCGCCGAAGCCGTAGCCGGCGCCCATCAGGCGCTGCGTGGCCATGCCGGGGAGCTGACGGAGACCGTGGAGATCCTCGAACGTATCCGTAAAACCTTTCGCGCCGACCTCCTCGAGCAACGCAGCCAGGCCGAGTTCGAGGCGCGCGCTGTAGCGGAGTTCTTCGTGGCGGGCGCCGGATTTTTTAAGGGCGGAGACGACCTTGTAGAGTTTTTCGTAGCTGGCGACGAGGTCGGTGATCGCGGCGTCGGTGACGGCGTTCACTTTGGCCACGAGATCGCCGACGCCGTAGCCGTTGACGGCGAAACCGAATTTCATCTCGGCGGCGACCTTGTCGCCCTCGGTAACGGCGACATTGCGCATGTTGTCGCCGAAGCGGACGAAGCGCGCGCCCTGCCAGTCGTGCCACGCGTGGGTGGCGCGCATCCAGGCGGCGATGCGGTCCTGCACCTCGGCGTCGGACCAGTGACCGACGACGACCTTGCGGCCGAGGCGAAGGCGCGTGTGGATGAACCCGGCCTCGCGGTCGCCATGGGCGGCCTGATTGAGGTTCATGAAATCCATGTCGATCGTGCCCCACGGGAGATCGCGGTTGAACTGCGTGTGCAGGTGGAGGAACGGTTTCTTCAGTGCGGTGAGGCCGCGAATCCACATCTTCGACGGGGAAAACGTGTGCATCCAGAGCACGAGGCCGGCGCAGTTGGCGTCGGCGTTGGCGGCGAGCATCACGTTCGTGATCTCGTCGGGCGTGGTGAGGAGCGCCTTGAACTTCAGCGGCAGCGGGAGGCGCTTGGATTTCACGAGGCCGTCGACGACGGCCTGCGCATTGGCGGCGACCTGCTGGAGCGGGCCGGGGCCGTAGAGATGCTGCGAACCGCAGACGAACCAGATTTCAGGCGTGGAGAGAGCGACGAGGGACATGTTGGAAAAAGTAGCGAGTAGGGAGTAGCGGGTAGCGAGTAGACGGAGGACGAAGACGCGGAGGAGAAGCGAGCGATAGAATGCTCGCTACTCGCTACCCGCTACTCGCTCCTTCAAATTGAGCAGATCCTTCATCACGCGGGTGAGGTCGGCGGATTTGTTCACGTTGCCGAAGGCGTCGTGGACTTGACGATACAGCGCATAGAGTTCGGTGTAGGTCTTCTGCGCGGCGGGCTTCGGTTTGTAGGAAATTTTCTTGAGGGAGGTCATCGCCTTCTGCGCGGTCGGGAAATCTCGGTGCGCGCCGGCGAGGACGGCGGCGGAGATGGCGGAGCCGAGAGCGCAGGCTTGTGAGGATCCGGCGAGCAGCATGGTGCAGCCGGTGACGTCGGCGTAGATCTGCATGAGCAGCGGATTTTTCTCGGCGATGCCGCCGGCGCAGACGACGCGGTCGATCGGCACGCCGTATTCGCGAATGCGCTCGATGATGGCGCGCGCGCCGAACGCGGTCGCTTCGATCAACGCGCGGTAGATCTCGGCGCGCGAGGTGTGGAGCGTCGTGCCGACGAGCAGGCCGGTGAGGCGCTGGTCGACGAGGATGGTGCGGTTGCCGTTGTTCCAATCGAGCGCGAGCAGGCCGCTCTGGCCGGGAGTGAGTTTCGCGGCTTCGGCGGTGAGCGGGGCGTGGTGCTTCGCGTCGCCGAGGACTCCCTCGACGAACCATTTGAAAATATCACCGACGGCGGACTGGCCGGCCTCGATGCCATAGTAGCCGGGGAGGATCGCGCCTTTGACGATGCCGCAGATGCCCGGGATGTCGGGGACGGTTTTCGACGCGGAGACGACGCCGCAATCGCAGGTCGAGGTGCCGATGATTTTGACGAGCGTGCCTTCGGTGACGCCGCTGCCGATCGCGCCGTAGTGGACATCCATCTCGCCGATCGCGATCGGGATGCCAGCGGAGAGGCCGAGTTTTTTTTCCCACTCGGGAGAAAGTTTCCCGGCGGACGCGGTGGCGTCGTGGGCTTTCTCGTAGAGGCGGTCGCGGAGGTCGGCGAGTTTCGGGTCGAGGAGAGAAAGGAACTCCTTGTCGGGGAGGCCGCCCCAGTCGTCGGCGTAGAGCGCCTTGTGGCCGGCGCAGCAGATGCCGCGCTGGATTTGCTTCGGGTCGGTGACGCCGGCGAGGATGGACGGTATCCAATCGGCGAGTTCGACCCAGGAATACGCGGCGGCGAACACCTTCGGGTCGACGGCGAGGCAGTGCCAGAGCTTCGACCACCACCACTCGGAGGAATACGTGTTGCCGCACTTCGCGATGAACTGCGGGCGATGCTGCGCGGCGAGTTCGGTGATCTTCGCGGCCTCGCGCCAGCTGGTGTGGTCCTTCCAGAGCCAGCACTGGGCGTTCAGGTTCTTCGCGAATTTTTTCGAGGAGGCGAGGGGGACGTTGTTGGCGTCGACCGGAATCGGCGAGGAGCCGGTGGTGTCGACGCCGATCCCGATCACTTTGGCGGCGGAGAAACCGCGCTGCTTTTTCGCCTGCGCGAGGGCGGCCTTGGTGGCTTTCTCGAGGCCGAAGAGATAGTCGGCGGGATGCTGGCGGGCGAGGTGGGCGTCGCGGCGGTCGAGGAGGATGCCTTGGTCGCCGCTGGGGTAGTTGACGACGGCGGAGCCGAATTCCCTGCCGTCGGAGCAGCGGACGATGAGAGCGCGGACGGAGTTGGTGCCGTAGTCGAGGCCGAGGGTGAACATGGGGCAGGCGGAAAAGTTGAGAGTTGAGAGTCCAGAGCTGAGAGCCGGACGGCGGGCGGAAAGTTGAGAGATGAGGGATGAGAATTGAGAGTGGCGGCGGGGCGGCTCAACGAGAGGGAGGCATGACCGTAAAGCGGGCGGGCCGCGTGCGTTTACTTGACGGTTAGGTGACGGCACCGATGCTCGTCGACTGTCTCCGACCATGCCCCGCCCGACGCTCAACGACATCGCCCGCATCGTGGGTTATTCGAAAAATACGGTGTCGCTCGCGCTGCGCGGCGATCCGCAAATTCCGGAGACCACTCGCGAACGCATCCGGAAGGCGGCCGAAAAAGTGGGCTATCAGCCGAACGCGGTGGTCTCTCACCTCATGGCGCAACTGCGGGCGAGCCGGACGATGCGGTTGCAGGCGAAGCTGGCGCTGGTGAACGCGAATCGCGATCCGGACGCGTTTCGAAATCATCCGACCATTCCGACCTACGTGCAGGGCTGCGAGGAGCGCGCGGCGAAGCTCGGCTACAGCTTCGATAAATTCTGGCTGCACGATCCGACGCTCAACGCGGCGCGCTGGCTCCGAATTTTGCATACACGCGGGATCAAGGGGCTCGTGCTGGTCGGGCTGATGGACACGAATCATCTGCCGGATGGGTTGCGGCCGGTGTGGGAGCAGTTGCCGACGGTGGTGACGGGCGTGCGCACGCGGGATCCGGCGCTGTCGTTTTGCTCGGTGGATCACCATAATCTCGCGTTGATGGCGTTCGAGCGCGCGCTGGCGCTCGGTTACAAACGGCCGGGGCTGGTGATCGACGACGTGATCGATGCGTTGGTGGAGCGGAGATTTTCCGCGGGGTATTTTACCGCGCAACGCATGCTGCCGCGGGTGCAGCAGGTGCCGATCTTCGGCGAGGTCGGGGCGGAGGCGCCGGAGAAATTCAAGGAGTGGCTCGAGCGGCATGAGCCGGATGTGGTTTTCACGCTCTACAACAACGTGCTCGGCTGGTTGAAGGCGGCAGGGCGGCGCGTGCCGGAGGATGTCGGCGTGATCCAGCTCGAGTGGCGGGCGACGCGGCCGGAGATCGCGGGGATGAACCAGCACAACCTCGTCACGGGCGAGGCGGCGGTCGACATGATCGTGAGCCAGATCCACAACAACGAAACGGGCGTGCAGGAGTTCCCGCGCGCGACGTTGATCGGCGCGACGTGGGTCGAGGGAGCGAGCGTGCGGGAGCAGCGGGACGAGCGGGTGGAGGCGGCGAGCGCGGGGGCAGAGAAGCCGGCTGCAAAGCGGCGCAGGAAGAGGTAGCCAGCGGAGGTGCGAAGTTTGGAGGGCGGTGGCTCGACACCGCTTTCGCGCGCGCGGCTGGACGCGCCGGGATTGGCGAACGGGGCGGGCCGTCGAGCCGGCCCGTCAAAAGTGGCGTCGAGCCGCCGCACTCCAGATTCAGAGAAGGCCGAGTTGGCCGTCGGCGGATTCGCTTTTGGCGGCGAGCGGCGGCGGGACGGGCTGGCCGAGGAGGCGGCGGAGGGCGAGGGCGGCGCGCGGGGCGTAGTCGCGATAGTGGGTGTTGACGCTCACGTGGACGTCGCGCGCATGTGACGCCAGAACGCGGATACGCGCGGCGAGCTGCTCGAGTTCGGCGTCGGTGTAGATGTGGTTGTGACGGTCCTCGGCCTTCTTGGCTTTGAGGTAATCCGGGTTGCGGCCGTGGAGGCGCATGTAGGCGAGCGACGGGTGCGTGACTTCGTCGATCGGCGGGAGGATCGGCGCGGCGTCGAGGTGCGGCAGGTCGAGGGCGACCCAGGCGAACTGGCGTTCGCGGAAGTAGGCGAGGGTGGTGTCGCGGGCGTCGCCTTCGATCCAGGCGCGGTCGCGGAGTTCGACGGCGACGGGCGCGTGCGGGGAGAATTTTTCGGCGACGAGATCGAGTTCGTCGAGGCGGTGGCGGGCGGGACCGAAGCGCGGGGCGAGCGTGAAGAGGAAGGCGCCGAGTTTTTTGGAGGCGACGATCGACTCGATGGAGTTGAGGAAGGTCTCGACGAGCGGGCCGCTGGCGGCGGAGCGGGGGTCTTCGGAGAAACGCTGCTGGAGTTTCACGTCGAAGCGAAAGTGAGGCGGCGTTTGGTCGACCCAGGCGGCGATGCGTTCGCGCGGCTGGACGGCGTGATAGGTGACGTTGAGTTCGACGCGATCGAACCAGCCGGTGTAGAGGCGGAGGCGTTCGGTTTTGGGCGAGCCCTTCGGATAGAGCACGCCGACGTAAGGATCATCCGCCCAGCTCCCGCATCCGATGTGAATGGCCATGGGCGAAAGGGAAACGCGTCAGGCGGACGCGGCAAGCGGTCAGCGGGAAAAGCGACGAGTAACCCAATAGGCAGTTGTGTTCGGCACGGCGCATGCGGTGGTGTGACGGCGGGAGAAAAAGGTCTGCCTTTGGTGGGGTGGCGGGCGTTGGCGTGGG
>JBEHYR010000118.1:0-6727 GCA_048498075.1 Verrucomicrobiota bacterium | reverse complement strand
CGATGCTTCTGCAGCTGAAACGCTGGTTTCGTTGGGCGGCGACCACGAAAAGCTCACGCTTTCCGCTACAGCCGGAAGCCTTGCCTTCGGCGGCGTGGCGGCGGGTGGGTTTCACCCCGATCACCCGCGCCCAGAAACTTGGGCGAACCCGGTGATTCCTTCGCGATCTTGGCGACCTTGGTGTAATCGCGCGGAGGAGCTGGACGGCGACCGCGCGTGCGGCGAGAAAGACGGATCGGCCGCCGGTAGCGGAACGCGTGAGCGTTTCGTTCGGCGACCACGAAAAGCTCACGCTTTCCGCTACAGCCGGAAGCCTTGCCTTCCGCGGCGTGGCGGCGGGTGGGCTTCACCCCGTTCACCCACGCCCAGAAGCTTGGGCGAGCCCGGTGCTTCCTTCGCGATCTTGGCGACCTCGGTGTAATCGCGCGGAGGAGCAGGACGGCGACCGCGCGTGCGGCGAGAAAGACGGATCGACCGCCGGTGGCGGAACGCGTGAGCGTTTCGTTCGGCGACGACCACGAAAAGCTCACGCTTTCCGCTACAGCCGGAAGCCTTGCCTTCCGCGGCGTGGCGGCGGGTGGGTTTCACGCCGACGAGATGCGCGTTGCCGGGCCGCAATTGTACACGCGAAAGCGGGAGCGCGCAGGCTCCGGGGCGCAGCTCGCATGGTCCTGGGGCGCGGCGTGCACGAGTCGGGGGCGGGCTGACACGCAGCGGGGGGAGATCGATCGCGACCGTGCGCTTGCGTGCATGGGCCGGCGAGCGATCTACAGGCTCCGGCTGGGAGTTCGCACGCGGCGGGGGACGGCTTGCACGGGCCGGGGAGCGGCGTGCATGCGCCGGGGAGCGGCGTACGCGTGTCTGGGAACGGCATGCATGCGGGCAGGGACCGGCATGCACGAGGTCGGGGAGCTGCTGACGCGAGCCGGGTGCGGTGGCAGCCGCCGGTCGGAGCTGGGCGCGCGCGCGCACCGAGAGGAGTCTGGAAACCCGTCCCACCCGACTCGCGGCATCATTTCGAAGCCGCCGGGCGGCGCCGCTTCCGAGAAACCCGGGCGAAGGTGGCGCGTGATTGTACTTCGCGGAACCGATGGATGCTTCCAGATCGCCGATCATCCCGCTGCTCCCGCAGCGGGCTACGAGTGCTCCTGGGGCCCTGCGGCGGCACCACCGACGACGGCCGAAACGCCCGCGGCGCCGGCGAAGTAAGGGGGCGCAGGCTTGGAGGCACGGCCGCGGGCAGAGGCGTCAGGCGGATTTTTTACAGAAGGCAACGAAGGCCGCGAAGATCGGTCGCAGAATTCAAGCTCTTCGTTGGCGGCGTTGCCTTCCCTAAAATTCAAAAATCCCGGGGCGATGGGTATAAAATAAAAAGGCGGCCCGAGCGGGCCGCCTCGAAGGGGGAGGAGTGCGGGAGAGAATATCAGCCGAGTTGGGTGTAAGCGGCAGCGGGGGCGTCGAGGGCGGAGGCCGCGCTGAGGGGCTTGCTGGCTTCGGCGGCGAAGAGGTGCAGGAGCGCCATCATCGTGCCGCCCGCGAGAATCAGGCCGATGAAAAACAGGATCGTGCAGAACGGTTTGTCCCACCGCAGGTGCATGAAATAGAAAATGACGAACATGAATTTCACGATCGACAGGATCACGAGCGCGGTGACGAGCATCCACTTCGTGAACGGCAGGCCGATCACGACGATCTCCACGCCGGTGATGACGGCGAGGAGCATCGCGATCTGCACGTAGGCCCAGAACTTGTTCTGGTCGGCGTGGGCGTCGTGGGCGGGGGCGGAAGGAGCGGCGGCGGCGGGGGAAGAACTCATCGGAAAGTTGAGAGTTGAGGGATGAGAGTTGAGAGACCCGAGCCGGGCTCAGAGGTATTCGAGGAGGTAGACGGCGGTGAAGATCACGATCCACACGATGTCGACGAAGTGCCAGTAGAGGCCCATCGTCTCGACGTCGATCGCCTGCTTCACGCCGACGCGGCCGGTGAAGGAATAAAAGTACATCGACATCAGCCAGATCACGCCGATCAGCACGTGGAGGCCGTGCGTGCCGGTGAGGGTGAAGAAGGTGGTGCCGAGGATGCTGTTCGTGATCGTCATGTGTTTCTCGTGCACGAAATTCGTGAACTCGAACACCTGGCAGCCGAGGAAGATCGCGCCGAAGAAGGCGGTCGTGAGCAGCGAGAAGCGCATGCTCTTGAGGTTGCCCTTCTGAATGGCGTTCACCGCGAGCGCCATCATCAGCGACGACATGAGGAGGATGAAGGTCGAGAACGACGTGAGCGGCACATCGAAGACTTCGACGGGCACGGGGTTGCCCGCGGGCGGATGCAGGCGGTAGATGAGGTGCGTCGAGATCAGCGTGCCGAAGAACATGCAATCCGAGGCGAGAAACGCCCACATGAGGAGCTTCTTGTTCGGGATGCCGGTCGAGGTGCTGGCGTCGTGGTGGTGATCGATGGCGGCGGAGGCGGAGGACATTTTTCGGAGATCGGAGATGGGAGATAGGAGTTCGTGGCGTGGAATCGCCTGCAAGCAGGCTCCTACATGGATCCGTGCTCGTCGGAGCCGGTGATGTTGCCGTCTTTGTCGAGGTGGATGTGGTAACCGTCGGCGCCTTCGAGCGCCCAGAGGAAGATGCCGGCGAGCATGATCACAGCGCCGACGATCGCGGTGGCGAGTTTCGCGTGGATGCCGGGGGACGGATCGGAGTTCATGCCGCTGACGGCCCACGAGCCGATGAGAATGCCGCAGCTGGCGACGAGCGGGTAGATGGATTGGAACGGCATGTGGAGACCGCCGTGGACGTCGTCGTCCTTCGCGTGCTCGGCCTTCTCCTTCGCGATTTCGTCGACGTGGCGTTTCTCGTACCAGAACCCGTCGCGCGCGTGCACGGTAGGGAGGACGGCGTAGTTGTATTCCGGGGGAGGATTCGGGAGCGACCACTCGAGGGTGCGCGCATCCCACGGGTCGCGGCCGGCTTTCTCGCCTTTGAAGAAGGTGTAGATCATCACCGTGAAATAGATCGCGACGCCGACGCCGAGGAGGAGGGCGCCGCACGTGGCGATGAAGTTACCGGTGTTCCAGCCCATGTTGCCGTCGTAGGTAAACGTGCGGCGGGGCATGCCGTTCAGGCCGAGGAAGTGCATCGGGAAGAACGTGACGTTGAAGCCGACGAAGATGACCCAGAAGGAGAGTTTGCCCCAGAACTCGGGCACCTTGCGACCGAACATGAGCGGGAACCAGTAGTGGATGCCGGCGAAGAGGGCGAAGATCGAGCCGCCGATGAGCACGTAGTGGAAGTGGGCGACGACGAAGTAGGAGTCCTGCTGCTGCGCGTCGGCGGGGGCCGCGGCGTGCATGACGCCGGAGAAGCCGCCGATCATGAACATCCAGATGAAGCCGAGCGCGAACATCATCGGCGTGCGCATCTGGAGATGGCCGCCCCAGATGGTGCCGACCCAGTTGAAAATTTTAACTCCGGTCGGGACGGCGATCGCCATCGTGGCGAGCGCGAAGGCCGCGGTCGCGACGGTGCCCATGCCGGTGGTGAACATGTGATGGCTCCACACCGCGAAACCGAGGAAGCCGATGCACGCGCCGGAGAAAACCACGATCGGGTAACCGAAGAGCGGCTTGCGCGCGAAGGTGGGGA
The DNA here is from genome assembly GCA_048498075.1 of Verrucomicrobiota bacterium. Classification (GTDB taxonomy): domain Bacteria; phylum Verrucomicrobiota; class Verrucomicrobiia; order Opitutales; family Opitutaceae; genus Opitutus. Next base: position 3,074 of record JBEHYR010000118.1, on the reverse strand, counting down.
GGATTTCGGAGACGATGCCCATCGCGGGCAGAATCAGGATGTAGACTTCGGGATGGCCGAAAACCCAGAACAAGTGCTGCCAGAGGATCGGCATGCCGCCGTTGGAGACCTCGAAGAAGTTCGTGCCGAACTGGCGGTCCATCATCAGCTCGACGAGCGCGATCGTGATGGCGGGGAAGGAGAGGATGATGAGGAAGGAGGTGATGAGCGTCATCCACGTGAAGACGGGAAGGCGCATCATCGTCATGCCCGGGGCCCGGAGATTGATGATGGTGACGATGAAGTTCAGCGCGGCGGCGATCGAGGCCACGCCGAGGAGCTGCAGGCCCATGACCCAGAAATCGACGGAGTGCTGCGGGATGAACTGCGTCGAGGTGAGCGGGGCGTAGCCGAACCAGCCGGCATTGGGCGCGCCGTCGGGAAGGAACCAGCCGATGTTCACGATGATCGCGCCGGCGACGAAGGTCCAAAGCGAGAAGGCGTTGAGCCGCGGGAAGGCGACATCGCGCGCGCCGATCTGGAGCGGCATGATGAAGTTGAAGAACGCGGCGCCGAGCGGCATGACGGCGAGGAAGATCATCGTCGTGCCGTGCATGGTGAACATCGTGTTGTACTGCTGCGCGGTCAGCACGGTGTTGTTGGGAAACATCAGCTGGAGGCGGATGAGCAGCGCCTCGACGCCGCCGACGAGGAAGAAGAACAGCGCGGCGAGGCCGTAGAGGAAGCCGATGCGCTTATGGTCGACGGTCGTCAGCCAGCTGACGAGGCCGGTCTTGGCGGTGGGGCGCCAGAGCACGAGCGGCTTCGAGGGAACCTTGGGCTGTTCGGCGATGAAAGAGGATTTAACCGTGGCGTCCATGATGTCGTGAGAAGGGAAGGGAAATGGTTTTTTGTAGGAGCCTGCTTGCAGGCGATGGATTGAGGAAATCGCCTGCAAGCAGGCTCCTACAGGGGGCGAAGATTTACTTCAGGCTGCGGAGGTAGGCGACGAGGGCGGTGACGTCTTCCGAGGTGAGCTTGATGTTGTTCTTCACGTAGCCCTCGGCCCACATCTTGTTGCCGGGTTTGACCTGGTCGGGATGGGAGATCCAGCGGGCGAGCTGTTCCTCGTTATTCTCGAGCAGACCGGCGGCGATGGTGGTGCGGGCGCCGACGTGGGTGAGATCGGGATACGCGGCGCTGCCGCCGACCATATGGCCGCGGATCACGTGGCAGGAGAAGCAGGTCTTCGACTGGAAGAGTCCGCGACCTTTCGCGATGAGGGCGGCGTCTTCGCCTTTTTCCGGGTATTGCTTCTGCTTCCAGTTTTCGAGCGGGTTGAGGTCGAACTGCTCGGTCCAGCCCTTTTCGTTGCGCTTCCAATCCGTCTTGAGCGAGGCGAACTGGGCGGTGGCTTTTGGCGCGTCGGCGGCCGCGGTGGCCTGGACGGTGCGGGCGGGCCCCATCTGCTGCTCGAGCCATTCGTTGAAATCCTTCGGCCCGAGGGCGATCACGCGGAAGCGCATGACGGCATGGGAATCGCCGCAGAACTCGGCGCACTGGCCCCAGAAATAACCGGGCTGGTCGGCTTTCAGCCAGAGGAAGTTCGCGCGGTTCGGGATCATGTCGACCTTGCCGGCGAGGCGCGGAACCCAGAAGGAATGGATTACGTCCATGCCGCGGAGATTGATGTGCACGGGGCGGCCGGCGGGGATCACGAGTTCGTTGCTGGCGACGAGCTGGCCGACGTCCTTGATCTGCTCGTTCGGGTATTCGAAGCGGAACCACCACTGGTAGCCGATGGCGTTCACCTCGTAGGCGTTGGCCTTTTCCTCCACGGGCACGTCGTGCGTGTACCAGATGCCTTTCAGCGTCGGGATCGCGATGATGACGAGGGCGAGGACGGAGGCGCCGATCAGGCCGAGTTCAACGAAGGGATTGCCGTGGCCTTGGGGCGGAGGCTCGACGTGTGCATCGGTGGCTTTGGCGCGGAACTTCAGGGTGGCGTAGGCGAGGACGGACGCGACCAGCACGAAGATCACGAAGGTCACCCAGCACGTGACGTAGAAAATCTGGAGCTGCCGCTCGGCGACGGGGCCCTGGGTGACGAACGTCGATTGGGGGCCCTCCATCCGCCAGAAATTCAGGTCACAGCCCGAGAGAAACAGCGTGGCGCCGACGGCGAGTGCGACTTGGCCGAAGCGGGAGAGAATGGAGCGCCGGGTTGTGGAGGTGAAGAGGAGCGGTGAACGCATGTGCAGGCGGAAAAGAGAATGGAAGTGTGCGGCAATGCCGCCCGAAGAGTCGGACTTGATCCGCTCATTTCAAGCCATAATCCGCGTTTTTTGCCGCCGCCTGCGCGTTTATTGTCCTGCTTTCGAACGTTATTAGGGCGCTGTTTTGGGAGAAGGGCGCGGCGCGAAGGACGCGGGGAGGGAGCGAAAAATTTCCCCGAAGCGAACGATGTCGGCGGGGTTGCCGTTGATGGATGCGGTCTTCCGGTTTGCCTTTCCCCGAACTGCGGTCGAATTTTCGCGCGCTATGAAAATTCGTTTCCTCTTCCCCGCGTTGGTGGCTGCGTTCGTCGCTTTTGGCTGCGGCCAAAAGGACTCTTCGTCTTCCTCGGCCTCGAGCGGCGCGGGTGCGGCCGCGACCCCAGCGAGCGGCCCGCGCACGATCGAGATTACCGCGGGCGACAACATGAAATACAGCCTCAACTCGATCGAGGCGAAGCCGGGCGAGGAGATCAAAGTGATCCTCACGAACATCGGCTCGCAGCCGAAGGAGGTCATGGGCCACAACTGGATTTTGCTGAAGGCGGGTACAGATGCGGCGGCGTTCGATGCGGCGGCGGTGGCGGCGAAGGCGACGGATTATTTCCCCGAGGACAAGAAAGACGAGGTGCTCGCGCACATCCCGCTGCTCGGGCCGCGCAAGTCGGGTGAAGTCACGTTCAAGGCGCCGGACCAGCCGGGCGATTACCCGTTCCTGTGCAGCTTCCCGGCGCACTTCCAGGTCGGGATGAAGGGCACGCTCACGGTGAAGTGAGCGGCGGGACGATGTGAATTTGTAGGGCGGGGTCTCCTGACCCCGCC
>JBEHYR010000117.1:0-7377 GCA_048498075.1 Verrucomicrobiota bacterium | reverse complement strand
CGTCGAGCTAGGGCGCGGCAGCCGGTTCGATGAGGCGTCCGAGCAATTCCGCGGCGCGTGGTGAAGCCTCGTCGCTCCACGGCACGGTGACGGTCAGAAGCTGCGCGGGCTGGTGCTGGCGGGCTTCGGCGACTTCGGTCCATTGGGATTTCCACCACTGCGACCACGAGTGGAGGTCGTCGGGTTTTTGAAGAGGCCGACCACGAGAGGTGTCCCAGATCGTGAACGCGACGAGCATCTCCTCGCCGGTGCGGCGGAATTTGTAGGCGAAGAAAGGGATGTCGCCGGCGGCGCTGTGAATCGTGAGGGCGGGGAGCGTCTGCAGGAGTTCGCAGCCGGCCATGGGCAGGCACACGGTCGGGTTGTGGAGAAAGGGAAGCGAGCGGGCGAGCTGGCCGCGGCGCCATTCGACGTAGTAGGCGAACACGTAGACATCGGGCGCGGCGCGCCAGCGGCCGGCGACGAAATAGTCGGGGCGGAGCAGTTCGCGCGCGGTTTCGGCGAGGGGTTGCGGTTTGAAGGTCGGGTCGGTTTGCGGCAGCACGGCGGTCCAGTGTGGGACCGTGGCGCGCTCGTGCTCGCCGTGGGCGAACCAGAAGCGGGTGGCGGCTTCGTTGAGGGCGAAGAGGAGAACGAGGGCGGTGAAGGTGAGGAGCGGCGCGGGGAAGCGCGGGCAGGTTGCCCGCGGTACGGCGGCGGGTGAGGCGGCGGGGGCGAATTTGCGTTCGGGCCAGCGATAGCCGGCCCAGCGGCAGGCGAGCCAGCCGGTGAGCGCGAGGCTGAGACCCATCGCACACCAGCCGGCGAGGTCGTGGGCTTTTTCCACGGCGCGAGCGCCGGTGTTGGCGAGGAGCGACAGGAAAAGGACGCGGGCGAAATTTCCGAAGAGCGCGGAGCCGACGGAGGCAAGAAGCAGGGCGGCGCGGCGTTTCCATCCGAAGCGGTACCATTCGCCGAAGAAGAGGCCGATCATGACGCACGCCTGGAGCGAGCGGATGCCGCCGCAGGCTTCGTCGATGCCGACCCAGCCGCCGCCGAGCCGCACGCTGGTGCCCATCGCGAGGGCGGGATGGCCAACGAGATTGCTGATCTCGGCGGCGACGGCAGTCATCGCGGTGCGCAGGGGAATGATGACGGTCGTTTCGGCGAGGCTGGGAATCGGCAGCGCGCTGAGGGTGAGAAGGAGCGGGCCGGCGATCCAGCGGAGGCCGGCGCGTCCGCCGAAAAGCCACCCGCCGGCGAGCGCGAGGGCGGCGAAGAGCAGGGTGTAAGCGAGCAGGAGGGCGGGCCAGAGGGGAAAAGGCGTGAGGAAGAGGCGGAGGAAGAGTTCGAGGGCGGCGAGGAGGAGAACGAGTAGCGCCGGCGTCCAGCCGGCAGATCGGAGGAATGGAGGCTGGAAGCCGGTGCTACTTGGGGCAGGCGGGAGGCCTGCGGTACTCGTCGGGCGCTCGGCCCAGCGTTCCCACCAGAGGTAGGCCATGAGCACGGGGACGGCCCAGGCATGGCCGAGGTCGGGCGCGAGTTTCCACGCGACGGAAACGGGGAGGAGCCACAGCGCGGCGAGGGCGACGGCGAGCAGCGCGAGGACGCGTGAGGAGAAGGCGGGCAACGGGGCGGGCGAGAGGGCGGAGTTCCCGGTTCGGGTTCGTTCTGAGTTCCGGGTGCTGAGTTCTGGGTTCGGGTGGCGAGTGGTGGGCGAAGGGGGCGGGACGGAGAGGCGGCGGATCGCCTGCAAGCAGGCTCCTACATGGCTTCAGGTTTTCGCAGGGTCGGCGGGCTTCGGCGCCTTCGGCTTCTCGGGCTTGCGTTCGAGTTCGGCGCGCGCGCGGGTGAACAGATACGTTTCCTCGGGGAGGAAATCGGCGCCGGCGGCGGCCGAAGCGGCCGCTTCGAGGTCGGCGCCTTTGCGGGCGACGCCGTAGACGAAGGCAAGGTAAGGCTGGCGCGGCGGATAGGCGCGGTCGGCGGGTTTCATCTTTTCAATGACGGCGACGGCCTCGGCGCCCTTGCCCATTTGCGCGAGGGCGAAGGCGTAGCCGGTGGCGTAGGTCGCGTTGGCCGGATCGCCCTCGTAGAGCTGGCGCATGATTTCCTTGGAGGGATTCCAATTGTTGGACGGATCGGTGAGCAGCGTGAGTAACGCCCAGTCGTGCTGATAGCGCGACACGGTGGGCTCGGCCTCGCGGAGGGCGGCGATGACGTCGCGCATGCTCTTGGTGTCCTTCTTTTTCTTATACAGGTTGAAGAGAGCCTGGTGCGCCCAGGTTTGGTCGGGGTAGGCGCGGGCGATCGTCCACAGCGTGCGCTCGGACTCCTCGTCCCACTGCCAGCCGGCGGCGAGTTTTTGGAGGATGCGGAGGGTGGCGAGGCTGCCGCGGGCGGAATCGAGGGCGAGATCCCACGTCTCGTGGCGGAGGCTGGGATGGTTCGGGGTGTCGACGGTGTGGGCGGCCATGGCGAAGCGGACGGTTTCCTTCGAGATCGGGCCCCAGGCTTCGTCGCCGATGAGGGCGGCGAGCTGGTCCCAGTCGGCGCTTTGGAGGGCGGCATCGGCTTGGACGGATTTGACGGCGGCGCTTTGACGGACGGGGGCGGGGAGTTCGGCGAGCCAGCGTGAGGTCTCGGCGGCGCGGCCCTGCACGAGGAGCCATTGGGCGAACTGGGCGGCGTCGTTTTCGTTTTTCGCGGCGAGCGGAGCGATGCTGGCGAAGACGGGTTCGAAGGGACGCTTGTCGATGAGGAGTTCGAGATTGGCTTTCTGGAGTCGGTCGGCGACGGTGGCGGCGGGATCGGCGACGACGGCGGCGAACCATTTTTTCGCGTCGGGGTAATCGCGACGGCGGAGGGCATTCATCGCGAACTCGCGGTGAATCTGGAGCGCGAGTTCGGGTTTCGCGGAAGCGAGCTGCTCGAGTTCCTGCTGGGCGTGTTCGCGGCGCTCGGCCTTGGGGTGGCGGAGGTAGAGGAGGTTGTGGGCGACCTTGAGCGCGTCGTTTTTCGGGAGGTCGGATTCGAGCTGCTGGAAGAGCGCGTCGGCGACGGGGGCGTTATCGGTGGCTAGAGCGAAGGCGAGGGCGGCGCGGAGGCCGGGTGGTTTCGCGGACTGCTCGTGGGTCATGCCGGTGAGGGCGTCGCGGGCGGCGTTGAAATCGCGGAAGCGGAGGCAACTCATCACGAGGGCCTCGATATCCTCGACGGAGTCGGGCTGAAGCTGGACGACGGCGCGGCGGAGGCGCATGGCCTGAGCGGCGCCGACCTGCTCGAGCATGTCGGCCGCGACGCGGAGGGTGTCGGGATTACCGGGGACGGTTTTCAGGGCGACCTCGAGGGCGACCTGAGCATTGGGTGCGTCGTGTTTGGCGATGAATTCCTTGGCCTGATCGAGGGCGCGTTTTTGTTTCCAGAGCAGGTAACGCGGCTGCGCGAAGTTCCACGCCTGCCAGCCGCCGATGCCGAGGATGGCGAGGACCACGAGGGTGACGAGGACGCGGCTTTTGCGCCGACGTTTCACCCGGTGCGTTTGGAGGAGTTGCATGTTGGAGGTGGCCGGCGGCGGCAGGCGGGTCGCGGCTGGAGAGCGGCGGCGGGCGTGCAGTGCGGCCGTACCGGCCGGCTGGCTACGTGAAGCGCGTTCCGCGATGCGGGTCGAGGAAGAAAGGTGCGGGGCCGGGGGGCCGGGCAACGGAATTTGAAACGCGGAGTGCGCGGCGCGGCGGTGCCGCAACCCAACCCGGAAGAATGCTTAACGCGGAGGGCCTGGAACGAAACGCTCACGCGTTCCGCTACGACGTTAGCTTAACCGCGGGGGCGCGGAACGAAACGCTCACGCGTTCCGCTACGATCTTAGCTTAACCGCGGGGGCGCGGAGGCGGAATCGATCCCGCGCGTGCGGTTGACGATCCTGCAGCGCGGGGCACGGGTCGCGCTGCTTCCGCAGCGGGCGACGAGGAGGCGGAGGTGCGGCGGTTTTTTTCGACGGTGATGATGATGACGGCGACGATGATCGTGACGGAGGCGGCGAGCGTGTGCGGCGTGATGCGCTCATCCAGGATCAGCCAGCCGAGGAAGATGGCGACGATGGGATTCACGTAAGCGTACGTGGATACGCGCGCGGGTGTGCTGTGTTTCATCAGCCAGACGAAGGTGGAGAACCCGACGAGCGAGCCGCAGGCGATGAGGTAGGCGAACGCGAGCCACGAGCGGCCGGAAATCGCGGCGAGATGCACGTGGGCGAAATCGCCGCGGACCGCGGCCGCGAGCGCGAGCGCCGCGCCGCCGCCGAGCATCTGCAGGGCGGAGGCGAGGAACGGATCGGCACCGTGTTTCGCGTGACGGGAATAGATCGAGCCGAAGGCCCAGAAGCCGCAGGCGACGAGAATCGCGAGGACGCCGGTGAGATCCAGGCCGCCGTGGGCGGAATTTTCCCATGGCGCCGCGAGCCAGACCACGCCGGCGAAACCGAGGAGCAGCGCGAATGCCGTCGTGGCTTTCGGACGCGTGCCGCCGGGCCACGCCCACTCGATGAGGACGAAGAACAGCGGCTGCACGCCGATGAGCAGCGCGGTGATGCCGGATGGCACGAACTGCTCGGCCCAGGCGACGACGCCGTTGCCGCAGAGCAGAAGCAGGGTGCCGATGACGGTGTTGATGCGCCATTGCCGGAACGTGGGCGCGGGAGCGCCGCGCAGGCGCAGGAACGCGAGGAGGAGCGCGCCCGCGATCAGGAAACGCGCGCCGGCCATCGCGAATGGCGGCATCGTTTCCACGGTGATGCGCATCGCGAGGTACGTGCTGCCCCAGACGAGATAGATTGCGGCGAAGGCGAGGACGAGCGCGCTGCGCGCGGGCGCGGCGGAGGGAGCGGAAGGAGCGGAAGTGTTCAAGAAAAGGTGGAGAGCAATGGGAGCGCGGGCGGCTCGTCCGCTGTTTGAAAGGATGCGGGCCAGCGGCCCGCGCTCCCAACGAACCGTGCGGCGAGTGGGAAATTACAGCTGGGACTTCGCGAGGCCGCCGAGGGTGCGGATCGCCTGCTCGATGGCGTCGGTCCACGGCAGGCCGCAATTCATGCGGAGGCAATTGCGGTAGCGGTCCTTCACCGAGAACAGCGGGCCGGGCGCGGTGCAGATGCGCTGGCGAAGCGCCTCGCGGTGCAGACGGAGCGTGTCGACGCCCGGCGGCAACTCGAGCCAGAGAATGAAACCGCCCTGCGGCCGGCTGAGCCGCGTACCGTCGGGGAAGTGGCGCAGAATCGCCTGCGAGAAAACGTGCAGCTGATTCTGATACGCGCGGCGGATCGAGCGGAGGTGATGGTCGTAACCGCCGTTGCGGAGAAAGTCGGAGACGGTTTTCTGGAGGATGACGGGCGTGCCGAGAGTGTTGGTGAACTTGAGCCGGCGGACGCGTTCGAGGTAGCGGCCGGGCGCGCACCAGCCGACGCGGAGCGACGGAGCGAGCGTCTTGCCAAAAGAACTACAGAGCAGCACGCGGCCCTCGGTGTCCCAGGCCTTGAGCGGCTTCGGGCGGCGGTCGCCGAAGTGGAGATCGCCGTAGATATCGTCCTCGATGGCGGGCACGTCGAACTCGGCGAGGAGCTGGTAGAGTTTCGCCTTTTTCTCGTCGGGCATGCAGGAGCCGAGCGGGTTTTGGTAGCTCGGCATGACGATGACGGCCTTGACGTCGTTGTGCGCGAGGGCGTCGCGGGTGGAGTCGAGGCAGAGGCCGGTGCGCGAGTCGGTGGGAATCTCGAGGACGCGGAGGTTGAGCGACTGGATCGTCTCGAGAAAACCGAAGTAGGCGGGCGTCTCGACGGCGACGGTGTCGCCGGGCTTGGTGACGGCGCGGAGCGAGAGGTTGATGGCCTCGGCGCAGCCGATCGTGACGACGAGTTCGTCGTGGGCGAGCGGGGCGCCGCACTGGAGATAACGGCGGGCGATCTCGCGGGTGAGCGGATCGAAAGCCCAGTTCATCGCGTAGCGGCCGAGGAGGGCGGGGTCGTTGCGGCAGACGGCGCCGATGAGGCGGGCGAGTTTCTTCGTGGGGAAAAGCGTGTGGTGCGGGCACGCGGCGCCGAACGGCACGTAATCGGGGTCGGTCGCGAGCGTGAGCATCTCGGCGGTGAGATCGTTGACGCCGACGTAGCTGGGCTTCGCCATGGGACGGGCCATGCGCGGCTCGGGCGCCTGCGCGACGAGCTGCGGGCGGACGTAGAAGCCGGACTGGGGACGAGCTTCGAGCAGGCTGCGATTCTCGAGCACCGTGTAGGCTTGGATGACGGTCGAGATGCTGACGTCGCGCTGGAGGGCCATGCGGCGCACCGACGGGAGCCGGTGGCCGGCGCGGAGCGTGCCTTGTTGGACGAGATCCTGGATTTCGCGGGCGAGCTCGAGGTAGAGTGGGGCGCGGGGATTCGCAGCGACGGTTTGGATCATGGCGGGAAGGTGTGAATCCGAGAATAGCGAAGACGGAGGGGGCGAGGCAGGGTTAGCGGGCGGATTTTGGCACCAGCACAGTTGGCGTGAGCGAGGACTGTGACCATGACAATTTTGAAGGTCCGGGTGTGGGCGGGGCGTTGACAAATCCGGCGGTTCGGGTCGCGTTCGCGGGACGTGAGCGAACCGGCGGGAGAATTTTTTCGGGGTCTCGTGGCGAAAATGCTGGAGCGTTATGCGCGGCAGAATTCGCTGCCGGCGGTCGCGGCGACGGATCGGGCGGCGATCGCGGAGCGGCTGTGGCGGCAGGTGGAGAAACGCGGCGTGCCGCAGCGAAACGCGGCGGAGGCGGAAGCGCCCGAGATGTCGGCGCAGGAAGTCGGGCCGCTGGTGGCGGAAATTCTCGACGGGGTCGCGGGAGCGGACGTTTTGAAAAATCCGGCGAGGCAACTCGTGAAGGCGTGCTTTCAGGCGGCACGACGGACGTGTCGCGAATCCTATCGCGAGACGACGGCAGACGGCGTGTGTCGTCGCCAGGTGCTGGCGCGCGTGCGCGAACGCGTGAGCGGGACGCACTGCGTGGATTGTCCGTACTGGACGGAGTTCACGGCGGAGGAGCACGCGGACTTTTTGGCGAAGGCTTGGAACCCGACGGGCGCGGAAGAATTCGTGACGGAGCGCGAGGTGTTTTTGCCGGAGGATTTTCGGACGCTGCGGCGATGGCTGCAGGCGCGAGCGAGAGAGGGAATGTCACGTAATACGTGACATTGCCTCGAGGAGGGGGAGCGGAGTGGCGGCTTCGGGGCGAGGGAGAAGGTTGGCGCGGACGGCGGGGTTCGGCGACCCCGCCCTACAGTCAGGCGGTGATTTCGCCGCGGAGATAGAGGATGGTCCGTGACGGGGTTCTCGGGAATGCCGCGTGGGGGCGAAGAAGCGGGAAACGAAATCG
>JBEHYR010000116.1:0-8081 GCA_048498075.1 Verrucomicrobiota bacterium | reverse complement strand
GAGGAGGGCGAGGGCTTGGAGGGTTTTGCCGAGGCCCATTTCGTCGGCGAGGATCGCGCCGAGCTGGTGGCGGTGGAGGTGATGGAGCCAGGCGACACCGAGTTTCTGATACGGGCGGAGGTGGGTGGCGAGTGATGGGGAGAGGGGCGCGGGCGGCAGGGCGGAGAGATTGCGGAGCGCGGCGGTGCGGGCGCGCCAGGATTCAGGCGGCTGGAAGTGCGGGGCGATTTCCTTGAGGAGGGCTTCGGCGGCGGCGGCGCGGGCGGAGCTGATGGCGTGGGTGCGGCGCGTGGCGAGGCCGCCGGCGCCGGGGGCGTCGCCGGCGAGGGCGCGTTGCGTGGCGTCGAGTTTTTGGAGTTTCTCGGGCGCGAGGAGGAAGACCTTGCCGTCGGACTCGATGTAGCCGCGGTTGGCGGAGACGGCGGAGCGGATTTGATTTTCGTCGGCGGCGCCGGCTTTGAGAGCGAGGGTGAGATTGAAGCCGCTGCGGGATTCGACGGCGTCGGCGACGATCTCGGCTTCGCGGAGGTGGCGGGTGTTTTTCTCGAAATTTTCGGTGAACTCGGCGTGGAGATTTTCGCGGAGACGGGCGCCATGGGTGGCGAGGAAGTTGAGGGTTTTGTGGCGATCGCGGAGCCACCACTTGCGCGTGGAGGGATCGAGCGTGAAGCCGGAGGTTTTGAGGAGCTCGAGCGTGGTGGCGTAGGAGAGCGATTCGCGGGACGGCAGCGTGATCGCGAGAAAATGTTCGGAGCCGTCGACGGTGACGTGGGTGGCGGTCTCGGTGGCGCGCGGGGCGAAGAAGGCTTTTTTCTGGGCGATCTTCGCGGCTTCGGCGGGGGGCGGTCTCAGGAAGATGGAGACGCCGGAGAGTTCGGCCCCGTCGTTCCAGGCGATCGGGGTGGTGGCATTGAGCCAGAAAAATACCGGCCGGCCGGCGAGGGCGGCGACGAGATCGCGGAGCTGGGCGCGTTTGAGCTGGAGAAATTTCGGCGGCGCGGACGTGCCGGACCAGCGTTGGAGGAGCGCGAGGGCGGGCAGGAGTTCGGCGGCGGGCGGCGCGGAGAGGTCGAGGTCGACTTTGAGCGCGATGGCGTCGCGCGGGGCGGAGGAGGCGAGGTTGGGCGGAAGGAAAAGGCGGAGCATCCGATTGAGTTAAGACGTGAAGGGTTGGCGGCGGAGGTTGCGCGGCAAGCTCACAACCGGCAGAAAGTTTCGAATCGCGGAATATTTTGCCGCGGACCGACTCTGAAATTTCAACCAGCATGAGTTCCGAAGTTTTCACGCAGCTCGTCGATTCGCACTACGCGGCGCTTTATCGCTTCGCGCTGAGCCTCGCGAAAAATTCGGCGGATGCGGGCGACCTGGTGCAGCAGACGTTTTTTATCTGGGCGACGAAAGGGCATGGGTTGCGGGAGGTGGCGAAAGCGAAGTCGTGGCTGTTCACGACGCTGTATCGGGAGTTTTTGCGCGGGCGGCGACGCGACGCGCGAGCGACGTCGATCGAGGATTTGCCGCCGGGCGAGGCGGATGTGGCGGCGGAGGAGGTGGACCGCGTGGCGCGAATGGACGCGGCGGCGGTGGTGGTGGCGTTGCAGGAAGTGGACGAGGTGTTCCGCGCGCCGCTGACGCTGTTTTATTTGCAGGATTTATCCTACCAGGAAATCGCGGAGACGCTGGAGGTGCCGATCGGGACGGTGATGTCGCGGTTGTCGCGCGGGAAAGCGCAGTTGCGAACGGTGCTGGCGCGCGCGGAGACGAATGCGTCGAGCAAAGTCGTGCCGTTCACCGGCACGAACGGGAGGAGAACGACATGAAAAACGAAGAGGCGAAATTCATCCTGAGCGGCTACCGGCCGAACGGGAGCGACGGGCAGGACGCGATGTTTGGGGAGGCGTTGCGCCAGGCGGACAGCGATCCGGCGCTGGCGGAGTGGTTCGAGCGCTCGCAGGCGCATGACCGTGCGATCGCGGATAAATTGGCGCAAATCATGCCGCCGGCGGGACTGCGCGAGGCGATTTTAACGGGCGGGCGGGTGAGCGCGACGAAGCGGACTCTGAGGCGGCAGCCGGCGTGGATGGCGGCGGCAGCGGCCGTGGCGATCCTGCTGGTGACGGCGGCGGCGTTTTGGCCGAAGCCGGCGATCGCGGAAGCGCCGCTGGTGAAATTCGCGATGACCGACGTGCTCGACGAATCGAAGCACGGTGGGAAAGGGGCGGAGGAGAAGGTGCTCCAGTCGGAACTGGCGGATTCAGCGAGCCACCTGGGCAAGTCGCTGCCGATCGATTTCGCGCGGCTGGCGAAGACGGGCTGCCGTACGCTGGAGGTGGAAGGCCGGCCGGTGCTCGAGGTGTGCTTCAATCGCGGAGGGAAATGGTTTCACTGCTATATCGGCAAGTGCTCCGACTTCCGCGAGTTGGCGGCAAATCAAGGGCCGAGTTTTGTGGAGAACGGAAAAGTATCGGGCGTCTCCTGGGCCGATGGCGTGAATCGTTTCGTGGTCGTGGGTACGGCGGGACGCGACGCGATCGCGCAATTGTTGTAAGCTTCGCAGGGTCCGGAAGAAGGCGTTTGGGTGGCAGAAGTGCATTCTGCAACCGGCGCGGGGTTCCCCCGAAATCGCGGGAAAATTTTTGCCGTTGGCTCGAACCTGTCCACGCCGGGTGGGTCGGACGCCGGCGTGAAAACAGCCCAACCTCGCCGTGAGCGGTTTTCCGCCTGGTGCTCCACGGTGGCGCTGCTGTTCCTGTTGACGGTCGCGACGAAAGCAGGCGCGGCGAGCCGTTGGGAAGTTCTCGAAGCGATTCATAGTGTCGAGAATCCGCGGGACTCGATTCGGCCCGGGCGTCATGGCGAGTTGGGAGCGTATCAATTCCGGATCTCGACGTGGCGGATGCACTCGAAGGAGCCGTTCGAGCGAGCGCTGGATCGCGAGGCGTCGGACGAGGTCGCGGTGCGGCACTACGAATGGATTCGGCGGGGACTGGTGCGGAATGGCTGCGACCCGACGGCGTATAACATCGCGCTCGCGTGGAACGGTGGCCTGACGGCGGTCGTGAACGGACGCGCGCCGGCCGGCGCGCGCGAGTATGCGGCGCGGGTGCAGAATATTCTGGCGGCGAGGGAAGCGCGGACGTTTGCGACGGCGCAGTAGGCGGCGGTCGAGCGCGACGAGTTTTTTTTGGCCGGCGGCTGTCTGCGCGGCCGGCGATCGACCGCGGTGAAACAAAGATCATGACACGCGTGCGCCGAGCAGGCACGGTGGCGGGGCGTGAAGACCCCAGCACTTCAGCTCATGCGACGTCTGTCGCTCCTGCCGCTTTTGTGTTTCGGCGTGGCGTGGCTGGTGATGCACACCGATCCGGCGCGCCGGCTGGAGCAGAGGACACTGGACTGGCGGACGCATCTGCGCGTGAAGTTTCAGCGGCCGGCGGATCCGCGGATCGCGATGGTGTTGTTCGAAGACAACACGGACGAGAATCTCGCATCGTGGCCACCGGATCGCGCGGTGCATGGCGACATGTTGAAATTGTTGACGCTCGTCCGGCCGGCGGTGGTGACGTGGGACGTGATTTTGGACGCGAGCCGTGAGGGCGAGGGCGACGCGGAGATGGCGCGCGCGGCGAAGCTGGCGGCCGGGGCGGGGGTGGCGGTCATCACCGCGGCGGTGACGAATCGCGATCCGCCGGAAACGGGCAGCGACGGGCCGGCGGGGCCGACCGAGCCGCTCCGGCATGTGGAAGGCGACATCGGCGAACTGCTGGGCGACGAGTACGCGCTGCGACCCTTTCCGCTGCTGCGGCGGGAGAGCTGGTATGGTTTCGCGGATACGCCGGCGGGGACGGATGGGATGCGCCGCACGATTCCGCTCGTCGTGCGGGTCGGGCGCGAGGTGTTCCCCTCGCTCGCGCTGCAGACGGCGATGGCTTTTTACGGGGTGCGGGCGGACCAGGTGCGCGTGCGACTCGGCGACGCGGTGTATCTGCCGACGAAGGCGCGCGGCGAATTGAGGCTGCCGGTGACGCGCCAGGGACATTTCTGGATCAACTATCGCTATGACCAGGATGAGAAGCATTCGGATTTCGCGCGCTACAGTTATTTCGAGGTGATGTTGAAGTTGACGGAGTTTTTCGTGGATCGAAAACCGGATGCGGGGCCGGTGCCGGAGTTGAAAAACAAGATCGTTTTCATCGGCCAGACGGTGACGGGAAAAGCGGATGTGGGCCCGAGCCCGCGCAGCGCGTCGACGGCGCTGGTGCTCGTCCACGCCAACGCGGTGAACAATGTGCTGGCGGGCGATTTCGTGCGGTTTGCACCGGAATGGGCGGTGTGGCTTGGCGCGATGCTCGCCGGCTACGCGGGCGTGGCGCTGGGTTTGCGGTGGACGATCGGCAAGGCCATGCTCGCGGTGGTCGCGACGGGAGCGGGCTACGTGACGGCGGCGTTTGGGGCGTGGATCACCTTCAGCCTGTGGCTGCCGCTGGTGGGACCGCTCGGCGGATTTGCCGTGCTGCAGTTCGTGGTGGTGGGGCGGCGGGCGTTGCAGGAGCAGCATGCGCGCGAACAGGTGAAACAAATGTTCGGGACGTATCTGTCGCCGGAGTTGTTGAAAAAAATGCTGAAGGACGGCGTGAACGTGGCCGCGGTGAGCAGCGAACGCCGGGCGGTGACGATCCTGTTTTCGGATTTGCGGGACTTCACGGCGTTGACCGAGAGGCTGGGCGACGCGGAGTTGATCGCGCAGTTGAACGAGTATCTCGCGGCGATGGTGGAGTGCATCCACGAGGAAGGAGGCACGCTGCACAAATTCATCGGCGATGCGGTGATGGCGGTGTGGGGCGATCTCGCGTCGGACGGGCCGGTCGCGGACGCGGAAAAAGCCGTGCGCGCGGCGCTGGCGATGCAGGCGCGGCTCGCGGAGCTGAATGCGCGCTGGCAGGAGCAAGGGCGGCCGCAATTCCGCATGGGCGTGGGGATCAACCACGGCACGGTGTTGATCGGCAATATCGGTTCGCCGCGGCGGATGGAGTTCACGGCGATCGGCGATGCGGTGAATCTGGCGTCGCGGCTGGAGAGCTTGAACAAGGAACTCGCGACGACGTTGCTCGTGGGTGAAAGCATGAAGGCGCTCGTGGGAGAACGCTACCCGCTGCGCGCCTGTGGCGCCGTGAATGTGAAAGGGAAATCCCGGCCGGTGCAGGTGTATGAGTTGACGACGGGGGAGGGCGCGCCGCCGCACCGCCCGTCAGAATGAAGCGCGCGACCGCCGGAAATGCCGGAAATGGAATTGCGTGGCCTCGCGGAGACGGCTAGCAGGCTGGCGTCGATCTGTTCCGAGCCAGAATTAGAAACTTAATCCAGCGCTCATGAAAAAAATCCTTCGCTCCATTGCCCTTTTCGGCTGCTGCTTTTTTGCGGTGGCGCTCACTTCGACTGGCGCGGCCCACGAGGCGCGTGTGGTGAAACTGTCGGGCGAGGTCTTCGTGCAGCTGCCAGGAGAAGCGACCGCGAAGCCACTCACGACTGACATGCTGCTGCCGGAAGGCGCGGTGATCACGACCGGCGCCGGAGGCGAGGTTTATGTGGAGACGTTTCCGGGCGCCGTGGCCACCGTCAAGGGCAACACCACCGTGACCCTCGCGAAACTCGCGATGGAAAAACAGGGCGACACGGTGACTTCGCAGGAAGCGCTGCTCGATCTGAAAAAAGGCAACGTCATCTCCACGCTCGATCCCGCAAAGAAGGCGATCAACCATTACGGAGTGCGGACGCCAAAGGGCGTCGCAGCGGCACGCGGCACGGTCTATGGCGTGTCGGTGAACATCGACGGCACGAGTGTGGCGACGCTCAGCGGCACAGTGACACTCAATCTGGGCAAAGATGCCTCCGGTAACGACGTGTTTGTCAGTATTCCCGTCGGCACGGCGGCGATGAACGACAGTTCGACGATCGCGACGATCAATGCGGCTCTCAGCAACGCGGGACAATCGATCACGGCGGAGACGCTGCTCTCCGAGGCGGTACAAGCGGTGGCCACGAACGTCGCCAACAATATGAGTTCGGTGAGCAACCCCGACACGGCAACGGCGGTGCTGGCGGCGGTGGTGAGTGCGGCGTCCGCGGCCGCGCCGGCAAAAGCAGGCGAATTCACCACGACGGCGGTGACCGCGGTGATCGCCAGCGGTTCGTCGACGAGCGGTGCGAGCACGACGGCCGCGCTGGCCGCAGTCACGGAAGCGGCGGCGCGGGCGGCACCGGATAGCGTCGCCGACGTGGCGAAAGCCGCGGTCGCGGTCGTGAGCGCGTCGACATCGACGACGGCCGATAATTCGAACGCCCTTGCCGCCGTGGTCGAAGGTGCGACCCGCGCCGACTCATCGAAAGCCCAAACGGTGGCCGCTGCTGCGGCCGCGCAGGTGGTGGAAACGAAAGTGGCGGAAGCCGTTTCCCAAGCTAAAGGCTCCGGCAAATCCGACGCCGAGGTCGCGGCCGCGGCGCAGGCTGCGGCCTCTTCCGCGCAAGGAGCGGTGCAGCAGGTGGCCGACGCCACCTTTGCCGCCGCCGTTGCCGCCACCGGTGTCCAAGCGGGCAGCACTGAAGCGGCGGCGTTGGCGTCGTCGATTTCCTCCAACGCGACGAGCGGCGCGAGCACGGGAGCCTCGACCGCGGCGAACGCCGGAGGTACGACCGTGCCAGGCACGACGCCGACAGCGACGTTGAATGCGTCCGTCATTCCGCCGACGGTCACACCTTCCACGCCCGCGCCGACCACGGGAAACCCGATCAGTGCTCCGATTACGTCGCCGCACACCGAGGTGGATTTGCCGCCCGTCAGTAGCAGCTGATTCCACGAAACGAACACAATCGGATGGCGGACAAAAAACGGACTCGCTTCGCTGGCGAATAACGTCTTTGGTTTGCGCGCGGAGAGCATGAGGTTTGCGCCTCGTTCCATATGGCTGGATTGCTCACCGCCGACAGTTTCCACGCCAGCAACTCAATCCGCTCCATCTTCCACTATGAATACGCCTATCCGATCGTTATTTCGAAGCGTCCTCCTTGCAGGACTCGTCGGTCTCGTCTCTTCGACTCTCAACGCCCAGACGCAGGATGAAATCGACGCCGCGATCGCGGCTGCGGCCCAATCGGGCGATTCGACCGCGCTGCAGGCGATGGTGAACTCGAACCCGGCTATTGCCGCTCAGGTGGCGACGGCTGCGGCGAACCAGGCGTCATCGATCGCCGGCACCAGTCCCGCCGCGGCCGCTGCGCTCGCGAGCTTCGCGACGACGGTGGCGACGAGCCTTCAGACGACCAATCCCGCGGCGGCGTTGACGATTGCCACGACGGCATCGGCCGTCGCTGCCAACCCGGCGGTCATCAGTGCGGCACCTGCTGCTGCGGCGGCGATTGCAACGTCAGCGTCCAACGTCGCATCCCAACCTGCCGTGGCGGCGACCAATCCCGCCGCAGCGCTGACGGTGGCGAGCAATTCTTCCGCGGTCGCATCCTCGGATGCGGTCATTGCGGCGGCTCCGGCGGCGGCAGCGGCGGCGGCGACGGCGGCTTCAAACGTGGCGGCGCAGCCCAGTGTCGCGGCGACCAATCCGGCGGCGGCGGCGAACGTCGCGGCGCAAAGCTCGGCGGTGGCCTCGAACGAAGCGGTCATCGCTGCTGCTCCGGCTGCGGCCGGTGCGGCGGCTCAGGCCGCGCTGGCGGTCGTCAGCAACCAAGTGGTGGCCAATGCGGCTCCCGATGTGGCTTCGTCCGTGACGACGCAGTCGACGGCGGTGGTGAATAATCCGACGGTGCAGAACGCCACCAACAACTCGAACAACACGAATCAGAATCAAAACCAGAATCAGGATCAGAATCAGAATCAGGATAACACCCCGAAGACGGATACGAATCCGCAGACCAACAGTCCCGCCTGATCGCCTCGGTAGTTCAGCACTTTCACACGCCGCGATTTTCGCGGCGTGTTTTTTTTTGGGTGCGCCCGGCAGGGCGCACCTGCTGGACAGTGAACATGAACGAAAGAACATGTAAGTCTGTTGACCGCCCTGCAGAGGGAAGGTCTA
>JBEHYR010000115.1:0-8153 GCA_048498075.1 Verrucomicrobiota bacterium | reverse complement strand
GTGGAGATTTTTCAGCGCGGCGACGACGTCGTTGCGGAGGCCGCGGGTGTTGGGGATCGGCGAGTCGGGGCCGACCCAGATGCCGCCGTAGATGCAGTGGCCGAGGTGCTCGGCGAACTGGCCGTAGATGTTGGGATTGATGACCGGGCCGGGTTGATCGGCGTGGATGACCGCGGTGGCGGAGGATTGGGCGTGAAGCACGGGAAGAGCGCCGAGGGCGGCGGTGACGGAACAGAACAGGGTGAAGCGCGAGAGTAGTGACTTCATGACGGGAGGGGTTGAACGGCGCCTGAGCGGCGCGGAAGAAGTCGCAGCGTTACCGGTGAAGATGCGCGGGCGAAGGATCGGCGAACTTGACCGTAATGAGCGACGGCGGAACGGCGGGGCCGGGGGGATCGCCGGGAGCGCGGGCGGCGCGCCCGCATTCTTCTGGTGCGGGCCAGCGGCCCGCGCTCCCAGGGGGAGAAATTACTTCGGGAGTTGCGAGACTTCGCTCGCGGCGAGGAGGAAGGCGCCGACGGCAAAGACTTCGGTGTGGTGCGGGTCGAAGCCTTCCGGGGCGGCGCCGACGGGCTGCACGTTTTCCAATTTTCCTTCCGGCGTGACGCTCGCGGTGAGCGCGGTCCAGCCGCGACGAATCGCGGGCTCGGTGGCGGCGCGATCGAGGAGGCCGTGGTTCACGCCCCAGGCGAGGCCGAAGGTGTAGAACGCGCTTCCGCTCGTCTCGCGTGCGGGATGGGCGGCGGGGTCGAGGAGGCCGACGCGCCAGAGGCCGTCGGGTTGCTGGGCGGCGAGGACCGCAGCGGCCATTTCGCGGTAGAGTTTTTCGTAGCGCGGGTAGTCGGGATGATCCTTGGGGAAGAGACCGAGGACGCGCGCGAGGCCGGCGAAGACCCAGCCGTTGCCGCGCGACCAGTGGATGGTTTTGCCGTTGGGCTCGCGGAGATCGAGGTAGGATTCATCGCGGAAATAGAAACCGATCGAGGGCCGGTAGAGACGATCGGTCGTGCGCCACCATTCGCGGTTCATGAAGTCGAGGTAACGGCGGTCGCCAGTTTCCTTATACATCTCCAGCCAGCCCATCGGCGCCATGAAGAGCGCATCGCACCACGACCAGAGTTCAAGGGAGTGCGGGGTGTTCCAGTCGAAGGAGGCGGTGGAGGGATGGGCGAGGATGGCGTCGAAACGCTCGCGGGAGGGTGCGATCATCCGCGGGTCGCGGAGGTCGTGGTAGAGTTCGAGGTAGGCTTGAATCACGCAGTGGTCGTCGGCGTGGTAGAGGCGTTCGTGCGGCTGCCAGCCGAGCGACTCGGCCTGTTGGAGCATGCGGTCGCGATTGTGGTGGTCGGCAGAGATGCGATCGACCGCGAGCACGCCGATGTAGAAGGGTGCGACTTCCCAGCCGCGGGGGTGGCGTTGTGCGGGCGGAGGAAAATGCGCCCACTGCCAGTCGATCACGCGTTGGGCGAGCGCGAGAGGCGCCGGGATGGCGCCCCGTTGAGAGTCGAGGGTTGAGGGTTGAGAGCTGGAGGCGCTCGGCGCGTGGGCGCGCATGCGCTCGGTGGCGGAGGCCCAGATGAGCGTGGCGATGGGCGCGGAGGCGGCGGTGGCGGAACGATCGTCGCCATCGCGCTGGGTGACGTTTTCGAGGAGCAGGTGAGCCTGCGAGAAACGCGGCCAGAGATCGGGATCGATGGACGGCTCCCACGCGCCGACGGAGGCAGTGGTGAGTTCGGTGACTTTCCACACGCCGGGGCCGTGGCCGGCAAGCGACGCGAGGACAACGCGACCGCTGCGAGCGTCGTCACGGTAGATGAGATGAAGCGCGGGGTACTGCCAGTTGTCGTCGACGAGAAGAACCGCACGGGAAAGCGGCGGATGTTTCGTGCCCGGGCCGGAGAGCGAGAAATTTTGCGAGGGTGGCGGGCCGGGAATGACGTGCCAGGCGGCGCCATCGTGGTGGACGATTTGAAATTGGGGCGCGGCGTCGGGAGCGGGCGACCAGTAGGTGCAGAGGAACGGATGGCCTTTTTCGTCGGCGGCGACGACGGGCGAGTTCATCAGGTTGCGGGCGGTGGAGATGCGCTGCGCGTATTCCGCGGTGGCAGCGGTGATCGGAAGCGCGAGCGCGGCTCCGGAGGAGGCGGTCCAGGTTTTGCCGCCGTCCTTCGAGCGCGCGTAGGCGAGGTCGTGGTTGCTGGCGACGTCGGGCGAGTCGCGCCAAACCCAGGCGAGGTGGAGCGTGCCGGCGGTGTCGACACAGAGATCCCAATACGGACTGCGCCGGCCTTCGCCATCGATGAGATTGGCTTGGACCGTCGACCACTTGCCGGTGGCGGTGGCGTAGCGGTCGAGAATGAGCGAACCGTTCCCGGACGCGCCATCGCGGTAGAGGAAGAGCAGGTCGCCATCGGGCAACCGGTGAAACTGGGGGTAGGTGACGCGGCTCTCGTGCGTGCCGGTCATCGGGGTGGGCGCGGCGAGTTCGAGGGAGCCGGGCGCGACGGAGCGCGCGTAATGCAGCGGAGAATTGTGATGGTCCCACGCGACGTGGAGGAAACCGGCGCCGTCGACCGCGAGGCTGATGGAGTTGTGGGCATCGGCGACGTTGCCGCGGTGCGCGGTACGGAGCGTCTCCCACGTGTCGGAGCCGAGCGCGCGTTTCGCGACGACGAGAAAGCCGTCAGCGTCGTAGAACGCGGCGTATTGCGTGGTGCTGTGGGTGACGACGGAGGAGCGAACGTTCGCGACGACGTTGACGGAGCTGCCGGCGTAGGCGGCGGGCGCGAGGGGAATCGCGCGGGCGATCGGGGCGACATCGCCGGCGGAGAGACGGGCGGAGGCGAGGAGGAACGCGAGAATGGCGAGCGGGGCGGAGCGGCGGAGTTTCATGGGGGCGGCAGGGTGAGGGCGAAGTTGATTGCGGCCGGGGACGGTCGCGCTCCCGCGGAAAGCCGGACAATCCGACGCGGCGGGGCTTCCGATGGATGCAGGAAAAGTGTGTGTTGACGAATTTCCAATTTCCCATGAGCACGGTCGATTTGACGAAGGGTGATTTCACGCTGCCCGGCGAAGCCGGCGCGGAGGCGCTGACGCTGCGTCTCGCTAAAAAATGGGGCGCGGACACGATCCGCGACTCCGACGGCACGCAGCTCTCGCCGGAGATCGTGCAGTCGGGCCACGCGATCTACTCGACGATCTGCCTCGTGCGCTCGGTGCAGCCGTGGGCGCGGGTGAATCGCGACAAGCTGCAGCAGAATTTTTTGATGAGTTTTCCGGTCGTGGCGGAGAAGAGCACGACGACGGTGACGCTGCTGAAAGGATTTTTCACCGAGCAGTTCGCGGTGAATTTCAGCGATGCGCCAAAGCAATGGTGGCAGGTTTTCGATCGCACGACCGGGCAGGAAGTGCCGAAGGCGAAGTGGACGGTGAACGAGAAGAAAGGGACGGTCACGATCGTGGGAACCGAGGCGGGGCACAGCTACACGGTTAATTTTTTGGCGTTTCGCCTCTGGGAGGAGATCTCGATGTACAATCACCTCACGAACGACTGGGGCGATCGCGAGCATCTCGCGGCGGTCGATCCGATGCAGCCGGCGACGCAGAAGGTGCTGCTGGCGTTTCTCGAGCAGTGGCTGCGCGAGCATCCGGACACGAGCGTGGTGCGCTTCACGTCGATGTTCTACAACTTCTCGTGGTTCTGGGGCGCGGACCGGACGACGCTGCGCGACGTGTATTCGGATTGGGGCGACTACGAGATGACGGTGAGTCCGCGGGCGCTGAGGCTCTTCGAGAAAAAATATGGTTACCGGCCGACCTCGGAGGATTTCGTCAACGGCGGGCTGTACAACTCCACGCACAACGCGCCGTCGCGCCGCTACCGCGACTACATGGAGTTCGTGCACGATTTCGTGATCGAGTTCGGCCGCAAGTGCATCGACCTCGTGCACGCGCACGGGAAGAAGGCGTATGTGTTTTACGACGACCACTGGATCGGCGTGGAGCCGAACAGCCCGCGTTTCGGCGAGTTTGGTTTCGACGGGCTGATCAAGTGCGTGTTCAACGCGTTCGAGGTGCGGCTCTGCGCGCACTCGAAGGGCGTGAAGACGCACGAGCTGCGGCTGCATCCGTATCTGTTTCCCACGGGGCTGAAGGGTGAGCCGACGTTCAAGGCGGGCGGCAATCCGACGCTCGATGCGAAGAATTTCTGGATCGATGCGCGACGCGGCATCGTGCGCGCGCCGATCGATCGCATCGGGCTTGGCGGGTATTTGTCGCTCGTCGAGCCGTTCCCGGATTTCCAGGATTACATCGAGGGACTCGTGAAGGAGTTTCGGCTGCTGAAATCGTTTCACGCGGGCGACAAGCCGTGGGTGGCGCCGTTCAAGGTGGCGGTGCTCACGGCGTGGGGCGATCTGCGCGCGTGGACCTGCTCGGGGCATTTCACGCCGGGCGTGGAATTGTACGATGTGCTCGAGTCGCTGGCGGGGCTGGCGCTCGACGTGCAGTTCGTGAGCTTCGACGAAATCGCGGAGCGTGGAGTGCCGAGGGGCGTGAAGGTGATCGTGAATGCCGGACGTGCGGGGACGGCGTGGAGCGGCGGACACTACTGGAGCGATCCGCGCGTCGAGGCGACGTTGACGGAATGGGTGCGGAAGGGCGGGGCGTTCGTCGGCATCGGCGAACCGAGCGCACTGGCGCAGCCGGGACGGAATTTTCGGCTGGCGGCGGTGCTCGGGCTGGATCGCGACCGCGGAGAGCGGCTCGCGAATGGGAAATTCAAATACGCGACGCCGGGTGCGGAGACGAATGTCGCGAAGCGCGGCGTCGAGGGAGTGGCGGACCATTTCATCACGGCGGATGTGACGGCGCCGCTCGATTTCGCGAAGGACGTCGACGGCATTTATGTGTTCGACGGCAGCACGCAGGTGCTGGCGGAGCGCGCGGGGGAGAAATCGCCGAAGCTCGCGACGCATGCGTTTAGGAAAGGGCGCAGCGTTTATCTGAGCGGGTTCAAGTTCACGTTCGAAAACACGCGACTGCTGCACCGCGCGCTTTTCTGGGCGGCGGCGCAGGAAGGCGCGTGGGCGACGTGGAGCGCGAGCAACGTGAAGACGGAGGCGACGTATTTCGCAAAGGCCGGAAAGCTCGTCGTGATCAACAACGCGGGCACGGACGAAGAGACCGTGGTCACGCTCGGAGATGGGAAGACGACGCGAGCCGTGAAGCTCGCCGCGCACGGCATCGCGATCCTGGACGTGTGATGGCTCGAGGTTTGGAGTGCGGCGGCTTGACGCCGCTTTTGGACGGGCCGGCTCGACGGCACGACGCCGGCCCGGCGCGTCGAGCCGCGCCGCAATCCAAAGCGGCGTCGAGCCGCCGCACCCCAGAGTGGACTGTTTAAATGCTGTATGATCGCGTGAGGCTCATCGAGCGCTGGCATCATGGTCCTCTGCATGTGCTGCTGGAGCGGGGTGTGTATATGGTGACCGCCGGGACTTATCTGAAGGAACAGCATTTTCGCGGCGCTGAGAGACTCACGATGCTCCACGATCAACTGCACGCCGTCGCGCAGGAGTTCGGCTGGCTGCTCGAGGCTTGGGCGGCGCTGTCGAATCACTATCATTTCGTGGCGCGGTCGCCGGAAAATCCGGAGAGTTTGAAACGAATGTTGAGCAAGCTGCACACGCTCACCGCCAAAAAAGTAAACGAGCTGGATGCGACGCCGGGTCGAAAGGTCTGGCATCAATATTGGGACACGCGGCTGACGTTCGAGCGGTCATATCTGGCGCGGTTGCACTACGTGCATCGGAACCCCGTGCATCATCGCGTGGTGGCGAATGCGGCAGGCTATCCGTGGTGCTCGGCGGCGCGGTTCGAGGTGGAGGCACCGCTGGCGTTTCAGCGAACGGTGATGGCAATGCCGGTCGACGAACTGAAGGTGGTGGACGATTTCTAGGTTTGGAGTGCGACGGCTTGACGCCGCTTTGGATTGCGGCGCGGCTCGACGCGCCGGGTTTGGCGGGCCGGCTTGCCGGACCTCGCCGGCACGACGCGTCAAGCCGCGTCGGTCGAAAGCGGCGTCAAGCCGCCGCACTCCCAAGTTTCAAGATCCACTCTTCTATTGGAGCACCTTCGGGTGTGGGGGAAGATTCGTCTCCGACGATGGCGAAGCCGCATTTTTGGAGGACGCGGAGCGATCCGAGATTGTGCTTGGCCACGAAGGCGGTGAGCGGGCGCGTCGACTCGTCGTTCATAAATTCTCGGAGCGCGGCGGTCGCGATGCCGTTGCCCCAAAACTCACGACCGATCCAATAGCCGATGAGGCGTGCCTGCGTCGTGGCGTCGGTCCACGCGCCGATGTTTCCGGCGACGACTCCGTCAGCGAGGATCGTGCGGCAGGCACAGGCCGGAGTGGTGAGGATTTTCTGCCAGTGAGCCATGAACGCCTCGTGCTCGCGCGAGGGGAACGCCGCCATTCGCAACGCCTCGGGATCGCGCTGGTGTTCGAAGAAGAGAGGAAGGTCTTCGTTTCGGACTTCGCGGAGGGAGACGCTCAGGGACATGGGAGAGAGATTAGAGTTCGTCGAGCGAGGCGATGGTGCGGTCCTGATTCCAGCCTGGCCCGGTGCCGTTGCGGTCGATCAGCACGGCTTGGCATCCAAAGGCGCGGGCGACATCGATATCCTTTTTCTCGTTGCCGACGTAGGCCATATCGGTCGGATCGCAGCGGAGAATTTCTGCGAGGCGTTGCAGGGTTGCTACGTGAGGCTTGCGAAAACCGACGTCGCGCGAGGTGAGAAAAACGTCGAAGGCGTCGAGCAAACCGGTTTCGCGCAGATCCTCGATGACGAGTTCGCGCGGCATGCCATAGGGCGCGTCGGTGAAGGCGCCGATTCGGCCGCCACGCGCGCGGAGGCGATCGAGGGCGGGGCGGGCATCGGGGAATCCGCGCAGCCGCTGACGGAAAACGCGAAAGAACACGCGTGCGCAGGCCAGTTCGTCGGTCGCCGGCGGGCAGCCGAGATCGAGAGCGAGTTCCGTGGCGATTTCCGAAAACGAAATCTCGTGGGTCCGGGGATTGAGTCGCGTGTTGAACCGTCGGAGCGTGGCGCAGCCGCGGTCGATCTGCGCGGGAACACAAGCGATGCCGAATGCCGCCGCGAAGCGATGAAGCGCGTCGGGGTAATGCTGCTCCCAGCTTAGCGGCAGGCCTTCGTATTCGACGAGGGTATCGCCGACATCGAATGCGATCGCTTGCAGCATCCGCGCTAGCGAGCGCGGATAATTGGCCGGGTCAACGGTTTCTCGTGCCGATTCCCGTTCTCGTGCCGATTTCCCGCGGGCCGGCGGAAGGCGGGGCGACCTGCGCGCGCGCGCGGCAGGAGTTGTTCAACCAACGCGCCGCGCGGCTTTTTTTCTCATCGCCGGTCCGCTCTTGGGCGGCGGTGGTCAAACGCCCGGGCTGGGGCGCGCGTGCAGTTTGTGATAGGCGAGAACGGCCGTGACGCTGAACACGACGTGGGTGAACACCGTGACGGCATTGCGCCCCATGACGAACCACGGGAACAGCGCAATGAGTCCGTAAAAGTTGAGCGCGTAAAGCACCACGCCGAGAGCCGCGCCGGCGGCGATGGCCAGGCTGAGGCGCAGGCCGCCGGTGATCCAGTTGATGGCGACCGAATAGATCATCGCCAGCACCACGTCCACGCCGAACGCCACGAGTACGAGATTGAGTTCGAAGGTCGCCGGAGGCGGAAGCACGCGGGGACCGAGCACCATCGCCGCGATCATTCGCGTGGGGCCCCACGGACTGCCGCCGCCGACGAGCGGGATGAGGATTATTTCGAGAATCTGAAAGACGAGGCTGGCGATGATGCCGGCCGTCAGCGCCGCGCCTAAAGCGGGGCGCGTGCGAATCGAACTGAGGTCGGGATGGTGGGTAGCGCGATGATCCATGGGAACTCCTCGGTTGGGGTTGCGGTGCGGCAGCCGGACGATCGCGCAATGGAATCATCGGGCCGTCGACTGCAAAAATTTTCTCGCGGCGTCGGCACACTCCGATTCCAGGCCGCGAGCGCAGGACGCCCGTGGCTTTTCCAATCGCGTTCGAGAAAGCCGGTCTGAGACGAGCTTCCCGGCGCGTGCTCCTT
>JBEHYR010000114.1:0-8939 GCA_048498075.1 Verrucomicrobiota bacterium | reverse complement strand
TCGACGAACTCTCGGCCGATCCTCACCGCCTACGTAATCTCACCGACTTTCCCTGGCTCCGCTCCTCGTTATTATACGTTTGAATCGGAAATGGTATCAAACCGGCCGGGTCCGGAGACCCTGCCCTACACCGAACCCGATGCCCGCCGCAGCCGCGTGAAACCCTTCTCGATCGCGTAACGCATCAGCTCGGGCGTGCTGTGAATGTTCAGCTTGCTCATGATCTGACTGCGGTGGTTGCGCACCGTGCCTGCCGTGATCTCAAAGCGTTGCGCCACGTCCTCGTTCGACAGCCCTTCGCCGAAGAGCGTCAGCATCCGCTGCTCGTGCTCCGAAAGCACCTTGCTGAAGTCCGCCGGATTGCTGTGCATCGCCGCCTGCAGCCGCTGCGCCGCGGTCGAGTAATAAGCCTGTCCGCGCATCACCGTGTGGATCGCCTCTTTCAAGACCGCGAGCGGTTGTTCGTTTTTATCGACGAAGCCGTTCATCTTCGCCTTCTGGGCGCGGTGCAGCGACACCTCGTCGGTGTGCGACGTGAGCGCGATGAGCTTCACCTCCGGGCACGCTGCGCGCAACGCGCCGACAAAATCGATCCCGTCTCCGTCCGGCAAAACCAGATCGAGAAACACGAGGTCCGGCGCGAACGAGCGACCCACGGCCACGCCCTCCGCGCCCGAGCCCACCCCGCGCACCACGCTGCCGGTGATTACACTCGTGCAGGTGACGACGAGCAGGTCGCGCACGAGATGGTGGTCTTCGATCACGAGAATCTTCACGTCGCGAATTACGCGCCGCGGCCCCGCGCGCGCAAGCCGCGAGCGCACAGGTAGGGCGGGTTACCCCTGACCCGCCGATCGCGCCGCATCCGCCACACCCAATCGGCGCGTCAGGATAACGCGCCCTGCCCCGCCTCACTCGTCAAACCCGCCCACCGTCCGCGGCCGCCCATTATCCTTCGGCCCGAGCTTCAGCAAAAATGGCGCCGCCACCTTCGCCCACGCGTCCGCTTTCTGATAACTCCCCGCGCCGTCGGCCCAGCAGGAACGCAGCATGTCCGTGTCGATCACGCCCGGATTGAGCGCCACCGCCGCCATGCCGGCGGGCAACTCCTGCGCGAGCGCCTGCGTGAGTCCTTCGATCGCAAATTTCGTCGCGCAATACGGCGCCACTTCGGGCGACGTGCTGCGGCCCCAGCCCGAGCTGAAATTCGCGATGACGCCCGCCTTGCGCGCGACCATCGCCGGCACGAAATGGCGAATCACGTTGGCCGTGCCGCGGAGATTCACGTCGACGATCTTCGTGAATTCGCGGTCCTCGATCGTCCAGAGCGGCGCGAGCTTGTTCATGAGGCCCGCATTGTTGATCAGCAGGTCGGGCGGCGTGTCGTTTTCCAGGATCTTCGCGGCCCACAGCGCGACCTTGTTGTCGAGCGACACGTCGACGACCGAGAAGTCGTGCGGAGCCTGATACGTCATCCGCAGGTCGAAGATCGCCTCGCCGCCGCGACCGCAGCCGATGACCGTGTGTCCGCCGCGAATGAACTCTTCCGCGAGCGCGCGTCCGAGTCCGCGCGTCGCTCCCGTGATGACGATTTTCATAAATGTAGCGGCGATCTATGACCGCCGTTTCGGCTTTTCGAGCCCTGAACGTCGGCGCTCACAGACCGCCGCTAGGTCGACGACCGGCACGCCGTCACCGCGACTGCAGGCTGATCTTCATCATGCCGTTTTTCCGGCACGCGTCCCAGACCGCCGTCACCTTGCCGAGCTGCGTCGTCACGTCGGCCTTGATGAGCACGGGGATGTCCTTGTCGACATTGTGCACCTGCTGCAGCAGCGACACGAGTTGGTCGTCCGCGACCGGCTTGCCGTTGAAAGTCATGCTGCCGTCCTTGTCGATCGTGACGGTGACGTTGCCGCGGAACTCGTTTTTGCCGGCCGTCTCGACCTTCGGCAGCGTGATATTGAGCGTCGCCGCCGAGCGAAACTGCATCGTGACGAACGAAAAAAAGATCAGCATCACGAGCACGTCGATCAGCGGCACGAGGTTCATCTCGGGCCGCTTCCGTCGGCGCTGGTAGAGACTGCCGCCGCTGCTCATGAGTGGCGGCTCCGCTGCAGGATACGCTCGAGCAGCACGTCGAGTTGCGCGGCGTAGTTCTCGACCTTCCGCTGGAGATAACCGCTGCTGACGAGCGCCGGGATCGCGATGCAGAGACCCATGACCGTCGCCGACAACGCCAACGCCACACCCTTCGTGAAGTTAATCGGATCCGGCAGGCCCGTGTCGGGCGCGATCTGCGAGAACACCTGCAGCAGGCCGGTGACCGTGCCGGTGAGACCGATGAGCGGCGCCGCGGCATAGACGACGTCGAGGTAAGGAATCCCCCGCTCCATGCGGTTGATTTGCAGCCGGGTAAAGGCCCGCACCGCGTCCTCGTCGCTCTTGTGCTGGTCGGCGAATTCGACGATCCGCGACAGCACCGCATGTCGTCCGCCGGTGATTGGTCGGCCTTCGACGATCGCATCGGCGAGATCGTGCGGAATCACCGCGGCGCGGCGCAGGGCATAGGCGCGCTCGCAGAGCACGAACACGACCACGCAAAAACAGAACATCAACGGCCAAGCCAGCGCACCCGCGCCTTTGAAGACGTCTACCAGTGATACAGCGAAGAACATAGATGAAAGGAGCACGATGTGACGTGCGAAGGAGGCAAAAGTTCAATTAAACCGTGCTCAGTCGATGGGTTGCCGGCGGTCATGGCAAGCCCCGCTGAGACGCGAAGCCCGCCGCGTGGTTACTGGGCCTTCGGCGGTTCCCGCGGTCGACCCCACGCCTTCCTTTTCCGAGGGGCGAGCACTCGCTTCAGGTTTGCGACGGTGAATCCGCCCGCCGGCTCGCTCAGAAAAACATCGCTTCGCTCAACGCCATTTCCGGTTCGAGCAAACTCACCGCCGCCGGCAGCTTCGCCGGCCCCGAACCGAAATCCGCCTCGAACAACGCGTGCCGCCCTTTCAGGTCGCCATTCCACCGGAAAAATTTCTTTCCGCCGGCGTATTCGAAGCGGATCGAGAGACTGCAACCCGTCGTCGCCTCATCCGTGAATTTCACCGTCTCCATGTCCGCGCCGCACTCGCACAACCGCCGCCGCAGCCAGCCGATCGTCACCCGCGCCTCCGCCGAAAATTTTTCCGCATGGCCGACCGTCACCGCCTGCAGTCCGTCCGCCAGCATGGCCGGCGCATACCGCGCGAGGAACTGCCCCACCGTCTGTCGCACCGGCAGCAGCCGCGAATAAACCAGGTCGCGCAGCGCCGTGGGATTCGGCCACGGATAACTCAGCGCGTCCGCCGGCGCGATCGCGCTATCGATCAGGACGCGTTTCGCGCGCGTCAGGAGATAGGTGTAATCCGCCAGCTTGCCGCTGTCGGAAAAACGATGCGCCCAGTAATACAGCGGCAAATCCGTCGAGAGGCAGATCGACACTTGATCCTCGAGCCGCGCCCGCGCCGCCTGCGGATAACTCAACATCACAAACTCGACGCAGCGCGTGTCGTCCTTCGATTTCCCCAGAAAACATTCTCCGTAAATTTTCGCCCGCAGCTCGCGCGCGCCGTTTTCGTGCTGCAACGGACAGAGCACGACGACTCGGCTCGGGTAACGCTGCGAAAACCGCAGCACCGTCTGAAACTGCGCCAGCGCATCTTCCGCCGTCGTGTTGAACCCGAGGTGAACGACGAAGTTCACCTGCGTTGCCTTCGAATCCTCCGACGCCGGCGCATCCCGGCCGCTCGCCGCGGTTTCCGCCCACATCTGGTCGACGCTTTTGACGATTGCTTCGACCGGCACTTCCAGCCCCGGCAGACACTCGAAAATTTCGGACATTTTAAAAAAGTTCCCGGCGCCATGATCCCAGTCCCAGAGAAGGGCCAGTGGCCAATCCAACCGGCGCGGTGAGTGGGCGGATTGAAATTTGATCGATGAACATTCTGTGAAGCTTGGTGCTTGAATCTCGGATCTTCCGCTGCGCGCCGCGCGCCCTCACGGCTGCCGCCACTTATGCCCGTTCTTCGCCAGCAGCGCCTCGGCCGCCGGCGGCCCCCACGATCCCGCCGGATAGCTGTCGATGCCCTGCTGTCCCGCGGCGGCCCAGGCCTCGAGCACCGGCGTGCAAAGTTTCCACGACGCCTCCGTCTCGTCGCCGCGAATGAACAGCGTGCCGTCGCCGATCATCGCATCGAGCACCAGCCGTTCGTAAGCCTCCGGCGTGTTCGAACCGAAGGTCGTCGCATAGCGGAAATTCATCTTCACTGGCTGCGTGCGCGTCTCGAGCCCGGGCACTTTCGCGTTGAGGATCAGGCCGAGCCCTTCGTCCGGCTGGATCTGAAACGAGAGCGTGTTCGGCGCGATGTTGAATTTCTCGCCCTCGGCGAACAGCGTTCCCGGCGGCCGTTTGAAGGCGATCGCGATTTCGGATACGCGCCGCGCCATGCGCTTTCCCGAGCGCAGATAAAACGGCACGCCCTGCCAGCGCCAGTTGTTGATCGAGAGCCGCAGCGCCGCGTAGGTCTCGGTCGCGGATTTCGGCGAGATGCTTTCCTCCTCGAGATAGCCCGGCACATTCTTGCCGGCGATCATGCCCGCGCCGTAACGCGCCCGCACCGCGTCCCCTTGCGGGCCGACGTCGAGCGGCTGGATGGCTTTCAACAGTTTCACCTTCTCGTCGCGGATCGCCTCCGCATCGAGCGACACCGGCGGCTCCATCGCCGTGAGCGCGAGGAGCTGCATCGTGTGATTCTGGATCATGTCGCGCAGCGCGCCGCTCTGTTCGTAGTAGCCGCCGCGCGTGCCCACGCCGACTTCCTCCGCCACCGTGATCTGCACGCTGTCGATGAAATTGCGGTTCCACAGCGGCTCGAAAATCGAGTTCGCGAATCGCTGCACCAACAGATCCTGCACCGTTTCCTTCCCCAGATAGTGGTCGATCCGGTAAATCTGCTCCTCCTCGAACACCGCACCCAGCTCCGCGTTGAGCGCGCGCGCCGACGCGAGATCTTTGCCGAACGGTTTTTCGATGATGACCTTCGCGTGATGCGACTCGCCGAGGTATTTCCCCGCCAGTCCGCTCGCCCCGAGATTCTGGATGATCGGCGCGAACACCGACGGCGGTGTCGAGATGTAGAACAGCGACCGCATCTCGCGCCCCAGATTTTTCTCCAGCCCCGCAATATGCGTCGCCAGCCGGTCGAACGCCGCGCGCTCGTCGTAGCCGCCCGCCACGTAGCTCGTGTGCGCCGCGATTCGGTTCCACACCTCGTCGTCGAGTTCACGCCGCGAGAATTCCTTGATCGCGTCCACCGCCAGGCCGCGAAACTCGTCGTCCGGAATTGGCTTCCGGCCGAAACCCACGAGGAAAAAATCCGCCGGCAGCAATCCGTCGACGCCGAGGTTATAAACGGCCGGGATGAGTTTGCGCGCGGTCAAATCGCCCGAGGCGCCAAAGATCACGACGACCGTGGGCGGCGCGCCGCGATGCTTGCTCAAGCCATGCAGGAAAGGATGACGCTGTGTGTCGGCCATGTCGCGCGGAACCTCAGCGCTGAGCGAATTTCTGGCAAGCAGGCAGTTGCCCCAGTCGTGTCACAAACCCCTCCCGCGCCCGCCCCGGTAGGGACGCCTCTCCGAGGCGTCCGTTCGAGCCGGGAAAACCCCGCCCCCCTTCACCGCCGATAATGCTTCGAAAACAACTCCACGTTCTCGAAATGCAAAATCTCGGCCTCCTCGCCGCCGGCCGCGCCCTTCGTTTTCTCCGCCGCCCCACCGAACGCCACCTCGACCACGTCGAACCGAAACGTCCGCGGCGCGCCCGCTCCCAGCTTCGTGAGATAAGCGTCGATCGCGCGGCGCAGCACGCGTTTCTTCCGCGCGTCGATCGCGAAAAACCCCGGCACCAGCGCTCCCGCCGCGCGCGCCTTCACCTCCACGAAGACCAGCACCTCGCCGTCGCGGCACACGAGATCGATCTCCTCGCGCCGGTCGCGCGGACTGCGCCAGTTTCGCGTGACGATTTCGAAGCTGCGCCGACGGCGCAGCCACTCTGCCGCGAGGCGCTCCCCGCGCTCGCCCGCGTCCGGCGCGCGACTGAACCCGAACTTTTCTTGCAACCAGCTAAGCATGGATCGCGCGTCGCCGCCCGCGCCGCACGTGCTTTCTCATTGCGGGCTCCCTCCGGCGCTGGCAATTCCAGAACACTCGTACCGCGCTCATGGCCACGCCCAATCTCGCCAGCACTCTGCGGCGCTCCCTGCTCATCAAGGTCATCTCCAAGCCGGCCCCCAGCCGCGAGGACGTCAGTTCCGTGATCGAACTCACCGCGTCGAAGGTCGTCGACGCCCTCCAGGCGCAGTCGATGACATTCTACATCGTCGAGGGCAACGACATCACTTTCAAAAACGTCTACTACTCGCCCACGCTCTGGGCCAAGGAGCCGCCGCTCGAGAAAAAGCTCCAGGAAACCGCCGCGAAGCTCCTCGCCTTAAAACTTCCCCTCGGCACCGGCGTCGTCGGCAAGGTCATCGCCACCGGCGAACACGCTTTTTTCCGCAACTCCGAGACGCAGGCGCCGTTCATGGCGTCGCTCAAGAACACCACCGGCTTCGAGGTGCGCTCGATGCTCACCGTCCCGCTGAAGACGAACATCGTCATCGGCGCCATCCAGGTCCTCAACAAGGAGCAGTCCGCCGGCACCGGCGGCGAGTTCACCGAGAAGGATCTCATGCTGCTCCAGGAGGTCGCCGAATATTCCGCCTCGCTCATCCACCGGATGATCGATCCGAAATTCCAGCTCAGCGCCGACGACACCGCGAAGTTCGTCGCGAAGCTCACCGACCTGCCCCTCGTCACCAAAGCCGATGAAATCGAGTGGGACGACAATCTCGTCGAAGCCATCGGCGATGCGATCATCCGCCGCGAGGGCGTCTTCCCTCACAAGCGCGTCTCGCCGAACTCGATCGCGGCGTTGATGACGAACCCGCTCGATTACGCGAAGCGTGAGGCCTTCTCGCAGGCGACCGAGCTTAGCATCGAGGATGTCAGCGTCATCTCCGCGACGCTCTTCGATTCGCTCCTCAAGAAATATTTCAAGGATTCGAAAGCCGCCGGTTCCGGCGACATCGACATCACCAAGGTCGCCGACGTCATCAGCACCGCCTACGAAACCGACACAGGCGCCGCCCAGATGGCGGCCGCCGATCTCGAGAACGAAGACTCCGCCCCGATCGTCCAGCTCACGAACCGCATCATCGAGGACGCCTACATCTGCGGCGCCTCCGACATTCACATCGAGCCGATGGAGAAAGATCTCCTCGTGCGCTACCGCATCGACGGCCTCTGCCAGGAAAAACTCCGTCTCCCAAAACAGGCCGCGACCGCCCTCGTCACGCGCCTCAAGATCATGTGCAACCTCGACATCGCCGAACGCCGGCTGCCGCAGGACGGACGCATCGTTTTCAAAAAATACACCAAGAAAAACATCGATATCGATCTCCGCGTCGCGACCGGCCCGATGAACCACGGCGAGAAAGTCGTCATGCGCATCCTCGACAAGACGAAGTCGACGCTGCCGCTCCCCGCGCTCGGCTTCTCCGACGAAAACCTCGCCCGCTATCGCGAGTGCATCCGCCAGCCCTACGGCATGATTCTCCACTGCGGCCCGACCGGCTCCGGCAAGTCGATGACCCTCTACTCCGCCCTCGGCGAAGTGAACACGCCCGACGTCAACATCCAGACCGCCGAGGATCCGATCGAATACACGCTCGCCGGCATCAACCAGATGCAGATGAGCCGGGCCATCGGCCTCACCTTCGAGCGCGCGCTGCGCTGCTACCTCCGCATGGATCCCGACATCATCCTCGTCGGCGAAATTCGCGACAAGGAGACCGCGCAGATCGCGTGCGAAGCCGCGCTCACCGGCCACTTGCTCGTCTCCACCCTGCACACGAACGACGCGCCCTCCACCGTCTCCCGCATGGGCGAGATGGGCATCGAGCCCTTCAACATTTCCGCCTCCCTCGTCTGCGTCTGCGCCCAGCGACTCCTCCGCCGCGTCTGCAAGAACTGCAAAATTCCCGTCGAAGCCAAGGGCCGCGAAAAAGAACTCCTCGAAAAAGCGCTCGGCTGGAGCGGCCAGATTTTCAAGGCGAACCCGCAGGGCTGCCCCGTCTGCAGTGGGACCGGCTATAAGGGTCGCGTCGGCATCCACGAATTGATGACGAACTCCGAGGAACTCACCGAAGCGATCAACAAGGAAGTCGAGGTCGCCGACCTCAAGCGCGTCGCGATGAAGAACGGCATGAAGACCCTGCACCAGGATTCGATGCTCAAGGTGAAGATGGGCCTGACCACGATTGAAGAAGCCCTCGGCAACGTCCCCCCCGATTTGATTTTGTAGCCCTTGGGAGCGCGAGTCGCCGGCCCGCAATTTCAAAAGCAGGCGCGAGCGTCTTGAAATTTTCAGAGCCGATGGAGGAGCCTGCTTGCAGGCGCTTTTCACTCCTTCACGCTTCATGTAGGAGCCTGCTCGCAGGCGATTCCACCTCGCTCACGCATCATGTAGGAGCCTGCTCGCAGGCGATTCCACCGGTTCACGATCAATGTAGCCCGAATCCTTCACACTTTGAGGCAAACCACCGACAGGATGTCATTCTGAACGAAGTGAAGAATCCAGTGGGCGCTTCGTGGCCCGATGCGCGTGCGAAAGTCCAAATGGATTCTTCGCTGCGCTCAGAATGACAGGAGAGGGCGATGCTCGCGAGGCGCGCCACAGGTTGGTTTGCGCCGTGCCGACGCGGGTGTGCTGCCCGCAGGAAACGTTGCGAATTCACGGCCGTTCGACTCGCACGGACGCCTCGGAGAGGCGTCCCTACCGGCGCTGCTGATGA
>JBEHYR010000113.1:0-8972 GCA_048498075.1 Verrucomicrobiota bacterium | reverse complement strand
ACGCCAACGCCCGCCACCCCACCAAAGGCAGACCTTTTTCTCCCGCCGTCACACCACCGCATGCGCCGTGCCGAACACAACTGCCCATTGGGTTACTTTTTCGAATATTGTCCCTCGTGGGAGGGATGCTGAAAGTAACCTAATCGGTTACTTTGCGGCACCGCGGCGGGGATGGACGAGGTGGAGGACACGAGTGGCATGGGGAAAGGCGCTGAGGCGGAAGGCGGCTGGGAACGCGACGGACGAAACGCTTGTCCGCGACGCGCCATGAAGCCCACGAAATTGTGGAAGGGTCATTACTACCCGCTCGGCGCCACTTGGATCGGCAGCGGCGTGAACTTCGCAATCTTCTCGGAAAACGCGACCGGCGTCGAGTTGTGCCTCTTCGATGGGCTGAGCCAGCCCGAGTCGGCGCGCATCCGGCTGACGGAGCACAGCGATTACGTGTGGCATTGTTTCCTGCCGGAAGTGCGGCCGGGGCAGCTCTACGGCTATCGCGTCGACGGGCCTTACGAGCCGGCAAAGGGGCATCGTTTCAACCACAACAAACTTTTGCTCGATCCGTATGCGAAGGCGATCGCGGGCGAGGTGCAGTGGGCCGACGAGATGTTCGGCTACACGATCGGGCACGCCGACGCGGACCTGTCCTTCGATGAACGCGACAATGCGCTCCTCATGCCGAAGGCCGTCGTCGTCGACCCGGCGTTTTCTTGGGAGGACGATCGCCGGCCGAATCGCCGGCTCGATGAGACGGTGATCTACGAGGTGCACGTGAAAGGTTTTTCCAAGCTCTGGCAGGAAATCCCCGAGGAGTTGCGCGGCACCTACGCGGGCCTCGCGAGTCCGCAGGCGGTCGAGTATTTCGAAAATCTCGGGGTGACGGCGATCGAGTTGATGCCGGTGCACCAGCACGTGAATTCCAAGCATCTGCTCGACCAGGGGCTGACGGATTACTGGGGCTATAACACGCTCGGCTTTTTCGCGCCGGAGCCGACCTACCGGAGCCGCGGTGAAATCGCGTCGGAGGTGGACGAGTTTCGGTCGATGGTGCGCACGTTGCACGCCGCGGGACTCGAGGTGATTTTGGACGTCGTCTACAACCACACTTCCGAGGGCAATCACCTCGGCCCGACGCTGAGTTTCAAAGGCATCGACAACGCGAGCTACTACCGGCTCGTCGGCGACAATCCGCGTTACTACATGGATTACACCGGCACGGGCAACACGCTGAACGTGCCGCATCCGCGCGTGCTCCAGCTCATCATGGACAGCCTGCGCTACTGGGTGACGGAGATGCACGTCGACGGTTTTCGCTTCGATCTCGCGCCGGCGCTCGCGCGCGAACTCCACGAGGTGAGCCGGCTGTCGTCGTTCTTCGACGTGATTCACCAGGATCCGATCATCTCGCAGGTGAAACTGATCGCGGAGCCCTGGGACGTGGGCGAAGGCGGATATCAGGTGGGAAATTTCCCGGTGCTGTGGGCCGAATGGAATGGCCGTTATCGCGATACGGTGCGACGTTACTGGAAAGGCGACTCGGGGCACATGGCGGACTTCGCGTACCGGCTCTGCGGCAGCGCGGATCTTTACCAAGGCAGCGGCAAAACACCCACGGCGAGCATCAACTTCATCACGGCGCACGACGGTTTTTCGCTGCGCGATCTCGTGTCGTTTAACGAGAAACACAACGCGGCGAACGGCGAGAACAACCAGGACGGCGAGAGCAACAACAACTCCGCGAATTGGGGCCACGAGGGTCTCGATGCGCCGGAGGAAATCCAGGTGCTGCGCCGCCGCCTGCAGCGGAATTTTCTCGCGACGCTCATGCTCTCGCAAGGTGTGCCGATGATGCGCGGCGGCGACGAAGCGGACGCCTCGCAGCAGGGCAACAACAACGCGTATTGCCAGGATAACGAAATCAGCTGGCTGCCTTGGTCGCGCGACGAGCACGCGCGCCGGCTGGCGGATTTTACCGGACAGCTCATCCGGTTTCGTCTGGCGCATCCGATTTTTCACCAGCCGAGCTTTTTCAAGGGGCGCGCTCTCCGGGGCGGCGGCATGAAGGATCTCACGTGGTTCAACCCCGACGGCACGGAGATGACCGATGAAGGCTGGGCGGCGGATTTCGCGAAAGTGGTCGGGCTCGTGTTGAATGGCGATGCCCTGAATCTGACGACCTACACCGGCGAACCGGTGCGCGACAACACCTTCCTGCTCTACTTCAACGCGCACCACGAAAACGTGAAAGTGAAGCTGCCCAGCCGTCGGAAAGTCCGCTGGCGCCAAATTCTCGATACGACGGCGGAGGAAGGTTTCGTTAAGGCCGGGCTTCAGCCGAAAGGTGGCGATCTGTATAATCTCACCGCGCATTCTCTCACGCTGTTCCAGCAGGAAGCCGGATCAGGCGACGAGGCCCGCCACGCGTGGGGCCGCAAGGAACCGGCGAGACGCAAAGCCGACTAAGGAGATTCGTTCCGGTTCGCCCGTTGGTTGACGTCCGTTGGCTGGTCGCGGCGAAAATCCCTGCGCTCCCGCGCAGGGCTACACGGAGGGTTCGGATGGTGCGTCGCCCGCTGCGGGAGCAGCGGGATCGGGGATTGGCCGAAGATGAATTCTCATACGTTTGAAATCAGTTCCCCTCCGGGTGCCTTCGTCCATGACGACGGCGTGAGTTATCGCGTGTGGGCGCCGGATCACGCGGAAGTAATCGTGCGGGTGCAACGAGGCGCTGGAGCCACGGAAGATCTGCCGATGGCGCGGACCGATCACGGATATTTCGAGCTGCACGACGCACGGGGCCGCGCCGGCGACCGCTACGGTTTTATGCTCGGTGGCGCGACGGACGTGCTGCCCGATCCGGCGTCGCGCTTTCAGCCGGAAGGCGTGCACAAATTATCGGAGTGCGTCGATTCGCGCGGTTTTCGCTGGGAATGCGATCGGTGGCAGCGCCCGGGCTGGCGCGGACAGTCGACCTACGAGTTGCACGTCGGCACGTTCACCGACGAAGGGACGTTTCGCGCGGCGATCGAGAAGCTGCCGCACCTCGCGGCGCTCGGTGTCGGCGCGATCGAGCTGATGCCCGTCGCGGATTTTCCCGGAAAGAGGAACTGGGGCTACGATGGCGTCGCGTTGTTTGCGCCGGCCCGCTGCTACGGCCGGCCGGACGATCTGCGCGCGCTCGTCGACGCGGCGCACGAGCACGGACTCGCCGTGGTGCTCGATGTCGTCTACAACCATTTCGGGCCCGACGGAAATTATCTGACGCGTTTCGCGCGCGACTACTTTCGCGAGGACCGGCACACGCCGTGGGGCGCGGCGCTCAATTTCGCCGCGTACGACAGCCGGCCCGTGCGGGAATTTTTTCTGGCGAACGCGGCTTACTGGTTCGACGAGTTTCGCTTCGACGGGCTGCGGCTGGACGCGACGCACGCGATCATCGACGAGTCCGAGCACACGTTGCTCGAGGAGATCGCGGCCCTGGCGCACGAGCGCGGAGCCTTCGCGATCGCGGAGGATGAGCGCAACAGCTGCGAGTTGGTCGAGACCACCGACGGGCGGGGCGCCCGCTTCGACGGCATCTGGGCGGATGATTTTAATCATCAGATTCGCGCGCGATTGCTGGGCGGGGACTCGCCGCTGACGGCAAGCTTCAGCGGCAATGCCGCGGATCTTGCGCGCACGATTCAGCGCGGCTGGTTCTACGAAGGGGCGCCGTTTCCGTTTTGGAAAAATCGCCCGCGGGGCGCGCCGGCGGCTCATCTGGCGGCGTCGGCTTTTGTTTACTGCATCGAGAATCACGATCAGGCGGGCAATCGTGCGCTCGGCGAGCGACTCGGCCATCTGGTCGAGCCGGCGGTTTATCGCGCGGCGTCGGCGCTGCTGGGTCTGACGCCGCACCCGCCCCTGTTGTTCATGGGGCAGGAGTGGGCGGCGAGTTCACCGTTTTGTTTTTTCACGGATCATCACGGCGAACTCGGCAAGCTGGTCACCGAAGGCCGCAAACGGGAATTTCCCCGTCACGCGGCAGCCAACGACGTGCCGGATCCGCAGGCCCCGGGGACATTCGAGAAATCGAAACTCAACTGGGAGGAGATCGGCGAGCCGGCGCATGCGCGCACGCTGGCGCTTTATCGCGGGGTGCTGGGGCGGCGCAATCTTTGGCTCGGCCCGGAAGCGACGCGGCCCGGCCGTTGGAAAGTCGGCGCGATCGGAGACGCTGTGGTCATCCGCTACGCCGCGGCGGAAAACCAGCCCGAGCTGCTGGTCGTAAGCGCGCTGACCGCAGGCGCGCGGATCGATCTCGACGAGGATCCGCTCGTGGCGCCGGCGGCGGCGTGCGCGTGGCAGATCGAGTTCGACAGCAACGCGGAGAACTTCAGCGCGCCACCGGCGAGCGAGCTGCCGGAAGTGGAGACGCTCGTGTTCAGCCAGCCGGCGACGTTGGTGCTCGTGGCGAAAGAAGCGGGCGATTCCGCCCGGGAGCGCGGGCGGCTCGCCCGCACTTCGATCAAGGCGGGCCAGCGGCCCGCGCTCCCGGGTTGATGCTGACTTCGGCACAGCGGATTCCGATCGCGACTTACCGGCTGCAGCTCAGCCGCGAGTTTACGTTGGGCCAGGCCACGGCGATCGCGGGCTATGCGCAGGAACTCGGTGTATCCGATTTCTACTGTTCGCCGATTTTTCTGTCCACGCCGGGGAGCACGCACGGTTACGACGTGAACGACTACCGGCGGATCGACCCGGAACTCGGCGGGCGGACGGCGCTGGAAAAATTCCACGCGGAGCTGAGCGCGCGCGGCATGGGGCTGCTGCTGGACTTCGTGCCGAATCACATGGGCA
This sequence comes from Verrucomicrobiota bacterium, assembly GCA_048498075.1. Lineage (GTDB taxonomy): Bacteria > Verrucomicrobiota > Verrucomicrobiia > Opitutales > Opitutaceae > Opitutus. Next base: position 4,133 of record JBEHYR010000113.1, on the reverse strand, counting down.
TCAATGGCCCGGGTCTGCTCAACACGTGGTGGCGCGACGTGCTGGAGAACGGCGAGCACTCGCGACACGCGCGGTTTTTCGACATCGACTGGAGCGCGGGGGGCGAGGGCGGCCGGCCGCAGGTGCTGGTGCCAGTGCTCGGCGACCAATACGGCCGCGTGCTCGAGGACGGCGGGCTGGCGCTGACCTGCGAAGCGGGCGGGCTGGCCATCGCGCTCGGTGAGATGCGTTTTCCGGTGAGTCCCCGGACGTATGCGGCGGTGCTGGAGCCGATCGTGAAAACCGGCGGCGCGGGTGGCGAGTTGGCGGGATTGGCGTCGGCATTCGGCGAGGCCCGGCCGGCAGAAGTGGAGGGCGACCCGGAGGCGGCGAAGGCGTGGCGGGTGCGCGTCACGGATCTTCAGCGCCAGCTTGGGGCGTTGCTCGAAAGCCACGCGGCGGTGAAGAAGCTTTTCGACGAGCGGCTGGCGGCGATCAACGGGCGAAAGGACGACGCGCGGAGTTTCGACGAACTGGACCGGCTGATCGCGCGGCAGCACTACCGGCTGGCGTATTGGAAAACCGGTGTACACGAGATCAACTACCGGCGGTTCTTCGCGATCGATTCGCTGATCGGGCTGCGGATGGAAAACCCGGAGGTGTTTCACGAGTGCCACGCGCTGCTGGCGCGGCTGGTGCAGGAGGGCGTGGTGACAGGGCTGCGGATCGATCACGTCGACGGGCTGCGCGATCCGGCGGAGTATCTCGACCGGCTGCAGAGCCTGGCGAGGCGGGATGTCGGTGAAGCGACGCCTCCGTTCTACGTCGTGGTGGAAAAAATCCTCGCGGACGGCGAGGGTCTGCCGCCCGAGTGGAGCGCGCACGGGACGACCGGCTACGAATTCATTCCCCAACTCGCGGGACTGCTGGTCGACGCCCGCTCGGAGCGGCGATTCACGGAAATCTATGCGCGGCTGACGGAGAGCAAAGCGAGTTTCGACGAGGTGATTTACGAGGAGAAACGGCTGGTGCTGGACGAGATGTTTGCCAACGCGGTGCAGCGGCTCGCGGGCACACTGGCCGAGATTTTGCAGGGCGACCGGCGCTGGCGGGATCTCACGCGGCACGAACTCATGGTGGCGGTGCGGGAAATCATGGCGGCGCACGGCGTGTATCGGACGTATCGTCGCGGGACGCGTGGCATGGACGAGCGGGATCGGCGCGTCGTCGAGCAGGCCTGCGCGATCGCGGTCGCGCGCAATCGGAGGATGGGCGCGGCAGCGTTTGAATTGGTGCGCGATGCGTTGACGGGAATTTATCCGGACGAGACGCAGCCGGAGGAGTGGCGGCGCAAGGTCGCGGAGTGGGTGTTGGATTTTCAGCAATACACGGGCGCGGTGATGGCGAAGTCGGTCGAGGACACGGCATTTTATTCGTTCAGCCGCTTCATCGCGTTGAATGAAGTCGGCGGCGATCCGGGGCGGTTCGGCGGGACGATCGGGGGTTTTCATGCGGCGAATGCCGAGCGGGCGCGCGTGACGCCGCAGGCGTTGATCGCCACGGCGACTCACGACACGAAGCTGGGCGAGGATGTGCGCGCGCGGCTTTACGCGCTTTCTGAAATCCCGAGCGAGTGGCGCGAGTGGTGGGAGGAGTGGCGCGAGCTGAATCGCGGACACAAGACGAGTGTCGAGGGGCGCGCGGCGCCTTCTCCAGAGGAAGAATATCGGCTCTATCAGGTGCTGCTCGGCGCGTGGCCGGCGGACGATGCGGAGCCGGACGAGGCGTTTCGCACGCGGATTCGCGAGCATCTGCGCAAGGCGGTGAACGAGGCGAAGCGCAATTCGACGTGGCTGCAGCCGAACGAGGCGTGGCTCGCCGCGGGCGACAAGTTCGTCGAGGCGATTTTGAATTCGGAAACGGCGAGGGAATTCCTCGCGAGTTTCCGGCGGGCGGCGCGCAGGCTGGCGCATCTCGGGATGGTGAATTCGTTGACGCAGGTCGTGCTGAAATGCACGTCGCCGGGCGTGCCGGATTTTTACCAGGGCGTGGAATTCTGGGATTTGAGTCTGGTCGATCCGGACAATCGGCGCGCGGTGGATTTTGAAAAGCGCGAGCGGGCGGTGAAACGGCTCGCGGTCGGCGAGAGCGAGGGCGGCTGGGCCGAGGCGCTGCGGAACTGGCGGGGCGGCGAGATCAAATTGATGGTCACGCGCGCGCTGCTGCAGTTGCGCGGGAAGCGGGCGGCGTTGTTTCAACGCGGGGGTTATCGCGCCTTGGCGACGCGGGGGAGATTTGCGGAGAACGTGGTGGCGTTTGAGCGGGCGTCGGAAGACGAGCGCGTGATCGTGGTGGTGCCGCGGCTCACGAGTTTGCTGGGTTGCCCGCCACTGGGCCTGGTGTGGGAGGACACGACGGTGGGGTTGGATGAAGGCGAGGCGGACGCGACGAGAGGCCGAACGCGATCGCTGCGCGATGTGCTGACGGGCAGAGAGCTGGGAGGCGCGGGTGAATTGCGCATGATGGACTTGTTCGCCGAACTGCCGTTCGCGGTGTTGGTGGGATGAGGGGCCGGCGTTCTCGAAATCCTCGTAGGTTGCGCCTGAGAAAAGATGCGGCCTGTGCGCCGTTTGCCGGAGTGGCCTTGCGTCTCCGCAGGCCTTTTCCCCTGACTAATAGGTGACGTACTGGCGGGCCGGGGACGGAGAATGGCGGTGGAGAACGTGGATGAGGGCGGCTTTCGCGGTCGTGGGTGGCCCGGTGACGCAGCGATCGTGATGCGTGAACCGGGCGGTGAGCGCGGGTTTGGGAAATGAGCAGCTTTTCTTTTGTGTGCGGGGTGTGGTTCGCCGGTAATTTCGATCGTTCATGCAACGCACGCTCCGCGAAATCCGACCGACGCTGGCGCTCGCCCTGCCGATCATCGTCGGGCAGGTGAGCCAGATGCTCATGGGCATCACGGACAGCGTGATGATCGGGCACACGGGCACGGTGCCGCTCGCAGCGTCGTCGTTCGGCGGAAATGTGTTCGCGGTGTTTTACGTGCTCGGCATCGGCTTGATGCTGCCGGTGGCCGTATTCGTGTCGCACGCACGCGGTGCGGGACGGCCGGAGGAGGGCGGAGAATATTTGCGGCACGGGCTCGCGCTGGCGCTGGGCTTCGGCGTCCTGGAGACACTGGTGATCCTCGGACTGGGACTGCACCTCGAGTGGTTTCGCCAGCCGCCGGAGGTCTTCGCGATGGTGAATCCGTTTTTTTCGCTGATCGGCCTGTCGATCACGCCGGTGCTGGTCTATCTCGCGCTCCGGCAATACGCGGAGGCGATGGGACGGCCGTGGGTGCCGATGGCGATCATGCTCGCGGGCGTGGGGCTGAATGCGCTGCTCAACTGGGTTTTTATTTACGGGCACCTCGGCGCGCCGGCGCTGGGGCTGACGGGCTCGGGTGTATCGACATTGATCTCACGCACGCTCGGCGCGGTGGTGATGCTCGAGTGGGTGCGGCGCGATCCGCGGCTGAATGCGGCGCTGCCGAAACGCTGGTGGGCGCCATTGTCGTGGGCGCGGTTGAAGGAAATGCTCGGGCTGGGCTTGCCGGCGTCGGGGATGCTGTTGTCGGAGAGCGGGGCGTTTGCGGGCTCGGCGGTGATGATGGGCTGGCTGGGCGCGGTGTCGCTCGCGGCGCATCAGATCGCGATCGCGTGCGTGTCGACGACTTTCATGTGCGTGCTCGGACTCGCGATGGCGTCGGGCATGCGGATCAGCGCGGCGGTGGGCGCGGGTGAGCGCGAGCGCTTGCGGCCGATCGGCTACGGCGCGCTGGCGTTGGGCGCGGCGATCGCGGGCGTATTCATGATCCTGTATTTCGTCGCGGGGAAAACGCTCGCGGGCTGGTTTGTGCACGAGCCGGCGGTGGTGGCGCTGGCGGCGCAACTGCTCGTGGTGGCGGCGCTGTTTCAGTTTTTCGACGGCGGGCAGGTGATCGGGGCGTCGCTGTTGCGCGGGGTGAAAGATGTGAAGCTGCCGACGATGATCACGTTTGTGGCGTATTGGATCGTGGCGGCGGGCGGCGGCTACCTGCTGGGCGTGCGCGGGAGCTACGGCGCGGTGGGAATCTGGATCGGGCTCGCGGCGGGGCTCGGGTTCGCGGCGGT
>JBEHYR010000112.1:0-9083 GCA_048498075.1 Verrucomicrobiota bacterium | reverse complement strand
CAAGCTCCCATTCGTCGCGAGCAGCGCCAGCATCGCCTCCGTCGTCGCCGGCAATTTTCCCGCTTGCTTCAGCCCGCGGTACTCCCCGCCCGCCACGTTGACCAGTCGCGCCAGCTCGCCGTCCTTCGCCGCCAGCATCTCCCGTAACTCCGCTCGCGTCGGCGGCGTTTCCCGAATCGCCCGCTCCTCGAAGTCCACGCCCCGCGCGCGCAGCCACTTCACCGCTTTCCGGCACGTGTCGCAGTTTCCCAGCGTGTACACCCTCAACATCGTTCTCGTTCGCTTCGCCGCATCGCTCATTTCACCCAGCTCTCGTCGTGCACGATGAACTGCCAGCGTTCCTTGTATTGTCCGAGTTCACCGTAAAACCGCATCGGTTCGCCCGGCTTGAACTGCCGGCGCAGCTTCTCCCGAAACTTTTCGTCGAAGCTCCACACGTCGTAAACGTCGCCGAGGAACTGCACCGTCAACCGCTTTCCTTTTCCCACCTTCCCATCCACCCGCACAATCTTCCCCTTGAATTCCGGCGACCGCAGGCTCTTGCCCCCGAGCTGGTCCGCCGTCAGCGCCACTTTCGCGAAATCGATTTTGCTGTAGTCCACCTTCGCTCCTCCCGCCACCACCGCCGCCGCCGTCGCCGTCGGCGCGCGCTCGACCGACGGATTTCGCAATCCCACGTAGCGGTCCGCGCGATTGTCCGCCACGGTGACGAATTTCGCGTACACCGGAAAGTGATCCGAGAAACCCGATCCCGCCGGCCCGTCGAACGACCACCGCAACGGCAGCCCTTTCACGTCCATGTTCAGCCCCGGGATTTTCGCCACGCCGAACGAGTTGTCCACGTACTGCACGCCGCGATAATCGTAGAGCCCGCGCGTGATCAGGATCTGCATCAGCGTGCCCCACTCGCCGCGGAACGTGTCGCTCCCGCGCTCCTCCGCCGGCAGCTCATACCACAAGTTGTAGAGGTCGCGCTCCGGCCCGCGCACCGCCAGCTCGTTGCCTTGCGAGCCCAGCACGTCGGTCATCCCGGTCACCTTCATCTTCGGGTAACGCTGCTTCTGGTTATACTGCGAATTGAAATCGCCGCCGATGATGATGTCCGCGTTCGGATCCTGCTTCAGGATTTCCGTCAAACGCGTCCGCAGCGTCCGCGCATTTTCCGCGCGCGTCGGCTCCGTCTCCGGGCTGCTCGCCCCCGACTTCCAGTGGTTGTCGAACAAATACAGCGGCGCTCCGTCCACGTCCACCTGCACTTCCAGGATCGCCCGCGCGTCCGTCGTCGGATGCGAATGCACCGCCTTCACGGGGAATCGCGTGAAGATCACGCATTTCTGCGCCAGCGCATGCGTGCTGCCCGGCGCCCGCACGTTTTCCGCCGCGATCACGTGATAACCCGTCAGTCCGCGGTCCGCGAACGCCTTCGCCAGCAGCGCTTCCGCCGGCAGGTCCGCGATCTCGTCGTCGAATTTCGGCCCGAGCATCTCCTCGAGTTTCATCCGACCGTAGTGCCGCAAAATTTCGTCGTAGTCCGGCGCGTGTTTCCCCGCCGTCAGGTCCACCTCGATCTCCTCGAACATGATCACGTCCGGCCCGCGTCCACCCTCGAATTGCGCCACCACCCGCGCGATGTTCTGCAGCTTCGTCAGCACGTGCGCCTTCGAATATCGCGCCGGCTGATAGTCCTCGAACATCGCCTTCCCGTCCGCGTCCACGAGATTCTCGACGTTGTAAACCAGCACCATGAACGGACGCGCCGACAGTGCGACCGCCGTGCAGATCAACAGCGCAACCCATTTCCCGCATCGTGTCGTCATGAAAAATTTTCTCCTTCGCCTTCGTATCCCGCGTCTCGCTCGTCGCCGCCGACCGCCGCCTTCACCGCCGCGCATCGACGCAAATAATACGCCGTCATCCCGCCCTGGTAGATCATCGTGACGAGCGCGAGCACCGCGTTGCCGGCCACGTAGCTCAGTCGCAAAAATCGTTCCTCCGTCACTCCCGATCGCGCGAGCGAGGCCCGCATGTCGCTCGTCATCGCCTGCCGCAGCAACGTCGGATCGTAGTTCCACAGCCGCAGCGCGCAGTAACCCAGAATCGTCGCCAGCAGATACGGCTGGCTCGCCACCACCCAGTTCATCCCGCGCGTCTCGCCCGCCCGCAGCAACCCCGCGCCGTGCAGTTCGATCGCTCCCGCCGCCGCGATCACCAGCCCCACCGCCGCGCCCCAAAAATCTCCTCCCGCCGCCGACACCAGCGCCAGCAGCCCCGCGATCCCGAGCACGCTCCACCCGTCGAACGTCGCGATCCGCAAAACGCGCAGCAGTGTTTCCTCCGGCAGCAGCGGTGGTAATTTGGTGGTGTTTGTCATTCTGAGCGAAGCGAAGAATCCAGTTGGAGCCGCCTGCCGGAACGTTCTGGATTCTTCGCTTCGCTCAGAATGACAAACCAATTTTAATCTTCGCGCTCAGTGGCCGTCCCATCCGCCAATTCCTTTCCTTTCCGCCTCGAATTTCCGCCCGAGCTGCCGATCACCGCGCGCGTCGAGGAAATCACCGCCGCGCTCGCCGCGAGCCAGGTCGTCGTCCTCGCCGGCGAAACCGGCTCCGGCAAAACCACGCAGATTCCCAAAATGTGCCTCGCCGCCGGCCGCGGCACCCACGGCCGCATCGCGTGCACCCAGCCCCGCCGCGTCGCCGCGCTCTCCGTCTCCCGCCGCGTCGCCGAGGAACTCGGCGTCGCCTGGGGCCGTGAGGTCGGCTGCAAGATTCGTTTCAACGACGAAACCACCCGCGATACCGTCGTGAAATTCCTCACCGACGGCATGCTCCTCGCCGAGGTCCAGGGTGACCCGCTCCTGCGCGAATACGACACGATCATCATCGACGAGGCCCACGAGCGCTCGCTCAACATCGACTTCCTCCTCGGTCACCTCCGCACCCTCCGCTACAAGCGCCCCGAACTCAAAATCGTCATCACTTCGGCGACGATCGACACCGCCGCCTTCAGCGAAGCCTTCGACGGCGCGCCCATCATTCAGGTCGAAGGCCGCACCTATCCCGTCGAAGTCATCTACGCCCCGCTCGATGAACTCGGTCGCGACTACACCGACAACGACGAAAACGCCGACGACGCCGATACCTCCGCCACCGCCTCCGCAAAGGCCGAGGCCCTCCACTACATCGACGGCACTGTCGAAGCCCTCGACCGCATCCTCCGCGATTCCTCCGCCGGCGACATCCTCGTCTTCCTCCCCAGCGAGCGCGACATCCGCGAAGTCCGCGACCTCCTCGAATCGAAAATCGGAAATCAAAAATCGAGAATCGAACTCGTTCCCCTCTTCGGCCGCCTCTCCAACGCCGAGCAGCAACGCGTCTTCGCCCCCACCCAGCGCCGCAAAATCGTCCTCGCCACCAACATCGCCGAGACGTCCCTCACGATCCCCGGCATTCGCTTCGTCGTCGACACCGGCCTCGCCCGCATCAGCCGCTACTCGCCGCAAGCCCGCACCCGCCGCCTCCCGATCGAGCCCGTTTCCCAATCCTCCGCCGACCAGCGCAAAGGCCGCAGCGGCCGCGTCGCCGACGGCGTCTGCGTCCGCCTGTATTCAGAAAAAGACTTCCTCGAGCGCCCCCGCTTCACCCAGCCCGAGATTCAACGCGCGAACCTCGCCGACGTGATCCTCCGGATGAAGGCCTTCGGCCTCGGCGACATCGAGCGTTTCCCCTTCATCAACATGCCCGCCGCGAAATCCATCCGCGCCGGCTACGCCCTCCTCGAAGAACTCGGCGCTCTGGATTCCCCCTCCGATCTCTCAACTCCCCCCTCTCAACTCTCAACTCCGTCCGTCCGCGCCCTCACCCCCCTCGGCCGCGAACTCGCCCGCCTCCCCGTCGACCCCACCGTCGGCCGCATGATTCTCCAGGCGCGCACCGAGAAAGCCCTCCGCGAGGTCGTCATCATCGCCGCCGGCCTCAGTGTGCAAGACCCGCGCGAACGCCCCCTCGACAAACAGCAGCAAGCCGACGCCGCCCATCGCCGTTTCGCGCACCCCGACTCCGATTTTCTCACGCTCCTCAACATCTGGGAAACCTACCACGACGAGTTCGACCGCCTCTCGCAGGCGAAACTCCGCCGCTTCTGCCGCGATCATTTTCTCAGCTACACGCGCATGCGCGAGTGGCGCGACATCCACACCCAGCTCATCGAAACCCTCGAGCAGCGCGACGACTTCAAACTCACCAGCGCCCTTGTAGGGCGTGGTCTCCCGACCCCGCCGAGCAGGCATGACAGGGTGAGCGGCGGGGTCGGGAGCCCCCGCCCTACAGCGCCAGAAGATCCGTTCATCTTCGGCACGCCCGCCTACCGCGCGATCCATCGCAGCATCCTCGCCGGCCTCCTCGGCAACATCGCGACCTACGACGAAGAAAACGAAAACTACAAAGCCACGCACGACCGCCGCGTGAACCTCTTCCCCGGCTCCGTCCTCCACCGCCGCGAGCCGCCGCGAAAAAAGCCTCTCAACTCTCAACCCTCAACTCTCAACTCCACTTCGGCGCGCTCGCGCGCCCCGAAGTGGCTCCTCGCCGCCGAGATCATGGAGACCTCGCGCCTCTACGCCCGCACCTGCGCCCGCCTCGATCCCGCCTGGGCGCTCGACCTCGGTGCGCACGTGGTCCGTATCGCTCACAGCGAACCCTTCTGGAACGTCGACGCCGGCCGCGTGATGGTGAAACAGCGCACGCGCCTCTACGGCCTCGAACTCGAATCGCGCGCCGTCGGCTACGGTAAAATCAACCCCGCGCACGCCACCGAGATCTTCATCCGCGAAGCGCTCGTCGCCGACACCGTCACCTTCCCGCTCGATTTCCTCACGCACAACCGCCGCGTCCGCGAAACCGTCGAAGCCCAGCTCACCCGCACCCGCGACGCCGGTTACCTGAATCTCGACGAAGCCCTCTACCGTTTCTACGCGCACCACCTGATCGAGTCCGAAACTCAAAACTCAGCACCCAAAACCCAAAACTCCCTCAGCTCCGTCCCCGACCTCATCGACCTCGTCCGCCACCGCCGCGCCACCGAGCCGAATTTCCTCCACGTCTCCCCCGACGAGCTTCGCGACCCCGCCGCCGTCGAGCACGACCACGAAGCCTTCCCCACCGCGCTCCCGCTCCAAAACACCGCGCTCCCGCTCAACTACGCCTACAAACCCGGCCAACCCGACGACGGCGTCACCCTCGACCTCAGCGTCCGCGAAGCCGAGGCTCTCACGCCCGCCGCCCTCGACTGGGCCGTCCCCGGCCACCTCGAACAAAAAGTCGAACACTACCTCCGCGCCCTCCCGAAAGAACTCCGCCGCTCCTTCGTCCCGCTCGCCGAAACCGCGAAGGGCCTCACCGCCCAAATCGCCCAGCGCGACCGCCTCACGGGCCGCCGCGAGACACTCACCGAAGCGCTCTCCTTCCAAATCGCCGAGCGCTTCCGCGTCGCCGTCGATCCCACCGCGTGGGAGGAAAAACCGCTCCCGGATTACCTCCGCGTCCGCGTGCGCATCGTCGACGACCGCGGCCGCGAAATCGTTTCCTCGCGCGACCTCGCCGACATCCGCGCCGCCCTCGCCGCGATCCACACCGGCGCCGCCTCCACGAAAACCGCGGCCCATGTAGGCGGGGTGACCTCACCCCGCGCCGCCCCGCTCGAGTCTCCCGACTGGCGCCGCGCCCGCGCCAAATTCGAAAAACCGCCTTCATCCACTTGGACCTTCGGCGACGTAATCCCCGAACGCGTCCTGATCGCCGAGTCCTCTGGCGTCCCGCTCTACGCCTTCCCCGCGCTCACCGCGGAGCGCGACGGTGTCGCCCTCCGCCTCGCGAAAACCCTCGACGCCGCCCAGTCCGCCACGCGCGACGGCATCTCGCGGCTCCTCGAACTCCAGCTCAGCCGCGAACTCACCTGGCTCGAACGCGACCTCCGCTCGCTCCGCCTCCTCGGTCCCCTCGCGGCGATCCTCGCGCCCCTCGACCAGCTTCAGTCCGACGCTCTCACCGCCCTCCGCCTCTGGCTCACAAATCCTGACCGTTGTAGGGCGGGGTCTCCCGACCCCGCCGTTTCTCCCACCGCTTCGTCGCCCGCCGCAACCTCGACGCTCACCGCCGCCACCTTCACCACCGCCCTCGAAAAATCCCTCGCCGACCTCCGCGGCCTCGTCCCACGCCTCGTCGATCAACTCCGCGAAATTCTCACGCTCCGCCAGTCGCTCCTCGTTCACCCTTCACTGTTCCCCACGCTCGAACGCGACCTCGCCGCCCTCATCCCGCCCGACTTCCTCCTCCGCACGCCGTATCCGCAACTCGCGCACGTCCCCCGCTATCTCCGCGCGATGAAACTCCGCGCCGACCGCTGGAAACAAAATCCAACCAAAGACACCGAGCGCGCCGCCCAACTCGCGCCCTACCTCGCCGCTCTCGCCAAACTCCCCTCTTCCGATGTAGGCGGGGTGACCTCACCCCGCTCCAGCCCTGCCGAGTCCTTCCGCTGGCTCGTCGAAGAATTCCGCGTGAGCCTCTTCGCCCAGGAACTCGGCACCGCCGAACCCGTCTCCACGCAAAAACTCGACCGTGCGCTCGCCCAATGTAGGGCGGGGTCTCCGAACCCCGCCGCTCCCGTTTCGTCCGCCCCTGCCGCGCCGCGCCCCATCCTCACCGCGCCGCTTCCCGCGAAAAAATCCGTCCCGCTCAAAAACCTCGGCGCGCTCGACCGACTTTTCCCGCGCCCCTGATCGCCGCGCGCCTGATCGCCGCTCGCTCTTCCCGCCTGCGCAACAGTTAGAAGGCGCCGCCCCTTGCTCGCGCCTCGTTCGGCTCCATCGTGCGTTTCCGTCCCCGCACCCCAATCCCCCGGCCGCTTTTCTTCATCATGGCTTTTCAGCGCGCACTTTTCTTTTCCCTTCTCGGCCTCTCCGTCATCGCCCCGCTCGCCGCCGCCGATACGGCCCCTGCCAAAAAACCAGCCGCTCCTCTTTTCCCCTGGCAAGTCAGCCCCGAGGAACGCGCGCGCATCGGAAAACTCACCGAGGAGGACCACGCCGATATGATGCGCCAGCTCGGCATCCGCGTGCTGCGCCCCGGCAAAAATGGCAACCCCGCTCCGGGGCAATCGAATCAGGCCAACTACGATCCCGCGCTGGCCAACCCATTTCCCGACTGGCCCGATGTCCTCACGGCCCATGACGGCACGAAAATCGCCACGCCTGCGCAATGGTGGCAAAAACGCCGCCCGGAACTCGTCGAGGATTTCGAACGCGAAATCTACGGCCGCGTGCCCGCTCACCTCCCGAAAATAACCTGGTCCGTGCAGGAAACCGTGCCCACCGCCGTCGGCGGCCGCCCCGTGATCGCCCGCCGCGTGATCGGCCATGTCGACAACTCCACCGCGCCTTCCATCTCGGTCGACATCCGCCTCGCCGTCGTTCTGCCCGCCGCGCCGAAGACGCCCGTGCCCGTGCTCATGATGTTCAGCTGGGGCTCGATGCCCGACGACCCCGTCCCGCATTTTCCCGGCTTCCCCGAACCGCCCAAACCGAGTTCCGAGGAACGACTCATCGCCGACGGCTGGGGTTACGTCGCGATCGACACCGGCAGCATCCAGGCCGACAACGGCGCCGGCCTCACCGCCGGCATCATCGGCCTCGCCAATCGCGGCCAGCGCCGCACGCCCGAGCAGTGGGGCGCCCTGCGCGCCTGGGCGTGGGGCGCCGCCCGCGGTCTCGATTATTTGGAGACACTGCCCCAAGTCGACGCCCGGCACGTCGGCATCGAGGGCGTCTCGCGCTACGGCAAGGCCGCCCTCGTCGCGATGGCGTTCGAACCCCGCTTCGCCTTCGTGCTCGTCGGCTCTTCCGGCGAAGGCGGCGCCAAGCCGCACCGCCGCAACTTCGGCGAAGCCGTCGAAAATCTCACCAGCTCCTACAGCTACCACTGGATGGCGGGAAATTTCATGAAATACGGCGCCGACGATGCGCCCTTCGGCCGCAAGGACGCCGGTGACATCCCCGTCGACGCCCACGAACTCATCGCGCTCTGCGCCCCGCGCCCCACGTTCATCAGCTACGGCATTCCCGAAAAAGGCGACGCGAAGTGGCTCGACCAGCAGGGCAGCTACATGGCCACCGTCGCCGCCGGCCCCGTTTTTCGTCTGCTCGGCGCGCGCGATCTCGGCGTGACCGCCGACTACCGCACCGCCGTCATGCCGCCGCACGACACGAGTCTCCTCGACGGCGAACTCGCCTGGCGCCAGCACGACGGCGGCCACGAAGACCGCTCGAACATGCGTTACTTTCTCGCCTGGGCCGACCGCCACCTCGGCCGCCCCGTGCCGGCCGATTCCGCCAAGTAGTAGACGGCCTCGCAGTTCACCCGACAGATTCCCGATTCTCAGTCATTCTGAGACTCCGAACCAACCCACGCCAAGCCGTTGGGTGGCATCCGCCGATGAACTCTCAAATGCGTGTCATTCTGAGCGCCGCGAAGAATCCATTTGGACTTTCGCACGTGCGTCGTGCCACGAAGCGCGCACTGGATTCTTCACTTCGTTCAGAATGACAAACCGCGCGGTTCATCAGCAGCACAGCGAAGAATCCACAGCGACGCTCGCCAGTGGTCCGCGCCGGGAAAATCACCCCTCCTCGATCTCGTCGGGCAACTCGTTGCGATCATAGGCTCGTCTCACCGCCCGCCGCCGCCCTCTCGCGCCCTCTCCCTCTGGCGGACCATCGTTGCCCCTGTAGCCCTGCGCGGAAGCGCAGGGACTCCGCCGCATCACCCCTCCTCGATCTCGTCAGGCAACTCGTTGCGATCGCGGGCTCGCCTCACCGCCCGTCGCCGCCCTCTCGCGCCCTCTTCCCCTTGGCGGACCATCGTTGCCCCTGTAGCCCTGCGCGGAAGCGCAGGGACTCCGCCGTATCACCCCTCCTCGATCTCGTCGGGCAACTCGTTGCGATCGCGGGCTCGCCTCACCGCCCGCCGCCGCTCTCTCGCGCCCTCTCCCCCTCTGGCGGACCATCGTTGCCCTGTAGCCCTGCGCGG
>JBEHYR010000111.1:0-9717 GCA_048498075.1 Verrucomicrobiota bacterium | reverse complement strand
GATCTCCATGCCGATTCGCAGCGAATTCTCGCTGGGCAACACGTCGCGATTTGCCGCGTAGATGTCACGCCAGCGCGAGCGGTTGCCATAATATTTCTGCGCGAGACTGAAGAGCGTGTCGCCCTTCGTCACCGTGTGCCGGCGGCCGCCCGGCGTCGCGGGCGCCGTCGGTTTCGTCGGCACGGATCGCACGGGTGCGAGCGGCGGGCCCGGCTGGACGCTCACCGGTCGGCGGGCGGACTCCGTCGCGGATTCGGGTGCGAGCGACACGGGCGATTCGTCCCCTTGCGCCGCCGGCGCCGACGCCGACGGGCTCAGATTGATCGTCGGCGGCGCGACGTTTCCGGCGGTGTTCTCATCCCGCGGTGCGTTCGCCATCCGCGACTCGTCGATCAACGCGCCGCGCGTGCGAATCGTCGGCATCGTGGCGCCGCCCCGCACCGTGGCGAGTTCCGCCTTGAGATCCTCGTTCTCGCGCTGCAGACGCTCCACTTTTTCGAGCAGGTCGAGCCCCGTCTGGCTCTCGAGCGGTTGCGCCGGCAGCGTGCGCGCAAACTCGCGCTTGGCCGTGTCGACGAGGCCCTTCACGTAGACCGCCTGCCGCGAGTTCGGCTGCAGCTCGAGGTATTTCCGAAAATGATAAATCGCCGCGAGCGGATCCTTGATCTGCTGGAGATAAAGCAGCCCCGCCTCGAGGTGCGACTCCGGCGCCGACTCCCCGCGTTTCGCGATCACCTTCAGATACGCCGCGAGCGCCTCCTGACTGCGGCCCTGCTTCACCAGTTGCTGGCCCTGACGATAGTTGGGCTCGTCGGCCTCGGAGGAAAATGACGGCGTTTCCCCGCGCTCACAGCCGGCCGCCAGCAAAAGCGCGGCGAGAGCGGCGGTGACAATCAGGCGTATTCTCATCGGACACGGGAAATGGATTGAACGAGGTGTCGTTCGTCGTAAATTCCGCAGACTCCCCCTGCTACTCAAACTCTAAATGGCGCTCCAATCGAAAACCGTCCTCGCTCGCGCGCGCACGTGCATTCGAATCGAGGCGGATGCGCTGAAAGAGACCTCGAAGAGCCTGGGTCCGGAATTCGTGGAAGCCGCGCAAGCCGTCGAAGTCGCGACGCGCGCCGGGAAAAAACTGATCTTCACCGGCGTCGGCAAATCCGCGCACATCGCGCAAAAGCTCACGGGCACATTCAACAGCACCGGCGTATCGTCCTGTTTCCTCGATGCGACGCAGGCGCTCCACGGCGACCTCGGGCTCTGCGGCGAGGGTGACCTCGCGATCCTGCTCAGCAACAGCGGGCAGACGGAAGAAATTCTCCGGCTCGTGCCCATTCTGAAACGGCTCGGCGTTCGCCTCGTGGCCTTCACCGGCGACGCCGATTCCGATCTCGCGAAAAATACCGACCACCGCCTTATTTATCGCGTCCGCCGCGAAGCCTGCCCGCTCGCGCTGGCACCCACGGCGAGCACCACGGCGGCGCTCGCTCTCGGCGATGCGCTGGCGATGGTGTTGCTCGAGGCGCGCGGGCTCACGCGCGACGACTTCGCGAAATTTCACCCCGCTGGAAACCTCGGCGCGCTGCTGCTGAAGGTCCGCGACATCATGCGCACCGGCGAGCGCCTGCCCGTCGCGCGCGAGGATGTCACCACGCAGGACGCGATCCTCGCGATGACGCGCGCGAAATCCGGCAGCATCGCCCTGGTGCACGCAAAAACCGGGAAACTCACGGGCATTTTAACGGACGGTGATTTCCGGCGCAGCGCGCTGACCGGACCGAATTTCCTCCAGCAACCCGTCGCCACTTTCATGACTCGCAACCCCAAGGTAATCGCCGAGAACGCGCTCGGCGTCGATGCCCTGCGCCTCTTCGAGGTGCACAAGATCGACGACCTTATTGTCATCGACGCGCAGGGACGGCCGGTCGGATTGATCGACGGCCAGGATCTACCGAAGTTGAAGATCGTGTGACGACGAACGCTCGTTCCCGTCATGCAACCAGTCGGGCGCGGACTCCGCTCCGAACGCTCTGCGCCAGTGACGTTCGATCCGCTCGGCGGCAGGCGGAGGCGCTATCCTCCTGGCCATGAAGCCGCCCATTCGCGTCGGCATCATCGGCATGGGCGGCTTCGCCGGCTCGCACCACGGCACCGTCGCCCGGCTCGAGGAACGCGGTGAGGTCCGCCTCGTCTGCACGTGCGATCCGCAGCCGGGAAATTTTTCCATCCAGCAGGAGCAGTGGAAATTTTCGTCGCGCGGCGTCCGCGTGTTCGGCGACTACCGCGCGATGCTCGACGCCTGCCACGGCGAACTCGACGCCGTCGTCATCCCCACGCCGATCCAGCTGCACGCCGAGATGCACGCAGCGGCTGCCGCGTTCGGGCTGCCGTCGTACCTGGAAAAGCCCGCGACGCTCGATTACGCCGAACTCGACCGGATGATCGCGATCGATGCGCGCCTGCCGAAGGCCTCGCTGGTGGGCTTCAACTTCATCGTGGAGAAGACGCGGCTGGCCTTGAAGCAGCGCCTGCTCGCCGGGGAGTTCGGTGCGTTGCGCGGCGCGACGCTCGTCGCGCGCTGGCCGCGTCCGACCAGTTATTTTCTCCGTAACGAATGGGCCGGTCATCTTATGACCGGCGATCATTTCGTCCTCGATTCGAGCCTCGGCAACGCCCTCGCGCATTTCGTGCACAACCTGCTGTTTTGGGGCGGGCGCGACGAGGTCTTCAGTTGGGCACAGCTCGCCGCCGTCCGCGCGCAGCTTTACCGGGCGCACGCGATCGAAGGCGCCGACACGTTTTTCGTCGAGACGGACACCACCGCCGGCGTGACGATGCGCTTCGCCCTTTCGCATGCGTGCGCCGGCCCGAGCACGCAAGCCGAGGTCATCGTGTGCGAAAAAGCCACCCTCCGCTACGTCGTCGGGCAGAGCGCCGACGTGCGGTGGTGCGACGGCCGCAGCGAGCACCTCGCGCTGGGGCCTTTCGACGGCCTCGAGGAAAACCACCTCGACTACTACCGCTACCTGCGCGGCGAGCGCCCGCGGCCGGCCACGTCGCTCGCGGACTCGCGACCGTTCGTCGTGTTGAACGATCTCGCCTATGTCTCGTCCGGGCGCATTGCGTCGATCCCGGCGGAGTTGGTGACGGTCGTGCGCGACGAAAGGGAGCAGCAGGACTATCTCGAAGTCTCCAGCCTTCCGGCCACGCAGGAAAACTTCGCCCTGCGCGGCGCGTGGCCGGGCGCCCACGGCTGGTCACGGGAGCCGGGCGAGGTGGTGACGCCGGCGGAGTTGAGCCGTTTCCACGACGTGATTCGCGGGATGGCCGGCAAGTAGAAATGGCCGCGGCGTCGCGCCGCTGGTTTTAATACCCTGCGGCTGGAAACCGCCGCCACTTTACTCGGACCGCAAACCCCCGCAGCGTCGCCTCCGTCATGGCCACTCCTGCGTTTACCTTCCAAGATCCTTTTCCGCTCGGCGCGGACGAAACCGAATACCGCCTGCTCTCGCAGGAGGGCGTCGGCACGGCGACATTCGAGGGCCGGGAAATTTTGAAGGTCGAGCCGTCGGCGCTCGCGTTCGTCGCGCAGCAGGCCTTCCACGACTGCTCGTTCATGCTGCGGGAAAAACATCTGCGGCAGGTCGCCGCGATCCTCGACGATCCCGAGGCTTCGGCCAACGACCGTTACGTCGCGCTCACGCTCCTGAAAAACGCCGAGATCGCCGCCGAGGGCATCCTCCCGTTTTGCCAGGACACCGGCACGGCGACGATCGTCGCCAAAAAAGGCCAGCAGGTCTGGACCGGCGCCAACGACGCCGAGTGGCTCAGCCGCGGCGTGTTCGAGTGTTACACGAAGGAAAATCTCCGCTACTCCCAGACGGCGCCGCTCGATCTTTGGAAAGAAGTGAACACCGGCACCAACCTGCCGGCGCAGGTCGACATCTATGCGACCGAGGGTGCGAAATATGAATTCCTCTTCGTCGCCAAAGGCGGCGGCTCGGCCAATAAAACTTTCCTCTTTCAGGAAACGAAAGCACTGCTGAATCCGAAGAGCTTCGAAAAATTCGTCACCGAAAAACTCGGCTACCTCGGCACCGCGGCGTGTCCGCCGTATCACCTCGTCTTCGTCGTCGGCGGCACGAGCGCCGAAGCGTGCTTGAAGACGGTGAAGCTCGCGTCCGCCAAGTATCTCGACGCGTTGCCGACGACCGGCAACGAACTCGGCCGCGCGTTTCGCGATCTCGCGATGGAAGCGGCGATTTTGAAAATCGCGCAGACGAGCGGCATCGGCGCGCAGTTCGGCGGGAAATATTTCGCGCTCGACGTGCGCGTCGTCCGCCTGCCCCGCCACGGCGCGAGCTGCCCCGTCGGCGTCGGCGTGTCGTGCAGCGCGGACCGCAACATCAAGGCGAAGATCACGAAGGACGGAATTTTCCTGGAGAAAATGGAGACGAATCCCGGCCGCTTCATCCCGGCCGCGCAGCGCACGTTGAAGGAAGAAAACATCGTGCGCATCGACCTCAACCAGCCGATGGAGAAAATCCGCGCGGAGCTTTCGCGGCACCCCGTCACGACGCGCGTGTCGCTCAACGGCCCGATGATCGTCGCGCGCGACATCGCCCACGCGAAGCTCAAGGAGCGCGTGGATGCCGGCCAGGGCCTGCCGCAATATCTCAAGGACCATCCCGTCTACTACGCCGGCCCCGCGAAGACGCCGACCGGCTACGCCTCGGGTTCATTCGGCCCGACGACCGCCGGCCGCATGGACAGCTACGTCGATCTTTTCCAGTCGCTCGGCGGCTCGATGGTGATGCTCGCAAAAGGCAACCGCAGCGCGCAGGTCACGAAGGCCTGCAAGGACCACGGCGGCTTTTACCTCGGCAGCATCGGCGGGCCGGCGGCGATCCTCGCAAAGGAGAACATCACGAAAGTGGAGACGCTCGAATATCCCGAACTCGGCATGGAAGCGGTGTGGAAAATCGAAGTGAAGGATTTCCCCGCGTTCATCCTCGTCGACGACAAGGGCAACGATTTCTTCGTGAACGGCTGCGACGCGTGCGTGGTCGGGAAACACTGAGGCGCGGAGGAGTTTTCCTCCACCGGCGAAAAGCCGCAGCATGCTTTCGCCGGCAGCTCGATCGCCTTGGTTTCGCCCTGCGCGACTCGCCGGGGGCTCCCGGATTGTCGCCGCGACCCTCCAGGAATTCTTCGCGAAAAACCGCCGGCTTTCACTTCGCGGGTTGGATGACATATCCAGCCTGCCCCCAAAAAAAACGGCGCGGAAATCCCGCGCCGTTCGGCAGGCTCGTCGAACCCTGCGCACGTTCACAGCAGCACCTTGGCTCCGCTTCGCACGGCGCGGCTCGCCGCTCAGTCGCTCCAATAACCTTCGTAGTAGCGATACGCGCCGCCTTCCTGATCCCAACGCGGCGGCACCCACGTCGCGCCGGAGCGCGGCGGCACGACCCAATGACCGGCGACCCACTCGTAGCGGTCATTCCGCCACGTCCAGTAGCCAGCCACCCACACGTAATCGGACGAGGGACGCGGCGGCACGTTTTCCGCCTGCGCCGCGGGCGGCGCCTGTTGCACAATCACGGTCTGGCCGTTGGCCGCCGGCGTCGCCGTGACGGTTGTGGCTGCGGGGGCGGGCGTCACGTAAGCGGTCGCGGGCGCCGGAGGACCGGGCGGCGGTGCGGTCACGATATGAGAATCGGGTTCGGACGCGCACCCGCCGGCAAACGCGGCGAGCGCACACGCGGCCGCAGCGGCGAGAAGACGCGCACGGCTGGGGTCGGGGGCAAGGGATGAGGTTTTCATAACTTGCGCCGCAGACCGCAGATCATCCGGTGGGTTCTCCCCCTCCCGTGCGAATCAGGGCCCTCCCCGATCGCCGTTCGCCGGCGCTCCGCGTAAAAAAAGGCGGACCCGCAGGCCCGCCTCGAAAGTTCTCATCGGCGCTCCGCAGCGAGCCGCCGTTCAACGCGCCGCCGCCGCCGCATCGGAAATTTTCGGCGCCGGTTTGTTGCGCCAGAGCAGGAACAACCCGAGGAAAACGACGGCGAGAATCGAGGGAATGATCACCAGTTTGCCGAGCGACTCGAGCCCGGCCGACGCTTGGATTTGCGTCCATTGCGTCGCGAGATCGGAGCCCGCAGCTGCCCCCTTGAACGTGTCGGTGGTTTGTCCGGGCGGTACTCGCGCCGCGATCGCCTTGTCATACCACCGGCCCACCAGCGGAACGATGAAGCTCGCGCTCAACATCCCCGCGCCCCCCATGACCGCGAGGCCGAGGGCGCCGGTTTTTGGGAAGCGCTCGCTCACCGTGCCCAGCATCGTGGGCCAGAAGAAGCACACGCCGACCGCGAACAACGTCGCGGCGGCGAAGAGCATCGCGCCCGTGGTGTGGCTCATCGCGTAAAGTCCCAGCGCGCTCAGGATCGCGCTGAAAACCAGCATGCCCGGAGGCGAGACGCGGTGCACGAACACCCCGGCAAACTGCCGGCCCAGCCACTGCAGGCCGGTGATCCACACGAGCACCAGAATGCCGGATACACCGGCGTTGCTCATGATGGCGGGAATCCAGTTTTCCGCGCCGAACTCGGTCGCGGCGGTGAGAAGCATGCAGCCGACCATCAGGAGAAACAGCGGATTGAGGCACGCGAGCCACATCGACTTGGTCGAGACGCCGTGCTCGACGCGCTCCGTGCGCGGGAACGCCTGCCCGACAAACATGAAACCATAGATCGCCAGCGGGATCAGCATCGTGGCGAATTGCACCTTCCAACCGAGACCCATTTTGCCCAGCGCGAATGACGTCAGGCCGCCGATCACCAGGCCGCCCGGAAACCACGCGTGAAAATGATTCAGCTTCGTCGTGCGGTCCGCGGGGAAAATCGTCGCGATCAGCGGATTCGCCGCCGCCTCCACCGACCCGTTGGCGATGCCGAAGATCAGCGAGCCGGCGAACAGGCTCCAGTAATTCCACGCAAAAATCGTCAGGAAAATGGCCACGACGTGCCCGAACGTCGCCAGTCCCATGATCCGTCGCATGCCGAGCGTGTCGCACAGCGGCCCGCCGAAAACCATCGCGACCGTGAACCCCCACAGCGCCGCACCGTTGATCACGCCGACCTGTTCGTACGAAAGTTGAAACTCGGTGTGCCAGGCTTCGACCGCGGCCGCGCGGAGAAAAAAGCTCATCGCGGTTACGATCAGGGCCATGCAACTGGCCGTGAAGAGACGTTGGGGATTCATGGGTATAAGAGGAACTCTCGGGGTGAGGGTTGGACCTGCCACGCAGGTTGAAAGCGCGACGAGGTAAAATGGGAAACGTTGCGCTGTCCAAACGGAAATTCCACCGTCGCGCCTCCGACCTGCATTCCGTCGCGCCATGAAATCTTTTTCGCTTTTTTCCCCGCTCATCGCCGGCCTCCTCGCATCCACCCTCATCCGCGCCGCCGGCCCGCAGGATCTTCTTCCTCCCGCTCTCCCGTGGCACGGCGCCAGCGAAGCGCTCGTCGCGAAGCCCGGCGATCGCTGGATCACGCCCGCCGAAAAAATGGGCCTCCTCGATTCGCCCAACTACGACGACACGATCGCCTACCTCAAAAACCTCTGCGCCGCCTCGCCGTATTTTTCCCTCGAACCCTTCGGCCGCACCGCCGAGGGCCGCACGCTCTACGTCGTCGTCGCCACGAAGGAAAAGCTCCACACGCCCGACGCGCTCCTCGCCGGCGGCAAGCCCACCCTCCTCGCCCAAGCCGGCATCCACGCCGGCGAAATCGACGGCAAGGACGCCGGCCTCATGCTTCTCCGCGACCTCGCGTTCGCCGGCAAGGACGCCCTCCTCGACCACGCGAATTTTCTCTTCGTCCCCGTCTACAACGCCGACGGCCACGAGCGCTCCTCCGAATGGACGCGCCCGAACCAGCGCGGCCCCGTGCACATGGGCTGGCGCACCACCGCGCAAAACCTGAACCTCAACCGCGACTACGCGAAGGCCGACGCCCCCGAGACGCGCGCCCTGCTCTCGCTCCTCCGCGACTGGCAGCCCTCGCTCTACGTCGACCTCCACGTCACCGACGGCATCGACTACCAATACGACATCACCTTCGGCTATAACGGCGACGCCGGCCAGTTCGCCTTCTCGCCGCACATCGCCGACTGGCTCAACAAACGCTTCCGCCCCGCCGTCACCGGCGCGCTCACCGCCGCCGGCCACATCCCCGGACCGCTCGTGTTCGCCCTCGACGACCGCAACCTCG
Source organism: Verrucomicrobiota bacterium (assembly GCA_048498075.1). Taxonomy (GTDB): domain Bacteria; phylum Verrucomicrobiota; class Verrucomicrobiia; order Opitutales; family Opitutaceae; genus Opitutus. The sequence continues at coordinate 1,447 of JBEHYR010000111.1, read as the reverse complement.
ACGCCGGCCTCGCCACGTTCACCACGCCGCCGCGTTTCTCGCACGGCTACGGCGACCTCCGCCACCTCGCCACCGTCCTCGTCGAAAATCACTCGCTCAAACCCTACCCGCAACGCGTCCTCGGCACCTACGTTTTCCTCGAAGCCGCGCTCCGCACGCTCGCCTCCGTCGGCGACGAACTCCGCACCGCCACCAACGCCGACCGCGCCGCCCGCCCGCTCACGCTCCCCGTGAATTGGGGCAACGCGAAAGGCGACAAACGCCTCATCGACTTCCTCGGCGTCGCCTACGAAACCTACGACTCGCCCGCCACCGGCCAAAAAGAAGTCCGCTGGCTCGGCCAGCCGAAAACCTACCGGCTCCCGCTCGTCGGCGACAACCCTCTCGCGAAACTCGCCCGCCCGAAAGCCTACTGGGTGCCCGTCACGAAACCCGACGTCATCGAACGCCTCGCACTGCACGGCATCCGCTTCGAAATGCTCGGCACGCCGAAAACCATGGAGCTCGAATTCGAACGCCTCCTCGACCCGAAGCCCGCCGCGACGCCTTTCGAAGGTCACACACCGCTCGCGATCGCCGGCGTGAAGCCCGAGCTGCGCACCGTCACCTTCCCGAAAGGCTCGCTCCGCGTCCCGACCGATCAGCCGCTCGGCGATCTCGCGATGACGCTCCTCGAGCCCGTGAGTCAGGACTCGTTTCTCGCCTCCGGATTCTTTCCCGAAATTCTGCAGCGCACCGAATACATCGAAAACTACGTCCTCGCGCCGCTCGCCGACAAGATGCTCGCCTCCGACCCGCAGCTGAAAGCCGAATTCGACGTCGCGCTCGCGAAGGACGCAAAATTCGGCGCCGATCCCACGGCCCGCCTCCAGTGGTTCTACGCGAAGACCAAATTCTACGACGACCGCTACCTCCTCTACCCCGTCGGCGTGGAACGGTGAACAGTGGGGCGGGCTTCAGCCCGCCTGTTATTCGGAGACCCGCCCGCGGCAACCCTTGTCGCTCCTCACCCGGGTTCATCACACCTGTCGTTCTGAGACGCCGAACCGACGCCAAGCCGTTGGGTGGCCTACGCCGATGAACGCTCAAAGGCCTGTCATGCTGAGCGCAGCGAAGAATCCACTTGGACTTTCCCACGCGCGTCGTGCCACGAAGCGCGCACGGGATGCTTCGCTTCGTTCAGAATGACCAACCGGGAACGGTTTGCCCCGAAGGGTGCTGCGCCCGGGCAAAGCCTTCCGGAGGTGGAGTCCGATGTCCTCATCGGGCTTGGTCGCGTTCGCCCTTCAACTCAAATTCCGCGATTGAAACGCGGAGGGCGCGGAGTCCGCGGAGGAACCAGCGCGAGATGGGAATCCCGGAGAGATGCGCCCGCGAGGTGAAGCTCCGGGGCGAAGCGTGGTTTGGTTTTCTCCTCTGCGCCCTTCGCGGGCTCCGCGTTTCAACG
>JBEHYR010000110.1:0-9783 GCA_048498075.1 Verrucomicrobiota bacterium | reverse complement strand
AGCCTTGTTGGAGGTGATGATGGTGGCGGCTGTTTTTCGTAGCGGCGGCAGATGATATGGAAGAGCGGCGATGCGTGCTCAGGATTGAACCCGCGACAATCCACTTCATCGACGATGAGCAGCTTGGGCGTGGTGGGCATCTTGGGGTAATGGGGTACGCCATTCTGGGCGAAAGCGGTGTTCACGGCACGCCAGCTCCAAGGCCGTGAGGAAGAAACAAACGCCGATCGCGTTCGGCGCAGCCCAGGCCGAGCGCGGTCGCCAGATGCGTTTTGCCGATCCCCGCCGGCGCTTGGAACAGAGCGTTTCTGCCTTCGTCGAGGGAACGGCCGTCCCGAGTTCCTCGATCCGCGTCGGGTCCATAGAGGACTGGAAGCCGAAGTCGAAATTGCTCAGCCTCTTCAGTCGGGCAGGCCGAAAAAGTGCAGACTCGTCTCCACGACGCGCTGACGCCAGGCGGCGATCTCCGGTTCAAGGAGGCGGTCGAGGAAATGCGAGTAGATCCAGTGTCCGCCTGCGGTTTGTTGGGATGATATTGAGCTGGGCGTTGGACGGTGGCGGCGCCGATTTGCAGCAAGCCGTCGAGGTCGAGTTGCTCGTGGTGGACGCTCATGAGATTACCTACCTCCGTTAAACGGCCGGGGAACGCACCTGTGCCGCTTCGGGGAGGTGCTGCGGCAGCCCGTCCCGCGAGCGGCGAGGCGGCGGTCGGAACGGAACGCTTCCCGCGTTCGCCACATGGGCCGGCGACTCGATGCGCTGCCGCGGGGCGGAGGCGACGCGGTGCTTGGCGGCGATCAGATCTTTGGCGCGGATCGTTATCGCCAGCATCGACAGTCACGTGGGTGCCGACCCAGCGCGCGGGCACTGAGTAATCGCTCTGGTCTTACCGAAAGAAGGGTTCCAAGGTTCATGTCGCGGTGGATACGCTAGACCATCTGCTCGCGCTGAAGGTGACCTCGACCGCCGAACAGGATCGGGCGCAAGTCGGCGAGGTGGTGGCCGCAGGCCAGGCCAGCACCGCCGCGACAATGGAGCGCGTCTACGTCGTCGATCAAGGTTACACGGGAAGTCGGGCGGCTGAGGCGGCCAAAGCGCACGGAATGGAACTCACCGTAGTGAAACAGCCCGAAGCGAAACGGGGCTTCGTCTTGTTACCCAAGCGATGAAAGACCAGCTCAACCAACGAACTGAACGCCACGGCCGCCACCGTTTCCTTTGCTCACGCCCATGGTCGCGAAACCGCCGACGTTTTTATTTGAAACGGCGCAGTGGTTTTCAAACCGCCCGTTTTTGGTGACGTTCGCGCCGGCGCTCGCACTCTACCGCACCTTCGCTCACCGCCTTGTCGGATGCGGGAATACGAAGAACGCAATTTCGTCCAAAAATGCCGAAATCGCGCCAAATTCCTGCAAATTTCCGCGTGTATGCCCCTAAAACTCCGCTGTTGCTATGTTCTGGGCTTTTCTTTTGAACGCTCGGCCACGTTTTCCAACTAACCCACCGACCAGTTAACCCAATTCAACGAAGGCTCATTTTGGACCTAAAGCAGATTAAGCAGATTATTGACCTGATGAAGCGTTCCGAACTCACGGAATTCGCGGTCGAGGAAGAGGGGTTTAAGCTCAAAATCCGCCGTGAAACGGGTGGTTTTCCCTTGGTTTCGACCGGAAAATCGTCAAATCCGCCTTTTCCCGTCCTCACTTCGGAGCCTGTTTCTGCCGCGACGCTTCCGACCGGCACCACCCCCGGCTCCAGTCCGGGGTTGCCCAAAGAAGAGGACGATGTCGTTTACATCAAGTCCCCAATGGTGGGAACCTTCTACCGCGCCCCTTCTCCTGAAAGTAAGCCTTTCTCGGATGTAGGCACGAAGGTCGTCGATAACACGCCTGTCTGCATCATCGAGGCCATGAAGATCATGAATGAGATTCAGGCGGAGGTGAAGGGGACTATCGTCGAGATCCTCGTCGAAAACGGCCAACCCGTCGAATACGGTCAGCGTCTCTTCAAGTTAAAGCAGGGCTGACCTTCCGCCGCGGCGCAGCCGGTTAGACAGCTCGATTTGCCATCGAGCCGAAGCGGACGCTCTGCGGAAAAATCGTCTCATGATCCAAAAGATTCTCATCGCAAATCGAGGCGAGATTGCCCTCCGCATCGTCCGCGCGTGCAGGGAGTTAGGTGTCAAAACCTTGGCTGTTTACTCCGAAGCCGACATTCAGTCGCTTCACGTCCAGCTTGCCGACGAAGCCATTTGCATTGGCGGTCCTCGGAGTTCCGACAGCTATCTGCGCGCCGATCGTATCATCAGCGCCGCGGAGATCGCAGACGTGGATGCAATCCATCCGGGCTACGGCTTTCTTTCTGAAAACGCCAAATTCGCGGAACAGTGCGAATCGTGTAACATTAAATTCATCGGGCCCAAGGCGTCGTCGATCAAGATGATGGGCGATAAGTCGGTTGCAAAGGACACTGTCAGAAAAGCCGGCGTTCCGATCGTTCTCGGTTCCGACGGCCCGGTGGAGTCTGAAACCGAAGCTGTGAAGATCGCGCGGAAAATCGGTTACCCCGTCATTATCAAAGCCGTCGCGGGCGGCGGCGGTCGCGGCATGCGCATCGCGCACAATGACGTTTCCTTCGCGAAGGAATACCATGTTGCCCGAAACGAAGCCGAGAAAGCTTTCGGCAATGGTGCGGTCTACGTCGAAAAATACATCGAGAAGCCTCGCCATATCGAATTTCAGATTCTCGCCGACTCTCACGGCAAGGTTCTCCACCTCGGCGAGCGCGACTGCTCCGTCCAGCGCCGTCATCAAAAGCTCATCGAAGAGTCACCCTCGCCATTCCTTACCGCCGATCTCCGCAAGAAAATGGGCAAGGCTGCCGTTCGCGCCGCCGAAGCGGCCGAATACGAGAATGCCGGCACGATCGAGTTTCTCGTCGATGCCAAGGGCAATTACTACTTCATCGAGATGAATACCCGGATTCAGGTGGAACATCCTGTCACCGAGGAAGTAACTGGCATTGATCTCATTAAGCAGCAGATCCGCGTGGCGAATGGCGAGAAACTCGATTTTGACCAAAGCGACATCAAGTTCGACAAGCACGCGATCGAATGCCGGATCAATGCCGAAGACCCCGCGCGCAACTTCGTGCCGTCCCCCGGCACGATCGGCCTCTACTATGCGCCTGGCGGTCACGGTGTCCGGGTCGATTCGCACGTATACTCCGGATACAGCATTCCGCCCTACTACGATTCGATGATCGGCAAGCTCATCACCTACGGCTCAAACCGCAAAACCGCCCTCGAGCGGATGTATCGCGCTCTCAGCGAATACCTCATCCGCGGCATCAAGACCACTATTCCGCTTCACAAGGCCATCATGGCCGATCCCACCTTCATCGAGGGCAAGGCGACCACGGCTTACATGGAAGATTTCATGAGTCGCACCCCGCCGGATCTCTTTTCCTGATTCGCCCCTGATCTCCACAAAAGCCCGTGCAGAAAAAGGACGGCACCGCGCGCATCGGGATTTTCGTCCCGAGTGCTTCGTCCACCCGGGGCCTGGCGCCTCAAAGCTTCACAGCACCGTTCGCTCCACGAGCCACCACGCTCCAAGTACGGTGACCACCACCGAGAGGATGGGAACACCGCGCAACGCGAATGCATCGTTTTTCCGCAGCCGCCAAAAAACCGGCAGCACGATCGCTGCGACGAGCACCTGTCCCACTTCGACCCCCAGATTGAACGAGAGCAGCGGCACCGCCAGCCCCTGTCCGTCCTGTCCCACGCCGAGGTCGCAGAGCACACTCGCGAATCCGAGCCCGTGAATCAGGCCAAAACCAAACGTCAGCGCCCAGCGCCCGCGCGGTTCCGCTCCGCGGCGGAGCAGGTTTTCCACGCCGACAAAAACAATCGACGCCGCGATCGCCGGCTCCACCAGCCGGCCCGGCAGGTTGATCCAGCCCAGCGTCGCGAGCGACAAGGTGATCGAATGCGCCAGCGTGAAGCACGAGACGATCGTGAAGATCGAACGAAAACTCCGGCACACGATCAACAGCCCGAAAAGAAACAGCAGGTGATCGTAACCCGTCCAGATATGCTCGAAACCGAGCGCGAGAAATCCCCAAAAAGTCGCCGCGCCCCGCGCCTTGGTGTTCGCCTCGGCCGTCGCCACCGCCGTGCCGGTCCGCTGCGGCGCCGCGAACTCGATCTCGTTGCTTTTCGCGCTGAGAAGCTTCCGCGCCACCAGGCGGCCGATCTCATCCTCGAACGTGACAAACTCCCGGTGTCCTGACGGCAGCTTCTCCAACTGCACCGCGCGAAACACCACCCGGCCCTCCCCGCGCCACGGATAGACCGCCCGGAAACTCAGGTTATCGCCCGCGATCCAGTCGACGCTCACCTCGCGGGCGGCGATCGGCGAACCACCGACGCGCACCTCCCAAAGTCGCCCGGCCAGCCCCTCCAACGGTTTCCTCGCCGCGTCGAATTCCTCCTGAGTCCATTTCCCCTTCGCGCGAAACGCCGCTGGTAACAGCGCTTGCACATCCGTCGGCGAAAATCCCGCCGCAATCTCGATCGCGTCCGCCGAGATTCGCCCCTGAGCGGTGCTCAGTCCCGGGTCGTGCGCCCACACTGCCACCGCTCCGAGCAGCAGCGCCGTCACCATTGCGAAGCCCCGTTTCATCCCGTTGAACATTTTGTTAAAAGTGACGCGATCCCGGGAGGGCGCGGACTCCGTTCCGCGCCGCAACGATCTCTGGTCAACGCGGCGGCGAAGGAACTCGCCACCCTACCCTCGGCACCACTTCTTCGGGTAATTCTCAATAAAAAGCGCGGTTGGAATTGAACCTCAGAGACCCAGAGAGCACGGAGAAAACGGCTTCCAAAAAAACTGCTCTGGTCGGGAAGCTCACCTGCCGGGTGAAACCATTTTTCTCCGAGGTTTCTTCGGTTCGCCTCTCGGTGCCTTTGGTTCTTTGTGGTTCAACTGCGTTTTTTAGGTTCATCCCCGTTCTACGTCGCGCGGGTTGCCGCGTGACCCACCCGCGTCACGCACCTGGCCGCCGCAGCACCACGTCGCTCCACTCCCCCATCGTCCGCGATTCCTGCGGCCAACCGGGCGCGACCCGCCCGAACGCCGACCGCACTTGGTCGCATTCGCCCGCCAGGATTCCGCTCAACACCAGCGTTCCGCCGGGCGCGACTGCCCCCGTCAGCTCCCCCGCGAACTGCATCAGCACGTTCGCGAGAATATTCGCCAGCAGCACATTGGCCTGCACGCCGGCGAGCCCGCTCACGAGGTCGCCGACAAAGAATCCTACGCTGCGATCGAGACCGTTGAGCACCGCATTCTCTTCGCTCACTCGCACCGCTTCCGGATCGTTATCGAATCCGGCCACGTCAACGAAACCCAGTTTTGACGCCGAGAGCGCCAGAATCCCCGAGCCGCAGCCCGCGTCCAACACGCTCCCTCCGGTGCCTTCGCGTTCCGCGAGTTCCACCAGCCGCTCGACGCAGAGCCGCGTCGTCTCGTGGTTGCCCGTCCCGAACGCCAGCCCCGGATCGAGCCACAGCACCGCATCTCCCGCCGGCAGCCGAAACGTTTCCCGCTGCCACACCGGCACCCAGTGCAGCCGCCCAAACTGCCAGGCGTGAAAATGCATCTTGTAGCTGTCGCGCCATTCATTCTCCGGGAGTTCGCGCATCGTCCGTTCGCCAATTGGCGCGACGGGAAGCTGTTCGCGCAGGATTTTCCAGCCCGCCTCCGCCGCCTCCGCCGATGGGAAAATCCCGATCACCCACGCCTGCTTCGAGATCACGTTCTCCAGTAAACTCCAGGCCTCCTCGCCGATCTCGAGCAGCGTGTCGTCGATCGCATCCGCGCTCGCGAGCGGCACCTCGAATTTCAGCTCGAACGCGCTCATGCGCCCCCGCTCCGCTCGCTCAATCGCGCGATCACTGCCGGCAACAGCGCATGCTCCGCCGCGTGCAGTTTCGCGGTGAGCGTCTCCAGCGTATCGGACTCCTCGATGCGCACCGCCGCCTGATCGATGATGGGCCCGCCGTCCACCTCCGCCGTCACGTAGTGCACCGTGCAACCCGTCACCTTCACCCCGCGCCGCCACGCCTGGCCGATGCCATCGAGCCCCGGAAAGCTCGGCAGCAAGCTCGGATGCAAATTCACGATCCGTCCCGCAAACGCGTTCAAAAACCCCGGCTTCAACACGCGCATGAACCCCGCGAGCACCACGAGATCCGCGCCCGCCGCGTTGATCGCCGCAATAAAGCGCGCCTCTCCTTCGCCCTCGAGCTTCGTCTTGAACGGCGCCGGATCGACGAATTCCACCGCTACGCCGAACCGCGGCCCCAGCGCCAGAATCCCCGCGCCCGGCCGGTCCGAAAAAATCCTCGTCACCCGCGCACGCCCCAGCCGCCCGGCTTTCTGAGCCTCGAGAATTGCCTCGGCATTCGAGCCGCGACCGGAACCAAGCAACACGACACGCATTCGATTCGAAGTTTTTTCGCCTCCTCCACGTTTGGCGAGACATTCGTACACACACGTGTCGCGCCCCAGCATTGTCATTCCGCCGTTAATCGCTTCGTTCGAGCCACCCTGATGAAAAATCGTTTTACCCTCCTCGCCTGTGCCTGCGCCTTCGCGGCCCTCGCTTTCGCACCCGCGACCTTCGCCGCCAAGGACAAACCCGTCATCGGCCTCTCGCTCGACACTCTGAAGGAGGAGCGCTGGCAGCACGATCGCGACACCTTCGTTGCCGAGGTCGAGCGCCTCGGCGGCTCCGTGATCGTACAGTCCGCGAACAGCGACGACACCCGGCAAGTCCGCGATGTCGAATCCCTCCTCAGCCGTGGCGTCGATGTCCTCGTGATTGTGCCGCACAACGGCGCCGCCATGACCCGCGCCGTCAAATCCGCCAACGAATCCAAGGTGCCCGTCATCGCCTACGACCGCCTCATCCTCAAGGCCGACATCGATTACTACCTTACTTTCGACAACGTGAAAGTCGGCGAAGCCCAGGCCTCCTACCTCGTCGCCCATCTCCCCAAAGATCGCCCCGCGCACATCGTCCGCATCCTCGGCGCGCCGACCGACAACAACGCGAAACTCTTCAAGCAAGGTCAGGACAACATCCTCGATCCTCTCATCAAATCCGGCAAAATCGTCGTCGTCCACGAAGACTGGGCCCTCGATTGGAAGCCCGACGTCGCCAAGAAAATCATGAATGCCGCCATCACGAAAGCCGGCACGGATTTCGACGGCGTCCTCGTCACCAACGACGGCACCGCCGGGGGCGCGATCCAATCTCTCGCCGAAGAAGGTCTCGCCGGCAAAGTCGTCGTCACCGGCCAGGACGCCGATCTCGCCGCCTGCCAGCGTATCCTCCGCGGCACGCAGTCGATGACCGTCTACAAGCCGCTCAAAAACCTCGCGCTCCGCGCCGCCCGCCTCGCCGTCGACGTCGCGAAAGGCAACCGCCCATCCACCGACACCACGCTCGAAAACGGCTTCAAACAAGTTCCCTCGATCTTCGAACCCGTCATCGCCGTGGATAAGACGAACCTCGCGAGCACCGTCATCGCCGACGGTTTCCACCAAGCCGAACTCCTGAAGTAGCGCCGGCTACCCGCGCCCTGTTTTCAATCCATGCAGGCAGGATGCCTGCGCTACTCGCTGATGCCCGCCCCGCTTCTCGAAGCCCGCCGCCTGACGAAAAAATTTCCCGGCGTCATCGCGCTCCGTGAAGTCGTCTTCGAACTCCGCCCCGCCGAAATTCACGCGCTCTGCGGTGAAAATGGCGCGGGCAAGTCCACGCTCATCAAACTCCTCGCCGGCATCCACCCGCACGGCAGCTACGAAGGCGAACTCCGCGTCGACGGCACGTCCGTCGCCTTCCGCTCGATCCGCGACGCCGAAGCCGCCGGCATCGCCGTGATCACCCAGGAGTTCGCGCTCGTCGACGAACTCAGCGTGGCCGAAAACATCTTTCTCGGTCGCGAACCGCGCCGTGGCATTCGCCTCGACTGGCTCGAAATGAATCGCCGCGCCACCGCGCTCCTCGCCGACTTCGGCCTCGCGCTCGCACCCGAGACTCCCGTCCGCGCCCTCGGCATCGGTCAGAAACAACTGCTCGAGATCGTCCGCGCGATGGATAAAAAATCCCGCGTCCTCGTCCTCGACGAACCCACCGCCGCGCTCACCGAGCAGGAGGTCGCCGTCCTCGTCGAGCACCTCCGCCGCCTTCGCGCCCAGGGCACCGCCTGCATCTACATTTCGCACAAGCTCGGCGAAGTCTTCGCCCTCGCCGACCGCATCACCGTGCTCCGCGACGGCGCCAGCATCGCCACCTTGGATACGAGCGCCGCCACCATTCCGCTCGTGATCAAACACATGGTCGGCCGCGAGATCACGGACCTCTTTCCGAAACGTGGCGCCGGCGTCCCGCCGGCCTCGGCGTCGCAGGGCCTTTCCTCCGCCGCTTCCGGACGCCCCGCCCCGGAAACGAGCGTACCGCATGCAGGCGGGCCGCCTCCGCTCCTCCAAGTCCGCCACCTCACCGTCGCCCCCGAAAAAAATTCCGCACCCTTCCTCCACGACATCGCCTTCGACCTCCGCGCCGGCGAGGTTCTCGGATTTGGCGGCCTGATGGGCGCCGGCCGCACCGAACTCCTCATGCACCTCTTCGGCGCGTGGGGCCACCGCCTCGGCGGCGAAGTCAAACTCTCCTCTGCCGCCTGCGAGCATCCGTCTCCCCGCGCCTCCATTGACCGTGGCCTCGTGCTCGTCAGCGAAGACCGCCGCCGCTACGGCCTCGTCCTCGGCCAGGAGATCGGCTTCAATCTCTCGCTCTCGTCGCTCTCGCGTTTCACCCGCTTCCCGAGCCGTCTCGACCAACCTGCCGAGCACCGCCGCAATCAGCAATTCTTCGACTCGCTCCGCATCAAAGCCCCCGGCCAGCACGCGCGCGTCGGGGGCCTCTCGGGCGGCAACCAGCAAAAAGTCGTCCTCGGCAAGGCGCTCATGACGGAGCCCACGGTTGTCATGCTCGACGAGCCGACGCGTGGCATCGATGTCGGCGCGAAGCTCGAAGTCTACGAACTCATCAACCGCCTCACCGCCGAGGGCAAAGCGGTGATTCTCGTCTCGAGCGAACTCCCCGAACTCATGGGCATGAGCGACCGCATCATCATGCTCTGCGAAGGCCGCATCGGCGGCGAATTCACCCGCGCCGATTTCACCCAGGAAGCCCTCCTCGCCGCCGCCATGGGCCGCCACGCCGCGCCGAGCGCGGCGGAATGACCAATGCCCAATGACTAATGCCTGATGAAAACGCGCGACTACGATCTGGAGGACCGCACGGCGGTTTTCGGTGAGGCCATCATCGAATTCTGCCTCGGCCTGCCGACGAATCCAGTGACCGCACCGGTCATCAACCAGCTAGTCCGAGCCGGCACCAGTGTCGGCGCCAACTACTGCGAAGCCGACGACGCCGAATCGAAAAAGGATTTCCGCCACAAAATCGCCCTCTGTCGCAAAGAAGCCCGCGAGACCAAGTATTGGTTGCGCATGATCGCGAAAGCCGCACCGACCCGGAAAGCCCAGGCCCGTGCGCTTTGGAGCGAAGCCAAAGAACTCCACCTCATCTTCGTCGCCATCGTCCGCACCACCGACCGCAACCTCCTCGCCGCCAAAACCAAACCCGCCTCCGACCTTCGTCATTAGTCATTAGGCATTAGTCATTAGGCATTGCTCATTAGTCATT
>JBEHYR010000109.1:0-10159 GCA_048498075.1 Verrucomicrobiota bacterium | reverse complement strand
GTTCCTTGGCCAGCTCCGCTTCGAGCCGCTTGGCAAACGAGGTCGAGTCGCCTTGGTTCGCCAGCGCGTATTCCGCCACCGCCACGCCGGTCCGCTTTTGATTCAACTCCTGCCCCGGGTTTGCCGATCTGCCGCCATTGAGGGTGCCGACGGAGAGATTGGCGAGGTTCACGCCTTCCCGGGTCCGTATAAAAATAGGAACGGCTCCCGACGCATCTCCTTCCGCCATATCCGCCGCCACCCGGGCGTTTGAAGCCCGATCGGCGAGCGCCATCTGCGTGCTGATCTGCTGCTCCGTGAGGTTGCGCCGCGGATCGTTCCCCACCGTGTACGCCCGCTCGCCCTTTAAATTCGCGACGGACGCCGCGAGCCGGGTCAACTTCAAGCCCTGATCGACGCGCAGGTTGATCGGCGCGCCAAACATCGCATCCATCGGCACGAACACCGGCTGGCCTTTCACGTCGATCACGAATGATCCTCCCGACACGTCGCGCACGCGGTGGAGTTCCTTCTCGCGGGACACGGAAAGATCCACGCCCATGAACAGCGTGTGCGTTTTCGGCGCCGACGCCCCGCTGGCGTCCGTGGCGCTCCCGCCCGGAGCGGCAGTGTCTGGCGGCTGATCCGCCGCGACAACCGCCGGGGCGAGCCCCAGCACTGCCGCTAGCGCCAGGCTCATTAGCCGGGCTCGCCGGGCGCCTGATGACCTCGAGTCCGTTTTCATGATACGTCAGCTTCCTTCCTTGCTCACCAGCGCCTTCATCCGCGCCAGATAATCGGCGACGGCGTCCGTCTTCTCGATGCTGAGCGCCTTCTCCAGATATTCGACGCTCTTGGCGTAGTGACGGGCTTTGATCTCGATGTTCGCGAGTTCGAGGCTCGCGCGATAGGTAGTCGCCGGAATTTGGATCGCCGACTCAAACGCGAACATGGCATGCGGCACGTCGTCTTCCGCGACGAACGTTCGTCCGAGACTCAGCAGCGCCCGGCCGTTGAGCGGCGCGATTTTCAACAACTCGTTCAACTCGGCCCGCGCGTCCGCCCATTTTTGGCGCGCCGCCAGCAGATCGGCCTTCGCCTGGAGATATTCCAGCCGGCCTGACGATGAGAGCGTCGCTGGCAGTGCGCCGAGCGCACGTTCCGCCTCGGGCAGCCGGTTCTCGCCGATCAGCACTTGCGCGAAGCGCAGCAGCTTCTTCTCTCCGGTCTCCGGCGCGGGCTTCAGGATTTTCTGGTAGATCGCGAGCGCCTCCGGGAACAGCGCCTGCTCGGCATAAAGATCGCCGAGCAGATTGAGTTCGTCCGCCCCCGCCGCACCGAGCCCCGCCGACGACTCCAGCACGGCGATCGCCTCGAGCCTGCGGCCGTCCGCCAGCAGGATGTTCGCATACGTGAGCCAGAATCGCGTCTCCTGCGGCCGCTCCTTGATGAGCGTTTTAACCAACCACTCCGCGCGCCCGAATTGCCGCCCCTGGATGTAAATTCGCAGCAGCCCTTCCTTCCAGTCGCCGTTTGCCGGATCGCTCGCGAGCGCCTGGATGTAGGCCATCTCCGCCGACACGATGTTGCCCGTCTGCTCGAGGCTGTAACCCAGCAGCCCGAAGGTCGCGCTGTCCCGGTCGCCGAGCACGACCGCTTTCGAGAAGCACGGGACCGCATCGGCAAACCGGCTCGACGAATAATACATCATCGCGAGGTTCACCCACGCGCGCAGGAAATTCGGATACCGGTGCACCGAACTCCGGTAACTCGCTTCCGCCTTCGCCACTTCCCCTGTCGCGTAGTAGGCGTTGCCGAGGATGAACTCGAATGCCGGGCTCGGCTTCTCCTTTTCGTTGACCATGCCCTCGAGCAACCGCAGCGCGAATTGCGGATTCGCCTCGAGCATCGTGACGACCTTTTCATACAGCGCGTATTCCTCCGCGTTCATCTCCGGCTCACGTTCCTTGAGGAACGAATTCGACTCGTTGATGATCCGCTTCGGATCGAGTTTCGGTCCCCGCGTCGCTTCCGCGTGGCGAGCCTGCATCTCGCGCATCACGCGACTCGGGTCATTGAGCGCGTCATCGCCGAACTCGATCGCCCGCGCCACTGCGGCGGCGCCCAAAAACAAAATTACCGCTGAGATTTTCATGGCTAAAGATGGAACGGCGAACTCCCCGAATGCGTGACGACGATCGATTGCTGGACCAGACAGCGCACCTTCCGTCCGTTCTTCATCGCCGGTGAGAACACCCACTCTTCGCGCACCTGAGCTTCGACCTCCGCGTCAAACTCGGGATTGCCGGACGAGTTCAACAGCCGCACGTTCTCCGCTGCGCCGTGCGTGCTGACCACGAGTAGAAAGACCACGCGCAACGTGTGTACGTCCGACTTCACCCCGCGCGGCCACCGCGGCTCGGGCCGCGAGAGCACCGCGGTGCGCTGGTCGACCTCGCTCGGCTGGAACACGCGGTTGAAGTCGAAGCTCACGTCCAGCTTCGGCTTGAAGCTGGTGATGAGCTGCGCCGTCTGGATCACGGCCGGCGGCGGCGCGTTCGTTTTCGGCACGAGCGAATCGAGGTCCGGCGGCAACACCGCGATCTTCACCGCGCTGTCGCTCGCGGCGACATCCAGCCCGACGAACGGCAGCGGCGATTCCAGCGGTGGCGTGTTCAACACCACTTTCGGCGGCGGCGGCTCGGGCGGCAGCGAGACGGCGCGCAGATCCTCGATCGGCGGCGCCACCGGCGTCGGTTCCGCCTTGAAATGCGAAATCGCGAAAAACAACCCGAACGTCACGCCCAGCCCCACCAGCACGCTCACGCCTTCCACGATCGCGGTTTCGCGGGGCGCCGGATTTCGCGCAAATGTGAGCGTGTGCGACATCGCCGGATCAGTCCGCCCGCGCCGTCGCGAACTGCACGTTCTTGATGCCCGATTTTTTCGCCTCGGTATAAACCGCCGCAAACGTGCCGAGATTCGACGCGCGGTCGCCCCGCACGATCAGCACCGGCGCCCGCCCGATCACCGCCTGCTTCACCGTGCTCGCCACCTGGTCGAGCCGGATTTCCTGCCCGTCGAAAAAGATCCGGTTGTCCGGGCTGATCGCGATCAGCAGCGCCGTCTGGTCGCCGCTCAACGCGCCCGCGACGTCCGGCTTCTGCACCTCGACGCCTGGATCGTTCACGAACGAGCTGCTCACCATCAGGAAAATCACCAGCACCATGATGCAGTCCACCATCGGCACCACGTCGATGTGCGTGACCTCGAACCGGCTGTGCGCGCGACGACGCCCGATCATGAGGCCTCCCGTTCCAGCCGGCCGCGCTCGATCGCGTTCAACCGCGCCACGTGTTTGTGTACCTGCCGGTGCGCGAGATAAACAAGCAGCAGCGCCGGGATCGCCACCGTGAGGCCCGACTCCGTCGCCACCAGCACCTCCGAGATGCCGCGCGCGAGCCCCTCCATCGATTTGTCGCCCGCGCGTCCGCCGATGCTCGCGAAAGTCTTCTCCATGCCCGTCACCGTGCCCAGCAGTCCGAGCAGCGGCGCCGCTGCGATCATCGCACCGAGCGCGACGCGCTGCCCGCGGAAGGACTCCTCCATCTCGTCCTTCGCTCGCGCCAGCGCGAACGGCGACGCCTCCCCACTCACCGCCAGTTCCTCGAGTTGCCGGCGCGTGCGGCGCAGCGACCAGAGCAGTTTGAAACACCGAGAATACAGTACGACGGACAACGACATGATCGTGACGATCACCCATCCGCCTTCGCGCCAGAGTTGCAGCATCGCGTTCACGCCGGAACCTCCTCGCTCGGCTCCGGATCGTCGCGCAGATCGACGCGCGCGATTTCGTTCGCCGTGATGAATTCGAGCGCCTGCCGCTCCAGCAGCGCGAGGCTCTTGTGAATCCGGTGCGAGAGAAATCCGTGGATCACGAGCGTCGGAATCGCCACCGCCAGGCCGAGCTCCGTCGCCACCAGCACCTCCGAGATGCCGCTGGAAAGTTTCCCCGCATTGCCCGTCCCGAAGACCGTGATCAATGCAAACGTCTTCACCATGCCGACGACCGTGCCGAGCAGACCCATCAGCGGCGCCGCCGTCGCGATCACCGCGAGCAGTGGCAGCCGACGCTCGAGCAGGAGCCGCTGCCCGAGCAGCACGGCCTCGAGCCGCTCTTCCAGCAGTGTCTTCGGTTCCCGCGCGTGCCGCAGCCCGCACGCGTAGAGTTCGCGGGTCGAGACTTTCATCTGCGGCAGCATCGCCTCCGCGTCGCTCCGCGCGCCATTTGCCACGTGCCCGAGGAACACCTGCGTCGCGGCCATGCCCTCGATCGCCATCCGCGAAATATCCCGCAGCTTCGTGATCACGAGGACGAGCGCCACGAGCCCGACCACGAGAATCGCATAGGCGACGACGCCGCCCTTTTCGATATGCTCCCATAGCGTGCCGCGCGTTTCCCGCAGCCGGAGCGCCTTCCCGCCCGCGGCGTCCGCCGCCATCCGCCCGATTTTCCCTTCCATCAACGCGGCCGCGTCGGCCGCGTTCCACTCCGGCAGCGCGTAGGCGATCGGATACGGCGAATTCTCGCGCAACCGCACCGTGCCCGCCCGGCCGCCCTGCTCGGCGCGGAAAAAGGTCTCAGGTCCGACGAACACGAACGTTCCCTTTGCCATCGCGCTCCCATCCGCGAAGAGCGATTGCCCCGGCGCCGTCGAGCCGCCGATCGTCCGCTGCACGCGCTCGGCGATGAATTCCACGACGTCGACCGCCGCGCCCACCGGCGGGCCGGCGGACGCGTCCTCGAGTTTTTGTTGCAAGCCTTGCAACCGGTCACCGATGAGCTGCTCCTCGCCGGGCGCGAGCGAGTCGCTCGTCGTCTTCAAACTGTCGTGCGCCAGCGTCACGAGATAGGTCGCGTTTTTGCGCACCCCGTCGAGATCGCGCAGAATCTTGCGCTGGTCGCTCGTGAATTGCTCCTGGCCGGTCTCGAGCTGCGACCGCTGCGATTCGGTGGTGATGACCCGGTCCTCTGCCGCCCGCATCTCGCGCAACAGCGGCGCCTTTTCATTCGCGATCCGCTCCCGCACGCGGGCCAGCTCCTCGCCCGCCAGTCGCAGCCGCTCGGCGTAATCCAGCTTCGCCTTCGCCATCGCTTCATCGAAATCCGCCGCGCGCCCTCCGGCGCCGAGCGCGACGATCGTCAACCCGAGCACCGCCGTGGAGAAAAATTTCCGTTTCATGACGTCAGCGGTTCAGGTTGCTCAGCCGGGCGGGCACCATGACGAACTCCGGGTCCGCCTTGTCATGATAGATGTCGATGAGTCGGGTCACCTCGCGCACCGCGCCGTCGAGCGGTTCCCATTGCCACCGGCCCGACGAAGGCGTGCCCAGCCAGGCCTTGCCCGCCGAGCGGTCCAACGCGTAACCGTGGCTCAGGCCCCAGTAAATCACCTCCAGCGATTTCGCCGCGCCGTCGACCGTCACGACTTCCTCGCCGCACGTGATCGTGCGGTTGAACTGGGCGCAGCGGTTCAGCACCGTAAGCGCGTATTGCATCCGTTCGCCCGCGTCCGATCCGCTCAGGCTCCGATACGGCAGCTCGAGCGCCTCGGATAAACGCGGCGGCAGCGCCGGCCGCATTTGCACCAGACGCTCCGCGGTTTTTTGCAACCGCCCGTCGGCGCGTTGGAGTTGTTCCAGTTCGCCGCTCTGCCGTCGGCGCAGCGACTCGAGTTCGTTGCGCTGGTCCGCCGTGTGCGCTTTCAATTGCTCGCGCTTCTCTTCGAGGTTCGTCGCGCGATCCTTGAGGGCCGTCACCGTGGACTCCAGGAGTCCGCGCTCCAAGCGCCATTCGCTTTCGAGCCGCGTGGTCTCGGCACGGACTTTGATCCATTCGCTCGCGGCCTGTTCGACCGACTGTAGCGGAGTGTCCGGCTCCGCGGCCAGGGCTGCGCCGGCAAACAGAGCGAAGAAACTAAACCTCAGGACACGCGAAGCGGGGATCTTCATGCAGAGGGGCTGGTGGGGTGGCGAATGAGGTTCCGCAAATCGTCGGCTGCCAAGGACGGCGAACATGATTTTTGTCATGGCCGCCGCGTCTGCGTTAACACCACCTCGACCTCCGGACAAAAAAGAAGCGCAAAGGGCGGAGATTTGATATGGTTTGCCGTCCGCCCCGTGTCGCGTTTTCTCCCGCCGCCCACCGTTTCCCTCATTCGCCGGTCACGCCTGATTCGTTCGGCTTTGCTCGCGGTTATGCCGGCATGCCTGCTGCGGGCGGCCGCCGACGCGCCCGCGGAAAACCCGGCGCTTTTTGCCCATCCTCTCGCGCCGGTCTACGCGCCGCCGATTCCCGGCGCCGGCGACGATATTCGCAACGTCGTGCAGACCGAGGACGGCACCCTGCTCGCCGGCGCGAATCAACTCATGAGTTTCGACGGCATGAGCTGGCGTCCGCTGCCCGTCACGGGAGCCAACAACTTTCGCGCCCTCGCCACATCCGCCGTCAATGGCCGCGACCGCGTGTGGATCGGCGCATTCGGCGCGCTCGGTTACGCAGAGCCAGCGGGCAGCGGCAACTGGGAATACCACTCCCTCCTCCCCGAACTCGCGCGCAGCGGCGAGCCCCCGCCCGGCCAAATCTCCGCCGTTCGCGCGCTCGGCCGCGGCGCCGTGTGGCTGAGCGACCGGCTCGCCATGCGCTGGATGCCGGGCGAGAGCGGTGGCAGCGGCAGCTTCGACGTCTGGCGACTCGAGACCAAAGGCCATCTCTCGCTCTTCGGCGGCGGCGACGAGGTGTTCATCCATCAGGAGGGCACTGGCCTCCTTCGCCTCACCGCGGACGGCGCGCCCGCGCTTCTGCTCGCCGATTCCGCGCTGCCGGCATCGCCGATCACCTGGCTCGTCCCCGCCGTGAACGCCGACGGCGACACGCTCGTCGGCCTGCAGGACGACGCCTACGTGCTGCACCGCAACCGCACGTTCGCGGGGTTGCCCGAATTGTCGGCGGTCCTCCGCGGTGCGGGTCCGACCTGCGCCCTCGCGATCGACACCAATCGCATCGCCATCGGCACGCTCCGCGCCGGCGTCGTGCTCGTCGACACCGCCGGCCGCGTGCTCGAGCGCAATCTCTTCTCGCCGGCCGCCGATGCCGCGGTGCACGCACTCTTCGTTCACGCCGGCCAGTTGTGGGTCGCTTCCACCGTTGGGATCGCGCGCCTCGAAGCGCCGGGCAGCACGCGGTGGTTCGAGCGCCAGGGTGGCCTCGGTGGCGGCCGCCCGTTGCGCACGCTGGCGTTGGCCGGACGCACTTTCGTGCTCACGAGCAACGCCCTGCTCGTCGTCGACGAAGATCCCGTCACGCACGCGCCGTGGCTTCGCCCGCTGCACAAAGCACCCGCGACCTTCTCCCAACTCGTCGCCGCAGGCGGCGAGTTGTGGGTCTCCGGCTTCGGCGGCCTGTGGCGGCTCGCCGGCGACCGCCTCGTCCAGGAATACGCCGTCACCGCCGACGTCGTGCAGCCATGCGCCACAAGGAATCTGCCGCACGGCCTGCTGTTTTTCGAAGGCGGACGCATCAAGGCGCTCGAGCCCGATGGCCGCGGCAACTGGGACGCGCGCGAACTCGGCGCAGAAATTCCCGACTCGGCCGTCTCCGTGCTCGTCGATTCCGCCGACAACCTCTGGGTCTCCACGCTCCGCCAGGGCGTGCTCCGCTTCGCATGGGATTCCGGCGGCCAGCACCTCTATCGCCAAAACCATCTCCGGCCCGGCGCCGGCCTGCCCGCTTCCGCCGGTCGGGTGACGCTCACGCAGCTCGGCGACCGGCTCCTGGCCTTCACCTCCGACGAAATTCTCGGCTGGCGCGAAGACGAACTCGGTTTCGTGCCCGCGTCGGACCTTTCCAACTACGCCGGCGTCGCGGCCACCGATCTGCCCGGGCGCTCGAATTTCTGGCTCGTCCGTTCGCGCTCGCTCGCGAATCTCGATCTCGTTTCGCTCGTCCGCGCCGAGGCGGAGGCGAACGGCACGATCGAGCTGCACCCGCTGCTTCTTCCCGGCCTCGCCGCTGCGGGCTCGCCGAATCTCTTCAGCCTCACCGGCGATTCCGCGCGTGGCCAGTTCTGGGTCGGCAGCTCGCTGGGCCTGCTCCGCATCGAAGCCGCCGCCACCACGCCGCTTCCTCCCCCTGGCGCGATCGACCTGCCGGCGCCCTACGGACCGGAAAAATCTCCGATCTTTTATTTTCCCACGCCCGCCAGTGTCGCCGGCACGCCGATTTTTTATCAAACCCGGCTCGAAGGCGTCGACCCCGACTGGTCGCCACCCACCCGCGTGCCCGCGCGCGTTTTCAGCGCCCTCGATTCGGGTCGGTATCGCTTCGAAGTCCGGCTCGTCGACGGCCTCGGCCGCATCGGGCCGGTCAGCGCCCAGCGCTTCGTCGTGCGCGCACCGTGGTGGCGCACGAGCCAGGCTTACGCCGGTTACGCGGGCCTCGGCGCACTGCTCGTCGCGCTGTTCGCACAGTGGCGCGTGGTGCGGCTCCGCCGCCTCAACCAACGCCTGAACCAGCTCGTCGCCGAGCGCACCCGCGAAATCGAACTCAGCAGCACCGCGAAGAGTAATTTTCTGGAAAACATCAGTCACGAGATCCGCAATCCCCTCAACGGCCTCACCGGCCTGCTCGACCTCCTCAAAGAGGACCATCTCGATCCGCGCGAACGCGACATCGCCCGCTCGCTCAAATCCGTCGCGACGACCCTCACGCAGGTTTTCGAAGACGTCCTCCAGTTCTCAAAACTCGAATACGGCTACGGCCGCATCGAAGCGAAACCCTTCGCCCTGCGTCCGCTGCTCGACGAGATCGTTTGCCTCTTCGGCGCCCAGGCCGCGCAGGCCGGCTGCACGCTCCACGTCACCTGGCCGGCGGATCTCGCCGACGGCTTCGAAGGCGATCGCGACCGCATCAAAACGATTCTCGCGAACTTCGTGAGCAACGCCGTCAAATACGCTCCCGGCGCGCCGGTCGAAATCCGCCTCGAGTCGACCGGCGAGACCGACGGGCTCGTCGACCTCTATCTCGACGTGGTCGACCACGGGCCGGGCGTGCCCACCGACGAGCAGGAGTTGATCTTCCGCAAATTCATCCGCGGTCGCCGCGCGCAGTCGGCGAAGATTCCCGGCAGCGGCCTCGGCCTCGCCACCTGCGCGATGCTCGCGAAGCTCATGAACGGCAGCGTCGGCGTCGAAAGCAAACTCGGCCAGGGCGCCACGTTTTCGCTGAAACTCCTGCTCCCCCGCGCCACGCCGCCCGCCGCCCCCGACGACGACCTGCTCGCGCCGAACGCCAGCTCCGCCTCGGAACGCTGGCTGATCGTCGACGACGAAGACTATAACCGCGCGGTGCTGGTCGGCATTGCCCGCGAACTCGGCGTCCCAGCCGACGAAGCGGTGTCGGCGCGCGAAGCCGCCGAGCATGCCGCCGCCGGAAACCATACCGCCGTGTTTCTCGATTGGGAACTCCCCGACGGCAATGGCGGCGAAATCGCCCGCCGCCTCCGCGCGCAGCGCCTCACGCGACCGCCGCTCATCCTCGCGACGACCGCACACGACAGTGAGGAAATGCGCGACCGCTGCCGCGCCGCGGGCATGGATGGTTTCATTCTCAAGCCCTACAACGCCGCCCGCCTGCGCGCCGCCCTCGCCGCCGCCCGCGCGTCATCGCGCCCGGAGGTGCCGGTGCCCGCCGCCTCGGAGGTCGTCGACCTGAGCGCCTTCGACAACTACGCCCGCGCGCGCAATCAAACGTCCACCGCCGCGCGCGACGCGTTTTTCGCGGCCCTCGACGCCCAATCCGCCGCGCTGGATGCCGCGCTCGCGCTCGGCGACAACACTGCGATCGCCCATGCGGCGCATCGCCTGCGCGGCCTCGCCGGCGTCGTGAACGCGACTCAGCTGAACCTCGCCGCCGCCCGCCTCGAACAAGCCGTCGCCGAAGGCTCGTCCGAGGTCATCCGCGCTCACCAGGCGACTGTCCAACGCTGCGTCGTCAGCCTGCGACGCGAACTCCCCCCGCTCGCGGCCTCCACCCGCGACTGAACTCGCCGTCATTGTAGGGCGCGGTCTCCCCACCCCGCCGTGAAATGCGGATTCGCGGCATCGTTCGCGAATCATCTCA
>JBEHYR010000108.1:0-11000 GCA_048498075.1 Verrucomicrobiota bacterium | reverse complement strand
TTGTCATTCTGAACGAAGTGAAGAATCCAGTGCGCGCTTCGTGGCCCGACGCGCGTGCGAACGTCCAAATGGATTCTTCGCTGCGCTCAGAATGACAGGCATTTGAGCGTTCATCGGCGTAGGCCACCCCACCGCTTGGCGTTGGTTCGGAGTCTCAGCATGACACCCGGGAAACCTCGCGATCGTTCCTCTCGCCTCACCCCCGTGCGTAATACGCGTTGATCTTTTCCGCCACGTCCCGAAATCCGATGTCCTCGCTGTAGACCGCCTTGAACTCCGCGATCGCCGCCTCCGCGTTGCCCATCGCTTCGAGACAGCTCCCGAGTTCGTAGATCACATCCTTCTTCGTCTCGTCCATCACGCCCAGCTCGCGCTTCGCCGTCGTGAACTGCGCGACCGCCAGGTCGAAAAGTTTCTTCGCCTTGAACGCCCGCCCGAGGCCCACCAACGCCGCGACGCGCACCTGCGGATTTTTCTGCGCCTGCTGAAACTGCGCGATCGCCAGATCCGTTTTCCCCGACTCGAGCAGCAGCGCGCCCAGCGCCTGCCGCGCCGCGAAATCGTTCGGATACCGCTCGACCGTCCGCTGTGCCTCCGCCAGCCGGAACGCCGCCAGCTCCCCGCGCAACTGTTCCCGCCGCTGCTGCGCGCCGCGATCCTCCGGTGCCGCCGCGAGCGCCGTCTCCGCCGCCTTCAATCCTGCTTCCAGCAACTGCACCTGTAGTTCCGATTCCTGCTTCTCGAGCGAGACATCCGCCGCCGCTCCCCGCTGCTCGCGCGCCCGTCGCACCCAGCGCAGCGCCTCATCCGTCCGCCCGAGTTGCCGGCATCCGTTCACCAACGTCCGATAATGATTCAGATTTCCCGGCTCCGCTTCCACACGCGCCCGCGCCTCGTCGAGCAGCCGCTGCGTCATCTCCGCCGACGTCACGACTTTCGCCGCCTGCTCGAGCGACACCGCCTGCGCCTCGTCCTTCAACTTCTCGCGAAACGTCGCCGCCGTTTCCCAATTTCCCTTCGTCATCGTCTGCGCGATCGACGCCTGGCGCATGAGTTTCTGCGCCTCCGCGTCGACCGGCCGCGTCTTCAAAATCGCATCCGCCGCCCGCAGCGCCTCCGCCGGCCGCCCCGCCGCGAGCCACGCCTCGCCGACCGCGAGCAAAATTTCCCGGTCCGCCGGCTGCAGCTCGCGCGCCGCTTCGAACGCGAACACCGCCGTCTCCGGCCACTCGAGTTCCCGCGCCGCCTCGCCGAGATTTTTCAACGCCGCGACATTCGTCGGGTCGACCGCCAGCAGCTTCTCTGCGTTCTCGAACGCCTGCGTCGGATTCTTTTTCCCGCCGAACAAAAACGGCGTCGCCGTCAGCCCGCCCATCGCCTTGGCCATGAACCGATTCTTCGCCTGAAACTGCCGCAATTGCGCCACGCGTTGCAGCCGCCGCACCGCCACGCAGGCCGGCGCCGCCTTCAAAACCTGCGCGCACGCCTCGACCGTGTAGTCGAGATTTCCCCGCTCGAGCGCGACGCGCGCATTTTCCACCAGCTTCTGTTGCCGGCCATCGAGCGTCGAAACTGGAATTTCGGCCATCGCCGAGCAAGGAACGTCGCCCGCGAAACCCCGTCAACGCCAGACTCGCCGCGCGGCTCGCCAGCAATCTCCTGGCGACCAGCGCCGATGAGCCGTCCCCGGCAGATCCTTCCTGCTCAATGTCACTTAATAGGTGACATTCCCTCTGGAAAACAGGCCTCTCCGAGCGGCAATTTCCCGGCCGGATGCGAGCACCCGAGCAGTGCTCAACGGCGCGTCCGCGCCGTCGCCTACACCACGTCCAGCTCCGCCCGCACCGCCGCCTCGAGCGCCGCCAATCCTTCCGCCACCGCCGCCTCCGTCGGCCCCTCCACCAGCAGTCGCAGCTTCGGTTCCGTCCCCGAATATCGCACGAGCACGCGCCCCTCCGCCCCCAGCTTCGCCTCCAGCCCGCGAATCGCCGCGCTCACCTTCACCAGACTTTCCAGCGGCTTTTTCTCTTTCACTTTCAACGCCGCCGACCGCTGCGGAAATTTTTTCAAAACCTTTCGCAGTTCCGACAACGGCCGCCCCGTCGCGAGCATCACCTCGATCACCTTTAACGCCGCCACGAGCCCGTCGCCCGTCGGCGAGATCTCCGCGCAGATCACGTGGCCGCTCGACTCGCCGCCGAGCGTCGCGCCCTCCGCGAGCATTTTTTCGATCACGTAGCGATCGCCCACCGCGCTCCGGCTCACCCGCCCGCCCGCGGCGCCGATCGCCGCGTCCACGCCGAGATTGCTCTGCACCGTCACGACCAGCGTCCGGTTCACGAGCGCGCCTTTCTTCAGCGCCGCCGTCGCCAGGATCGCCAGAATCTCGTCACCATCGAGCACGTCGCCGCGCTCGTCGCACAACACGCAGCGATCGCCGTCGCCGTCGTGCGCGATCCCGAGCCGCGCATTCGACGCGCACACGCGCGCCGCGAGTTTTTCCGGATGTTCGCTGCCCACGCCCGCGTTGATGTTTTTCCCGTCCGGCGCATCGCCGACGCCGATCACCTCCGCGCCGAGCGCCCGCAACACCACCGGACTCGTCCCGCACGTCGCGCCGTTCGCGGTGTCGAGCACCACGCACCAGCCCGCCAGCGCCTGCGCGGGTAACAGCTTTGTCGCCGTCTCGATATAATCCTGCGCAGAATCTCCCGCAGCCCGCTGCAGGAGCAGCGGGACCGCCTTTTCCTCCGTCGCCACCTCTCCCAGTTTCCCCTCGATCGCCAGTTCCTCCGCATCCGTCAGCTTCAATCCCCGCGGCCCGAAAAACTTAATCCCGTTATCGCCCGCCGGATTGTGCGAAGCGGTGATAACCACGCCGAGCGCCGCGCCTTCCTTCACCACCGCGCGCGCCACCGCCGGCGTCGGCACGACCCCGAGCGACTCCGCCGTCGCGCCACCCGCGCGCAACCCGCGCGCCACCGCCGCCTCCAGCGCGCCGCCCGAAAAACGCGTGTCGCGTCCGATGAGCACGCGCCCTTTGCCGCCGAGCCATCGCGCCGCGGCGAAACCCAGCCGCGCCGCGAACGCCTCATTGATGATCGGACCGCCATACGGACCGC
The DNA here is from genome assembly GCA_048498075.1 of Verrucomicrobiota bacterium. Lineage (GTDB taxonomy): Bacteria > Verrucomicrobiota > Verrucomicrobiia > Opitutales > Opitutaceae > Opitutus. The sequence goes on along the minus strand of JBEHYR010000108.1, from coordinate 7,878 downwards.
GCACGCCGTCCGTCCCGAAAAATTGTCGCTTCATGAACGATAAAATTCCCGCGTCGCCGCGATCTTCCGCGTCACCGCGCCGCCGAGCAGCAACTCCCTCGCCGCCTCCACGCCTTCGCGCGCGCTCGCCGTCTTTCCCACGATCCACATCGCCACGGCCGCGTTCAACGCGATCGTATCCACGAGCCCCGCCGGCCCGCGCCCCGCGAGGATCGCCTCCGTGATCGCCAGGTTCGCCGCCAGGTCGCCGCCCTGCAGCTCCGCAAACGGCGCGCGGGTCAGCCCGAATTCCGTCGCGTCCCAATCGCCCGCGATTTCCCGCATCCGCCCGAAGCCGCGCACGTGATTCACCGTCGCCGTCGTCAACTCGTCGATCCCGCGCGTCCCGTCGATCACGCCGTGCGCCGCCAGCCCCGCGCCCGTCCCGAGCGCATCGAGCGCCCCCGCCAGTTTCGCGACCCAGGGCTGCGAAAAAACCCCCAGCAACACATGCGCCGGCCGCCCCGGATTGATCAGCGGCCCGAGGATGTTGAACACCGACCGCTGCCCGCGCGCCGCGAGCGCCTTCCGCACCGGCGCGATGTTTTTGAACGCCGGATGATAGCCCGGCGCGAAAAAGAAAACGAACCCCAACTCGTCCAGCGCCCGCCGCAATTTCTCCGGCGGCGCATCCAACGCCACGCCGAGCCCCGCGAGCAAATCCGCGCTGCCGCACTTCGAGGTGATCCCGCGATTTCCATGCTTCATCACCGCCACGCCCGCGCTCGCCAGCACCAGCACGACCAGGCTCGAAATATTGAAACCGCCCGCGTGATCCCCCCCGGTTCCCACGATGTCGATCGCCCGCGGCGCCCACGCCTCCACGCCCGGATTCACCGCCCGCGCCCGAAACGCCCGCGCAAACGCCGCCACCTCGCCCGCCGTCTCCCCTTTCCGCGACAACGCCGTCAAAAACGCCGCCTTCGCCTCCTCGCCGTCCTCCGCCCCCGCCAGCGCTCCCGCCGCCAGCTCGACCTCCGTCGCCGTCAGTTCGCGGCCGGCGGCAAGGTCCGCGGTGAAGTCGGTGAGCGAAGATGAAGACATGGGCGCGTCGAGTGAGGCATCCCGTGCACTCGCCGCAAATAAATTTGCTCCGCCCCACGAAACTTGAAACCAACGCCGCGTGCGTAAACTCGTTTTCCTTTCCGCGCTTCTCGCCTTCTCCGTCTGCGCGCGCGCCCAATCGAAACTCGAAACTCAAAACTCGCGGCTTCCCGCGCCCGCCGCCGAACTCTCCGTCGGCGACGCCCTCGTCCTCGGCGTGATCGAAGGCGTCACGGAATACCTGCCCATCTCCTCGACCGGCCACCTCATCATCGCCACGCACGCGCTCGGCCTCGACGCCACGGCGCCGCTCCACGGCCGCGACGGCGCGCTGCTCTATTATAAGAAGCCGTCCGCGAAACATCCCGCCGGCGAACCGCTCACGCTGAAACTCGCCGCCGACACCTACACCGTCGTCATCCAGTTCGGCGCGATTGCCGCCGTGGCCTTCCTCTACTGGCCCCAGCTTTGCGCGATGGTCCTCGGTTTGCTCGGCCGCGATCCCGCCGGCTGGCGTCTCTTCCGCAATGTCCTCCTCGCCTTCGTCCCTGCCGCCGTCATCGGCCTCGCCGCGCATGACTTCATCGACCGCATCTTCTCCGTGCCCGTCGTGATTGCCGCCCAGGTCGTCGGCGCGTTCGTGATCTTTTGGGCCGAAGGCTACCGCAAAACCCTCAACCCCTCCAGTAGCCCTGCGCGTGAGCGCAGGGATCTTGTCGCTGCGCGTGAGCGCAGGGATCCTATCGCTACCGATCCCGCCGCTCCCGCGGCGGGCTACGACTCCCCCGTTCCCGCCACGACCCTCGATCTCACCGTCCGCCAGTCCCTCAACATCGGCCTCCTCCAGTGCGCCGCGCTCTGGCCCGGCATGAGCCGTTCGATGACGACCATCGTCGGCGGCTATCTCGCCGGTCTCGATCCCCGCCGCGCCGCCGAATTCAGCTTCCTCCTCGGCTTCGTCACCCTCACCGCCGCCACCGCCTATAAAAGCCTCCGCAGCGGCGCCGCCATGCTCGAGGTCTTCGGCCTCGCCCACGTCCTGCTCGGCTGCCTCGTCGCCGCCATCACCGCCGCGCTCGCCGTGAAGTTCCTCGTCGGCTGGCTCTCGCGCCATGGCATGCAGGTTTTCGCGTGGTATCGCCTCGCGTTTGCCGCGCTGCTCGCCGCCGTCACGTGGCTGTGATTTCCCGGCGCGCCGCCGATGGATTTAGTCGCCGTCTTGCGGTCGTCATTATGACGCTTGACGCCCCAAAACCCCGCCCTTTACTCCGACCCCTTCATCACTCGCCAAGGCGCTCGCCGCGACCGCTGAAGCACTCAATATTTCACTCCCATGGCCAATCCGAAACGCAAGCAGTCCAAACGCCGCAGCGCCAATCGCCGCGCCGGTAACGCTTATATCGCCCCCGAGTTCGCAAAAGATCCGACGGATGGCAGCGCTTTTCGCCCGCACCGCGTGAACCCCAAGAACGGGATGTATCGCGGCCGCCAGGTGCTTAACGTCGAGGTCTGACCTCGGTCAGCTCACGGACTGCCACGGAAATGGGGACTACTTCGGTCGAACCCGGCCGGATCGCAGTCGACGCGATGGGCGGCGATCTCGGGCCCGCCGAAGTGGTGGAGGCCATCCGCCTCGCCTTCCGGCATAATCCATCGCTCAATCCGATCACGGTCGTCGGCGACGAAGCCCTTCTCCGCCCGCTGCTGCAACGCGCCGGCTTGGACCGTCGTCACGATCACGTCACCATCCATCACGCCTCGGAAGTCGTCACGATGGACGACAAGCCGCTGATGGCGTTGAAGCGGAAAAAGGATTCCTCGATGGTCCGCGCCATCGAGCTGGTGAAAGAGGGCCGCGCCCGCGTCGTCGTCAGCACCGGCAACACCGGCGCGCTCATGGCCGCCGGCACGCTCCGCCTCCGCACCATGGAAGGCGTCGCCCGCCCCGCCCTCGCCGCCGTCGTCCCGCGCGAAAACGGCCATTTCATTCTCATCGACGCCGGCGCGAACCCCGACGCGAAACCCGAGCACCTCGTCCACAACGCCATTCTCGGCAGCCATTATTGCCGCGTCATGCTCGGCATCCACTCGCCCCGCGTCGGCCTCATGACCATCGGCACCGAGGAGGGCAAGGGCAACTCCCTCATCACCGAGACCCACGATCTCCTCCGCCGCACCGGCAGCCTGCTCAATTACGTCGGCCCGATCGAGGGCTTCCAGGTTTTCGCCGAGCACGTCGACGTCGTCGTCTGCGACGGCTTCGTCGGCAACATCATGATCAAAAGCTGGGAATCGCTCGTGAAGTTTTTTTCCGGCATGCTGCGCGAGGAACTTCAGGCCAATCCCATGCGCGCGACCGGCGCGCTGCTCTCGAAAGGCGCGTTCGCCGCCCTCAGGGAACGCGTCAACCCCGAGCGCTACGGCGGCGCCCCGCTCCTCGGGCTCAAGGGCAACATCCTCAAGGCGCACGGCTCCTCCAACCGCCGCGCCATCAAAAGCGCGATTCAAGCGGCCAGCCAGATCATCCGCGCCGACATGAATCAGCTCATCGAGGCCGACATCGCTCGCGCCAACGATCTCCTCGCCGCGCCCGTGGCCTGACGCCAGCCGCGCTCCCGCCGCCGCTCGCGACCATTCTCATGGCCCACGCTTCCACTGTGATTCTCGGCACCGGTTCCTACGCGCCGCCCCGCGTGCTGACCAACGAAGAACTCTCCAAGACCGTCGATACGTCCGACGAGTGGATTCGCAGCCGCACCGGCATCCGCGAGCGCCGCATCGCCGGCCCCGAGGAAAACACCTCCGACATGGGCGTGAAAGCCGCCCAGGCCGCCCTCGCCGCCGCGAAGCTCGCGCCCGCCGACATCGACCTCCTCATCGTCGCCACCGTCACACCCGACCTCCCGATGCCCGCCGCCGCGTGCATCATCCAGGACAAGCTCGGCCTCCGCACCGATGTCGCCTGCTTCGACCTGAACGCCGCCTGCTCCGGCTTCGTCTACGCCCTCGACGCCGCCTCCGCCATGCTCACCTCCGGCCGCTACCGGCGCGCGTTGATCATCGGTGTCGAAAAACTCTCCTCCGTCATCGATTGGCGCGACCGCACCACCTGCGTGCTCTTCGGCGATGGCGCCGGCGCCGCGGTCCTCGGCCTCAGCGACCAACCCGGCCTCGGCCTCCTCGGCACGAAGCTCGGCGCCTTCGGCGCCAGCACCGACCTCCTCTACATCACGCACGGCGGCAGCAGCAACCCCGCCACCGCCGACTCCATCGCTGCGAACGGCCATTGCATTAAAATGAAGGGCAAGGAGGTCTTCAAACTCGCGGTCCGCGCCATGGACGAAGCCGCGCGGGATATACTGGAACAACACCGCGTCACCGCAGATCAGATCGCCCTTGTGATTCCCCATCAGGCGAACTTGCGCATCATCGACGCCCTCTCCCAATACCTGAAGCTGCCCCTCGACCGCTTCATGGTGAACGTCGATCGCTACGGCAACACCTCGGCCGCTTCCATCCCCCTCGCCCTCGACGAAGCCTGCCGCGCCGGCCGGATCAAGCCCGGCGACCTCACGCTGCTCGTCGCATTTGGGGCGGGCTTGACCTACGCAAGCGCGCTGATTCGCTGGTAACCCTTTTTGCATGCCCACCATGTCCGCCCGCGCACCCGGCGCACTCCTGTTTCTCACTCTCCTCTGTTTCCTCACGGGCATCGCGCGCGCCGATCTGGTCTGGAACCCGAACACCGGCTGGCGCATCGAGGGCGGCGTGCTCGCCGGCTTGAGCGATAAGGAGGGCCGCGGCGCCCTCAGCTTGATGAACAAGGCCCGCACCGCCGAGGAACGCGACAGCAAGGGCACCGCCATCCGCTCCTACAACAAGGTCGCCAAGAAATACCCCGCCTCCGTCTACGCCCCCGAAGCGCTCTACCGCAGCGGCAAACTCTACCTCGCCCGCAAGCAGTATTTCAAAGCCTTCGACAACCTCTCGCAGGTCGCGACCCGTTACCCGAACACGAAGCACTTCAACGAAATCATCGGCGAGGAATACCGCATCGCCAGCGCCCTCCTCGACGGCGCGCGAAACCGCTATTGGGGCGTCATCCCCGGCTTCAAGAACGTCGAGCGCGGCATCCAGTATTTCGAAGTCATCGTCGCCCAGGCGCCCTACAGCGACTACGCGCCCCTCGCGTTGATGAACAAGGCCCGCGGTCACCTCAAGGAGCGCGAGTGGGAGGAGACGATCGATTCCCTCGACCGCATGATCAACAGCTACCCGCAGAGCCTCCTCGCCCCCGACGCCTACCTGAAGCTCGCGCAGACCCACGCGCAACTCGTCGACGGCCCCGCCTACGACCAGGGCTCCACCAAGGAAGCGATCACCTACTTCGAAGACTTCCTCATCCTCTTCCCGAACGACGCCAACATCCCCGCCGCCGCCAAAGGCCTCGATTCGATGAAACAGGTTCTCGCCGAGAGCAAGATCACCATCGGCGATTTCTATTTCAAGAAACGCCGAAACTACACCGCCGCCCGCGTCTTCTACAACGAGGCGATCACCTCGTATCCGGATTCGCCCGTCGCCGCCAAGGCCAAGCAAAAACTCGCCGAGGTCGAGGCCCGCGCCTCCAACAAGCCGCTCCCCCCCGGCGAAACCGCGCCGAAAAAGAAGAAACGCTTTTTCTTCTTCTGAGCCGCGCCCGATCGACGGAGCGGCGCTCGTGACCGCCGTGACCACGCCGCCCTTCCGCCCCCGCGCCCGAATCATCCTCGCGCTCAATACCAATCGCCGTTTCCTTTTAAACCCGTGGTCGGCTCGATCGGATTTTTAAAGGCAACGAAGGCCGCGGAGAATCGGTCGCAAAATTCAAGCCCTTCGTTGCCTTCGTTACCTGCTGTGAAATTCAAAAGCTCCGCGCGATTGGCATAACATGACCCCGCGGCTCCCCTCCGTCGTCCTGCTCTCGCTCCTCGGCGCCCTCCTCGCCCTCGCCGGCTGCGCCCATTACCAACTCGGCACCGCCGGCAAACTCTCGTTCTCGACGCTCTACGTCGAGCCGGTCGAAAACAAAACCCTGCTCCCGCAAGCCCGCGCCATCCTCGGCACGCAAATTCGCGAGGCTTTCGAAAAAGACGGCCGCGTCACCCTCGTGAACTCCGCCGCCGAAGCCGACGCCACGCTCCACGTCGTCATCCGCGACTACCATCGCGACATCGCGTCCGTGCAGGAAAGCGACACCGGCCTCGCCCGCAAATTCACGCTCACGCTCGGCGTCGCCGCCACGCTCCACGACCGCCGCGCGAACAAGGATCTCTTCACCGACCGGCCAATCGACGTCCAACGCGACGCCTTCATCGACGGCGGCCAGCTTCAGTCCGAGTATCAAACGCTCCCGCTCCTCGCCGAGTTGCTCGCCCAAAAACTCTCCCACGCCGCCCTCGACGTGTGGTGATCGGACCGCGCGCGCCAACATCGAATCACCCAGCCCGCCGCCCCGCCCTGGAGCTTGGCCGCCTGGAAATTCTCTCGAGCTTGGATCTTGGTCCTTGGAGCTTCTGCACTCCCTGGAGCTTTTCGTTGTCACCCCGCCCTCCGCGCTGCTTGTTTGGTCGCCGATGCACCCGCCCCTCCTCGTCCCTTCCATCCTCGCCGGCGACCACGGGCACTTCGCCTCCAGCGCCCGGGTCGTCGAGGCCCTCGATCTCCCCTGGCTGCACCTCGACATCATGGACGGCCATTTCGTGCCGAACTTCACCTTCGGCCCCGAGATGCTCGCCGCGCTCCGCCGCCGCGGCATCAAACTTTTCTTCGATACCCACCTGATGCTCGACGAGCCGCATCGTTACATCGAGCCCTTCGCCCGCGCCGGTTCGAATTCCATCAGCATTCACATCGAGCCCGCCTACGATCACGCCGACACGCTCGCCCGCATTCGCGCGCTCGGCTGCCAGGCCGGCCTCGTGCTCAACCCCGACACCCCTGCGTCCGCCGTCGAGCCCTTCCTCGCTCAAGTCGACCTCGTCCTCGTGATGACCGTGCAACCCGGTTTCGGCGGCCAGGCCTTCCGCCCCGAAATGCTCCCGAAACTCCGCGAGATCGACACGCTGCGCCGCGAACGCGGACTCGCCTTTCGCCTCGAAGTCGACGGCGGCATCGACCTCGCCAACGCCCCGCTCTGCCGCACCGCCGGCGCCGACACCTTTGTCGCCGGCACGTCCTTCTTCAAAGCCCCCGACCAGCCCGCCTTCGCCGCCGCCTTCGCCCAGCTCTAGTCGTGTAGAGCGGGGTCTCCTGACCCCGCCGTCCTCCCATCCGAGGTAGGAGCCTGCTTGCAGGCGATGCTCGGCGTTCGCTCACCTGTGATTGCCTGCAAGCGGACTCATACATTCGATCCGCCACGGGCACACTATTTTTAAAACCGCTCTGCCATTCGTTTCGTTCCATGCCCCACGAATCCCGTCACGGCGACTACCTCCTCACCGACGACCCGTCGCGCCTCGATCTCGACGTGATTCACGGCTACCTCAGCCGCGAAAGCTACTGGGCCGCCAACATTCCGCGCGACTACGTTAAAACCTCCCTCGAAAACTCCCTCTGCCTGGGCGCCTACACTTCCGCCGCCGTTCCGGCCCAAGTCGGCCTCGCCCGCGTCGTCACCGACTACGCCACCTACGGCTGGATCTGCGACGTCTTCGTCCTCGACGCCCACCGCGGCCACGGTCTCGGCAAAGCGCTCGTCGCCTTCCTCGTCTCGCATCCGCGCCTGCAAACCCTCCGCCGCCTCGCGCTCGCGAC
>JBEHYR010000107.1:0-11030 GCA_048498075.1 Verrucomicrobiota bacterium | reverse complement strand
GAGCGGGATCAGGGCTGGGTCGGAAGGTCGACTTCGGATTTTCCCCAGCGCGCGGAAGCGGAGCACAAGGTCGTAGCGGAACGCGTGAGCGTTTCGTTCGATGCGACTCCCCTCGAAACGCGCGCCCCCAATTCACCTTTCACTTGTGATCCCACGGCAGCGCGATCTTGAGCTTCGGGAATTTCCAAATCCGCACCACGTCGAACATTTTTCCCGGATTCAGAATCCCGTTCGGATCCAGCCCGCGCTTCACCGCCAGCATCGCCTTCACCTGCGCCGGCCGATGCTGCACCCGCAGGAACGGCGTCTTCGCCAGGCCGATCCCGTGCTCGCCCGAAATCGCGCCGCCGAGCGCGACCACCGTCTCCATCAATTTCTGCACCGCCGTCTCCGCGCGCTTCGTCTCCGCCGCGTCCGCCCGGTGATACATGATGTTCACGTGGAGATTTCCGTCCGCCAGATGCCCAAACGTCGGGATGTGCAACCGCGACGACTTTTTCAGTCGCGTCAAAAACCGCATGAACCGCGCGTAGTTTTTCATCGGCACCACGATGTCCTCGTTCAGCTTCGCGTCGCCGAGTTCGAACATCGCGCCCGAGCACTTCCGCCGCACCGCCCAGAGCTGCTCCGCCTCCGCCCGATCCGCCGCCGCCCGGTGCCCGCTCGCCTGCGCCGCCGCCCACGCCAGCGCCGCCGCCTTCTGCTCCTCGACGTCCGCCGCGCTGCCCGTGAATTCCAGCAAGATTACCGGCTTTCCCGCCTGCCCCGGAAAAATCGTCGTCTGCATCGCACGCTCCGCGCACAGCACGCTCTCGCGATCGAGAAACTCGCAGATCGCCGGCTGCTGCCGCGCGCGAAACAGCTCCAGCACCGCCGCGATCGCGTGCTCCTCGTCCCGATACGACGTCAGCAGCGTCCACCGCGCCGCCGGCTGCGGCACCAGTTTCAACACCGCGCCCGTCACCACGCCGAGCATCCCTTCGCTGCCGATCCACAAGTCTCTTAAATTAAAACCCGCCGAAAATTTCTTCGTCGCCGTGCCCCACTCCACATATTCGCCCGTGGGCAAAAATCCGCGCAGCGCCACGATGAAGTCCCGCGTCACGCCGTATTTTCCACCGTGCATGCCGCCCGCATTGCACGCGATGTTGCCGCCGATCGTGCAGTATTCCTTCGACGACGGATCGGGCGGATAAAACCAGCCCAATTCCGCCGCCGCGCGCTGGACGTCGCCCGTCTTTGCCCCCGCGCCCACGTGCGCCATCCCCGCGATCGCGTCGATCGCGATTTTGTTGAGCGGGAGCATGTCGACCACCCAGCCGCCATCGACCGGCGCCGCCGAGCCCATCAACGTCGTTCCACGCCCGCGCACCGTCACCGGCACGCCGTATTTGTTCGCCAACTCCAACGCCGCGCCGATGTCCGCCTCGCGCCGCGGCCGGATCACCGCCGCCGGCAAAAACGAAATCTTGCTCGAATCGAACGATGCCGCGAAACGCGCCGCTTCGTCCGTCAGGACAATCTCCGCCCCGAGCCGCCGTTGGAGCACACGAGTAGCCGCCGCAAACGATTTCATGACCCACCACCCAAAGCACCGCCGTGGTGGGAGGCGAACGCATTTTAATTGGACGGAAACCTCAGCTCGAGCCGCCGCGCTTGACATCATCCACCATACTGGACGCCATATCCAATATGAAGGACACCGCCCCGGACCTCAATCATCGGATCGCCCACCGCATCCGGACTCTCCGCGCCGCCCACAAACTCTCCCTCGATGCCCTCGCGGAAAAAAGCGGCGTGAGCCGTTCGATGATTTCGCTCATCGAACGCGGCGAAAGCAGCCCGACCGCCGTCGTCCTCCAAAAACTCGCCGCCGCCCTCGGCGTCGTGCTCGCCACGATTTTCGATCCGCCCACCGCCGTCGCCGGCGACGACGCGCCGCGCGGCCCGGTCGCCCGCCGCGAGGACCAGCCGCTCTGGAAAGACCCCGATTCCGGCTACGTGCGCCGCAACGTTTCGCCGCCCGGCGTCGCGCAGCCCATCCAGATCGTCGAGGTGAACTTTCCACCCGCCGCCCGCGTCGCGTTCGAAAACAGCGGCCGCACCGCGCGCGCCTGTCAGCAGGTCTGGGTGCTTTCCGGCGCAATCGACATCACCATCGGCGCCGAAAAGCACCGCCTCCGCCAAGGCGACTGCCTCGCGATGTCGCTCGACCGGCCGACGATGTTTCACAACGCCACCCGCAAATCCGCGCGCTACGCCGTGGTAATCGTCTCCGACTCCGCTCTCCGCTCATGAACCCCGCTTCCTGCACCGTCCGCCAACTCCAGACCGTCGACGAGGCTCACCTCGCCGCGCTCACCGACATCCTGATCGACTGCGTCGAAGGCGGCGCCTCCGTCAGCTTCATGCTCCCGCTCTCGCGCGAACACGCATGCGATTTCTGGCGTCGCGTCGCCCGCGGCGTCGCCGCCGGCGAACGCGCGCTCCTCGTCGCCGAGGATGCGCACGGCCTCTGCGGCACGGTTCAACTGATCCTCGATCTGCCCGACAACCAGCCGCATCGCGCCGACGTCGCCAAAATGCTCGTCCATCGCCGCGCGCGCCGCCACGGCATCGGCGCCGCGTTGCTCCGCGCGGCCGAGATCGCCGCCCGCGACGCCGGCCGCACGCTCCTCGTGCTCGATACTGTCACCGGCAGCGACGGTGCGCGCCTCTACGAGCGACTCGGCTGGACCCGCGCCGGCGACATCCCCCGCTACGCGCTCTGGCCGCAAGGCGGTTTCTGCAGCACGACCTTTTACTATCGCGATCTGTCCTGAGGTGGAGCCCTGCGTCCCCGCCGGGCTGGAAACTTTACGCACGCCGATTCAACCCGACGAGGACTCTTTGGACCGGAGACAAGGGTAACAGGTGTTCGGGTTCCACCTTTTGCATCGTTCCGATTGATCGGGGCGGACGGTTCCCAGCCCGCACGCCCGATTTGCGTACGCGTCCCGAACCGGCGCGTTACGACAACGCGCCCCACGCGGAAACCATCTCACAAAAAAAGCGAGTCCCGCAGGACTCGCTTTCGGAAATCAACTTCCCGGATTCGCGCCTCAGCTGGCCGCCGCCGGTGCGGCCGGAGCCGTCGCCGCGGGAGCGGGAGCAGCCGCCGGAGCCGCGACTTCCGCCGCCACGCGATTCTCCTTCACCTTCACGGCGACCGCCGCCTTGCCCGTGCGATCACGGAGATAATAGAGACGCGCCTTCATGTTCTCGGACTCGCGCTCGACCTCGATCTTCTCGATGTTCGGAGAGTTGACCGGGAAAACGCGCTCGACGCCCTCGCCGTAGCTGATGCGGCGGACGGTGAACGTCTCATGGATGCCGTGACCCTTCCGGGCGATGACGATGCCGGAGTAAATCTGCACGCGCTCTTTGTCGCCCTCGCGGACCTTGACGTGCACGCGCACGCCGTCGCCGACTTTGAACGGCGTGATGTCTTTTTTCACCTGGGCGGAGGTGATTTCGTTAATAATCGGGTTCATGGCTTTGGCTATTTGAGTAAATCGGGTCGGACCTGAAGGGTTTTTTCCACCTGTCGCGCGTGCCGCCACTTTTCGATCTCGGCATGGTTTCCAGAGAGGAGAATCTCCGGAACGGACATGCCCCGGAATTCGGCGGGACGCGTGTATTGAGGAAAGTCGAGCAACTTGCTGGTGAAGGATTCGTGCGTCAATGACTTTTCCTCTCCCAACACGCCCGGAATAAATCGCGCCAGCGCATCGATCGCCACCGCCGCCGCGAGCGTGCCGTTCGTGAGCACATAATCGCCGATGCTCAGCTCCTGATCGATCACCGCATCGCGAATCCGCTGGTCGATCCCTTCGTAGTGACCGCTCAATAAAACCAGATGCTGCTGCTGCGAAAGCTCCTTCGCGATCGCCGGCGAAAGCGGCACGCCGTCGGGCGTCAGATAAATTCGCCGGCAGCCCGGCGTCTGCAGTTGCTCGATCGCAGCGAACACCGGCTCCGGCTTCATCACCATCCCCGCCCCCCCGCCAAACGGCCGGTCGTCGGCCGTCCGGTGCTTGTCCGTCGTCCACGCGCGCAGGTCGTGCACGTTCACGGCGAGATGCCCGGCGGCGATGCCTTTGCCCAAAATGCTCTCGGCCAGGAAGCCGTCGAGCATCCGCGGAAAAAGCGTCAGCACATCGATCTTCAGCGGCATGGGAGAATCAGAAAAACGGATTTACACGAAGAGCGCAAAGATCGCGAAGAATGAAAAAGCCCCGGAAAACTCCGAGGCTTCGTGAGGCGAAGGACTCTTCGCGCTCTTTGCGATCTTCTGTAAACGAATCAGGCCGTCGTGGCTTCGGCCGCCGGAGCGGTCTCGCCCTTCGCCGCCGCCGCGCGACGCGCCTTCTTGATCATCGCGTGCATCGTGTTGGTCGGGAGCGCGCCCTTGCTCAGCCAGTAATCGACGCGGTCGAGCTTGAGATTGATCGGGTTGCCCCTCGTCTTGGGCGTGTAGGTGCCGAGGTTTTCAACGGCATCGCCATCGCGACGCGAACGGGCTTCGGCAACGACGACGCGATAGAGCGGCTGATGCACGGAGCCAACCTTGGTGAGACGGATTTTGAGTGCCATGACAGATGTTTTGCGGAGCGAGGCTTGCTTGGAAAAGTCGAGAAGAGAGCCGCCCTGCACTCGGCTTGTCAAGCCCCGGGCGAAACCAACTAATGCCTGTCGCGTCCAGCCCCGCGCATGAAACCCCACCGCCTCTTTCTGGCCAGCCTGTTCCTCGCCACCACGCTCCTGGCCCAGCCGCTCGCCGTCTTCAGCCGGCACGAGGCGCGCGCCATCGGCTCCCCCTCGGCCGCGCCGGCCGATCGCACCGAAGCCGCTTTCTTCTCCGCCTATTCGGCCAACCGCACCACTCACACGGCCTACGCCGCCGAACTCCCGCTCATCACCCCCCCCGCGTGGGGCAAGACCATCGCCGACACGACCGGCGGCACCGTCCACTACCTGAAAACCTTCCCGCACGGCTTCGTCTGCCACCTCCAGCTCCACAGTCTCGCGCCCGGCCACGCCTACATCCTCTGCCTCAACGGCAACCCCGAAAAGGCCGGCAACGCCCTCCTGCCCACGCCCGTTCCCGGCAACGAGGCTGAAAAATATTACGATTTCCGCGACGTGAAATCCGATGCTCATGGCGGCTTCGACGGCGAGTTCGGCGTCTTCCTCCAACCCGGCGCCTACGATGTCCGGCTCTACGTGAAGGACGCAGCCGATTTCAAGATCGTCCTCTACCGCGATTTCTTCCCGTTCATAGTTCAATAGGAAAGAGCGAGTTGAGCGGAGGCGTCGCCCGGCACGGGTTGCCACGCGGCCTTCATCTTCTCGAGCCGCGGACATCTCCGCGGGGTTCGATCCCCCGTCTCACTCCCCCCGATTTCTCCGGGGATGGCGGAAGGGCGCTTTTCCACCCCCCACCACGGCTCAGGTGGGGAACCGCTTTGCCCTCCACCGCCCCACCTCAGCTTGAGGCGATATTTTGCCGCCCGACCCTTTGAATTTGCGGCCCCCCGAACGAACTTCACGCCGCCAGCTCATGAACTCGAACCTGACAAAAAACATGAAGCTAACTCATCTCCTCAAAAGCGTTTTGCTCGCCATCGCCTTGCCGCTCGCGGCCTTCGCTCAACCCACGACGTCGTCGGCATCGTCCGGCAATGACTTCACCGCCTTCACCCCCGCCGAAGGATCGCGCGAATTTATGATCGGCGGCAGCGGCTCGAGCAACAAGGACTTCGATAACTCCTCCGGCGGCCTCTCGTTCGCGTACGGCATGTATACCAGCCCCACCAGCGAATGGCTGATCCGCCAGACCGTCTCCTACGCCAACCCCGCCAACAGCCGCGCGAATTTCGACGGCTCGACCAAACTCGCCTACGACTGGAATTTCGCCACTCAAAGTCGCTTCCGGCCCTTCGTCGGCGCGAATGCCGGCGGCGTCTACGGCGACGACGTGCGCGACACGTGGGCCGCCGGACTGGAAGGAGGCGTGAAATATTACGTGATGCCACGCACCTTCATCGCCGCCACCGCCGAATACGGCTGGCTCTTCAACCACGCCCGCGATGTCGACGACCGCTTCGACGACGGCCAGTGGAACTGGTCGCTCGCGGTCGGCTTCAACTTCTAGCTTCACCGCGTCTCCGACCTCCGCGGGCACGTTGCTCCGAGACGCCCGCATCTTTCCCCTCGACAGCCCGGCCTCGCGGCCGGGCTTTTCCGTTGACCGCCCCCGCGCCGCCCGCGACGTTTCGCGCCTTATGCTCAAAGCTGGCATCGTCGGCCTGCCCAACGTCGGCAAATCCACCCTCTTCAACGCCCTCACGCGCTCGCGCAAAGCCGAGGCCGCCAATTATCCGTTCTGCACCATCGATCCGAACGTCGGCGTCGTCATCGTTCCCGACGATCGCGCCTACGTCCTGAAAGCCATCGCCAAGACCAACGTCGTCGTCCCCGCCGCGATCGAGTTCGTCGACATCGCCGGCCTCGTCGCCGGCGCCAGCAAAGGCGAAGGTCTCGGCAACCAGTTTCTCGCGAACATCCGCGAGGTCGACGCCATCGTCCAGGTTGTCCGCTGCTTCGTCGACGACGACATCGTTCACACCATGGGCGGCGTCGATCCGATCCGTGACATCGAGGTGATCACGACCGAACTCGTCCTCGCCGATCTCGAGGCCGTGTCGAAGCGCGTCTCGAAAACGCAGAAACTCGCGAAGGCCGGCGACAAGGACGCGATCGCGGAGTTCGCGCTCCTCACGAAACTCGAGCCACACCTCAATTCCGGCAAGACCGCCAACACGCTCCCCGCCACGCCCGAGGAAGTCGCGTTGATGAAACTTTTCCAATTGCTCACCGCGAAGCCCGTCCTCTTCGCCTGCAACGTCGCTGAATCCGACCTCGCGACCGCCGACCAAAATCCTTTCGTCCAAAAAGTCGCCGAGTTCGTCCGCGCCCATCACGACGCCGCCTACGTCCCGATCAGCGCGAAGATCGAGAGTGAACTCATCGACCTCTCGCCCGAGGATGCGAAGGCGTTCCTCAAAGATCTCGGCGTCGATGACTCCGGCGTCTCCGCCCTCATCAAGGGCACCTATGACCTTCTCGGCCTCCAAACCTACTTCACTGCCGGCGAAAAAGAAGTCCGCTGCTGGACGATCAAGAAAGGCTGGAAAGCTCCCCAGGCCGCCGGCGTGATCCACACCGATTTCGAAAAAGGTTTCATCAAGGCCGAGATCGTTTCCTACGAAGACCTCACCACCCTCGGCAGCGTCGCCGCCGCCCGCGACGCCGGCAAATACCGCCTCGAGGGCAAGGACTACGTTTTCAAGGACGGCGACGTCGCGCTCTTCCGCTTCAATAACTGAGCCGATCTCGCCTCCGCGAGCCGAACGCTCGGCGCTCCGTTCGTCGTCATTTTTCTCCCGTAGCGGCGGCCTATGACCGCCGGGTTTTCTATTCGTAAAGACTCGCCCCCGCGCGCTCCACGATTTCGCAGCGTTGCCAACCGCGGCGCGCTCCGCTTGCGTCGACCTCCTTCCCGCGCGAACCTGCTCGCGCCCACGCCGCCATCGTGTCCGAAGCTTCACCACAACCCGCCGTCGTCACCTCCGCCGCACCGCTCCCCCAGGGACCGGCGCTCGATTCGTCCATCCTCCGCGTGCTGATGGATTCGATGCCGGATCGCATCTATTTCAAAGACCTCCAGAGCCGCTTCGTGCAGGTCAACAGCGCCCAGGCTCGCCTGCTCGGCGCCCCTTCGCCCGAATCGGTCGTCGGCAAAACCGACGCCGATTACTTTGCGCCCGTTCATGCCGAGGCGGCGCTCGCGGCCGAGCAGGAAATCCTCCGCACCGGCACTCCCCTGCTCTCCAAAATCGAACGCATCAGCCGCCTCGACGGCAGCGAGGAATGGGGCTCCACCAGCAAGCTCCCCTGGCGCGATCCCGAGGGCCGCCTCATCGGCACCTTCGGCCTCACCCGCGACGTCACCGCCACGAAACGCGCCGAGGACAAGCTCGTCGAGGAGCGCAATCTTCTCCGCACGATCGTCGATCACCTGCCCGCGCGCATCTACGTCAAGGATACCTCGTCCCGCTACCTGCTCAACAACATCGCGCACCTCACCATGCTCGGCCTCCTGCGACAGGAGCAGGCCACCGGCAAATCCATCCTCGATTTTTTTCCCAATGCCCGCGGCCAGCAGGCGCTCGCCGACGACTCGCAGGTGCTCTCTTCCGGCAAACCCATTCTCAACCAGGAGAAATCCGACTTCGGCGCCAGCGGCGACGTGCATTGGGCCCTCACCACCAAGGTTCCGCTCCGTGACCTGCGCGAGCAAATCGTCGGCCTCGTCGGCATCAGCCACGACATCACACGCCGCAAGCAGGCCGAGGAGGAACTCCAGCGCCGCACGAACGAGATGGAAGCCGACGTGCTCATGGCCCGCCAGGTCCAGGAAACGTTCCTGCCGCGCTCGTATCCGGTTTTCCCCCGCGGCATCCCCGCCGACGCCAGCTCCCTCCGCTTCGCGCACCGCTACATCCCCGCGACCACCCTCGGCGGAGATTTTTTCAACGTCGTCCAGCTCACCGACACGAAATGCGGCGTGCTCGTTTGCGACGTGATGGGCCACGGCGTCCGCGCCGGCCTGCTCACCGCGCTCATCCGGGGCGTCGTCGGTGAACTCGGCGAACGCGCCGAAAACCCCGAGCAGGTTCTCGCCGAAATCAACCGCAGCCTCGCTCCCATTCTCGAGCAAACGGGCCAGCCGATTTTCGCGACTGCCTTCTTCGGCGTGATCGACACCGCCGCGCAAACCCTCGTCTACGGCAACGCCGGTCACCCCGCTCCGCTCCTGCGTCGCGCCGTCACCGGCACGCTCGTGCGCCTCGCGCACCCCGACCCCGAACCCGCCGCCGGCCTGCTCGCCGATTTTCGTTACACCCGCCGCGAGTGCCCGTTCGCGCCCGACGATCTTTTCCTCGGCTTTACCGACGGCGTCATCGAGGCCCCCGATGAAAACGGCCAGTTCTACGGCGACGAACGCCTCGCCGCGCTGCTCGAAAAAAATTCCGCCCTGCGCGGCGAGGAATTCTGCGCGCTGCTCGTCCAGGAACTCGCCGCCTTCAGCGGACGCACCGTCTTCGACGACGACGTCTGTGTCGTCGCCATCGAGTCCACCGGCACGACCTGCACGATCCAGCCCGTCAGCTACGACATCTGACGCCAGGACACGGGCTTCGTCCCTGCGCGCGAACGATTTTCCCACCCTGGGTAAAAATCGCCGCGCTGAAACGGCTCGCCATCGCCTTCGTTACCTCGCGCGGAGGGCGGCGACCGGCCGTTCGCGCGGCATCTTTTTTTGCCCCGCACCGGCTGGCCTTTTGTCCGGCGCTTCCTCCGCCGTCTTCCCCTCATCGAGATTCTGCCCGCAAAGCGACGCCAGCTTCTGCGTCGCCGCCAGCATTTGATGGGCCCGACGCTGCAATTCCTCCGCCGTGCTCGCGGACTCTTCCGCGCCGGCCGCGTTGGTTTGCGTGACCTGATCGATCTTTTCGATGGCCTGGCTGATCTGCCCGATCGTCTGGCTTTGTTGTTCCGAGGCGGTTCCGACTTCCGTCAGCACCGCCTGAAACTGGGCGATGTGCGTCGCGATCGCGTGAAGTTTTTCGTTCACGTTTCGGCTCATGCCGTGCCCGCTCGCGATCTGCTCGGTCGCGCGCTCGATCAGTGTCCGCGTGGAGTTGGCCGATTCGGCACTGCGTTGGGCCAGGCTGCGCACTTCCTCGGCGACGACCGCGAAGCCCGCGCCGGCCTCGCCCGCGCGCGCCGCTTCGATCGAGGCGTTCAGAGCGAGGATGTTCGTCTGAAAGGCGATTTCCTCGATCGTTTTCGCGATTTTTCCGATCTGCTCTCCTGAAGCCTTCATGCTGTCCATCGTCTGCGTCAGCCGTTGCATCTCCCGGCTGCTGTCGGCCGCCGACGCATTCGCTTCGCTGCCGAGGCCGAGCACGTTTTCGAGGCTCTTCAAATTCGCTTTCGCCGTCGCGTGCATCTCCGTCATCGATGCGCCGATCTCCTCCACCGCCGCCGCCTGTTCGCTGCCACCGCGCGCGAGGCTGCCGCTCGTGCGATTGAAGGCGTCGGCGTAGGTGAGCATCTGCCGCGCCTCCGCGCCGATCGTCTCGCTGACCGCATCGACCGTCCGGGTGATCTGCCGGGCGAAACGCAGCGCGGCGAGCACGCACGCCACGAGGCAGCCCAAGCCGATCGCCACGGCGTTGCGGCGCGCGCGCTCGGCCGCACCGATTTCGGCCTGCGTGAAACGGGTGAGTTCTTCCCGCGCAAAAAGCATCGTCGCGTCCACCCCGGCATCCAGCGCGGTCATGTCCGCTTTCACGGCGCGCAGATACTCCGCATCCGCCGCCAGCACCGGTGTCGTCTTGCCGTCGACCGTCACTCCGGCGCTCGAAAATTCCCGCACGACGGAAAGGAAATGTTCGAGGTGCCCGTCATCGATCTGCGCGCGATACGCGTCTTGCATCGCCGCCGTCCCATAGGTGCGCACCGCACCGGTGAAATCCTTCGCCTGCGCCTGAAATACCGCTCCGTTGCTCCGCGCCTCCTCACTCGTGACTTTGCTCTGCAGGCAGTAGTAAAGCGCGCCCGCCTGCAGCGTGTAAGCGAGCTTGAAGCGCACGAGGGAATCCGCGACGACCATCCGCCGGAGCAACTCGCCCTGCTTCGTCTCGCCACTGAGCGCGGGAATCATCGCGACGATGCGATCCACCTCTTTTCGATAATCCTGCGTCGTCGGCCAGTTGGCCTCGGCTTGGGCCGGTCCGAGAACCCGGACTCGCAGCGGCGCGAGCCTCGGCCCGGCTTCGCCCGCTTCATGCACCATCTTGCGGAATTCGCCGCTGAAGTCGCTCAGCGTCATCGAGGCGACGAGAGTCTCGAGTTCC
>JBEHYR010000106.1:0-11570 GCA_048498075.1 Verrucomicrobiota bacterium | reverse complement strand
TGGCGGCTCCGCCGCGTTGAGCGTATGGAATTTGCCGCCGTCAATTCTCCGGGCGCCGCCTTCATCGCCGGCCTCGTGACGAGCCTGCACTGCGCGGGCATGTGCGGTCCGCTCGCGTGCACGCTGATGCCCGTGCGCGGCGACCGCGCGGATGCGCAGACCGTGAGCACCGTCTATCACCTGTCGCGCGTTGCCGGATACAGTGCGCTCGGGGCGCTCGCGGGCGGGCTCGGCCACACGCCGCTGACCTGGGTTTCGCAGTCCGCGCTGCGCTGGCTCCCGTGGATGCTCGTGCTGTTCTTCGTCGCACTCGCGCTGCGCTGGGACCGCCACCTCCCGAAACTTTTCGCGCTGACCCGCTGCACGTGGAAACTCCAGAGCTGGCTCCGGGGCCGTTCACGCGTCGAAGCCGCCGCGGCGCTCGGTTTCGCCACGCCGCTGCTGCCGTGCGGCCCGCTTTATTTTCTCGTCGCGATGGCGCTCCTGTCGGGTTCCGCGTTGCACGGCATCGAGTTCATGCTCGCGTTCGGCCTCGGCACCGTGCCGCTGCTCTGGCTCGCGCAGTCCCAGTTCCACTGGGTTCGCCAAAAGCTTTCGCCGCTCTGGCTCGCGCGCACCCGGCTCACGCTCGCGCTCGGCACCGCGTTGATCATCGGCTTCCGCCTCCGCGCCACGCTCGGCCTGCCCGGCCCCGATCCCACCTCGTTCATCTGCCACTGAGCCCTTCGACATGAGCGCGGCCACTCTTCCCGATCTCCGATCTCCGAACTCCGGTCTGCGCCCGCCGGCAAAGCCCGCGTGCCGTCACTGTGGCGCCGCGCTGATCGACGACCGCATGCGCGAAAGCGGCTTTTGCTGCGCGGGCTGCAGCTACGTTTTCCGCCTCGTCCACGAGCACGGTCTGGCCGGCTACTATCGCATCAAGGACGAGATCACCGCGCCGGCCGACACCGCCGTTTTCCAGCCGCGCGACTACGCCTGGCTCGAGACCGCGCAGCGCGAAGCAGAAAATTGTAGGGCGGGGTCTCCCGACGCCGCCGGTTTAGAGACGACAACCGCGCCCCGGCGGAGTCGGGAGACCCCGCCCTACATCTCCCGCGTCCCCGAACTCACCCTCGACGTCCAGGGCATCTCCTGCGCCGGCTGCGTGTGGCTGATCGAGCGCGTGTTTCAACAACTGCCCGGCGCCCGCGACATCAACGTCAATGCGCAATACGGCACGATGCGCCTGCGCTGGATCCGCGGCGAATTCTCCGCCGCCGACTTCGCGCGCAAGCTCCAGGCCTTCGGCTACCTCGCCGGCCCGGCCGGCGAAACGCCCGCCGAGCCCGAGAGCCGCGCGCTCGTGAAACGCATCGGGCTGTGCGCGGCGTTCGCGATGAACGTCATGCTTTTTTCGCTCCCGGTGTATTTCGGCATGCCGAAGACCTACGAGTGGGCGGGACTCTTCGGCCTGCTCTCGCTCGCGTTCGGCACGCTCAGCCTGCTCGTCGGCGGCCTCTATTTCATCGGGCGCGCCGTCCGCGCGGTGCGCGAGCGCGCGCTGCACATCGACCTGCCGATCGCGCTCGGGATCGTGGGCGCGTATTCGGGTTCGCTCTACGGCTGGCTCGCGGGTGAAGCGCGCTACGTCTACTTCGATTTCGTTTCGACGTTCATCCTGCTGATGCTCGTCGGCCGGTGGGCGCAGGTCGCCGCCGTCGAGCGCAACCGTCGCCGCCTCCTCAGCCAGCAGCCGAAGCCGCAGCGTCTCCGCCTCGCCGACGGCCGCGAACTCGCCCCGGAAAAGCTTCGCACCGGCGACGTCCTCATCCTGCCTCCGGGTGCCACGCTCCCGGTCGAGTCGCGCCTCGAAGGCGCCGACGCCTCCTGCTCGCTCGCCTCGATCAACGGCGAAGCCGAGCCGCGCGTCTTCCGCGCGGGCCAGCGCGTGCCTGCCGGCGCGCTCAATCTCGGTCGCATCGAACTCCGCTTCGTCGCGCTCCAAGCGTGGAGCGAGTCGCTCCTCGCACAGTTGCTCGCGCCCGGCGAACGCACCGGCGAGCGCCACATCTTTCTCGAGAAGATCGTTCGCGGCTATCTGGCCGGCATTCTCGCGATCGCCGCGCTCGCGGGGCTCGGCTGGTGGCTCGCCACCGCCGACTTCCTGCGCACCGGCGCCGTCGTCACCGCCGTGCTCGTCGTTTCCTGCCCGTGCGCCGTCGCGCTCGCGTTTCCACTCGCCGACGAGATGGCCACCATCGCGCTGCGTCGCCGCGGCGTGTTCGTGCGCGAGAGCGATCTCTGGACGAAACTCGCCCGCGTGCGCCGGCTCGTCTTCGACAAGACCGGCACGCTCACGCTCGAGACGCCGCTGCTCGAGAACCCCGCCGCGCTCGCCGCGCTTGATCCCGCCGCTCGCGCTGCGCTCTTCGCACTCGTGCGCGATAACCCGCACCCCGTCAGCCAGTGCCTCCTCGAAAACCTCCTCACCACCGCGCCATCCTCCCCCGACGCTTCCGCCCGGAGTAACCCAATAGGTTACTCCACCGACGGCTCTCGCGGTAAAGGCGAAGAAACCGGTAACCCAATAGGTTACTTTACCGCGCGGGGACCGGAGGCGCGGGTGAGCGAGACGGTGGGCGACGGGGTCGAGATGCTGGCGCAAGGCCAGACCTGGTCGCTGGGTCGTGCCGGCTGGCGCGCGGGGATCGCCGGTGAGGAAACGGTGTTTGCACACGGGAGCGAAGTGCTGGCGCGGTTTCGTTTCGTCGACGCCGCGCGGCCCGGCGCGCGACGCGAGATCGAGGCGATCGAGCGCGCCGGCTTCACCGTCACGATCCTCAGCGGCGATCGCCGGGAAAAAGTCCACACGCTCGCCGGCGAACTCGGCCTTCCCCCGCACCGCGCCCTCGGCGAAATGTCCCCGCAGGATAAAGCCGCGTGGCTCGACGCCCATGGCGCCGACCAGACGCTCATGCTCGGCGACGGCGCAAACGACAGCCTCGCTTTTGAGCGTGCGCTGTGCCGCGGCACGCCGGTGATCCATCGCGGGGTGCTCGAGCGCAAAGCGGATTTCTATTACCTGGGCCGCGGTGTCGGCGGGCTGCGGGAACTGTTTCGCGTGAATCTCATCCGTCGCCGCACGCAGCGGATCATCCTCGGGTTCTCCATCGGCTACAATCTCTTCGCCGTGGGCCTGGCCGTCGCCGGGCTGATGAACCCGCTCGTGGCGGCGATCATGATGCCGGTCAATTCGCTCATCACGCTCGCGCTGGTCACCGGGGGCATGCGCGCGGCATTTCGTTGAAACGCGACCCCGGCGACCGATGGGGCGCACGCCGGGGTGGGCCGGCCGCTACGATCGCATTCTCGAAAAAAGTAAGCATTGTCGGCCAAAAAGTGCGCAGCCCGGAGAGGGCGATGCGGTTAGGCTCGTGACGTTGGACGTCAGGACTTGCTTCTAAAACCCCACTCGCCGCCGGCGAAAACACCATCGCAGCGTCTTTGCCGCTTCATGCTACCGATCGGTGCCAATGCTTCGGCCCTGCCCCATGAGCGAAGAAGAACCTTTAAACGTGTTGAGGGAACAAATCCTCGGCCTCACGTATAAATGCCCCAAGGGCGCCTACACCGGCGATTGCCCTTTCGGAATTCTCCGGGGGCTTAGCCACGAGAGCCGGCGCAGCACGCTCGCGCAGATGGACCGCGAGAATTTGTTGAATTTGTTCGACCTCCCACTGACGTGCGCGTGCCTGGCCGATCCGCGAGCGAAGCCATCCGCGTGAGCCCGCGGCGCTTCTGCCAATCCATGCAACGCGAATGACAACCCGCGCGGAGTAGGGCGTCGTCACTCATGGCAAAATGTGCGCGCTCGGAAATATCCGAGCGCAAAAATGCCCACGTCCCCAGCCGCCAAATCCATTTTCTCAACCTGCGACGCCAACGAGGCGGTCGCGTCCGTCGCCTACCGGCTCAACGAGCTGATCGCGATCTATCCCATCACGCCGTCGTCGACGATGGCCGAAGTCTGCGACGAGTGGGCCGCGGTCAAGAAGCCCAATCTTTGGGGCGAAGTCCCGCGCGTCGTCCAGCTCCAGTCCGAAGCCGGCGTCGCCGGCACCGTCCACGGCGGCCTGCTTGGCGGCGCGCTCACGACGACGTTCACTGCGTCGCAGGGCCTGCTGCTCATGATTCCGAATCTCTACAAGATCGCGGGCGAGCTGCTGCCGTTCACACTGCACGTCAGCGCGCGCGCGCTCGCCGCGCAGGGGCTCTCGATTTTCGGCGATCACCAGGACGTCATGGCCTGCCGCGCCACGGGTTGCACGCTCCTCTGCAGCAACTCCGCGCAGGAGGCGCACGATCTCGCGCTGATCTCCCACGTCGCCAGCTACCGCGCGCGCGTGCCGTTCATCCATTTCTTCGACGGTTTCCGCACGTCGCACGAGGTGCAGAAAATCTCGATGCTCACCGATGACGATGTCCGCGCCGTCATCGACGAGTCCGACATCGCCGCCTTCCGGGCGCGCGCGCTGACGCCTGACAAGCCGACGCTCCGCGGCACCGCGCAGAATCCCGACGTCTACTTCCAGGGCCGCGAAGCCGTGAACCGTTTCTACAACTCCCTGCCGAGCGTCGTGCAGGACATGATGGACCGCTTCGCCGCCCGCACCGGCCGGCAATATCGTCTTTTCGACTACTACGGCCATCCCGAGGCGGAGCGCGTGGTCGTCGCCATGGGCAGCAGCATCGAAACGCTCGCCGAGACGGCGACCTGGCTGGCCGCCAAGGGCGAGAAAGTCGGCGTCGTCGCCGTGCGGCTCTTCCTGCCGTTCCACGTGAAATCCTTCCTCGCTGCGCTGCCCGCGACGACGAAGGCGATCGCCGTGCTCGATCGCACGAAGGAGCCCGGCTCCCTCGGCGAGCCACTTTATCTCAACGTCCTCGCCGCGCTCGCTGAAGGTGGCTCGCCGCTCGCCGGATCGAACCGCGTCATCGGCGGCCGCTACGGCCTCGGCTCGAAGGAATTCACGCCGGGCATGGCGAAAGCCGTCTTCGAGAACCTCTCGAAATGGGATCCGAAAAATCATTTCACGGTCGGCATCCTCGATGACGTCACGGACTCCTCGCTGAGCTACGACGCCGAGTTCGATCTCGAAGCGAGCGACGTCCGCCGCTGCGTGTTCGTCGGCCTCGGTGCGGATGGCACCGTCGGCGCGAACAAGAACTCGATCAAGATCATCGGCGAGCAGACGAAGAACTACGCGCAGGGCTACTTCGTCTACGACTCGAAGAAGTCCGGTTCGATGACGACGTCGCACCTCCGCTTCGGCCCGCGGCCGATCAAGGCGCCGTATCTCATCCGCCAGGCGGATTTCGTCGCGTGCAGCCAGTTCAACTTCGTCGGCCGCAGCGACGTGCTCGGTTTCGCCGCGACCGGCGCGACGGTGCTGCTGAATTCCCCGCACTCGCCCGAGGAGACCTGGAAGAAACTGCCGCGCGAGTGGCAGAACCAGCTCATCGCGAAGAAAATCAAATTCTACGTGATCGATGCGACCGCCGTCTCGCAGGCGAGCGGCATGGGCCGGCGCACGAACACCGTGCTCCAGACGTGCTTCTTCGCCCTCTCCGGCGTGCTCCCGCAGGCCGAGGCGATTGCCCAGATCAAAAAAGCCATCGCGAAAACCTACGGGAAAAAAGGCGAGCAGATCGTGCAGATGAACTACGCCGCGGTCGACGCCGCGCTCGCCGGCCTGCGTCAGGTCGCGATCCCCGCCGAGGTCGATGCGAACGCCCTCGCGACGAAGCCGCCGACCTATTCCGACGCGCCCGACTTCGTGCGCAAGATCACCGCGAAGCTGCTGGCGAACGAAGGCGACCTCATGCCCGTGAGCGCCATGCCGCTCGATGGCTGCTGGCCGACGGGCACCGCGCGCTTCGAGAAGCGCAACATCGCGCTCGAGATTCCGCAGTGGGACGCGTCGATCTGCATTCAATGCAACAAGTGCGCGCTCGTCTGCCCGCACGCCGCGATCCGCCCGAAGCTCGTCGAGCCCGCCGCCGTCGCGAATGCGCCCGCAGGTTTCACCACCGTGAAATTCCGCTCCGCCGAAATGCCTGGCCTGCTCTACACCTTGCAGGTCGCGCCCGAGGATTGCACCGGCTGCTCGCTCTGCGTGCAGGTCTGCCCGGCGAAGGATAAAACGAATCCCCGCCACAAGGCCATCGACATGGTCGCGCAGGAGCCGCGTCTCGAGCAGGATCGCCGGAACTGGGATTTCTTCACGAAGCTGCCCGATCCCGACCGCCT
This sequence comes from Verrucomicrobiota bacterium, assembly GCA_048498075.1. Lineage (GTDB taxonomy): Bacteria > Verrucomicrobiota > Verrucomicrobiia > Opitutales > Opitutaceae > Opitutus. The sequence goes on along the minus strand of JBEHYR010000106.1, from coordinate 5,278 downwards.
CGAGATCGACGCGTCCACGGTCAAGGGCGCGCAGTTCATGCCGCCGCTCTTCGAATTCTCCGGCGCGTGCTCCGGCTGCGGCGAGACGCCGTATGTGAAACTGCTCACCCAGCTCTTCGGCGACCGCCTCCTGATCGCCAACGCCACCGGCTGCTCCTCGATCTACGGCGGCAACCTGCCGACGACGCCCTACTGCTCCAACAGCGAAGGCCGCGGGCCGGCCTGGGCGAATTCACTTTTCGAGGACAACGCCGAGTTCGGCCTCGGCCTGCACCTCGCCACCGAGCAGCGCGCGAAAAGCGCGCGCCTGTTGCTCACGCAGCTCGGCGCCCGCGTCGGCCCCGATCTCACCCAGGCGCTGCTCGGCGCCGACCAGTCGACCGATGCCGGTATCGCCGCGCAGCGCGAACGCGTGGGGGAGTTGCGCGAGGTCTTGAAAAACGTGCCGACCGTCGATGCGCAGAAGCTTCACGCGCTGGCCGACGCGCTCGTGAAAAAATCCACCTGGATTCTCGGCGGCGACGGCTGGGCCTACGACATCGGCTACGGCGGCCTCGACCACGTGCTCGCCTCCGGCGCCAACGTGAAGGTGCTCGTGCTCGACACGGAAGTTTACTCCAACACCGGCGGCCAGTCCTCGAAGTCCACGCCGATGGGCGCGGTCGCGAAGTTCGCCTCCGGCGGCAAGGGCGTCGCGAAGAAGGATCTCGCGCTGATCGCGATGCAATACGGCCACGTCTACGTCGCGAAAGTCGCGATGGGCGCGAAGGACAGCCAGACGGTCGCCGCGCTCCGCGAAGCCGAAGCCTACGACGGACCGGCGCTCGTCATCGCCTACTCGCACTGTATCGCGCACGGCTTCCCGCTGCACCTCGGGCTCGAGCAGCAGAAGCTCGCGGTCGACACCGGCTACTGGCCGCTCTTCCGCTACGATCCGCGCCTGGCCGAGAAGGGCCAGAACCCGCTCAAGCTCGACTCGGCGCCGCCGAAGACCGAGCTCGCCAAGTTCATGGCGAACGAGACGCGCTTCAGCATCCTGAAGAACATCGCGCCCGCGCGCGCGGGAGAACTCGCCGCCGAGGCGCAGGTGAAAGTCCGCGAGCACTTCGCGCTCTACCAACACCTCGCCGGCCAGCCCGGAGCCGCGAAGACGGAAAACGGCAATGGCCACGGCCACGCGCCGGCGCCGAGCGCCGCGCCGCAAACGCCGGCCCCGCGCGTCGAGCTGCCGAAAAACTGACACGCTCAAGGGGTAGGGCGTTGTCCCCAACGCGCCGCTCACGCCGCGAATAACCCCGCCAACGGCGGGTTAAGGATAACCCGCCCTGCCAATTTCAATTCACGCCCCATGAACCTCACCACCGACTACCTCGGCCTCAAACTGCGCAATCCCCTCGTCGTCGGCGCGTCGCCGTTCTGTGACAACACCTCCGTCGCGCACAAACTCCAGGATGCCGGCGCCGCGGCGATCGTGATGCGTTCGTTGTTCGAAGAGCAGATCGACGCCGAGCAACGCGCGCTGTTCCTCAACGTCGAGACCGCCGCCGAGAGCAATCCCGAGAGCACTTCGTTCTTCCCCGCCTTCGAGGAATACCAACTCGCGCCGGATCACTACCTGCGCCAACTCGGCGACTTGAAGGCGACGCTCACGATTCCGGTGATCGCGTCACTGAACGGTTGTCGTCCGGGCGGCTGGACCGCGTATGCGAAACGCTTCGAAGCCGCGGGCGCCGATGCGATCGAACTCAACCTCTATCAACTCGTGACCGATCCGGCGCTGTCGGCCGAAGACGTCGAGGAGGCGATGCTGGAGACGGTGAGCCTGGTGACGAGTTCAGTGAGTGTGCCGGTCGCGGTGAAACTTTCGCCGTTTCACTCGGCGCCGGCGCAGTTCGCGCTCGCGCTCGAAAAAGCGGGTGCGAAGGGCGTGGTGCTCTTCAATCGTTTCTACCAACCGGACTTCGACCTCGATCAACTCGAGGTGAATCCGCAGCTGCGGTTGTCGGATTCGAGCGAGCTACTGCTGCGGCTGCGCTGGCTGGCGATTCTCTCGCCGCACGTGCGTGGATCGCTGGCGGCGAGCGGAGGGGTGCACGCGGCCGGCGACGTGATCAAGGCGATGTTCGCCGGCGCGAACGCGGTGCAAGTCGTGTCCGTGCTGCTGCGCTACGGACCGCATATCCTGACGACGTTGCTCGCCGGAATCACCCGCTGGCTCGAGGACAACGGCTACGACTCGATCGAGCAGCTCCGCGGCTCTCTGAATTTGAAACGCTGCCCCGATCCGGCGGCCTTCGAGCGCGCGAACTATATCAAGATGCTGCAGAGCTGGAAGGTGTGAGGGTTTGGAGTGCGGCGGCTCGACGCCGCTTTGGCTCCGGCGCGGTTTGACGCGCCGGAGGATGCGGGCCGTCGAGCCGGCCCGTCGAAAGCGGTGTCGAGCCACCGCACTCCAGAATCAGCGCTTCGACGTCACGTCGCGTTCGTAGCGCGCGACGTCGGCGAGCCAGCTCGCACCGGTGGGCGTGCCGGCGCGGACGCAGAGTTCATCCCACACGGCGCCCCACGGCATGGCTTTCGCGTTTTCCATCAACGCGAGGCGTTCGTGGCCGCGACCGCCGGCGTCGGCGGCTTTCAATTTTTCCGACGGATCGAGCAGGCCGAGGAGGATCGCCTGGCGCGTCGCGCGGGCGCCGACCACATACGCGGCGAGGCGGTTGATCGAGGCGTCGAAGAAATCGAGCGCCACGTAGACGCGATCGAGCGCGCCGCCGCGGGCGATTTCGAGGAAGAGGTTGCGCACGGCGTCGTCGAGGATGACGACGTGATCGCTGTCCCAGCGGATCGGCCGCGAGGTGTGAAGGAGAAGCTTCGGATGAAACTGGAGCAGCGCGGAGACTTTGTCGGCGACGGATTCGGTCGGGTGATAGTGGCCGAGGTCGAGACACGGGACAATTTTGCGCGACTGCGCGTAGGAAGAATAAAATTCGTGCGAACCGACGACGTAGTCCTCGGAGCCGAGGCCGAAGAGTTTGCCTTCGACGGCGTCGACGCAGCGGCGGCGGTCGACCGAGGAGTTGGCGAAGATCGCATCGAGCGATTCGATGAGCCGAGCGCGCGGGGACCAGCGGTCGGCGGGCTGGTCCTTCGTGCCGTCGGGAATCCAGTGATTGATGACGGAGGGCGAGCGGAGTTTTTTCGCGAAATGCTCGGCGATGACGCGGCAGGCGCGGCCGTGATCGATCCAGAATTTACGCACGGATTTGTCGGCGCTCGAGAGCGTGAAGCCGGAGGCGGCCTGCGGGTGCGCGAAGTAGGTCGGGTTGAAGTCGAGGCCGATGGCGTGTGACTTTGCCCAGTCGAGCCAGCGGGCGAAATGGGCGGGCTCGAGCGCGTCGCGATCGACGACGGCGCTGCCGGTCTCGGCGTAGAACGCATGGAGATTCAGGCGCTGCGCGCCGGGGAGAAGTTTTAGAACGAGATCGAGGTCGGCGCGCATCTCGTCGCCGTTGCGCGCGCGGCCGGGATAGCCGCCGGTCGCCATGATGCCGCCGGAGTCGAGGCCAGGCTTCGGCGTCTCGAGGCCGCGAACGTCGTCGGCCTGCCAGCAGTGGAGTGAGATCGGGACGGCGGTGGCGCGGGCGAGGGCGGCTTCGGTGTCGACGCCGACTTCGGCGTAGGCGGCGCGGGCGAGTTTGTAGGCGGTCGCCAGAGATTTTGCGTTGGGCATAAGAGAAGGAGGCGGCGGCGGAAGCTCCAAGGATCAAGATCCAAGCTCCAGAGAAGATCCAAACTTCAGATTAGAAATTAAAATTTGGAGATTCTCTGGAGCTTGGGGCTTGGATCTTGGAGCTTTTTTCAGTCGCGTGGCTGGTAGGTTGTTTGGTGAATTTGCTTTGTGAGTAACGCGCGGAAAGTCGGGAGATCTTTCACGGCGCGGAGGGCAATCAGCTGGGCGGCGAGGTTGCCGACGGCGGTGCCTTCGAGGGAGAACGAGACTACGGGCACGCCGGCGGCGTCGGCCGTGGCCTGGCAGAGGAGGCGATTCTTCGAGCCGCCGCCGACGATGAGGATGCGCTTGAATTTGCGGTGCGCGAGGCGTTCGAAGGAGCGCATCGCGTCGGCGTGGCCGCGGCCGAGCGAGTCGCAGATGAGGCGGGTGTAGCCGGCGAGATTTTTCGGCGGCGTGAGTTTTTTCTTTTTCAACTGCGCGTCGATCGCGGCGCGCATCGACGGCGGGTTGGTGAACGCCGGATCGGCGACGTCAAGGAGCGCGGCGAGCGTGGGGAGTTTCTCGGCGGCGGTAATGAGGGCGGCCCACTCGGCGTCGGTTTTCGGGCGCGAAGCGAAGTCCTTCAGCGTGCCTTCGAGGAGCCAGAGGCCGATGACGTTGGTGAGCGGGCGATAGCCGCCGCGGCCGGTGCGCTCGTTGGAGATGCGGGCGGCGAGGGCTTCGGCGCCGAGGACGGGCGTGTCGCTTTCGAAACCGACGAGCGACCACGTGCCGGAGCTGAGAAAGAGGTCGGTGCCGGCGGGATCGGCGGGCATCGCGTCGTAGGCGGCGGCGGTGTCGTGGCTCGGGACGACGACGAGCTGGGCGGCAGCGAGCTCGGGGAGCGCGGTGATCTTGCCGAGTTTCTTGCCGGCGAGGACGGGTTTTGAAAACCACTGCGGCGGGAGGCGGAAATAATCGAGCGTCGGGCGGGACCAGTCGGTCGCGTGCACGTCGATGAGCTGCGTGGTGCTCGCCATCGTGAACTCGTTTTCCATCCGGCCGGAGAGGAGGAAATTGAAGTAGTCCGGGAGAAAAAGGCAGCGCGTGGCGAGATCCTCGATCGCGGGGCAGTTCGCGACCGTCTCGGCGAGTTGGAGGCTGGAGTTGTAGAAGACGTTCGGGATGCCGGTGGCGGCGTAGACGCGGGCGAGGGCGGCGCGGGTGTTCGCGAGTTTTTTCAGGCCGGGCTGCGTGCGGGCGTCGCGGTAGGCGTGCGCGGGGAAGACGAGGCGGCCGGCGTCGTTGACGAGCACGTAGTCGACGCCCCAGGTGTCGACGCCAACGGAGGCGATACTCTTGAACTGCGCGGCGGCTTTGCGGAGGCCGGTCTGCACCTCGGCCCAGAGGCCGGGGAGGTTCCAGTAGTCGTGAACGCCGAGCGATTGGAAAGTGTTGGGAAAGCGGTGAACCTCGGTGAGGATGAGTTTGTTTTTCGCCCAGGTGCCGACGATGACGCGGCCGCTGGTGGCGCCGAGATCGACGGCGGCGCAGTGCAGGGGAGAG
>JBEHYR010000105.1:0-11979 GCA_048498075.1 Verrucomicrobiota bacterium | reverse complement strand
CCAATTTCCCGACCTCGAAATTTTCACCGCTGCGCTCGACCGCGAACTCAACGCGAAAAAATACATTCTCCCCGGCCTCGGCGATTTCGGCGACCGCCTCTACGGCACGTGAACTTTGGGGTGCGGCGGCTCGACGCCGCTTTCTCCGCGGGCCGGCTCGACGGCCCGTTCCCACCTTGGTCAAAAGCGGCGTCAATTCGCCGCACTCCAAAAACAGGTTGAGTCTCCCCCTCCGCCGCTCGCCCTTCGCCGCTCGTCCCCCGTCCCCCGTCCCTCAACTCCTTCTTCCCCGTCGCGCCTGCACCTCATCATACGCCAGTGCCAATGCCGCCTGCAGCGCTTCCGGCCGCAGCGGTTTCGCGACATAATCGTTCATCCCCGCTGTGCGCGCCTCTTCGCGATCCGCCGAGCCGACGCCCGCCGTCAACGCCACGATCCACGGCAGGCCTCCGCCCGGCTTCGCCGCGCGAATGCGCCGCGTCGCCTCGAACCCGTCGCACTCCGGCATCTGCACATCCATCAAGATCACCTCGAACTCCTCCGCCAGCACCGCCGCCACCGCGAGTTCGCCGTTGCCCACGATCGTCGGCACATAGCCCAGCCGCGCGAGTTGGTGTTTCGCGACCAACTGGTTCACCGCGTTGTCCTCGGCCATCAGCAACCGCAGCGGCTTCAACACGCCCATCTGCTTCGCCGCATCCGGCGGCGCCGCCGCTTCGACGCGGCTCTTCGGCAGCGCGCCCAAGGTCTGGGCGATCCGCTCGCCCAGCAGTTCGCGCTTGAGCGGCTTGTGCACCACACCGTCGAGCGACGGGTCGGCCGTCGTCTCGCCGAGCGCGTTGAGGAGGATGATGGGAAAACGTTTTCCTTCCGCCGCGCGTCGCCGCGACCACGACACGCCATCCATGCCCGGCATGTGCAGATCGACGAGAGCGAGGTCGAACATCTCGCCGACCGCGAGCCGCGCCTCCGCCTCGGCGCCGCTTTTGCAGCACGTCGGAATCGCCCGGAAATATCCGAGATGCCGCGCGAGCACCGCGCGACTCGTCGCGTTGTCGTCGACCACCAGCACGCGTTTGCCCGCGAGCGCCGCCGCCGTCGCCGCGTTCTGCTGTCCCCGCAAAGTCGCCGCCGGTTCGCCCCCGCCTTCGCTTTCCGCCGCGAGCTTCACCTGGATCGTGAAAAGGAACGTCGAGCCCTTCCCGGCCTCGCTCTCCGCCCACATCGTCCCGCCCATCAGCTCGGCGAGTTTTTTGCTGATCGCGAGCCCGAGACCCGTGCCACCGTATTGACGCGTGGTGGACGAGTCCACCTGCGAAAAACTCTTGAACAGCCGGTGCTGCTTGTCCGCCGGGATGCCGATGCCGCTGTCGCGCACGCCGAGCTTGAACGTGCACACGTCGCCCGCGCGCCCCTCGAGGCCGATCTGCAGCGCGATCTCGCCGCTCGCGGTGAACTTCACCGCATTGCCCAGCAGGTTGACGAAAATCTGCCGCAACCGCACCGGATCGCCGATGATGCGGCACGGCGTCCCCTCCGCGATGTCGCACACCAGCTCGAGTTTTTTCGCGAACGCCTTCGCCGCCAGCAGCTCGGTCGCCTCCTCCGCGCAGCCGCGCAAATCGAATTCCACCTGCTCGAGATCGAGCCGCCCCGCCTCGATCTTGGAGTAGTCGAGCGTGTCGTTGATCACCGCGAGGAGCGCCTCACCCGACATCTTGATCGTCCGCAGGCATTCGCGCTGCTCGTCGTCGAGCGGACTCGCCTCCATGATCGACGTCATGCCGATCACGCCGTTCAGCGGCGTGCGGATCTCGTGGCTCATCATCGCGAGGAACGCGCTCTTCGCCTGGTTCGCCACCGCCGCTTCCATCGCGAGCTGTTGCGCGCGCTCGATCGCGTTTTCAAACTGTGAATTCAGATCCTGCATCGCCGCGTTTGCGCGGCGCAGCGTCTCCTCGTGCTCCCGACGCTCCGACACGTCGTCCTGCATCAGCAGATACGCCGTCACTTTCCCCGTCGCGTCGCGCACCGGCTCGATGTCGAGATCGACCCAGTAGACCCGTCCATCCTTCGTCGTACTCGGCAACGTCGCCGCAAACATTTCCCCGCGGTCGAGGGCGCACGAGATCGCCAGCGCCGCGCCCGGGTCGTCGGTCAGGCTCTCGACCAGCGCCTCGAGCCGCTGTCCGCGAACCTCTTCCGGCGCATAACCCGATTGCCGGGTGAAACCCGGATTCGACCAGTCGATGATCCGCAGCGGATCGGCCACGACGATCGCCGTGGACGTCACCGCCGCGATCGCCTGCAACACGCGATCCGCCGTCTCGCCGCTCAACGCGGCGTTCTTCGCCGGCCGACGTGCGCCCGCGCGTCCGCGGCGAATTCGCCTCGGACGCTGCAGGGGGAGCAGATCGAGAGTTGTGGCGGGTGGAGTCACGGGAACAGGGGACGGATCTTGAGAATCCGACGCCCCTTCATCGGCATTTCCCCTGAACACTAGAGTTTTTTCTAAAACCACCCCCGTCTACCGCCGCCGGCTTGCGTGAGCCCCACCCGCGAGTTTGCATGGCCAGCTCATTCCGTGACCGCTCCCGCCCGCACCAATCTCTACGATCTCTCGCGCCCGCAGCTCCGCGCTTGGTTCGAGTCGCGCGGCCTGAGTCCCGTTCATGCGACGCGCCTCTGGGCCTACCTTTACCTCGATCTCGCCGACACCTTTGCCGCGATGCCCGAGCTGCCGCCGCGCATCGTCGCGCATCTCGCCGCCGAGACGCAGATCGGCACGCTCCCCACCGCGCTTGAAACCGATTCGAGCGACGGCTTCACCCGCAAATATCTCCTCGCCCTCGCCGACGGCGAACGCATCGAAACCGTCCTTATGCGTTTCACCGGCCGAGTCACGGCCTGCGTATCCAGCCAGGTGGGATGCGCGATGGGCTGCGTCTTTTGCGCCACCGGCCAGATGGGCTACACCCGCCACCTCACCCCCGGCGAAATCGTCGCCCAAGCCGTCCACGTCACCCGCGCCCTCCGCTCCGCCCCTTCCGAAAAGTGTAACGCAATGCGTTACACTCCCTCCGAGTCGTTTCCCGAGGCCCCCGCGCCCGCCGCCGCCGCCTCGCCCCCGCCCGATCGGCGCGCCCGGGGGCAGTGTAACGCATTGCGTTACACTTCACCTCGGCCCCGGTTGCGCAATCTCGTGCTCATGGGAATGGGCGAACCGCTCCACAACTACGACGCGGTCATGCACGCGATCGATATCCTGCGCGATGACGGCGGACTCTCGCTCGGCGCGGAGCGCATCACGCTGAGCACCGTCGGCGTCGTGCCGGGGATCTTGCGCCTCGCCCGGGAAAAACGCCCGCTTCACCTCGCCGTCTCGCTCCACGCCGCCACGCAGGCGGAGCGCGCCGCCCTCGTCCCCGCCGCCCGCAAGTGGCCACTCGACGAACTCATGGCCGCGTGCCGCACCTACAGCGAGTCGACCGGCCGAAAAATTTTCTACGAGTGGACGCTCATCGAGGGCAAAAACGATTCCGTCGAAACCGCCCGCGCCGTCGGCCGCCTGCTGCACGGCCTCCCCGCGCAGGTGAACCTCATCCCTCTCAATCCCACAGCCGGCTACGATGGCGCTCCCACGCGCAGCGAAGCCGCGCGCCGTTTCCAAAAAATCCTCGCTGACGAATTCACCCTCCCGAGCACCGTCCGCCAACGCCGCGGCATCGACATCGCCGCCGGCTGCGGCCAGCTCGCCGTCGCGGAGTCGGACAGGTAGTTAGTGGGAGGGTCGGCTCTCCGAGTGGTCGCAGAGGTCGTGATCACCGTAGAAACGTCAGCAAAGGTCCCTCGCACGACGCCCTGCCGGCATCGAAACAGCCCCACCACCGAACTTGGAGTTCTGTCCCGCGGCGAATGCAGCGCGCCCTTTTGGAACGGTCCCAAAAATAGTGCAGCCGTGTTTTGGATCGGATGCAGGAGCCTGCTTGCAGGCGATCCCGCGTGCGAAAGTCCGACATCGCGTGCAAGCAGGCTCCTGTATTCGGAAACGGGAAGAGCCGTTCGCTTTTATGACCGCTCCCCATTGGGCATTTCGTGAAGAAGCGACGCGATCCCAGCAAGGCGCGGACTCCGTTCCGGCGAGCGCCCTGGTCGAAAGTGTAACGCAATGCGTTACACTCTTAAATTTTCCAGCAGCGGGGCGCGCGCCCGGTGACCGCCAGGTTTAGCGCCGTGACAGTTCGCGCAGCGCATCCGCGGCGATCCAACGGGCGGTGCGCGAATCGAGTTTCCGGATGCGCTTCGCCTCGGCGATGGCGGCGCGGCGGAGACGCGGATTGCGCTTGCCGATGGCGCGCAGGGCCCAGTTAACGGCTTTGCGCACGAAGTTCCGTTCGTCCGTCGCCTCGCGCGCAATGACGGGGAGAAAATTAAGAAACACCTCGTCGGGCAGCTCCTTTCGGTGCACCGCCATGCCGGCCATGATCGAGAACGCGGCGCGTTTCACGAACTCCGGTTTTCGCGTGCTCCACGCATGCGCCTTTTCCTCGGCGAAGGGCGTGCGGTCGAACACGAAGGCCAGCGCGTCAGTCACCGCCCAGTTGTCGCAATCGCGCACCCAGCGCTCCATCTGCGAGCGTGTGATCCGCTTCGGATCCTCGACGAGCGTCGCGAGCGCGCGCGCCTCGTGAATGCCGCTCGCCCAAAGCGCGAGCGCGAGCGCATGCTCACGGCGATGTGCGCGGGCGATCGCGCGCAGCACCGGCGCCGAGATGCCGAGCTGCTCGCCGGTCGTCGCGATGCCGAAGCGTCGCATGCCGGCGATATTGGCCTCATTGCGGAGCGAACGGAGATGGGCGATGAGATCGGTGGCGGGCATGGTCGGCGCGTTATCTTTACCGCGCCGGCAGACAGCGAATCGACGCGAAACCGGCGCGTTAAGGATAACGCGCGTTACCCGCGCCGCTGCTTCACCGCATCGGCGAGCGTCGCGAAGACCGGCAGTGTCTGCTCCCAAGCGAGGCAGGGATCAGTCACGCTCCGACCGTAGACGAGCGGGTCGGCACGATAGTCCTGCGCGCCGCCGAGGAGATTGCTCTCGATCATCACCGCAGCGATCGCGCGCTCGCCGGCGGCGATTTGCGCGGCGAGATCGGCGGCGACGAGGGGCTGGCGCGCGGGATTCTTCGCGCTGTTCGCATGGCTGCAATCGACCATGAGGTGCGGCGGCAGCCGATATTTTTTCAACAACGCCACGGCGTACGCGAGGTCGGTGGCGGAAAAATTCGGCCCGGCGGTGCCGCCGCGGAGGACAAGGTGGCCGTGGACGTTGCCCGTCGTGCCGAGGATCGCCGGGGCGCCGTCGCGCGTGAGCGTGGGAAACCAGTGCGGCTCGCGCGCGGAACGGATCGCATCGATCGCGACCTGCACGTCGCCATCGGTGCGGTTTTTAAAACCGACCGGCATCGAGAGGCCGGAGGCGAGTTCGCGGTGGACCTGACTTTCGACCGTACGCGCGCCGATCGCACCCCAGGAGATCAGGTCGGCGTAATACTGGCCCAGCGTGGTATCCAGAAATTCGGTGCCGATCGGCAGGCCGAGCGCGGCGATGGCGAGGAGGAGTTTCCGCGCGAGATGCAGCCCGCGGTCGATCTCGTAGCTGCCGTCGCGGAGCGGATCGTTGATCAGACCTTTCCAGCCGGTGACGGTGCGCGGTTTCTCGAAATACACGCGCATCGCGAATAAAAGTTCTCCCGTATAAAGTGGCACGATCTCGCGCAGACGCCGGGCGTAATCGAGCGCGGCTTCGGGGTCGTGGACAGAACACGGGCCAACGACGACGAGCAGCCGGTCGTCGACGCCGGTCACGATGCCGGCGACCGCGGAACGCGCCGCGGCGATCGAGGCCGCGTGAGCATCGGCTAGCGGCAGCTCGGCGAGGAGCGTCGCAGGCGCGAGGAGCGGCTTCGTGGCGCGGATACGCAGGTCGGCGGTGCGATAGGGCATGACGGTTTGAAGGTGACCGCGGAACGGAGCGGCCGCGAAACCCTGGGCCGTTAAGGCTACGGGGCGATCTCGACGGATTTTGGCGCCGAGCTGGGCGCTCAGTCGAGCTTGGTCACGGCGCCGCGACGAGTTCGATACTCTCGAGCTGTTGCGCGCCGAGGAAAGAGAGCCCCTCGGCTTCGAGATTTTGCACCGAGAGTTTCACGCCGGCCGGCAGGAGCAGCGGCGCCCGCAAGGTCAGTTCGACGATGGTTCGGCGCGTGCCCGATTTGGCGTCGGTCTCGACGCGGAATCCACTCACGCGATCCACCTGCACGCTGTCGGGAGAGAATTCATAGTTGTCGAGGTTCTGGGCCGTGGACTTCGCGACTTCTTCCTTGATCGTAAGTGTGACGATCCTGGTCTTCACGGTCGGATGGCCGATCCAGGCGAGCACTTGTTCGCCGCCGGCCGAGATGCCGCTGATCGAGACGGGTTTTGCCAGGCGCACGGGCTGGTCGGCGACATTGCCGAAAATATCGCTCACGCCCGCAGTGGAGACCTGGATGATCGAGCCGGGCTTGGGATCGTGGGACAAGGTGATGAGCACTTGGGTGGGACTATCGGGCACCCGCTGTACCTGCGCGATGGCGACATCGTGCAGTGGCTGCAGACGATCGTCGAGGAGCGTGAACTTCGTGCGATCGGCGGCGTCGGCGCGACGCAGGACGCGGTTGAACTCCACCTTCAGCTGATTGCCGACCATCTTGCCCACCGCCGCGGCGGTGAGCGGTGAATGGTCGTTCATGTCGAAAAATTCGAACGCCGTGGGGGTCGGCTCGATCACATTGCCTTTCGCGTCCCGCAGATTGGAGACCGTCACCTGGTAACGACCAGGCGCGAGTTTGGCGGGCTCGTCGAAGCGGAGCTTGAGCACGTTACCCTGCTCGTTGCCGTGAACCGAGCCGGGCACGAGCGAGAGCGGGGTGCCGTCGGGCAGGTTCACCGCATAGTTGGCGACGTTCTCGGCGAGTTCTCGACCGGCCGGTTCCTTCGCGACGGCTTTGGTGAAGGTCAGCGTGAGTTCGAGTCGACCCGCGCTGCCGGAGGCCTCGAGGATGCGCGGCGGCATGATGTCTTTGTATTCGAACTCGAGCGGTTTCGGCAGCTCGGCGAAATTACCCTGCTTCGCCAGATCCTTGAGGCCGGAGAGCCCGGTGAGGCGGTAGGGCAGGCCGTCGACGAAATCCTTTTCCGCGTCGATCACCACCGTGGCGCCGTCCTTGGCCGTGGTATCGAGAGTCGCGCCGCGGAGGCGGATCGCGGTGCCGTCCTGCGTCTCCAGTTGATAGTTGCGCGACGGCGACACCGATTCGGCGCGCAGCGGCTTGCTGAAGACCAGCGTGAGCTGGTTCTTGTTCGGGCCGCCGGAGACCTTCACGATTTTGGGCGTGACGGAATCGAGGAACTCGAAGCCGAGGGACACGGCGGCGGCGAGTTTGTTGCCGGCTTTGTCGGCGACGTCGCGCACGACCAGTTCGTATTTTTCGCCGTCGATGAGCTTCGAGGTGGCAAGGACGACCTGCGTCGGATCCTGCGGGTCGAGCTTCGGCGGGCCCGCGAGTTTCGCCTTCTCGTCGCCGAAACGAAACGCGTTTTCCTGCAAGCTTGCCAGCCCGAGCGGCTCGGAAAAACGGATACGGACTTCCGTCGCTGAAGGCACGCCGACATCGAGATTGGCCTTCTTGTCGAACTTGACGATCGTCGGTGGCGTGCGATCGGGCAGGAACTGCCAGGCCGCCAAGCCGCCGAGCACGAGGACCGCCGCCGCGGCGCCGATCATCGTGTAAACCAAGCCGGAGGAAACGGCGCGGGCCTTGAGCCGGGCCGCAATGTTCGTGGCGCCGCCCGCAGCGACGACGACTGCGCCGTCGGCCGGCACCGGCGAAGCGGCGGCCGCCAGCGCCGGATGATCGATCATCGGAAGCGTGGACGCTTCGGTTTCCGAGCCGGAGAGAACAAACAGAATTTTTTTGCCGTGGAGCAGACAGGCCGCGGGGCTTTTTTCCGGATCGGGCAGACGGAAGGAACGGCGAAGTTCTTTTTCGTAGGCGGTCGCTTCGTTCGAGGCGGGAGCGGCTTTGTCGTAATATTTCTTCGCGGCGGCTTCGAAGGCGGCGAGTTCGCCCGTGAGCACGCGCTTCAGGGGCTTGAGCGCCTTGAGCGGAATCGTCTGGCCTTGATGAACGACGCCCACCGATTGACCGGAGGCATCGACGGCGGGTTGCGCGAGGAAGCGCGCGATGGGTTCGTCGGCCCGCAAGGCGATCTTCGTCGCCTCCTTTTGCCGCGCGGTCCACGACATGACGCGGGCCTGCAACCGGTCGAGCAGGGTGCGGCCCGCGGGGATTTTGAGTTCGGCGTCGGGTACGAGCGGCAACGAGGTGCCGGGCTTGAACTCGCAGCCCCAGAGGATGAGGAGCTTGCGGTCGTGAGCAGATCCGTAAACCCAATACGCGTCGGGCTCCAGATCGGGATCGGGCAGGCGGAAGTGGGCGCGCAGCTTTTTTTCGTGAGGAATGATCCGGGGCGTGGCGGCGTGAGCCTTCTCGTAAAAACTCCGCGCCGCGGCGGCAAAGGCGTCGATTTCACTCTGGGGCAGGAATTCGAGCGGGCGCAGATTTTCGAGCGTGAATTCCTCGAAATCGTATTGGAGCGAGCGCAGCGCGCCGTTCTCGATCTGGCGGGCGCCGGCGAGGAACCGCGACAGCGGCTCCTTGGGCGACTTGATCACCGGCAAATGCTCCGACGTGAAATAAGTGCCGAGCCCGTCCGGGGTGCGAAACACGAAATAGGGCGACCGCAGATCGCGCCGGGAGATGGGAGAGGAAGCAGGATTTTCAGCGGCACTCATGGAACGGGCAAATCAGGTGGTGGCGATGCGGGCGCGGTTGACGACTTTCACGCGTTCGCCGGAGCGATCCAGCGTGACCCAGGAATAAACGCCAGCGACGTTGAGATGGTTTCCCGGACCTTCCTGAACCGTTTGCATGCTGTCGGAATCGTAACGGGAACCGGGAATGACTTCCCGGATATCGAGCTTCGGGGCGGCCGCGGTCGTGAGCGTTTTGACCGCCTTGATCCAGTCGGACGAAGCCCGGGCGCGATCATCTTCGCCGAGTTCTGGTTTGAGATCCCAGTAAGCGTAAAGTCGCTCGGAGAGGCTGGCGACCGCGCCGGCGATTCGCTCGAGCGACTCGGGCTTCGGCGGAGCGCAGACCTGCTGGAGTTCATGCCACGCCACCACCACGGCGCGCAGAGTCGCTGAACCGGCGACGAGGTCACTCATGAGCTGCGCGCGCCACGCCTTCAGGGGAAAATCCAGGGAAGCAAACTCGGGAGGCAGTCCAACCGCTGCCGGAGGAATCGACGCGGAGCCGAGGGCTGTTTCCGCGGGGGAGGCGGAGGCGGATGTAGAGCCCGGCGCAAGCGCGGAGCTGGAGGTGGACGCGTGGGGCTCCACCAAGTGGGGAGGGATCTGCCGGGTCGTATGGTCGTCGCTCAGCACGGAGGTTTGGGGTTGAGGCGAAAGGTGGGCCAGCAGTCGCTGCAACTCCTGCTGCAGCCCGGCGAGGCGCTGCTCGGCCGCGGGCTGCGTGCCCGGCGAGCCGGGGCCGCGTTGCGGCAGCAGCGCATCTCGAACTTGGACGAGGTTATTGATGATTTCGACGCGGGCCGCGTCGGCCGCAATCCGCTGCGCGCGTGCCTGCCAAAGGAGCAATGCCCCGAGGCCGGCGGCGCTGATTAGCATCGTCGCGAAGATGAGAACGTCGGGGCTTCGTTCGGTCGCGAGCGCCGGCGCAGTCACCGCTGGCGCGCGGGCTTTGGCGACATCGGCGCGAAGTTTATCGACGAGGTCGGCGGTGGTTCGCTGATCCTGGGCGAGCTGCTCGCCCAGCTGGTTGAGCCGGGCCAGTGCTTCACGGTGGCGATCCGTCTCCTCCACCTCCCGTTTTTGGGCTTCGGTGCCCACCGCTTCCTGCAGGTCGCGGATACGTTTTAAGAGTGCGACCACGCCGGTGTTGGTATTGGCGGCGATGTCGGGCTTGAGGTCGTCTTCGACCCGCTTGGCGAGCGTGCCGAGATCCTTCGCGATCTGCGTGAGGCTGATTTCCTGCCGGTCGAACCGCCCTTGCAGCGGCGCGATCGAATCGGCGACCTTCTGCAAATCTTCGCGGGTGGCGGCGGGAGGAACCGGTGGTGGCGGCGCCACGATCGCGGCCTTCGGGTCGGCGGCGAGAGAGAGGAGAGGCAAAAATAAAAGCGCGGTGAGCGCCGCCCGAGCCGAAGCGGGGAAAGGAAAACGGAGGCGCTGCATGGCGGCGAAGGGTTAACTCTGGAACAACGCGTCCGCCTCGAACCGCGGCGCATCCAGCCAGAAGCTCTCGTCGAGCATCGTGTTTAGTTTCAGTCTCACCCGCTCGGGTTCGAGTTCGATCGGCTGGCCGGCGAGGGGCGCGACGGAGAGCAGTTCCAGTCGTTCGCCACGTCCCAAGGTCGAACTCCAACGCAGGCGAACGCGCGCGTACACCGGGCGGTTGTCGAACGGCTGCGACGGATTCCACTCGAGCACATACACGGGCTCCGGCCGCACGCCGGAGACTTTCATGATCTGGCGGCCGATGCGGCAGTTCAACGGCAAGTCGAACTCGCGTTCGAGGGCAATGGTGTTGTCCGCGTCCGTCGAGGGCTTGGCCGAGCCGAAGTCGGAAGGACGGAAGAGCAGCGTGTCCTCGCGATAGAAATCCGCGGCCTCGCTGTTGCGACCGATGATGCCCCAGAAATAAGCGCGGGAGTACTCGGTCTGGCCCGCCTGCTCGATCGTGAAGCCGGAGAGGTGGCCGTTGAGAATATCCTGATAGAGCGCGGCCCCGGCGACGGTGCAGGTCTTGGCGTCGTTGATCTTGATGCCGTCGTCGCCGACGAAAGGATACCAGTCGCCCGCCGGGAAATTTTTCATCTGGATGATGCGCTGCGGCAGCACCGGCAGATTTCGCACGAGGAGCTTCCGCATCTGGGGCAGCTCGGAGGGTTTCCCGGAGACGATGACGAGTTCGCAGCGATGCCGGCCGATGAGAGGACAGAGCGAGGCGAACATCTCCTCGAAGACATCGCCGATGCACTGTTCGAGCGCGGTGGTCTCGGCCTGCAATTCCGCGTTCAGAGGAAAAGGCAGTTCGTCGCGCTCCGACAGGCCGTCGAACCACCGTTTGAAATGCTGGGGATCGCGCAGGCGGAGGAGGTTGTCCTCATTGCCCCAGTGCTCGCCGCGGGCGACGATGACTTTCAGGACGAGTTCGTTCAAATCGCGCAGGCAGTCGGGATGAATGAGCTGCTTCACCTGCAGCGGGCGGCGCGGCGAGTCGGGATAATTTTCCGCGGTGGTCAGCTGCTGCAGCCACTGGTTGACGAGGGGGATGAAGACGAGGCGCACGATGCGCGCGAGTTTCATCGTGGCCTTCGGGTCGACTTGGGCGACGATCTCGTTGGCGGGCGACTTCAGCAGCGTGAGCAGCGCGCGGCGCGCCGCCGGATTATCCTCGAACTTGTCGAGCCCGCCGGCGCGAAGCCAGAGCGGCAGCAGCACCTTCTCGACGATCCGCTTCACCAGCATGTCGCCGGCGACGGAATTGCCGTCGCGGAAAAGGAGCGTCGACTTCAACGCCGTGGACCCGCGGCGTCCCATCAACCGGCCGGAGCTGTCGTCCTCGGCGGACGCGAGGCTGTAGCGGATGACCGAGATGTCCGTAGTGCCGCCGCCGATATCGACGTTCATCACCGTGGCCGCCCGATTGCGGCCGTAGAGTTGAAACCAGTTCTCGCCGTCACCGCCGAGGAAGGTGACGTCCGAGTAAAGCACGGGCAGTTGCGAACACACGGCCTCGGGGGGGGGGGGGGGGGAGGGAGGAGGGGGGGGGGGGGGGGGGTAGAGGG
>JBEHYR010000104.1:0-12183 GCA_048498075.1 Verrucomicrobiota bacterium | reverse complement strand
TGCGCCCTGCCCACGCCAACGCCCGCCACCCCACCAAAGGCAGACCTTTTTCTCCCGCCGTCACACCACCGCATGCGCCGTGCCGAACACAACTGCCCAATGGGTTACTTTATAACCCCGGATCACGTCCCGCCCGCTGTTCCGCCAGCCAGTGCAACAGCCGCAGAACCAACTCCGCGTCGGGCAGCCGAGAGCCCGCGCGCAGATAATCCTGCAGCCGTTGTTTCGGAATGCCGAGATATCGCGCGAGCCTCACCTTCGTGCCATGCGCCTGCACGGATGCGCGCAGTTCCCCGGCGAGCGCGTTCCACATGGGAGTGTCCTCACCCGGCCGGCGCACCCGGCCGGCTTTGTGCCGCGACGGCCGCAACGCTCGCTGCACCTGGCGGCTGCCTTCCTCGGCCGCGCTCGCGAGAAATCCGCCAATGCCCAGCCAAATCTCTAATCGGGGATGAATGGGGTTCATTTACAAAGTAACCCATTGGGTTACTTTGTGCGCAAGCTCGAGATGCGCTGACCCGCGCGACGCGAGGGCTGGCCGTTACGCGTGCTGCACCGCCCGCTGCATCCGCTGGAGCGCTTCACGGAGCGTGCTTCGCGCGCAGCCGAAGTTCAGCCGCACGTGCCGGCCTTTCGGCGACGCGAAAAACGCCCCGTCGCTCAGCCCCACGCCGTGCGTCTCGAAATGCGCGATCGGATCGGCGAGCTTCAGCGCCGAGACGTTCATCCACGCGAGATACGTCGCCTCGATCGGCGCCTCGATCTTAACGCCTGGCAACTCGCGCGCCACGAAGTCGAGCACCACATCGCGATTCCCCCGCAGGTACTCGATCAACTCCCGCCGCCACGGTTCGCCCTCGCGATACGCCGCCTCGCACGCCGTGAAACCGAGCGACGTCACCTCGGCGACGATGCCTGCCGTCGCCCGCACAAAACGCGCGCGCAAGGCGGCGTCGGGAATAATCGCCAGCGACGTGCCGAGTCCCGGCACGTTGAACGTCTTGCTCGGCGCGACCAACGTGATCGTACGCCGCGCGATCTCCGCGCCCAGCGTCGCCGTGCACACATGCGGCAGCGTCGGGTCGAGAACCAGATCGCAGTGAATCTCGTCCGAGCACAGCACGAGATCGTGCCGCACGCAGAATTCCGCGAGCCGCTCCAGCTCCGCCCGCCGCCACACGCGGGCGAGCGGGTTGTGCGGATTGCAGAGGAAAAATAGCTTTGTGCGTGGCGTCACCGCCCGCTCCAGCGCGTCCCAATCGATCTCCCACGCGTCGCCACCCGCTCCCGCCACGAACGGCACCTGCACCGCCACGCGGCCGGAATTCTTCGGCGCCGTCAGGAACGGCGGATACACCGGTGTCAGCGTCAGCACTTCCTCGCCCGGCTGCGCGAACGCCTGGGCCGTGACGTTCAGCCCGACGACGAGCCCCGGCAGCCACACGATCCACGCCGGATCGATTGCCCAGCCGTGGCGGTCGCGGAAGCGCTCGACAACCGCCTCGACCGTCGACTTCACCGGCCGTGCGTAGCCGAAGATCCCGTGCTCCACGCGGCGCTTCAGCGCCTCCATGATCGCCGGCGGCGACACGAAATCCATGTCCGCGACCCACATCGGCAGCACGTCGCGGCCGGCGTATTTCTGCCATTTCTGCGAATCGGTGCCCGCGCGCTCGGGCGCGTGATCGAAGTCGAATGCCATAAGCCACCACTCTGCGCCCGTCGCCTCCGCCCGCAATCCATTCTCCCGTTTCCCTCGCACAGTCACCCACCTAAATCTTCCGCCAGTTGATCGTCCGGTCGCGCTCCTCTCATGCCCGGCCGGCATAACCGTGAGCGGGGGGAAGTATTTCACGCCACCCGCCCCGGAACGTTATTCTACCGCGATGCAACGTCGCAGCCTGGTCATCCACACGCTCCTGGCTGTCGCCCGGCAGCGCGCGGGATTGGACGAGCCGCGTTGCCGCATCGTGCTCGAGCTGCTGTCCACGGCCGAGTCGGTCAAAGCCGCCCTCCGCGAACGCCTGGGCATTTCCGAAGGCCGCTTCGCCGCGCTCGTGAGCTTGTTCGCGACCGACCCCTCACCGATCTCCTCCGCCGAGATCGCCCTGCATGCGGGCATCAGCCGCTCCGCCATCACCGACGTGCTCGACCGGCTCGAGGCGGACAAATTCATCGTCCGCCACCGCGATACCGCCGACCGCCGTATCATCTACGTCAACATCACCCCGGCTGGGCGCACCGAGGTCGAGGCCGCGCTCAAGCGTTTCCTCGAGGCCGCCGGCCACACCGCCGATGCCGTGCCCGCCGCGAACTTCGACGTGCTGCACGCCGCCTTCGCCCAGTTCCACCCCGGCGCCACCTCCTCTCTCTCTTCATGAAAACTCGCATCGTCGTCACCCTGCTGATCGCCCTCGCCGTGCTCGGCGCGATCTTCGGCTACAAGTTCCTCGCGATCCGCAAGGCCATGGC
This sequence comes from Verrucomicrobiota bacterium, assembly GCA_048498075.1. Classification (GTDB taxonomy): domain Bacteria; phylum Verrucomicrobiota; class Verrucomicrobiia; order Opitutales; family Opitutaceae; genus Opitutus. Next base: position 9,711 of record JBEHYR010000104.1, on the reverse strand, counting down.
CGCCTACGCCTCCATGCGGCCGGCCCCCGTGACCGTCGCCGCCGCCGTCGCCGCCGAGCAGACCTGGCCCAACACACTCACCGCGGTCGGTTCGCTCGCCAGCTACCGCGGCATCACGGTGAAGACCGAACTCGACGGCCTGATCCGCGACATCGTCGCCGACTCCGGCGCCGTCGTCGCCGAGGGCGATCCGCTCGTCCTCCTCGACACGTCAAGCGAGGAGGCCCAGCTCCGCGGCCTCGAAGCGCAAGCGCGCCTCGCCGAGATCACCCTCGCGCGCGCCCACGATCTGCGCACCGGCGGCACCAACACCCAGGCCGATCTCGACCTCGCCGAAGCCACCGCCGCGCAAACCGTCGCCGCCGTCGAACAGCTCAAGGTCACCATCGCGAAGAAGCACATCGTCGCACCGTTCGCCGGCCGGCTCGGCATCGTGAAGGTTTACCCCGGCCAGTTTCTCTCGAAGGGCGACGCCCTCGTCGTCCTCGAAAGCATCGACCCGATCCACCTCGATTTCTCGCTGCCGCAGCAGGATCTCGCCCGCGTCGCCGTCGATCAGGCCGTCGACTTCGCCGTCGACGCGTTTCCCGGCCGCACGTTTCACGCGAAGATTTCCGCCATCAGCCCGCGGGTCGACGGCTCCACCCGCAGCGTCGATCTCCGCGCCACCCTCGATAACGCCGACGAAGCGCTCCGCCCCGGCATGTATGCGCGCGCCGAGGTCGCCCTCCCGCCGACGGAGCACGCCCTCGTGCTGCCGTCCGCCGCCGTCGTGCACAATCCCTACGGCGAAACCGTCTACGTGATTGAAAACAACCTCGTGCAGCAGCGCTTCGTGCAAACCGGCGCCGAGCGCGGCGATCTCATCGTGATCGTCTCCGGCCTCAAAGCCGGCGAGCAGGTCGTCACCGCCGGCCAGATCAAACTCCGCAACGGCGCCGCGGTAAAAGTCGACAATTCCGCCGCCCCCGACGCCAACCCCGCGCCGAAGCCCGTCGAGAGCTGAGCCGCCTCCGCCACCGAGAGTCCCGCGCACGTCCGCCGCCCGACTCTCAACTCTCATCACTCAACTCTCAACTTTTCAGCTCCCCGCGCCCATGCGCTTCACCGATCTCTTCATCCGCCGCCCGATCCTCGCGACGGTGGTCAACCTCTTCCTGCTGCTCGGCGGCTGGCTGGCGTTCGACACCATGGTCGTCCGCCAGTATCCGCGGACCAACAACGCCGTCGTCCGCGTCACCACCGCCTATCCCGGCGCCAGCGCCGACCTCGTGCGCGGCTTCATCACCACGCCGCTCGAACGCGAAATCGCCTCCGCCGACGGCCTCGACTACGTCGAATCCGTCAGCGCATCCAACGTCTCCATCATCACCGCCAAGCTCCGGCTCAACTACGACCCGAACGACGCCCTCACCCAGATCACCTCCAAGGTGAACCGCGTCCGCAGCGAACTCCCCGCCGCCTCCGAAGATCCCGTCTTCGACGTCTCCGTCGGCGAGACCACCGCTTCGATGTATCTGAGTTTCTCGAGCGACACGATGGCCGCCAACCAGATCACCGACTACCTCGTGCGCGTCGTGCAGCCGAAACTCTCGACCGTCGAGGGCGTGCAAAAAGTCGAGATCCTCGGCGGCCGCACCTTCGCCATGCGCATCTGGCTTAAGGACGACCGCATGGCCGCCCTCGGCCTCAGCCCGTCGGTCGTCCGCGCGAAACTCGCCTCGCAAAATTATCTCTCCGCCGTCGGCCAGACGAAAGGCTCGATGATCTCCGTCAACCTCACCGCGCAAACCGACCTGCACACCGCCGAGGAATTTCGCCAGATGATCGTCCTCGAAAAGGACGGCCGCATCGTCCGGCTCGGCGACATCGCCGACATCGTCCTCGGCGCCGAGGACTACACCACCGCGCTCACCTTCAACGGCCTGCCCGCCGTCGGCGTCAGCGTCGCCGTCCTGCCCACCGCCAACTCGATCGACGTCATCAAACGCGTCCGCGCGATCTGGCCCGACATCGTCTCGCAGTTCCCGCGCGGCCTCCAGGCCGGCATCCTCTACGACGCCACCGAGTTCATCAATCACTCGATCGACGAGGTTCTCCACACGCTGATCGAGGCGATGCTCATCGTCGTCGTCGTCATCTATCTTTTCCTCGGCTCGTTCCGCTCCGTGGTGATTCCCATTGTCGCGATCCCGCTCTCGCTCGTCGGCGGCGGCATCCTGATGCTCGCGTTCGGATTTTCCATCAACCTCCTCACGCTGCTCGCGATGGTGCTCGCGATCGGCCTCGTGGTCGACGACGCGATCGTCGTCGTCGAGAACATCCACCGCCACATCGAGGAAGGCCTCACGCCGCTCGACGCCGCGCTGAAAGGCGCGCACGAGCTCGTCGGCCCCGTGATCGCGATGACGATCACGCTCGCCGCCGTCTACGCGCCGATCGGCCTCCAATCCGGCGTCACCGGCGCGCTCTTCCGCGAATTCGCCTTCACGCTCGCCGGCGCCGTCGTCGTATCCGGTTTCGTCGCACTCACCCTCACGCCCATGCTCAGCTCGAAAATGCTGCGGCATAATGCGAACCCACGCGGCCTCGAACACCTGCTCGACGTCGGCTTCGGCCAACTCCGCGGCGCCTACGAACGCCTCCTCGACGCGGTGCTCGACGCCCGCCCCGCCGTCGTCCTCGTCGCCGCCCTGATCTTCGCCACGATTCCCGCGTTCTTCCTCCTGACGAAAAAGGAACTCGCCCCACCCGAGGACCGCGGCTTCGTCATCGGCATCGTCAACGGCGCGCCCAACGCCACGCTCGACCAGACCCAGCGCTACAGCCGCCAGCTGCAGCCGATGATCAAGGAGCAGTTTCCCGAGACCGACGTCGCGTTCATGGTGCTCGGCTTCGATCCCGGCGCCGGCCTGCCTTCTCCCTCCGGCGGTTTCATCGGCCAGGTGCTCAAGCCGTGGAGCGAGCGCCATCGCGGCGCCGGCCAGCTCGCCACCCAGTTCACCGCCGCCGCCGGCGCGATTTCCGGCATGAAGATCGCCGGCGCGCTCCCGCCTTCGCTCCCCGGCGCCGGCAGCGGCCTGCCCGTGCAATATGTCATCAGCTCCACGCAGGGCCACGAGCGCGTCGCCCAGGTCGCGGACGAACTCATGCGCCGCGCTCTCGCCAGCGGCAAATTCGTCTACGCCGACAACTCGCTGAAATTCGACCAGCCGCAGGCCGACCTCGTGATCGACAAGGACAAGGCCGCGCTCCTCGGCATCGACATGGCCCAGCTCGGCGCCGACCTCGGCTCGATGCTCGGCGGCGGCTACATCAACCGCTTCTCCATCCAGGGTCGCGCCTACAAGGTCACGCCGCAGGTCACGCGCGGCTCACGCCTCACGCCCGAGCAGCTGGGCAGTTACTACATTTCCACCGGCAAAGGCCCGCTGGTTCCACTCTCCAGCGTCGCTTCGATCAGCCGCAGCACGCAGCCGCGCAACCTCGGCCGCTTCCAGCAGCTCAACGCCGCCACGCTCGGCTTCGTGCCCGCGCCCGGCGTCTCGCTCGGCGACGCGCTCGACTGGCTCAACGCCGAGGCGAAGCAGGTTTTCCCGGAAGGCTTCACCGCCGACTACAAGGGCGAGCTCCGTCAGTTCGTGCAGGAAGGCAGTTCGCTCTTCGCCACCTTCGGCCTCGCTGTGCTCGTGATCTTCCTCGTGCTCGCCGCGCAATACGAGAGCTGGCGCGATCCGATCATCATCATGCTCGCCGTGCCGCTCTCGCTCGCGGGCGCGCTGCTGTTCCTCTTCCTCGGCTTCGCGACGCTCAACATCTACACGCAGGTCGGCCTCATCACGCTCGTCGGCCTGATCACCAAGCACGGCATCCTCATGGTCGAGTTCGCCAACAAAACCCGCGAGGAGCGCCGCTGCTCCCCGCGCGAAGCCATCGAGCACGCCGCCGGCGTCCGCCTCCGTCCGATTCTGATGACGACCGCCGCGATGGTGTTCGGCGTGCTCCCGCTCGTCGTCGCGAAAGGCGCCGGCGCCGAGGCGCGCTTCAGCATGGGCCTCGTGATCTCCACCGGCATGGCGATCGGCACGCTCTTCACGCTCTTCGTGCTGCCGGTGTTCTACACCTTCCTCGCGCGAAAAAATCTCCCCGTCACGGCTGTATCCGCGCCCGCCGCACTTCACGGATAATTTCAAGAGCCACGACAGATCCCAGGCCGTCCGCGCCGCCATCTCGCTCGTGCGCCGATCGCGACTGGGCGTAAATTGCTCTACGCCCGCGCCAATTGACGCGCGTATTTGGGTGGCCGGACACCTTGCCGCTGCGCGCCGCGCCCGATATTCCGGTAACATGGAGCTGCGTCATCTCCGCTACTTCCAGGCGGTCGCCGAGCTGCTGAACTTCAGCCGCGCCGCCGAGCGGCTGCACGTCGCGCAGCCCGCACTCAGCCGCCAGGTGCGCGATCTCGAGCACGAGCTCGGCGCGCAGCTCTTCGAGCGCAACCGCGTCCGCGTCAGTCTCACCGATGCCGGCCGCACCTTCTACGCGCACACCTGCAAGGTTCTCGCTCAGGTCGATATCGCCGTCGCTTCCGTGTGCGAGACGACGGCCGGCACCAGTGGCGAACTCATCATCTGCAACGACTGGCGGCTCGCGAATCCCGTCGTCCTCGGCACGATCGCCGAATATCGCGACCTCCATCCGCGCGTCGAAGTCACGCTGCGCGATCTCCACCTCCACCAGCAACTCGCCGCCCTGCGCGCCCGCCAAGCCCACCTCGGCTTCATCGTCAACCGCGAGCTCAGCCACGACCCCGACCTCGATTCTCTCTCGCTGCTCACCTCCGATCTCATGATCGCCGTCGGCGCTCATCATCCTCTGGCCAACGCCGGCAGCGTGCGCCTCGCCGAATTCGCCAACGAGACTTGGTTGACGCCCGATCCCAAGGAAAGTCCCGGCCTCCGGGAATTCATCACCCAAGTCTGCCGGCTGAGCGGCTTCACGCCGGAGTTCGCCCCCGGCGCCCCCAACACCGAGAGCCTGCTCGCGCGCGTCGCCATCGGCTACGGCGTCTGCCTCTGGCCCGAGTTTCTCGGCGCGACCTCGCCGGCCCATCCGCTCGTCCGCTACCTTCGCTCCGATTGTCCGTCGATCGAACTCCGCGCCGTCTGGCACCGCCGCGAGGATTCGAAACTTCTCCAGCAGTTCCTCGAAATCCTCCGCCGCCACGTCGCCGTCGACGCGGCCCGCGCTCACGCTCACGCGTTATCCTGAGCGCCGGTCAATGGTGCACCTCGTCTCCCTCTTCGGTGAGGATGAGGAGACAGATCAGACCGATCAACACGATCGCGGCGACGATACTCAAAGTGGTTTCACTCCGTGAACCACGAGACTAGCGAAACCGCCCGTAAGCGGAAATGCTTCGTTCCGCTCATCGTGATACCCGCCCGGCACCACGCGTCCGCCGTCGCCGCGGCCCAGGCCTTCAGCCAGTGCGCAAAAATTTCCCGCGTGCGACGGCACACCCCGCGCCTCTTTTTCACGCCCCGCTTTCGGGCGCGAATCGTAACCGCCGTTTTTCTCGCGATTTGCCGCAACCGCCCGCCCGGCACCGCGCATGCAATAGCTGGCACACACATCGCCCGTCCTGCGGGTTCACCCGTTAAAGTTAAAAAATTCATCACCAAAATCACCATGAGAATCGTCCGCTACCAATATCCCACCTACCGCCGCCTCGCTCCTTCGCTGGGCCGCTTTCAGTCGCCGTGGTCCGGTCTCGAGACCGAGATCGATCGTCTCTTCGAAACCGCGTTGAGCGGCGTCGCCGACAACTCCGCCTCGAACCGTTTCCCCGTCGATCTCTACGAGGACAAGGACAACACCTACGTCCGCGCCGAGCTTCCCGGCCTCACGCGCGAAGACATCAACGTCGAAGTCGTCGAGGGCTACCTCACGATCAACGGCACGCGCAAGACGCCCGCGACCGCCGGTCAGGCCGAACCGTCCTTCGCGTTCAGCCGCTCCGTCTCGATCCCCGACGAGGTGCAGGCCGACAAGGTCAGCGCCGCCTTCGAAAACGGCATCCTCACCGTCACGCTCCCGAAGCGCGAAGAGGCCAAGCCGAAGAAATACACCGTCGCCGTCAAATAACCGACGTTCCCCCCCCGTTCAGCCCGAACGGACTCTCAACTCTCATCACTCAACGCTTAACTCCGATTAGCCATCATGTCCCTCATTAACACTCTCATTCCTTCGCTCAGCCGCCTCCCGGCGCATCCGTCGCCTCGCCGCGACCTCGGCGCCACTGTGAAACCGGTTTTCGAAATCAAGGAAACCGACGAAGCCTACGGCGCCACCGTGTACCTCCCGGGCGTCGCCAAGGACGGCGTGGAAATCACCGCCGAAGCGAACGAAGTCCGCATTGTCGGCCGCCGCGCCTGGAAGCAGCCCGAAGGCTGGACCGCCCTCTACCGCGAGTCCGCCGATGCGCCCTACGAACTCGTCCTCGAACACGACAACGCGATCGATGGCGACAAGATCGCCGCCGAACTCCGCGACGGCGTGCTCCGCGTCTCGCTGCCGAAAGCCGAATCGCTGAAGCCGCGCAAAATCGCCGTCAGCTAAAGCCGCGGCAACTGCCGGGCGGGATTTTCCGTTCCCCCGCGTATCCGAAATTACACCGGGCTCGCACCAGCGAGCCCGGTGTTTTCTTTTGCGGATCGCCGCCCCACCCGCGAAGCTGCTCCCGATGACCGACCGCGACGCGTCCGCCAGCAATCCGCCCGCGGGCGATCCGCCCGCGCCCGTGCTGCTCTTCGACGGCGAGTGCGGTCTCTGCAACCGCATCGCTCGCCTGCTCCTGCGGCTCGACCACGCCGGCCGCCTGCGCTTCGCGCCGCTGCAGGGTCCGTCCGCGCAGGCGTTCCTTTCGGCGCGCGCGCTGCCGACGAAGGATTTCGATTCATTGATCTTCGTGCCCGATTGGAACCGGCGTCTCACCGGACCTGTTCTCCAGCGGACCGATGGGGTGCGCGCGGCGCTGCGCTCGATCGGCGGCATCGGCTCCGCCCTCGCCGCCGCGCTCGCAGTTTTCCCCGCCCCGTGGCGCGATGCCGGTTACCGCCTGATCGCGCGCTGGCGTTACCGCCTTTTCGGCGAGTGGCGCCCGCGGCCGCTGCCACGCCCGGAGTGGGCCGAACGACTGCTGCCTTGAATGTAGGAGCCTGCTTGCAGGCGATTTCACCAGGCGAAGATCAATCTTCGCTATCCGCAGGCTCCTACCTCTCCCGCACCGGCACGAGCAGCGACATCAGCACCGAGATCACCAGCACGCCGCCGATCACCGCCAGCGACGTGGTCGTCGTCACCTCGATCCAGTGCTCGAGCAGCATCTTCAAGCCGATGAAGACGAGGATCACCGCCAGTCCGATTTTCAAAAACCGGAAAAGCTGCATCACGCCGTTCAACGCGAAATAAAGCGACCGCAGTCCGAGGATCGCAAAGATGTTCGACGTGAGCGCGACGAACCCGCTCGTCGTGATCGCCAGCACCGCCGGCAGCGAATCGAGCGCGAAGACCAGGTCCGTGGTCTCCACGACGAGCAGCACGATAAACAGCGGCGTCGCCATCCGCCGGCCCGCTTCGGTCGTGAAAAATTTTCCATCCTCCATCCGCGTCGAGACCGGAAACCAGCGGCGGAAAACCTTCACCGCGGGATTTTTTTCCGGGTCCAGCTGCTCGTCCGCGCGCTGCGGCAGCGCGAGCTTCACGCCCGTGTAGACGAGAAACGCGCCGAAGACATACAGCACCCAGTGGAAGCGCGCGATCACGCTCACGCCGACGAGGATGAACACCGTGCGCATCGCCACCGCCCCCAGGATGCCCCAGAACAGCACGCGATGCTGCCAGCGCGGCGCGACCTTGAAATACGCGAAGACCAGGATGAACACGAAGACGTTGTCCACGCTCAGGCACAGCTCGATCAGGTAACCCGCGAGATATTGCTGCGCGAGTTCCGCTCCACGCCACCACCACAGCAATCCGCCAAAACCGACCGCCAGGACGCTCCACACGACGCACCACGCCAGCGCCTCCTTCAATTTCACCTCGTGCGGATTTTTTTGCAGCACGCCGAGATCGAGCGCCAGCATTGCCGCGATGAACCCAAAAAATCCCACCCACGCCCACCACGGCATGGCTTCGGAGAATGCAACGGCGACCTGCGACATCATGGCCGCCGAAAATGGCGCGCTCGCCGCCCCGCCGGCAAGCGCGTTGGCGGCCCTTGGAAACACCACCCCGCTTTTCCGCACGCCCTGTCCCTTCTGCTTCGCGGGGCCTAACCTTTTGACAAGCCCCGCCGCGGTTCTTTAGTTCGCCCGCTCCTTTCATGAAAAGGCTCGTCTCACTTTTCGCCTCGGTCCTCGCCCTCGCCCTCCTCGCGCCCGCCGCGATCGCGCAGCCCGCCCCCGCGCCCGCCACCGCAGCGGCGCCGGCCCCGGACGCCCCTTCGTCGCACTCGCAGCAGGACGCCACCGACGCGTCCAACAAAACCGCCGCCGCCGCCGCGGTCGCAGCCAGGGCCACGCACACCGTTCCGCGCCCGCCCGACTTCCTCGAGCACCTGGTCGACGAAATTTTGCTTCTCTTCAACGTCCGCGAAAGTGGCAACACTTGGCCGCACTACGGCATCGCCGCGCTCCTGCTCATCGGCGCCTTCCTGCTCCGCCACGTCGTCACCAGCATCATTTTCGGCGTCCTGAAAAAATTCGCCGCGCGCACCGAGACCACGCTCGACGACAAGCTTTTCCCCGCGCTCGAGCAACCGGTCTCCGCGTTCATCACCGTCGCTGGCATCTTTGGCGCGCTCAGCGTGCTCAAGCTCTCCGAGACCAGCGACCTCTACATCGGCTACGGCTCCACCATCGCGTTCTCGCTCGTCATCTTCTGGGGCCTGCTGCGCGCGTTTGGCGCCGTCCTCGATCACGCCCAGGAAATCGCCGTGAAGCGCCAGATGGGCGTCGCCGCGTTCATGCCGTGGATCAAGAAATCGCTCATCTCGATCTTCGTCGTGCTCGGCGTGCTGATGGTGATCCAGAGCCTCGGCTACGATGTGAAAGCGCTCCTCGCCGGCCTCGGCATCGGCGGCCTCGCCTTCGCCCTCGCCGCCCAGGATACGCTCGCCAACCTCTTCGGCTCCGTCGTCGTCGCGATCGACCAGCCCTTCAAAATCGGCGAGTTCGTGAAAATCGGCAGCGTGATGGGCGGCGTCGAGGACATCGGCCTGCGTTCGACGCGGCTCCGCGCCCTCGACAAGTCCCTCATCGTCATCCCGAACAAAACCGTCGCCGCCGAAACCGTCACGAATCTCGCCCGCTTCACCCAGCGCCGCGCCGAACTGGTCATCGGCCTCACCTACGACACCACGCCCGAGCAGATGGATGCCGTCGTCGCCGAGTTCAAGGAACTCATCCTCAAGGAGGACTACGTCGATCCCACCTCCGTCATGGTTTTCTTCCGCGACTTCAGCGCCTCCTCGCTCGACCTCTGGATCGTCTACGTGACGAAGGACGCCGACTTCCAAAAACACATGCGCGTGCGCCAAAAACTGAATCTCGAATTCATGCGCGCGGTCGCACGCCGCGGCCTCTCCTTCGCCTTCCCCACGCAGACGCTCCACCTCGAGAGCGAAGCCCTGCAAAAGATCGCCGCCTC
>JBEHYR010000103.1:0-12565 GCA_048498075.1 Verrucomicrobiota bacterium | reverse complement strand
CGGGGAACGCCGTGACCTGAGCGACGGCGGGAGCGGCGGGAGCGGAGCGGACGCCTCGGAGAGGCGTCCCTACCGGTGTCACACGGCGCTGATCGCTTCGTCGAGGACGGCGAGGAGAAAATCGGCGTCGGCTTGGGTGATGTTCATCGGCGGGGCGAAGCGGATCGTCTGGCCCCAGAGTCCGCCTTTGCCGAGGAGCAAGCCGAGTTCGCGAGCGTTTTCCACGACTTGGGCGCACTCCTCCTTGCCGGGCTGTTTGGTCGTGCGGTCTTTCACGAACTCGATGCCGAGCATGAGGCCGAGACCACGGACGTCGCCGATGATCTTGTGCTTCGCCTTTAGTTTCTCGAGGCCGGCGAGGATGTAGGCCCCGAGCTTGAGGCAGTTTTCCTGGGTCTTCTCGCGCTCGATGACTTCGAGGACGGCTTTGCCGATGGCGCTGACGACGGGGTTGCCGCCGAAGGTGTTGAAATGAACTTTCTGGGTGAGCGTGGCAGCGATCTTCGGCGTGGTGACGACGGCGGCGAGCGGGGCGCCGTTGCCAATGCCTTTGGCCATCGTGACGATGTCGGGGATGACGCCTTGCGTCTCAAAGCCCCAGTAGTGCGTGCCGGTGCGGCCGAAGCCGGTCTGGACTTCGTCGGCGATGCAGACGCCGCCGGCAGCGCGGACGTGTTCGTAGGCGTGCGCGAGATAGCCGTCGGGGAAGACGACGAAGCCGCCGACGCCCTGCACGGACTCGGCGATGAAACCGGCGACTTTTCCAGGGGTGGCATAGTCGATGAGGTTCTTGATGTCGTCGGCGTATTTACGACCGGCGTCGGGGTCGTCGTAGCCGTAGGCTCCACGATACGGATACGGCGCGACGGCGTGGTGAACGCCGAAGGAATGGGGGACGTTGAACTTCCAGGAGCTGTGCGCGGTGAGGCCCATGCCGGAGGCGTTGCCGCCGTGGTAGGCGTTGCGCAGGGCGATCATGTCGTAGTTGCCCGTGTGGAGGCGCGCCATGAGAAGCGCGAGGTCGTTGGCCTCGGAACCAGAGTTGACGAAGTAGCAGACCTTGAGGTCACCGGGCATTTTCGAGGCGAGCTTTTCGGCGAACTCGGCGATGCGCGGCTGGAGGTAGATCGTGGTGGAATGCTGGAGCGTCGTGAGCTGCTTCGTCGCGGCGGCGGTGACGTGCGGGTGGCAGTGGCCGACGCTGACGGTGACGATGCCGCCAAGGCCGTCGAGGTAGCGTTTGCCGGTGTCGTCCCAGACATACTGCATGCTGCCTTCGACGATCATGATCGGCTTCTTGTAGTAGAGGAAGAGGCCGGGGCTGAGATACTGTTTGCGCAACGCGAGCACCTCGGCGGCGGACGGACCGGTGTAGGGCGCAGGGGTGTGCGAGGTGGGCGGGAGGGGGATGGATTTCATGCGGCGGTGAATGACCAGAGGCGAGCGACGGGGAGATTTTCGGCGAAACGGGAGAAAGCTCCAAGCTTCAAGATCCAAGCTCCAGAGAACCGCCAAGCTTCAAATTTCAATGAGGCTGGCATTGGATTGGAGGTTGAAGAAGGGAGTTTCTCTGGAGCTTCGGTGCTTGGCGCTTGGAGACTTCACGTCCGCGGGGTGAGTTTACGGAGGGTGAGGTAGACGGCGAAGGCGAGGGCGAAGCCGACGAACCAGGCGTAGTTGTAGAGGGAAATCAAAAACGGGCCGACGAGCGGGGCGAGCGGGGGTTTAACCGTGGCGAGGAAACCGGGAAGACTTGGAAGCGCGCCGGCGAGGAGGGCGATGATGGCGATCCAACTGATGCCGGACGAATAGGTGTATTCGCCGGTGGCGAAGTAGAGGGCGGCGACGTTGAGTTTGGTTTTTCGATACACGAAATAATCCGCGATCATGATGCCGCCGATCGGGCCGAGGAGCGCGCTGTAGCCGACGAGCCACGTGAAAATGTAGCCGCTGGGATCGGCGAGGAGTTTCCATGGCATCAGCGCGATGCCGATGAGGCCGGTGATCAGGCCGCCGAGGCGGAAGGTGATGCGGCGCGGAGCGAGCTGGGCGAAGTCGTTGGCGGGCGAGACGACGTTCGCGGCGATGTTGGTCGCCAGCGTGGCGAGGCAGAGCGCGAAGAGGGAGCCGACGAGGACGAGCGGATTTTTGAAACGGGTGAGGACGTCGACGGGATCCCAGATCGTCGTGCCGTAGATGATCGTGGTGGCGGAGGTGACGGCGACACCGATAAACGAATACAGCGCCATCGTCGTGGGCAGGCCGACGATCTGGCCGAGGATCTGGTCGCGCTGGGTTTTCGCGTAGCGGGAGAAATCGGGGATGTTGAGCGAGAGCGTGGCCCAAAAGCCGATCATGCCGGTGAGCGAGGGGACGAAGACGGACCAGAACTGGCCGGCTTTCGGCTGGCCGGCGTCGAAGGCGCTGGGTTGCGAGAGGATCGGGCCGAAGCCGCCGGCGGCGTGGTAGGCCCACGCGAGGAGGGCGAGGCCGAGCGCGAGGAGGAGCGGGGCTTTGAAATTCAGGAGCAGGCGGATCGTGTCGATGCCGCGGTAGATCACGGCCATGTTGATGCCCCAGAAAAAGAGGAAGCAGGCGAAGTGAACGGCGCTGAGGCCGAGGAGCGGGAGTGGCGCGCCGGTGGCGATCGAAGGCAGAAAGATCGCGAGAATTTTGTAGATCGCGTCGCCACCGATCCACGCCTGGATGCCGAACCAGCCGCACGCGACGAGCGCGCGGAGGAGGGCGGGGATATTGGCGCCGGTCGTGCCGAACGAGGCGCGGCAGAAAACGGGAAACGGGATCCCGTAGCGCGTGCCGGCGTCGGCATTGAGGACCATCGGGATCACGACGATGACGTTACCGAGGAAAATCGTGAAGACGGCCTGCGACCAGTTCATGCCGCTGCTGATGAGGCCCGACGCGAGCATGTAGGTCGGGATGCAGGCGGACATCGAGATCCAGAGTGCGGCGAAACTGAGCAGGCCCCACTTGCGGCGGGAGGCGGAGACGGGCGCGAGGTCGGCGTTATAGAGATGCGAGTGTTGCGCTTGCGCGAGGTCGAACTCGACGTCGGGGGCGTTGTGGGAGAGGCCGGAAAGTTCAGACATGGGGAAAAGATCCAAACTCCGAGATCCAAGCTCCAGAGAATGACCAGCGATCAATTTTCAAGGGCTGCGAGCGTTGAATTGGAGGTTGAAGATTTGGGGTTCTCTGGAGCTTGGTGCTTGGATCTTGGAGCTTTCGCGGCGCTCAGAAATGCGACGGCTGGCGTTGCAGGAAACGACCACGCCCGAGCGTCCCGCAGAATTTTCCATCGCGCGCCGCGATCTGACCGCGGACGGTGACCACGCTGGCGCGGCCTTCGAGGGGCCAGCCTTCGAACGCGCTGTAGTCGACGTTCATGTGCTGGGTCTTGGCGGAAATCGTGCCGCGATAGTTCGGGTCGAACACGACGAGGTCGGCGTCGGCGCCGGGCTGGATCGCGCCTTTGCGCGGGAAGAGATCGAACTGCTTCGCGACGGCGGTGCTCGCGACATTCACGAAGGTGTGCAGGTCGATGCGGCCGCGCTTCACGCCGTAGGTATAGAGGAGGTTGATGCGCTCTTCGAGCGATGGAATGCCGTTGGGGATTTTCGTGAAATCGTCGCGGCCCATCGGTTTTTGAGCGGCGAAGTCGAAGGGCGCGTGGTCGGTGGCGACGGTGTTGATGAGGCCGTCGCGGAGGGCGTTCCACAGGATGGACTGGTTGCGGGCGTCGCGGAGCGGCGGTGACATGACGTATTTCGCGCCTTCGAAGTCGGGGCGCTCGGCGTAAGTTTTGTCGAGCGTGAGATATTGGATGAGCGTCTCGATGCCGACGCGGACGCCGCGCTGACGGGCGGCGAGGGCTTCGCGCAGGGCTTCCTCGCAGGAGAGATGAACGATGTAGGTCGCGGCGCCGGTGAGTTCGGCGAAGGTCATGAGATGGTGAACGCCTTCGGCTTCGACGAGCGGCGGACGGCTTTCGTGGTGTTGCGCGGGATCGCTCTTGCCGGCGGCGAGGAGTTCGCGGCTGCGCTCGGCGACGAGGGTTTCGTTTTCGCAGTGTGCGGTGACGACGACGCCGAGTTCCTTCGCGAGCTTCAGCGTTTTGTAGAGTTCGGTGTCGTCGATGCCGAAGGCGCCTTTGTAGGCGAGGAAGATTTTGAAGGAGCTGATGCCGCGCGCGACGATCTCGCGGAGCTGGGCTTCGGTGGTGGCGTCGAATTTCGTGACGCCCATGTGGAAGCTGAAATCGCAGGCGGATTTGCCGGCGGCCTGGGCGTGCCAGAGTTCGAAGGAGGCGAGGGCGTCGTCCTTGCGCGCGGGGCAGCACATCTCGATGAGCGTGGTCGTGCCGCCGACGAGCGCGGCTTGGGAGCCGGTGACGTAGGTGTCCTTCGCGAGCGTGCCCATGAAGGGCAGGTAGATGTGAACGTGCGGATCGATGAAGCCGGGGAAGACGAACTTGCCGGTGGCATCGATGACGGTGGCGCCGGCGGGCGCGGCGAGGTTGCGGTCGATGCGGGTGATCTCCTCGCCTTCGCAGTAGATGTCGGCGTGGTAGCGTTGAGAGGGCGTGACGATTTCGCCGTTTTTGATCAGGAGGCTCATGGATGATCAGGAATTAACCACAGAGGCACGGAGACACAGAGAAGAAGGAGGAATGTTTTCTCAGTGCCTCTGTGTCTCTGTGGTTCAAACATCGGATTATTTCTTCCACACGTCGGCGACTTCGCCGCCGAACCAGCGGGAGGAGACGACTTTTTGCTGGGTGTAGAACTGCACGGCTTCCTTTCCCTGAATGTGGAGGTCGCCGTAGAAGGAATCGTCCCAGCCGGTGAAGGGAAACATCGCCATCGTCGCGGGCACACCGACGTTCACGCCGACCATGCCGGCTTTCACGCGCATCGTGAACTCGCGGGCGGCGCGGCCGCTGGCGGTGAAAATCGCGGCGCCGTTGCCGAACGCGGATTTGTTCGCCTGCTCGATCGCGGCGTCGAGGTCTTCCATGCGCATGACGTTCAGGACGGGGCCGAAAACTTCCTCGCGGGCGAGCGTCATGTTTTCCTGGATGCCGTCGACGACGGTCGCGCCGAGGTAGAAGCCGCGGGGGGCGTCGGGGATTTTTACGCCGCGGCCGTCGGCGATGATTTTCGCGCCTTCCTGTTCGCCGCTGGCGAGAAGATCGAGAACGCGGTCGCGGTGCGCGGCGGTGATGACGGGGCCCATGTCGGGCTGCGCGGCGGTGGTGTCCGTGCGGCCGACCTTGATGCTGCGCGCCGCGGCGATGAGGTCGGGCAACACGCGGTCGGCGGCGGCACCGATGGTGATCGCGGTCGAGCCGGCCATGCAGCGTTCGCCGGCGCAACCGAAGGCGGCGGTGGCGAGATTTTCGACGGTCTTGCCGACATCGGCGTCGGGCATGACGACGATGTAGTTTTTGGCGCCGCCGTTGGCCTGGACGCGTTTGCCGTGGCGGATGGCGGTGTCGTAGATGTATTTGGCGATCGGAGTCGAGCCGACGAAGGAAATGGCGCGGACTTTCGGGTGCGTGAGCAGCGCGTCGACGGCGGGGCGGCCGCCGTGGACGAGGTTGAAGACGCCTTTCGGGAGGCCGGCTTGCTCGAGGAGTTGGGCGAGGAGGACGGCGGTGAGCGGGACTTTCTCGCTCGGCTTCAGGACGAAGGTGTTGCCGCAGGCGAGGGCGAGCGGGAACATCCAGAGCGGGACCATCGCGGGAAAGTTGAAGGGCGTGATGCCGACGCAGACGCCGAGGGGCGTGTGGAGGGTGTCGCAGTCGACGCCGCGCGCGACGTTCTTGAGCGAGTCGCCGAAGAGGAGCGTGGGGATGCCGCAGGCGTATTCGATGTTTTCGAGGCCGCGGAAAATGGAGCCGCGCGCCTCGGCGTGAGTCTTGCCGTGCTCGCGGGAGACGGTCCGGCAGAGGAGGTCGAAGTTTTGTTCGACGAGCTGGCGGTAGCGGAAGAAGACGCGCGCGCGCTCGACGGGCGGCGTGTCACGCCAGGAGGGAAAGGCGGCGTGCGCAGCGGAGACGGCGGCGTCGACGAGCGCGGCGTCGGCGGCGGGGCATTCGGCGATGATGTCGCCGGTGGAAGGATTGAAGACAGGCGTGGCGGCGAGCGGGGAGGCGGGGAGCCAGGCGCCGTCGACGAGGTGGGGGCAGGTCATGGGGGGAAGATCCAAGAACCAAGATCCAAGCTCCAGAGAATGATCAACTGACCAAACATCAGGCGGAGTTGCGGAACATGGTGCAGAAGATGAGGTGAAGTTCTTTCGCTTCGCGGAAGAGCGTGCGGGCTTCGGGAGCGAGGGACGGCGCCGACGCGGCGATCATGCGGAGGAAGAATTTGGTCTCTTTCGATTCTTTGCGGCAGCGGCCGATGGTGGCGTGGAAGTCTTTTTTGGAAAGGCCCTCGTTGGCTTCGCAGTAGTTTGCCCCGAGGCTCGTGCCGCAGCCAACGAGTTGATCGATCAGGCGGTCGGTGTCCGGCCCGCGTGGAATTTTTTTCACGAAGCGAACGATCTCCTCTCCGAAAACCGCCGTGCGTTCCTCGAGGTCGAACGCGTGGCGGTCGGGAGGCGGGTCTTCGCCCACGGTCCAAGCGTCGACCCCAGGCTCGGGATAGTTGGCCATTGAAAATTGGATCTACTCTGGAGCTTGGATCTTGGCGCTTGGAGCTTCCGACGCGCTGTCACGCTCCGCGTGACAGCGCGTCGGATTGTTTTACGAAGTCGTCGCCGGTCCACTCGGCGTCGTTTTTCACGGTCTTCGCCGCGGCGGCTTTCTGGGCGGCTTTGCGGGCGGTTTGTTTTTGGACGAGGTCGGCGTGGGTCGTGAAATAGTCGAGGCTCTTGCCGCGGAAATCGGCGAGCGTCTCGAATTTGTGCTTCGCCATGAACGCGAGGAGCTCGTCGCACATCGGCTTCACGCATTCATAGCCGGCCTTCATCACACCGGTGCACACCTGCACGGTGTCGCTGCCGAGGAGAATAAATTCAGCGGCGTCGTGGCCGCTTTCGATGCCGCCGAGGCCAGAGAGCGTGCGGCCGGGGAACTCGGTGCGGATGAGCTGGGCGACTTCCATGCACATGCGGAGCGCAATGGGCTTCACGGCGCGCGAGGAGTAGCCGCCGGGGGTCGTGAAACCTTCGACGGTGGGCTCGGGGCGGAGGGTGTCGAGGTTCACGCCCATGACGCTGCGGATCGTATTGATGGCGCTGATGCCGTCGGCGCCCCCGCGGAGCGCGGCGCGGGACGGATCTTCGATGTGCGTGATGTTGGGCGTCATCTTCGCCCAGAAAGGTTTCTTCGCGGCGGACTTCACCCAGCCGCAGACTTCCTCGAGGATGTCGGGGTCCTGGCCCATCGCGGCGCCCATCTTGCGTTCGGGGAGGCCGTGCGGACACGAGAAGTTCAGCTCGAAGCCGTCGACGCCGGCGGCCTGGCAGCGCTCGACGATTTCGATCCAGGCGTCCTTCCGATACTCCTCCATGATCGACGCGATGAGGACGCTGTCGGGGTGGAGGTCTTTGCACTTTTTGAATTCGTCGACCCAGATCGAGAAGGGGCGGTCGCTGATCAGCTCGATGTTTTCCCAGCCGACGATCTCGCCGGTGGATGAGTGAAGTTTCGCGTAGCGCGGGGAAACGTTGACGACCTTCGAGGCGTCGAGGCTGACGGTCTTGGCGATGACGGCGCCCCAGCCTTCGCGGAAGGCGCGGCTGATGACGCTCAGATTGGTGCCGGGAGGGCCGGAGCCGATGACGAACGGGTTGGGAAGCTTCAGGCCGTTGACGGTGGTGGCGAGGGTGGGCATGGGCGGGAGGGTTGAACGGAATTAAGCAGGCGCCGTGCGAGACGAGAAAAGGACGCGGGGGCGGCGCGAGCGTAGAAATACGCCGGGGGAGCGTAAATTGCCGCGTTGAAGCTGGGGGGCTGGCACCTAGTTTCCAAGCCGCAACTGCTGTCGCCATGCCGCTCGACCCCTCACGCACGATCGCCGAACTGAAGGAATTGCGGGCGTTCAGCGCGGATGAAAACGGGGCGCAGCGCGTGGCGTTCACGCCGATATGGGTGGCGGTGCGCGCGTGGCTGCAGTTGAAGCTCGAGGCGATCGGCGGGCTCGAGCAGCACACGGATGCGGCGGGGAATCTTTGGGCAACGATGTCGGGTGGATCGGAAAAGGCACTGCTCATCGGGGGGCACATGGACTCGGTGCCGAACGGGGGGTGGCTCGATGGGTGTCTCAACGTGCTGGCGGGCGTGGAGATTTTGCGCCGGTTAAAAGAACACTACGCGGGGCGTCCGCCGGTGACGGTGCGGCTCGTCGATTGGGCGGACGAGGAGGGGGCGCGGTTTGGGAAGAGTTTGTTCGGTTCGTCGGCATGCGCGGGGACGCTCGCGATGGGCGAGGCGCGAGCGCTCGTCGACAAGGACGGCGTGCGGCTCCCGGACGCGTTGCGCGAGGTGGGGATCGAATTCGACTGGGTGAAGGAGAGCGGCGTGGAACTGAAAAATGCGGCGGCGTATCTCGAGCTCCATATCGAACAGGGGCCGGTGCTGCTCGACCGGGATCTGCCGCTGGGCGCGGTGCTCGGCACGTTCGGAGTGGAGCGGCATGCGATCACGTTTCGCGGGCAGGCGGCGCACTCGGGGAGCACACCGATGAACCGCCGGCGCGATGCGCTGCTCGCGGCGGGGAAAATGAGCCAGGAGATTTATAAAATTGCGGAGCGGAACGGCGGCGGGGTGTGCACGATCGGCTCGTGCACGACGAAGCCGGGGATCGTGACGAGCGTGGTCGAGGAGTGCCGGATCACGCTCGACCAGCGGCATCTGGAGGCGAGGGCGCTGGCGCGCATGTTGTGGGAGGCGAGGGCGGCGAGCGAGCGGTTCGCGGCGGAGGGGAATGTGGGCGTGGCGTGGGAGCGGCTCTGGCGGATCGAGCCGCGGCCGTTTCATCCGGCGCTCATCGAGCTTTGCGACGCGGCGATTCGCGAAACGTGCGGGCGATCGCACCGGCTGCCGTCGGGGCCGCTGCACGATGCGGCAGAGACATGCGGCGCGGGGGTGCCGACCGTGATGATGTTTGTGCAGAGCCTGCACGGCATCAGTCACAATAAAATCGAGGACACGCGGGAGGAGCATCTCGTGCTGGCGGTTCAGGCGTTCGACGCCCTGGTGCGGAAGACGATAAATTGGATGGAGTCCGGCGGGGCCGACTCTATACCCGGATAGCTTTCCGATCCCCGTGCCTATATTGTCCTGCGTCCATCCGCCGTGACCTCTTCGATCGCTGTTGCACTCTCCGTCGGCGGATGGGAATTGGCGGGGCTATTTTCCGCGATGGTGACGCTGGCCGGGGTGTGGCTGCGGTGGCGGAGCCAATGGCATATCTCGGAGATCGAGGACGAGGTGAAGAACGGGAAAATCTCCGGGGACGAAGCGCAACGCCGGATGCGTTTCATCGAGCGCCGGGCGATGACCATGATCTTCGGCGGGCTCGGACTGCTGGTGTTTGTGCTGTTTGTGCTGACGGTCTAAGCCGGAACAAAGCAGTTCGACCGCAGATATCGCAGATATACGCAGATCTCTGGAGGTGAAAATTTATCGCTGATCGTCGCCGACCCGGACTCGACCGGACAGATGATTTAGCGACCGGAGCGACTTCCGCCGAAGCTCTCGAGCTGCGTTCATCCGCGAAATCTGCGGTCAATTCCGACGGCATGTTGGCTCAGAGTTCATCCGAACATTCGGCGAACGCTGAAGCAGCGGTCTCGGTCCATGACCGCCGGCTTGACCGCGGTAGGCGGGGGCAACGCGCTTGCCTCGGGGAGGCGTTTTGCGAGCGTCGGTCGCGTGGATGCATCTCGGCCGAGTTTTGGAGAGGCGGCGCGGTTCTGGGCGAAGCTCGGCGTGATCAGTTTCGGCGGGCCGGCCGGGCAGATCGCGGTGATGCACACGGAGTTGGTGGAAAAGAAAAAATGGCTCGGCGAGCAGCAGTTTTTACATGCGCTGAATTTTTGCATGCTGCTGCCGGGACCGGAGGCGACGCAGCTCGCGATTTATAGCGGGTGGCTGCTGCATCGCGCGCGCGGCGGGATCGTCGCGGGTGGGCTGTTCGTGCTGCCGGCGGCGGTGCTGTTGTGGGCGCTCAGTTACGTGTATGTGGTGCACGGGCACGTGCCGTGGATCGCGGCGATTTTTTACGGGTTGAAACCGGCGGTGACGGCGATCGTCGCGACGGCGGCGATACGGATCGGTCGTCGCGCGCTCAAGGGCTGGGTGAAGTGGGCGATCGCGGCGGTGGCGTTCGCGGGAATTTATTTTTGGCGCGTGCCGTTTCCGACGATCGTGGTGGGAGCGGCGGCGGTGGGCTGGGCGGGAGCGAGGTGGAGGCACGGACCGCAAGCGGGTTTTGCAGGAGAGGAAAAATTTCAAAGCCCGACGGGGACGCCTGATTCCACCTTGGGGCGGGCGGTGCAGGTGATCGCGATCGGACTCGTGCTCTGGTTTGCGCCGCTCCTGGTGGCGGGCGAAGTGCTGGGTTGGGACCACGCGGTGGTGCGCGAGGGGATTTTTTTCAGCAAGGCGGCGATGGTGACGTTTGGCGGGGCGTATGCCGTGCTGCCATATGTGGCGCAACAGGCGGTGGACGTGCACGGCTGGCTCGGAGCGTCGCAAATGCTCGAGGGACTGGGGCTCGCGGAGACGACGCCGGGGCCGCTCATCATGGTGCTGCAGTTCGTGGGATTTCTGGGCGCTTGGCGTTTTCCGGGTGAACTGAATCCGCTGCTGGCGGCGACGCTCGGCGCGGCGATGACGACGTGGGCGACGTTCGTGCCGTGCTTTCTGTGGATTTTTCTCGGCGCGCCGTATGTCGAACGGGCGCGAGGGAAAGCGCGACTCGAGGGCGCGCTCGCGGCCGTGACGGCGGCGGTCGTCGGCGTGGTGCTGAACCTGGCGGTGTGGTTCGGGTGGCAGACGTTTGTGCCGCCGGGGGGACGCGGCGTGGACTGGTTTGCGGTGGCGGTGGCGCTGGCGGCGTTTGCGGCGATGCACCGGTGGAAGGTGGGCGTGGTGGCGGTCGTGCTGACGTGCGGATTCGCGGGGTGGTGGTGGAAAGGGTTTTTGTTGTTGTGAACACGGGGCGCGGTCGCGGTTGCGGCGGCGCGGGCGGACGGCTGAGCTGCGGGGCAATCCTGCCATTCCCTTGGAAAAAATCATCGATCTGCTCGACGGCCTGATCTGGAGCCAGGCGCTCATCTGGCTGTGCCTGGGCGCGGGCTTGTATTTTTCCATCCGCACCCGGTTCCTGCAGGTGCGCCATATCGGTCACATACTGCGACTGTTGTTCAAGGGCGAGGCGTCGGCGAAGGGAATCTCGTCGTATCAGGCGTTCGCGCTGGCGGTGTCGGGGCGGGTGGGCACGGGCAACATTGCGGGCGTGGCGACGGCGATCGCGATGGGCGGGCCGGGCGCGGTGTTCTGGATGTGGGCGATCGCGTTTCTCGGCGCGGGTTCGGCGTTCGTGGAGGCGGCGCTCGCGCAGATTTATAAGGAGGAAATCGGCGGGCAGTATCGCGGCGGGCCGGCCTACTACATCGAGCGCGGGTTGAAACTGAAATGGTATGCGGTGCTGTTCGCGGTTTCGACGGTGATTGCGACGGGATTTTTCATGCCGGGCGTGCAGGCGAACGGTATTGGGGAAGCGATGCGGAACGCGTTCGCGATTCCGCTGTGGATCACGGCGCTGGGCGTGGCGGGGTTGATCGCGCTGATTATTTTTGGCGGGGTGAGGCGGATCGGCCGCGCGGCGGAGTTGTTCGTACCGGTGATGGCGTTTGGCTATATCGCAGTCGCGGCGGTGGTCGTCGCGTTTCATCTGCGAGAAGTGCCGGCGATGGTGGCGTTGATTTTCCGGAGCGCGTTTGGCGCGGATGCGGCCTTCGGCGCCATCGTGGGACTCGCGATTTCATGGGGCGTGAAGCGCGGCATTTATTCCAACGAAGCGGGGCAGGGGAGCGCGCCGATGGCGGCCGCCGCGGCGGAAGTGAAGCACCCGGCGGCGCAAGGGCTCGTGCAGGCGTTTTCGGTTTACGTCGACACGTGGTTCGTGTGCAGCGCGACGGCGTTCATGATTTTGCTCACGGGAAAATATAACGTGGTCGCGCCGGCGGGCGGATTTCTGCGCGAAGGATTGCCGGGTGCGGTGCCGGGACCGGCGTTTACGCAGGCGGCGGTTGACACGGTGGCGCCAGGCTTCGGCAGCGGCTTCGTGGCGGTGGCGCTGTTCTTTTTCGCGTTCACCACGCTCCTGGCGTATTACTATTACGCGGAGACGAATCTCGCCTACCTGCGAAGAAACGCGGCGAGCCCGAAGCTGTTTCTCGCGCTGCGGTTGATGTTCGTGGCGGTGACTTTTTACGGAACGCTGCGGCGGGCCGATGTGGCGTGGGCGATGGGCGACATCGGCGTGGGGCTGATGGCGTGGCTCAACATCATCGCGATCCTGCTGCT
>JBEHYR010000102.1:0-13988 GCA_048498075.1 Verrucomicrobiota bacterium | reverse complement strand
CTGCTCGGGTAGGTCGGAAATCGTGAAATCGAAAATCGGTCATCTGAAATCTGAAATTTCCCGGTCTCCCGTCGGCGCCAAATTTTTAGATTTTCGATTTCACGATGCCCGATTTCACGATTCTCTCGCTTCGAGACTCCGACTCCGAAGGTAGGGCGCGTTGTCCCCAACGCGCCGCCACGCCGCCTCCGCGAATCAAGCCAGCGCGTTAAGGATAACGCGCCCTACCTTCCACGCTCCCCGTATCCGTCTGCCAACTCCGATCCCCGATCTCCGCGCGCCTGCGGCGTGCTCCGTCATCCCACCGCCGGATAACTTCCCAGCCACTTCACGAGCGGGCAGAATTTCTGCAGCTCCGCGAGCGCTTCCTTCATCGCCGCGTCCTCGAAGTGCCCCGTCACGTCGACGAAGAAATAATAGTCCCACGGGCGCTTCTTGCTCGGGCGCGATTCGATCTTCGACAGATTGATCCCGCGCTCGGCAAACGGCATCAGCATCTTCAGCAGCGCGCCCGCGTGCGCCGAAGCCTGGTCGCCGAGCGAAATCACGAAACTCGTGATGTCCTTCCCGGCGCCCACGCTGCCCGACGCTTTTTTCCCGAGCACGAAGAACCTCGTCGTGTTGTCCGCCTTGTCCTGGATGTTTTTCGCCATGATCGGCATGCCGTGCGTCATCGCCGCGAGTTCTCCGGCCACCGCCGCCGTGCCGCGCTCTTCCTTCGCAATCTGCACCGCGCGCGCCGTGCTCGTCGCGTCGATCAACTGCGCATGCGGCAGATGCCGCTGCAGCCAGTTCCGGCACTGCGCCAGCGCCTGATCCTTCGAGTAGACGCGCTCGATCTCCTCCAGCGGCGAGTTCGAAATCAGCGCATGCGAAATCTCCAGATAGATCTGGGCCACGATCTTCAGGTCCGACTCGACGAACATATCCAGCGCGTCGCGCACCGAGCCCTCGGTTGAATTCTCGATCGGAATCACCGCATAGTCGGCCTCGCCCTTTTCCACCGCGGTGAAGATATCGTTGATCGTCGCCATCGCGTGGTAGTCCACGCTCGCCCCGAATTTCTTCATCGCCGCCTGATGCGTGTTCGTCGCCTCGGGCCCGAGATACGCGATGAGCAGCGGCTTCTCGAGCGCGATCGCCGCCGACATGATCTCGCGATAAATCGCCCGC
Source organism: Verrucomicrobiota bacterium (assembly GCA_048498075.1). Taxonomy (GTDB): domain Bacteria; phylum Verrucomicrobiota; class Verrucomicrobiia; order Opitutales; family Opitutaceae; genus Opitutus. Next base: position 12,815 of record JBEHYR010000102.1, on the reverse strand, counting down.
AGCGCCTCATTCTTGATCGGCCCCTGGTTTTGCGCCGCCACTTTTCGCAGCACCGCTTCCTCCCGCTCCGCCACGTAAATTTGTCCGCCCTGGCTGCGCTTGAGTTTGCCGATCTCCGCCGCGAGCGCGAGACGCTCGTTGAGCACCTCGACCAGCTGGCGATCGAGCTGATCGATCTTTTCGCGAATGAGTTGGAGGTCCACGTTAAGCCTGCTCCCCGGGAGCGCGGGCGCCCTCGGCCGCATCCGTCTCGCCCGTAGCGGAACGCGTGAGCGTTTCGTCCGTCGCCGTTTCACGGGTGGCGATTTCGTCCGTCGCCGTTTCACTGGGCGCGCTTTCCCCCACCCCGGCCGACTCTTCAGCCGCCGGCGCGGGCGCCGATTCCAGCGGCAACTGCTCATTCGCCAGCCCCATGTCCGTGTCGCTGAGCGCCGTCGGATTCATTGCCGTCTTCAGCCACTCGTCGATCTGCCGCGACGACAGCACGTCCGACGCCGGCAGCTCGTCGAGCGACTTCACGCCCACGAACTCCAGGAATGCATCCGTCGTCCCATATTGAATCGGCCGCCCCGGCAAGTCCGCGCGGCCGACCACGTAAATCAGTTCTCGCTCGAGCAGTTTGTTGAGACCGGCCTCCGCCGAGACACCGCGGATCGTCTCGATCTCGCCGCGCGTCACCGGCTGGCGATACCCCACAATCGCCAGGGTCTCGATCGACGACTGGCTGAGTTTCAGCGGCGGCGGCTCCGAGCGCAGGATGCGCACCCAGCGCGCGAAACGCGGATGCGTCACGAGCCGGTAACCGCTGTTGCCCTCGATGAGCAGCAACCCCTCGTCGGTGGCGCGCAGTTCGTTCGCGATCTCGTCCATCGTCTCGCGAATCTGGGTGCCCGTGATCAACGACGGCACCTCCGAGTAAAGCTCCGGATCGTCCGGCGTCTCCGCGATCACCTCCGCGGTCTCGACCGCCGCCGCCGGCTGTAGGGCGGGGTCTCCCGACCCCGCCGCGCCCGTCGCCGCCTCCGCCGCAGCCGCGCCGCTGACGGCCCCGTCCGAAGCCTCCTGCGCTTTTGCGTCTTCCGGCTTGGCCTCGCCTTCCTCCGCCGCCACGAGCATCGCCGCCGTCTCGTGAAACCGTGTAAACGCCGCCTGGATATCTTTGATCGAGAGCGGCTGGTTGGAGGAAAACAGCAGTGCCTTGAGCACTTTTTTCAGGTTGAAGGCCATGCGGGAAATTCGCGCCGAATGAATGCGGCGCGCCGCACCGCACGCAACCGAAAACACTCTCGCGAAAATTTCGTGGCTTTCTGCGCATCACATCGGGACGGCCATTCGCTCTCCGCTCTGGACTCTCAACTCTCAGCTCTCAACTCTCAGCTCTCAACTTTCAGCTTTTCACCGCCCATGAGCGCCTCCTCGCCTGACTCCCTCCGTCCCTTCTCTTCCGTCGTCGTCGACGGCAATGATCGCGCCGCTGCGCGTTCCATGCTCCGCGCCGTCGGCTTCACCGACGACGATTTCAAAAAACCCCAGGTCGCCGTTGCGTCCTCCGCGAGCGACATGACGCCCTGCAACGTTCACCTCGGCGAACTCAGCGAGCACGCCCGCAAAGGCATCGCCGCCGCCGGCGGCAAACCCGTTTATTTCAACACCATCACCGTCACCGACGGCATCAGCATGGGCACGCAGGGCATGCGCTACAGCCTCGTGTCCCGCGAGGTCATCGCCGACTCCATCGAAACCGCGGTCGCCGCCGAAGGCTTCGACGGCCTCGTCGCCATCGGCGGCTGCGACAAAAACATGCCCGGCGCCATGATCGCCATCGCGCGCCTCAACCGTCCCGCGGTGTTCGTTTACGGCGGCACGATTTTGCCCGGGTTTCTCCCGACCGATTGCGACCATCAGAAGCCGCTCGACATTGTCTCCGTCTTTGAAGCCGTCGGCAAACACGCCCGCGGCGAGCTCGACGACGCTGGCCTGAAAGCCGTCGAGTCCTCCGCCATCCCCGGCCCCGGCTCCTGCGGCGGCATGTACACCGCCAACACCATGGCCAGCGCCATCGAAGCGCTCGGCATGAGCCTGCCCAACAGCAGTGCCCAACTCGCCGTCGGCAAAGAAAAACGCGACGACTGCGAACGCGCCGGCGCCGCCGTCATGGCCATGCTGAAAAGCGGCCTCAAACCGCGCGCCATTCTCACGCGCCATGCCTTCGAGAACGCCATCGCCGTGTGCCTCGCGCTCGGCGGCTCGACGAATCTCATTCTCCACCTCCTCGCGATCGCGCACGCCGCCGAAGTCCCGCTCACGCTCGAGGATTTCAAAACCATCGGCGACCGCACGCCCCTCCTCGCCGACGTGAAACCATTCGGCAAATACGGCATGGCGCACCTCATCCGCATCGGCGGCATCCGCCCGATGATGAAGCTGCTCCTCGATCGCGGGATGCTCCACGGCGAGTGCCTCACCGTCACCGGCGAGACGATGGCCGAGTCGTTGAAAAACGTCGCGCCCTATCCCGCCTATCCCGCCGAGCAGGACATCATTCGCCCGTGGGACCAGCCGATCAAAAAGGAAACCCATCTCCGCGTCCTCCACGGCAATCTCGCTCCCACCGGCGCCGTCGGCAAAATCACCGGCAAGGAAGGCCTCTATTTCAAAGGCACCGCCAAAGTCTACGAGAGCGAGGAAGACGCGCTTCAAGGCATTCTCCGCGGCGACATCGTGAAGGGCGACGTGGTCGTGATCCGCAACGAGGGTCCGGTCGGCGGTCCGGGCATGCGCGAGATGCTTTCGCCCACGAGCGCCATCGCCGGCCGCGGCCTCATCAAGGACGTGGCGCTCATCACCGACGGCCGCTTCTCCGGCGGCTCGCACGGCTTCGACGTCGGCCACATCACGCCCGAAGCGGCGTGTGGCGGCCCGATCGGCATCGTGAAAAACGGCGACGTCATCGAAGTCGACGCCGTGAAAAACACGATCAGCCTGCTCATCTCCGACGCCGACTACGCCGCCCGCATGGCCGCGAACAAGCCGCGTCCCCGCCGCGAGACCCGCGGCGTCCTCGCGAAGTATGCGAAGCTCGTCGCCACCGCCTCCGAAGGCGCCGTGACCGACAAGTATCTCTGAGCGTACGCGATTGCAGCGGCAGTCTCCGACCGCCGAACGAGTCCTGACGTCGTGTAGGGCGGGGTCTCCGAACCCCGCCGCCTCATCCCTTGTAGGCGGGGTGACCCCACTCCGCGCCCAAGCCTCATCCCCTTGTAGGCGGGGTGACCCCACCCCGCACTCCAGCGTTTTCAATCCCCCCTCCCCATTCTATCCCGCTCTCAACTCTCACCCCTCATCTCTCCACTTTCCCCATCTTCCTCATTGCGCCGGGAAACACCTGAGCGCACGGTCGCGCCTCCTCCTGCTTCCGCTCGATGTCCCCTGAAGTCGCCGCTCGCGAAAAGATCGACGCGCTCCTCGTCGCCGCAAGCTGGGCCGTGCAGGACTACAAGGCCTTCAACCCCTCCGCCGCCCGCGGCATCGCTCTCCGCGAAGTCCCGCTCAATTCCGGTCGTTGTGATTATTTGCTCCTCGTCGATCGCATTCCGCTCGGCGTGATCGAAGCGAAGAAGGAAGGCACCACGCTCTCGTCCGTCGCCGAACAATCCGCCCACTACGGCGAGAACCTCCCCGACTTCCTCGCCAATCTTCTTCCCGGCACGAAGAAGATTCCCTTCGCCTACGAATCCACCGGCGTCGAGACCCTCTTCCGCGACGAGCGCGATCCGCACCCGCGCTCGCGCCGCGTCTTCGCCTTCCACCAGCCCGCGACACTCGCCGCCTGGCTCGCTGAGCCCGACACCCTTCGCGCCCGCCTCGTCGCACTCCCCGCCGCGCCTCCGCTCCCGACGACTCATCTGCGGTCGTGTCAGGTCGAGGCCATCACTTCGCTCGAGAAATCCTTCGCCGCCGACTGCCCGCGCGCGCTCATCCAGATGGCCACTGGCGCCGGCAAGACCTACACCGCCTGCGCTTTCACGTATCGCCTGATCAAGTTCGCCGGCGCCCACCGCGTCCTCTTCCTCGTCGACCGCGCCAACCTCGGCAAGCAGGCCAAGGGCGAGTTCGACCAGTTCGTCGCGCCCGACACCGGCCGCAAGTTCACCGAGGTCTACAACGTCCAACACCTCACCTCCAACACGCTCGACACCGTCGCCCGCGTCACGATCTGCACCATCCAGCGGCTCTACTCGATCCTTCGCGGCGAAGCCGAGTTTTCCGAAGATCTCGACGAGAAATCCGCTGCCGAACTCAGCGCCGCCGACACCCGCCCCAAGGACGTCGCCTACAGCGCCGCCGTCCCGCTCGAAGCCTTCGACTTCATCGTCACCGACGAGTGTCACCGCTCCATCTACGGTCTCTGGCGCCAGGTCCTCGAATACTTCGACGCCCACCTCGTCGGCCTCACTGCCACGCCCGGCAAGCAGACCGTCGCGTTCTTCAACCAGAACCTCGTGATGGAATACACCCACGAGCGCGCCGTCGCCGACCGCGTCAACGTCGGCTACGAGGTCTACCGCATCAAGACCGAGACCACCGCCCGCGGCGGCCTCATCGAAAAAGGCTTCTATGTCGATCGCCGCAGCAAGGAGACGCGCGCCCGCCGCCTCGAGCTGCTCGACGAAGACCTGCCCTTCGCCGCCACCGAACTCGACCGCTCCGTCGTCGTCCCTTCGCAGATTCGCACCGTCCTCACCGCCTACCGCGACGCCCTCGGCACCGACCTCTTCCCCGGCCGCACGCTCGTCCCCAAGACGCTCATCTTCGCCAAGGACGATTCCCACGCCGAGGACATCGTGCACCTCGTCCGCGAAGTTTTCCGCCGCGGCAACGACTTCGCGAAAAAGATCACCTACAAGGCCTACAACCCCGAGACGAAGCGTTACGAGAAATCCGAAAACCTCATCGCCGAGTTCCGCACCTCGCCCACGCTCCGCATCGCCGTCACAGTCGACATGATCGCCACCGGCACCGACATCAAGCCGCTCGAAGTTCTCCTCTTCATGCGCGATGTCCGCAGCCGCACTTATTTCGAGCAGATGAAAGGCCGCGGCACGCGCGTCCTCACGTCCACCGACCTGCAAGCCGTCTCCGGCGAAGACGCCCGCGCCAAGACCCACTTCGTCATCGTCGATGCCGTCGGCGTCTGCGAAAGCGACAAGACCGATTCCCGTCCGCTGGAGCGCCAGCCCACCGTCGCTTTCCCTCAGCTCCTCCTCGGTGTCGCCCTCGGGAAACGCGACGAAGACACGCTCACCACGCTCGCCGGCCGGCTCACGCGCCTCGACCAATCCATCAACCGCGCCGAAGCGAAGAAGCTCACCGACCTCACCGGCGGCCAATCCCTCGGCGACCTCGCGAAAGCTCTCCTCAACGCCTTCGACCCCGATGTCATCACCGCCGTCGCCGGTAGGGACGCCTCTCCGCAGGCGTCCGCGTCCGCCCAAAAATCCCTCCTCGCCACCGCCTGCGCTCCCTTCGAAAACAACGTTCTCCGCGACGCCCTCGCGAAAGCCAAACAGGACGCCGAGCAAACCATCGACATCGTCACCGTCGACCGTGTCGAGTTCGCCGGCTTCGACGCCGCCGCGAAAGCCCGCGCGCAGAGCCTCGTCCAATCCTTCCGTGCCTACGTCGAGCAGCACAAAGCCGAGATCACCGCGCTCCAGATTCTCTACAGCCGTCCCTACGCCCACCGACTCACCGAGCCCATGCTGAAGGAGCTCGAGCAAAAGCTCCGCGACACCGACGCCACGTGGACGGAGGAAAACCTCTGGCGTGCGTTCGCCGCCACCCTACCGGCGAAAGTAAAAGGCCGCTCGCAAGCCGGCCGCTTCGCCGACCTCGTCGCCCTCGTGCGTTTCGCTCTCCAACAGCAACCCGTCCTCGAACCCTTCTCGGACTCGGTCCGCGCGCGTTTCGAGTCCTGGCTCCGCCAGAGGGATGCTTCCGTTTCCGGCTCTCAGCTCTCAACTCTCAGCTCTCAACTGGCGGAGCCTGGCTCCCGGGCGTTCTCGCCCGATCAGTTGTCTTGGCTCCGCCTGATGGCCGACCACATCGCCACGAGTCTGGCGATCGAGTCGGACGACTTCGGCTACTCCCCCTTCGCCCAACGCGGCGGCCTGGGTCGCGCCCATCAACTCTTCGGCGCCCAGCTCCCGACCCTGCTCGACGAGTTGAACCACCAGCTCGTAGCGTAGCCTGACCTCGTCGCCATGCTTCGCCTCTTCATCAGCAGCGTGCAAAAGGAGTTCGCCTCCGAGCGCGCCACCCTGCGCGATTACCTGCGCGCCGACCCGCTCCTCCGGCGGTTTTTCGAGCCCTTTCTGTTTGAAGACGTGCCCGCGGCCGACCGTCGCGCCGACGAGGTGTATCTCGACGAGGTCGCGCGCTGCGAAGTTTACCTCGGCCTCTTCGGCAACCACTACGGCCTCGAAAACCCCGCCGGACTTTCCGCCACCCAACGCGAATTCGACCACGCCACGCAGCACCGCCGCCACCGGCTGATCTTTGTCAAAGGCGCCGACGACGCGGCGAAGCATCCGAAGATGCAGGCGCTCATCCTCCAAGCCGGCGGCGAGCTCATCCGGAAACGCTTTGTCACCACCGCCGAGCTCATCGCCGGCGTCTACGCCGCGCTCGTTCGCTACCTCGAGGAGCACGAGTTGATCCGGCACGGCCCGTTCGACGCCGCGCCCTGTCCCGGCGCCACCCTCACCGATCTCGATCCGGAGCGCATGGCGTGGTTCCTCCGCGAGGCCCGGCGCGCCCGCGGGTTTCCCTTGTCCGAGCAAGCCACGCCGGAGGAGCTGCTCGCCCACCTGAATCTCTTCCACGCCGGCCGGCTCACCCACGCGGCCGTGCTGCTCTTCGGCCGCCAGCCCCAGCGGTTTCTCCTCTCCTCCGAAATCAAGTGCGCGCACTTCCACGGCACCCAGGTGGCGAAGCCCATCCCGTCCTACCAGGTTTACAAAGGCACCGTGTTCCAACTCGTGGACGAGGCCGTCGATTTCGTGCTCGCGAAACTCGCCCTCACCGTCGGCACCCGCGCCGCGAGCAACCAGGTGCCCGTGGCTTACGAGATCCCGCCCGAGGTCGTCCGCGAAGCCATCGTCAACGCCGTCGCCCACCGCGACTACACCAGCAACGGCAGCGTGCAGGTGATGCTCTTTTCCGACCGGCTGGAGGTGTGGAACCCGGGCGCGCTCCCGCCCTCGCTCACCCTCCAAAACCTCCGCGAGCCGCACGGCTCCGTGCCCGGCAACCCGCTCGTGGCTGAGCCGCTCTATCTCACGAAATACATCGAGCGCATGGGCACCGGCACCCGCGACATGATCCGCCGCTGCCGCGAGGCCGGCCTGCCCGAACCGGTGTTCACCGTTACCGACGGCTTCGTGATCACGCTGCGCCGCCCAGCACCGCCGACCAGACAGGCCACCGGACAAGCTACCACGCAGGTCACCCCGCAAGCTACCCCGCAAGTTAAACCACAGCAGGAGAGATATTTGTCGGAGTTGGCCACGATCTTGGGGCTGTCCACCCCGCAAGCTACCCCGCAAGTCGCCACCCAAGTCGCCAAGGCGCTCGCCGCCGCGGACGAGACGCAGGCGCGCGAGGCATTGCAGCAGGCGGCCGGCATCCTCGACCGCGAACATTTCCGCAACGCCTACCTCGAGCCGCTGCTCGTGGCCGGTTGGCTGGAACGCACCCTCCCCGACAAACCCACCAGCCCCAATCAACGCTACCGCCTCACCGAAAAAGGCCGCGCGTGGCTGGCCACCTTGCCCAAGGCCCCGAAAGCATGAGCGCCGTCGCCACAGCTCCGAAGGTAGGGCGCGTTGCTGCGCCAGCCGTCTTGTCCGCCGCAGCCTTGGCGAAGGTGGAAGCCTCGCGCGAAGGCTCGGTGCCGAACGCGCCGTGGCCGGTAGTCCGTCTTGGCGAAATTGCGGAATTTATCATGGGCCAAGCGCCGCCCGGTGAAGCTTCCAATTTCGATGGTCACGGAACGATTTTCGTGAAAGCCGGAGAGTTCGGGCCGTTGCATCCTGTCGTTCGTGAGTGGACAACGAAGCCGCTGCGCTACGCGAAAGGCGGCGATGTTCTAATCTGCGTCGTCGGGGCAACAGCTGGGAAATTGAATCTCGGGATCGATTGCGCGATCGGGAGGAGCGTCTCGTCGATTCGTCCGAACGCTCAGACCTTTGACCGCTTCGTCTACCTTCAGCTTCTCCCGAAAGTTCTGACTCTTCGCGCTGGTAGCACCGGATCAGCGCAAGGCGTGATCAATCGCGACATGCTCGCGAACATTGAAATTGTGCTGCCACCGCTCCCCGAGCAGCGCCGGATCGTGGCGGAGATCGAAAAGCAATTCACGCGCTTGGACGCCGCAGTCGCCGCGCTGAAGCGCACGCAAGCCAACCTCAAACGCTACCGCGCCGCCGTCCTCAAAGCCGCCTGCGAAGGCCGCCTCGTCCCCACGGAAGCCGAACTCGCCCGTGCCAAACCTTGTATCCTCGGTTCGATTCCGAAAGGCGCCAAGTCGAAGGTCAGCGGTTTGACCCCGCTAGGGTCCACCGTCGATCCGGGGTCGACTTCCGACGTCTCTCAGCTAGGGCGCAACGTTCGGGACGTAGAGGTCGCGAGTTCGAAAGCACAAAACGAGGGTTCGACTCCCTACGGGTGCGCGACATCTGATTTCGAGTCAGGAGCGATTTTGCTTGATCGAATCCTCGCAGAGCGCCGCAAGAGTTGGCAAGGACGTGGCAGCTACATAGCGCCCACCGAACCAGACACCGCCAACTTGCCGCCCTATCTTCCAGAAGGTTGGGCTTGCGCGAGTATTGACCAAATCACCAAAAACTTCGACGGGCGTCGGATCCCGCTTAAATCAGCAGATCGCGACAAACGCCCAGGACAGTATCCCTATTACGGCGCATCGGGCGTCATCGACGACATCGACGATTTCCTTTTCGACGGTGAGTATCTCCTAATCGCCGAGGATGGCGCCAATCTCCTTTCGCGTAGCACGCCCATCGCCTTCAAAGCTACTGGAAAGTTCTGGGTGAACAATCATGCGCACATCGTCCAAACGCATGGCGGGATCCCGCTCGCGTATCTATCAATTTTTCTAAACGGAAAAGATCTCTCGTTTTCGGTGACGGGAAGCGCCCAACCAAAACTCACTCAGGCGGCACTGAACAAAATTCCTGTTCCACTCCCACCCTTGGCCGAGCAAACGCGAATCGTGGCAGAAGTAGAGCGTCGCCTAAGCGGGGTGGAGGAACTGGAAACGGTCGTGAACGCCAACCTCCAGCGCGCTATCGGACTTCGGCAGTCGATCCTCCACCGGATTTTCACCAATCGACGATTTTTCTCACGATGATTTCACTGCATTTTGCAAAGCCTCATAAAGCAATCTTCGGGCTTCCGAAAACAGATGTGCCCGACTTTGCAGTGATCACTGGAGTGAATGGCTCCGGAAAGTCGCAGTTGTTGGAGGCGATAAAAAACGGAGCTATCAAAACAGATGGGGTTCAGGCAAACGACGCGGATATTCGGCTGTTCAATTGGGCGACTCTGGTGCCGGGCGCATCAGGCGCTGCTGATCCGATTAACCTGACTCGCGAGCGGGCCGCATTCATCACTCAAATGACGAAGCAGTTCGAATCGGCGCGGACGTCATATATCAACGCACTCGCGAAGCTGAACATACCGTTTCTGCCGCTGGACAATATTCCAGCGCTGATGGCCCTTACCCACGAAAAATGTGAGGAACTGCGAAAGGCCGCTGTGTCTCCATCCGACGTCTGGTCCCGCGTAGAGCAAAGATTGAAAATGGCAAATCAGGCATGTCAAAATGCCTTGGGGGGAAATACGGTAATTTCAACAGCGCTAGCGGAAAAAGCGAACGAACTCGCGGTCCCTCTTGTTGCGCTTAGTCGATATGAACTCGAGGCAGCCCTTCCGTTACACTGGTCACCTACCGATATCTTTCAACAGAACTTCTCCCAAATCTTCGCCAGCTACTATCGACTGTTCGATGAAAATCGCTATAGCCAGTATGCCAACGCTCACCATCATGAAGCGAATCAGTTCTTAAGCGATGAAGAGTTTCGCAAGCGGTTTGGTGATCCGCCTTGGGATTTCGTGAATCGCCTGTTAGAGGAGGCTCACCTAGACTTCACCATAACGCGTCCGTCGGGACGGGCCGAGCGACCGTTTGAAGCGAAGCTGGTAACGAAAAGCACGACAGCCGAAGTTGGGTTTCAGGACCTCTCTTCAGGTGAAAAAATTATCATGTCGTTTGCTCTTTGCCTTTACAATGCGAGCGATAAGTCACGCCGCTCGCGATATCCGAAATTACTTCTCTTCGATGAGATCGATGCCCCGCTGCACCCCTCGATGACGAAGGATCTCCTGCGCGTCATTCAACGGGTTTTGGTTCAAGAGAATCATGTGAAAGTCATCCTAACCACGCATTCTCCAGCCACGGTCGCGCTTTCACCAGAAGACTCGCTATTTCGTCTCGATAAAAACCCCCGCAAGCTCTCCTCATGCTCACGTGAAGATGCGATTCAAGCGCTGACAAATGGCTACATTTCCGTCACGGACAGTTCTCGTTTCATTATCGTAGAGGCCAAACAAGACCGCGTCATATATACCGCCTTGGCCAGAAAGATGGTCGCCAGTGGCAAGCTTTCTCCGACCCCCAATCTAGTCTTCATCCAAGCAAGCGACAAAAAGGACCGTGATGGTGGCGGAAAATCTCAAGTCAAGAGCTGGGCAGAGAAACTACCGCAGTCGGGACTGAAGCAGATTCTTGGCCTCATCGATCGTGACGCTGCAAATATCGCGACTGACAATGTTCACGTTCTTCGGCGCTACAGTCTTGAAAACTACGTGATGGATCCAGTTCTAACCTACGCGCATCTGATGCACTTAGGTGAACACCGCCGCGTCAGCGATCTAGGTATTCCTGATTCGAATTATTTTGCTCTTTCAAGTGTGCCGCAGCCAACGCTGCAAAAGATCAGTGATCTCGTCTGTGAGAAAGTGGAATTCCACAGCCCGGAGGTTAAGGCAGTACAGAACGGGACATTCACGGTAAAATATCTAAACGGAATTTCTTTAAATTTCCCTCTCTGGTTGCGCGATTTTCGCGGGCACGATTTGGAGACGGCATACCGGAAGGCCTTTCAAGCGGAAATAGGTTCTTCGTTCATTGTAACGGCGAACGGCTGCGAAGGTCTGGTGGATATGCTGACGGAACGTCTCCCGGGATTCATCCCTGTTGATTTGCTCGAGATTTTTGAAGGCCTGCAGAAGGCCTGAAATAGTGACCTAATATTCATGACTGCTGCCACTCTCGTTCAAAAGCTCCCTTCTTCGCCAAAGCTACGGCGGGCAGGCTGGAATAATTCCTATTTCACTCAATGACCGCCCCTGCTCTCGTCCAGAAGCTCTGGAATTACTGCAACATCCTGCGGGATGACGGGCTGTCCTACGGCGACTACGTCGAGCAGCTCACGTTTCTTCTCTTCCTCAAGATGGCGGATGAGCAGAGCCGCGCACCATTCAACAAGCCGTCGCCGATTCCGAAGGGTTTCGATTGGCCGGCGCTGCTGAAGGTCGACGGTGACGATCTCGAAACGCTCTACCGCCACATCCTCGAGGAACTCGGCAAACGGCCCGGCATGCTCGGCATCATCTTTCGCAAGGCGCAGAACAAGATCCAGGACCCGTCCAAGCTTCGCCGGCTCATCGTCGATCTCATCGACAAGGAAACGTGGACGATGCTCGACGCCGATGTGAAGGGCGACGCCTACGAGGGCCTCCTCGAAAAGAACGCCGCCGACGTGAAGGGCGGCGCCGGCCAATACTTCACTCCCCGCCCCCTCATCGCCGCCATCGTCGAAGTCATGGCACCCAAGCCCGGCCAGACCATTTGCGATCCCGCCTGCGGCACCGGCGGCTTCCTCCTCGCCGCGTTCACCTACTTGTCCGACCCGAATCGCTTCCAATTGGATCGCGCGCAAAAGCGCGCCCTCGCCAACGGCACTTTCCACGGCATCGAACTCGTCGACAGCGTTACCCGCCTCTGCGCGATGAACATGCTCCTTCACGGGATTGGGTCCGGGCCGGACGGGCATTCGGTCAACGCCACCGACCTCCCGGTGACGACGAAAGACGCGCTCGCCGGCAAGCACGGCGAATACGACTTGGTTTTGGCCAACCCTCCCTTCGGCAAGAAGAGCAGCGTCACCATCGTCAACGAAGCCGGCGAGCAATCGAAAGAATCGCTCACCATCAACCGCGACGATTTCTGGGCCACCACGAGCAACAAGCAGTTCAACTTCCTCCAGCACATCTTCACCATCCTGAAGCAGCATGGCCGCGCTGCCGTCGTCCTCCCCGACAACGTCCTCTTCGAAGGCGGTGCCGGCGAAACCATCCGCCGCCAGCTCCTCCAGCAAGCCGACGTCCACACCCTCCTCCGCCTGCCCACCGGCATCTTCTACGCCCAAGGCGTGAAGGCCAACGTCCTCTTCTTCGACCGCAAGCCGGCAGCCGACAAGAAAGCGTGGACCGAGAAACTCTGGATCTACGACCTCCGCACCAACCAGCATTTCACGCTCAAGGAAAAAACGCTGAAGCGCGACGACCTCGAAGACTTCGTGGCGTGTTATTTCGGTAGGGACGCCTCTCCGCAGGCGTCCGCGAAAGCCCCCAAGGCCGGACGTCTCGGAGAGACGTCCCTACCTTCGCGC
>JBEHYR010000101.1:0-14001 GCA_048498075.1 Verrucomicrobiota bacterium | reverse complement strand
CGCGGGTGTGCTGCCCGCAGGAAACGTTGCGAATTCACGGCCGTTCGACTCGCACGGACGCCTCGGAGAGGCGTCCCTACCGGCGCTGCTGATGAACCGCCCGGTTTGTCATTCTGAACGAAGTGAAGAATCCAGTGTGCGCTTCGTGTCGCGACGCGCGTGCGAAAGTCCAAATGGATTCTTCGCTGCGCTCAGAATGACAGGAGAGGGCGATGCTCGCGAGGCGCACCACAGGTTGGTTTGCGCCGTGCCGATGCGGGTGTGCTGCCCGCAGGAAACGCTGCGAATTCACAGCCGTTCGACTCGCACGGACGCCTCGGAGAGGCGTCCCTACCGGCGCTGCTGATGAAGCGCCCGGTTTGTCATTCTGAACGAAGTGAAGAATCCAGTTTACGCTCCGTTGCGGCTGCGGGCTTCGAATCTCCAAATGGATTCTTCGCCGCGCTCAGAATGACAGGCATTTTAGCACTCATCGGCGTAGGCCACCCAACGGCTTGGCGTTGGTTCGGAGTCTCAGAACGACAAAAAGGGCGATGAATCCGGGCGAACCGTGACATGGCCTCGAGCGCCAGCGAGTGGACTGGCCCTTCCACTCGCGGGCGCCCGTGGCTGCGAATTACCTTAAACTGCTCCAGGGCGCAGCTCGTTCATCCTTGCTTCCCGCCTCGACTCAGAGCGACTGCGCCGCTGCGACGACGGCCTCGGCCGTGAGCCCGAGTTCCTTGAAAGCCAGCGACGCCGGTGCGCTCAAGCCGAAGCGATCGATCCCGACGACCTTGCCATCGATGCCGACATACTTGTGCCAGAGCCCCGTGACACCCGCCTCGACCGCGACGCGCTTCCGGCAGGCCACCGGCAGCACGCTCTCGCGATATTCCGCCGACTGCTGGTCAAAACGATAAAACGACGGCACCGAAACCACGCGCGTCCCCGCCCCGAGCGTCTTCGCCGCGGCAATCGCGAGCTGCAGCTCGCTGCCCGCCGACAAGAGAATATGCGTGAGCGGCGCCGTCTCCTGCACCGCGACGTAACCGCCCTTCAACACGCCCGCGCGGCGAATGTGCGGCGGGATGTCGTTCAACATCGGCACCGCCTGCCGCGTCAGCGCGAGCAACGTCGGCCCGTCGACGCGCTCCATCGCGGCCGCAAACGCGCCCGCAGTTTCCTCCGGATCGGCCGGGCGGATCACGTCGAAGTTCGGAATCAGCCGCAGCGCCGAAACGGTCTCCACCGGCTGGTGCGTCGGACCGTCCTCGCCCACGCCGATCGAATCGTGCGTGTAGATATAAACCACCGGCAGCTTCGCGAGCGCCGCGAGCCGCATCGACGGACGCGAGTAGTCGGCAAACACGAGAAACGTCGCGATGCTCGGGCGGAAAAGCCCGTCGTAAGCCATGCCGTTCGCGATCGCGGCCATGCCGTGCTCGCGGATGCCGAAACGGATGTTGCGGCCGGCGCGATCGCTCGCGTCGAAATCCTTGTCGGCGGCGATGTAGTTCAGCGTCGAACCGTAGAGGTCGGCGCTGCCGCCGATCAGCAGCGGCAGTTCGGCCGCGACCGGCTGGAGCGCGTCACGCCCCGCGGCGCGCGTGGCGAGCTTCGCATCGGCGGCGAAGAGCGGAATCTTTTCGAGCAGGTGCGCCGCGCTCGGCGCCTGATCGCGGGAGTCGAGCAGCGTCGCCTTCTCGGGATTGGCCGCAGCCCAGGCCTTGTAAAGCTTGTGCCAGCGGTTGCAGGCGCGCACGAGCCGGTCCTTGTGGCCCGCGAAATACGCCCTCACGTCGTCGCTTACATAAAAATGCTGATCCGCCGGCAATCCGAGCCCCGCGCGCGCGCCTTCGGAAAACTTCGCTCCGCCCTCGCCGTGGCCTTTCGCCGTGCCGGCGACTTCGGGTATGCCGCGGGCGATCTGCGTCTTCGCGATGATCAACTGCGGCTTTCCGCTCTTCGTTTTCTTCGCCTTGTTAAACGCCTTCAGGAAGGCCGCCAGATCCTGGCCGTCGATCGTCTGCACGTCCCAGCCGATCGCCTTGAACCGCAGCGCGGTGTTCTCGCTCTGCGTTTTCGCCGCCATCGCGTCGAGCGTGACGTCGTTCGAGTCGTAAATCAGAATCAGGTTGTCGAGCTTCTGGTGGCCGGCGAATTCGATCGCCTCCATCGCCACGCCTTCCTGCATGCAACCGTCGCCCGAGAGGCACACGACGTGGTAGTCGAAAATCGCGTGCTCGGCCGTGTTGAAACGCGCGGCGGCCATCTGCCCGGCGACCGCCATGCCGACCGCGTTGCCGATGCCCTGCCCAAGCGGACCGGTCGTCGCCTCGACGCCCGGCGTCTCGCGAAATTCCGGATGGCCCGGCGTCGTGCTGTGCAGTTGACGGAATTTCTGCACCTGCTCCATCGGCAGGTCGTAGCCGCTCAAGTGCAGCCAGCTGTAGAGAAACATGCTCCCGTGGCCCGCGGAGAGCACGAAGCGATCGCGGTTGAGCCAGCGCGGACGCTCCGGATTGTGCGACAACGCGTGGCCAAAAAGGACGGCGCCGATCTCGGCGGTGCCGAGCGGCAGACCGAGGTGCCCGGAGGAGCACGCGTGCACCGCGTCGATGGCGAGGCCGCGGGCCTGATTGGCAGCCTTGGCAAGGAGAAGAGTTTGGAGCGTCATGAGAAAAGAGGATTAGCACTACGCGGGGCCGGGCAACCGGGGAAGCCGAATTTTGCGCAACATGTTGAACAACGATGCGCCCGCGATGAACGAAGCTGTGAACAAAATTGTAGGAGCCTGCTTGCAGGCGATGCTCGATGTAGGAGCCTGCTTGCAGGCGATGCTCGATGCTTGCAGGGCGATATTGGACTTTCGCCCGGCTTTCGCCCGCGGAAATCGCCTGCAAGCAGGCTCCTACGTTCCAAAGAGCAACCGCCGCCCTACAACAACTCCGGCGGCAACTGCGGCATCAACTTCTTGATGTCCTGCACCGCATCCCGGTGACACACCAGCACCGCGTCCGCGGTCTCGACGACCACGAGATCCTTCACGCCCACGAGCGCGATCACGCGGCCGTTCGAAATGGAAATATTCCCCTGCGCGTTCACCGCCAGCGCCGCGCCGCGCGCGGAATTTCCCGCGGCATCCGTCGGCAAGTGCGCCGGCAGCGACGTCCACATGCCGACGTCATCCCAGTCGTACTCCGCGACGATCGTCTCCACCACCGCCGCTTTTTCCATGACCGCGTAGTCGACCGAAATCTTCGGCAGCGCCGGGAAACGTTCCGCCAGGTACTTCGTCGGATCGCCGCTCGGAAAATCCCGCACGAACGCCGCCAGCTCCGGCGCGTGCTGCGTCGCTTCCTTCAAAAACGCCCCCGCGCGCCAGATGAACATGCCCGCGTTCCACGCGTAGTTGTCGCTCGCGACATACAGCTCCGCCGTCGCGAGGTCCGGCTTTTCCACGAAGCGCTCCACCCGCCGCACCACGCCGCCCTCCGCCGAGCGCGCGATCTCCGCGCCCATTTCGAGGTAACCGAAACCCGGAGACGGGTAACCCGGCTTGATCGCGAACGTGAGCAGCGCATCCGTCGTCGCCGCCCGCGCGAGCGCCGCGGCGAGCTGCTCGGCGAGCCGCTGCGTGTTGCGGATCAGGTGATCCGCCGGCAGCACGGCGAGCACCGCGTTCGGATTCCGCGCGCGCACGAAACCGGTCGCCAGCGCCGCCGCCGGCGCCGTGTCGCGTTTCGCCGGCTCGGCGAGAATCTGCTCCGACGCGAGCCACGGCAGCGCCGCCCGCGTGTTGCCGAGTTGCGCCTCGTTCGTGAGCACGAACACGTTCGCGCGCGGCACCACGCCTTCGAGCCGTCGCACGGTTTGCGCGAGCATCGAGTCCTCGCCGAAAAGATTCAGCAGATGCTTCGGCGTGCGCTGCCGGCTCATCGGCCAGAAGCGCTCGCCGCTGCCGCCGGCCATGATGCAGACGTAGGCGTTGGGATTCTCGTTCATGCGTGTGTGTGGAAAAAAGATCCAAGCACCAACATCCAAGCTCCAGAGAATCTTCAACTCTCAATCTTCAAATCCGTGCGCCGCCCGGATTGGAAATTAAACTTTCCCTAAGCTTGGAAGGCTTGGATCTTGGAGCTTCACATCGTCACCACGATCTTCCCGAACTGCCCGCCGCGCTCCATCAACGCGAACGCCTCGCCCGCGCGCTCCAGCGGCAGCACATCGCTCACCACCGGCCGCAGCCGCCGCTGCGCGACGAAGCTCGTCATGCCCCACCAATCCGCCGGCGAGCCCATCGTCGAGCCGAACAGCGAAATCTGCCGCCAGAAAATTTTCCTCATCGGCAGCAGCGCCGGATTGCCGCGCGTCGCGCCGAAAAACGCGATCCGCCCGCCCGGCGCCGCGAGATCGATCAACGCCTCGAATCCCGCCCCGCCCGCACTGTCGATGATCACGTTGAAACCGCCCGCCGCCTTCGCGAGCCCCGCCGCCCAATCGGCCTCCGTGTAATTCGCCCCGCCTTTCGCGCCGAGTTCGACGGCGCGCGCGATTTTTTCCGTGGAACTCGACGTCACCCAGACCTCCGCACCGTGCGCGACCGCGAACTGCAGCGCAAACAACGCCACGCCGCCGCCGATCCCTGTGACCAGCACGCGATCTTCCGGTGTGAGCTGCGCGCGCGTGATCAACGCCCGCCACGCCGTCAGCCCCGCCAGCGGCACCGCCGCCGCTTCGGTCCAGGAGAGATGCGCCGGTTTCGCCGCGAGTTGCACCACCGGCACCGCGATCTGCTCCGCGAGCGTGCCGGCACGCGGCAATCCAAGGATGGAAAAATCTTTTCCCTGCGCCCGCTCATCGCCACCCCAGCCGAGCGCGGGATAAATCACCACTTCGCGTCCCATCCAGCTCGCGTCCGCGCCCTCGCCGACCGCCGTCACGACGCCCGCGCCGTCCGACCCCGGCGTGCACGGAAATTTCAGCCCCGCGTATTGGCCGGCCTTGATCCACGCATCGCGGTGATTGAGCGCCGCCGCGCGCAGCGAGACGAGCGCTTCCCCCGGCGCGGGCACGGGCGCAGCGACTTCGGCGATTTCGAGTTGGTTGATGGCATTGAGTCGAACGGCACGCATGAAGAGGAGAGGTTTAGGCTGTCACCGAAACGGTTTAAGCCTTTTCTCGCAAACCCGAGATGCTGATCGCGCTGCACAAACCCTACGGCGTCCTCTCGCAATTCACCCCCGAGCCCGGCTCGCGCTGGCGCACGCTCGCGGACTTCGCCTTGCCGCGCGACGTCTACCCGATCGGCCGGCTCGACGCCGATTCGGAAGGCCTGCTGCTGCTCACCGACGAACCCGGCCTCAACTCGCGCCTGCTCGATCCGAAACACGCGCATCGCCGCGAATACTACGCCCAAGTCGAACGCCTTCCGACCTCCGCCGCGCTCGCGCGGCTCGAAGGCGGCCTCGACCTCGGCGACTTCAAAACGCTCCCCTGCCGCGCGCGGCTCCTCGAGACCGCGCCGTCGTTTCCGCCGCGCGATCCGCCGATTCGTTTTCGGAAAAATGTGCCCGACTGCTGGCTCGCCCTCGAGTTGATCGAAGGCAAAAACCGGCAAGTCCGCCGCATGACCGCCGCGATCGGCCATCCCACGCTGCGCCTGGTGCGCGCGCGCATCGGCGCGTTTTCGCTCGGCGAACTTCCGCCCGGCCGCTGGCGCGAATTGAGCGCCGCCGAGCGCGCGGCCGTTTTCGCGTCGTCGACAAAGCCTTCCAGGTAGGGCGAACCGTCCCCGGTGAGCCGTGGCCGGGCGGGACGCCTCGCCCTACCCCGAATCCATCACACTTCGGGGCAAACACCCACAGAGTGTCATTCTGAACGAAGTGAAGAATCCAGTTTACGCTCCGGTGCGGCTGCAGGCTTCGAATCTCCAGGTGGATTCTCCGCTGTGCTGCTGATGAACCGCGCGGTTTGTCATTCTGAACGAAGTGAAGAATCCAGTGCGCGCTTCGCGGCACGACGCGCGTGCGAAAGTCAAAATGGATTCTTCACTGCGCTCAGAATGACAGGCCTTTGAGCGTTCATCGGCGTAGGCCACCCAACGGCTTGGCGTTGGTTCGGAGGCTCAGAATGACAAAAGAGTGTGATGGATCCGGGCTACCTGGGCCGAAACGGCCGACCCGCGCGGCGGAGCCCGTCCCCAAAGTTGCGCTCGCGCGCCGAATCGCTTCCTACTGTTGGTTTCGCATGCCTGCCCTGGCCACGTCCGCTCGCCACAAGCTCACCGGTGTCTGCCCGCCCGCGCGCGGCGCCGTCATCGCCGAGCTGACGCGCGCGCATCCTGCGCCCGTCTGGATTGTGATCGCCGCCGACCTGAAGCAGGCCGAGCAGCTCGCCGAAGACGCCGATTTTTTCCAGGCCGCCGCGCATGCGTCGCCGGCTCAGACCACGTTGGTTTTTCCCGAGTCGATGCCCAACAGCCGCGATCTGCGCGAAGCCGTCGCCGCGTCGAACGACCGCCTCACCGTCCTCTCGAAACTCCGCGCCACCCGCTCGCTCGGCAGCCGCGCGCCCTCTGCACCCAACTCTCAACCCTCAGCTCTCAGCTCTCAACTTCTGATCGTCACCACGCCCGCCGCCCTGCTCCAGCCCGTGCCGGCAATCGAGGAGTTTGCGACGCGCGAATTCACGCTCGCGCGCGGCGACCAACAGTCTTTCTCCGCCCTGCTCGAGCGGTTGCAAAAGCTCGACTACGACTCCGAGGCCGTCTGCGAAGCGCCCGGCCACTACGCGATCCGCGGCGGCATCATCGATGTCTACCCGGTCACCGCCAACGAGCCTTACCGCCTCGATTTCTTCGGCGACGAGATCGAGGAGATTCGCGCCTTCGATCCCGTCACGCAGCGCTCCGGCGCCGCGGTCGAGAGCATCACGATCTCCGCGTCGTCCCGCGTGAAGCTCGATCCGTCGAAGACCGGCCTCGCCGACTATCTTTCGCCGCGCTCGCATCTCGTGTTCATCGAGCCGGCTGGCTTGGACGACGACTTCAGCGCCGCCGCGCGCGAGGGCGTCGACCGCCTCACACCGCTCCTCGACAAATGCGCCGCCGCGTTCGGCGTGAGCGATCTCGATGAAGCGAGCGCGCTCTTCGAAACCGTCGCCACCGACACGACATGGGACACCGAAAGCCTCGCCCATCATCGCAGTTACCCCGAGGATGCGCTCGTCGCCCAGGAGCGGCTGCAAGTCGAAGAGGACGCGCGGCGGAAATTTCTCCTGCGCGTCGCCGGTTGGAAGAAGGACGGCTTCGGCGTGATCTTCGTCGTCACGAAGGAAGGCGAGGAGCAGCGCATCCGCGAAATCCTCGACGAAGACGCGAAGCTCAAAGCCATCCAGCCGCGCTTCCTCCGCGGCACGTTGAACGAAGGCTTCCGCGTCGCGTTTCGCGAGCACGCGAAAGTCCCGATCGATTGTAGGGCGGGGTCTCCGCACCCCGCCGTTTTGAAGAATTCGCTGGCTGCACGGCGGGGTGCGGAGACCCCGCCCTACACCGATCCCAAGGCGCACGGCCTCGTCGTCGTCACCGAAACCGAAATCTTCGGCCGCCAGCGCCAGCGCCGCCCGACCGTGAACGCGCGCGCCATCGCGCAACGCGCGCAGATCGACCAACTCCTCGATTTTTCCGAACTCGTCGAGGGCGACTTCGTTGTCCACCTCCAGCACGGCATCGCGCTCTTCCGCGGCCTCACGAAACTGGATACGGCCCAAGGCGTGCGCGAGGTCATCTCGCTCGAGTTCGACGATCACGTGACGCTTCACGTGCCGCTGCAGGAATCGCATCTCGTCAGCCGCTACGTCGGCCTCAGCAAAGCCCGGCCACAACTCGGCCGCATCGGCTCCGGCCGCTGGGAAAAAGCCCGCGCCGCCGCCGAGCGCGCGACCGTCGACCTCGCCGCCGAGTTGCTGCGCATTCACGCGGCGCGCGAGGCGCAGCCGGGTTTCGCGTTTCCGCCCGACAGCACATGGCAGAAGGAATTCGAGGCCGCATTTCCGTTCACCGAAACGCCCGACCAGCTCCGCGCCATCATCGAGACCAAGATGGACATGGAAAAAACGCGGCCCATGGACCGCCTGATCTGCGGCGACGTCGGCTTCGGCAAAACCGAAGTCGCCATCCGCGCGGCTTTCAAAGCCGTGCAGGGCGGCCGGCAGGTCGCCGTCCTCGTGCCCACGACCGTCCTCGCGCAGCAGCACCTGAACACGTTTCGCGAGCGCATGGCCGGTTTCCCGATCGCGATCGAGATGGTCAGCCGCTTCCGCTCGCGCGCGGAGCAGAAAAAAATTCTCGAAGCCACCGCCGCCGGCCAGGTGGACATTCTCATCGGCACGCACCGCGTCATCCAGCACGACGTGAAGTTTCGCGAACTCGGCCTCGTCGTGATCGACGAGGAGCAGCGCTTCGGCGTGAAGCACAAGGAGGTTTTCAAAACCATGCGCGCCACCGTCGACGTGCTCTCGATGAGCGCCACGCCGATCCCGCGCACCCTCTACCTCGCGCTCACGAGCGCGCGCGACCTGAGCGTGATCGAGACCGCGCCCGTCAACCGCCATCCCATCCAGACGATCGTGAAAACCTACGACGAGAAAATCGTCGTCGAAGCGATCCGCCACGAACTTCGCCGCGGCGGCCAGGTTTTTTACCTGCACAATCGCGTGCAGACGATCGACCTCGTCGCCGCGCGACTGCGCGAGCTGTTGCCCGGCGTGGCGATCGGCGTCGGCCACGGCCAGATGGAATCCGACGACCTCGAGCACGTCATGACCGATTTCGTCGCGGGAAAATACCAGGTGCTGGTCTGCACCACGATCATCGAGAGCGGCCTCGATATTCCGAACTGCAACACGATCCTGATCGAAGGCGCCGACCGCTTCGGCCTCTCGCAACTTTATCAGCTTCGCGGCCGCGTCGGTCGTTTCAAACATCAGGCCTACGCCTATCTCCTGCTGCACCGGCACACGCGCCTGCTCGAAGTCGCGCGTCAGCGCCTCACCGCGATGCGGCAGCACAACCAGCTCGGCGCCGGTTTCCGCATCGCGATGCGCGATCTGGAATTGCGCGGCGCCGGCAATCTTCTCGGCGCCGAGCAGAGCGGCCATATCGTCGGGGTCGGCTTCGAACTCTACTGCCAGCTCCTCCGCCAATCCGTCGCGCGTCTGAAGGGCGAGAAAACCGCCGCCGCGATCCGCGCGAGCGTGAAGCTCGATTTCGTTTTCGTCGGCGAGAGCGGTGGCGAACGCGCCGCCGCCGCAAAATCCGCAGGCCGTCACGAAGATGCCTACACCGCCATCAAGGACGCCGAGGACGACGCCAGCGGCGCCATCGAAGTCGCCAAAATCCAGGCGCGCCTCCCCAGCGCCTACATTCCCGAGACCCGGCTGCGCATCGATTTTTACCGCAAGCTCGCGATGGCCGACGCCGTGCCGGCGCTGAAGGAGATCGAAGCCGCGTTGCGCGACCGCTTTGGCGATTTCGGCGAAGAAGTCCGCGCCCTCCTGCTCGTCACGGAGATCCGCATTCGGGCGGAACAAAAAAACATCCTTTCCGTCGAAACGGAATCGAACCGCCTGAAGTGTCTGCGCAATACGGGCCGCCGCGACGACTGGGTGCAGGTCGGCACCCGGTTTCCAAGGTTGACCGCTGGGAAGCCGCTTCTACGGTTGAAAGAAGTCATATCGTTTTTGAACAACCTGCCCACTCCGCCCTCTCCATGATGCTCGGTCGTCTTTGCGTCGCTTTTCTCTCTCTCGGCCTCGTTTCCTCGGCGCTCGCGCAAGCGACCGGCCCCGCCCCCGCCGCGGGCGACAACCTGAACCTCCGCTTCGCCAACGGCATCGCGGCCATCGCCGAGGAAAAAGTCATCACGGTCGACGACGTGCGCCGCGAGATCGCCCCGCTCGTCCAACAGCTCCAGCGCGACGCCCGCAGCGAGCGCGAGTTCAACGAAAAACTCGAACAGCTCCAGGACGACGTCATCAACAGCCTCATCGACCGCGTCCTCATCGTGAAGGAATTCCGCAAGGACGAGAAGAAGCACATCCCGGACAGCTTCATCGACAACCGCATGGCCGACATTCAGAGCGAGCAATTCGACAACGACCGTTCGAAGTTCCTCGCCTACCTTCACTCGCGCGGCATGACCCTCCGCGAGTACCGGAAGGAAGTCGAAGAAGACATCATTTATAACTACATGCGCCAGCAGCAGCGCAAATCCCAGAGCGTGATCAGCCCGGTGCGCATCGAGACGTTCTACAAGGAAAACAAGGACCGCTTTTATCAGGAAGACGGCGTGCACCTGCGCCTGATCCAGTTCTCCCGCGCCGACGGCGAGACCGACGCCGACCTCCGCACGAAGGCCAACCTCGTGTTCGCGCGCCTGAAAGCCGGCGAAAAATTCGAGGATCTCGCGAAGGAGTTCAGCCAGGATTCGCGGCGCGCCAAGGGCGGCGACTGGGGCTGGCAGAAGCGTTCCGACCTCAAGCCCGAATTCAGCGAGCCGCTCTTCGCCCTGAAAAAAGGCGAGCACAGCGACGCGATCGTTCTCCCCGAGGGCTGCTTCATCCTTTTTGCCGAGGACCGCAAATACGCCGGCATCCAGCCGATCGATTCCGTCCGCGACCAGATCGAGCAAGTGCTCGCGCAGCAGATGTCGCGCAACAGCCAGGAACACTGGCTCGAGCGCCTCCGCCGCAACGGCTACGTGAAGCACTACTGAGCCGCCCTGCGGCGCAGTTCGAAAATTGTAGGGCGGGGTCTCCTGACCCCGCCTTTTTTGCTTCGCCGCCCCTCACCCCTTCTTCCGAATCGGCTCCGGCGACACTTTCACATTCGGACACGCATCCAGCCACCGCCCCTGCGGCCGCGCCCACTCCACGGCATTCGCGATCACCCGCCGCACGTTCGCATCGTGGTAAGTCGGATAGGTTTCGTGTCCCGGCCGAAAGTAGAAAATTTTTCCATTGCCCCGATTCCAGCAGCAGCCGCTGCGGAACACGTCGCCGCCTTCGAACCACGAAATGAAAACCTGCTCGTCCGGCGCAGGAATGCCGAACGGCTCCCCATACATCTCCTCCGCCGGCAGCTCGAAACAGCGGTCGATGCCGCGCGCGATCGGATGCCCCGGGTTGCAGACCCACAAGCGCTCGCGTTCGTCCGCCTCGCGCCAGGTCAGGGAACACGAGGTGCCGAGCAGTCGCTTGAAAATTTTCGAGTAGTGCCCCGAGTGCAGCACGATCAACCCCATCCCTTCGAGCACGCGTTTCTGCACGCGATCGACGATCGCCTCCTTCACGTCCGCGTGCGCGCGATGTCCCCACCACGTCAACACGTCCGTCTCCGCCAGCCGTTCCTCGGTCAATCCGTGATCCGGCTCCTGTAACGTCGCCGTGGAGACCCGCGCGTCCGGCAGCAGCATCCGCAGCCCCTCCGCGATCGTGTGATGCATTCCCAGCGGATAAACCGCGCCGACCTTCGCATTCGTGTGCTCGTGCACGTTCTCGCCCCAGACGACGACTCGCAACGGATTCATCAGTCAAACGTTGGCACCCGGCCGAAAGCTGTCCAAAAGATTTTCATGTCCAGCGCCGAGGAGT
The DNA here is from genome assembly GCA_048498075.1 of Verrucomicrobiota bacterium. Lineage (GTDB taxonomy): Bacteria > Verrucomicrobiota > Verrucomicrobiia > Opitutales > Opitutaceae > Opitutus. The sequence goes on along the minus strand of JBEHYR010000101.1, from coordinate 2,367 downwards.
ATCCGACGACCAACCGTTTGAAGGAGATGGCCGTCGGCGACCGCCCGCAGGAACGCCTTCAGCGTCTCGGCGCCGGCGCGCTGAGCGACACGGAACTGCTCGCGATGCTGCTGCGCAGCGGCACGAAAGGCCACGATGTGCTCACGCTCGCCGCCCGCCTGATCGCCGAAGCCGGTTCGCTCGCCGGCCTGATTTCGTGGAACGAAACCGACTTCCGCCAGCTCAAGGGCATCGGCCGCGTGAAAGCCCTGCAACTGCTCACCGTGATGGAAATCGCGCGCCGCGTCGTCAGCCAGCAAGCCGGCGAGACGCCGCTCCTCAACCGCGCCGATCTGGTCGCCGCGCATCTGCAACCCTTCGCCCAAGGCCTGAACGTCGAGAAGTTTTGGGTGCTTTGCCTGAATCGAAAAAACCGCCTCCTTCGCCGCGTCGAAGTCAGCTCCGGCACCGCCACCTCGGCCCTCGCCCACCCGCGCGAAGTTTTCCGCGAAGCGATCCGCGAGTCCGCCACCGCCGTGATCTGCGCGCACAATCACCCCAGCGGCGATCCGTCGCCCAGCGCAGTCGACCTCACCCTCACCCGCCAACTCCGCGAAGCCGCGCGCACGGTCGACATCGCGCTGATCGATCACGTTGTGCTCGGCCGCGTCTCCGCCGACCCCACCGCGCGAGGCTACTACAGCTTCCGCGATGCTGGATTATTGTAAGCGCTCCCCGGTCCGCGATCGGGAAACGATCACCCTCGTTTCCTCTCCGGCGTCCCACGATGAAAACGAATCCAACGCTCCACGATCTCGCCAAGATGATCGATCACTCGCTCCTGCATCCGACGATGACCGACGCCATCATGGATGCCGGCTGCGCCCTCGCCCGCCGCTGTGACGTCGCGACCGTGTGCGTGAAACCTTACTACGTGCCCCGCGCCGCCGCGCTGCTCGCCGGCTCCGACGTGCTCGTCTGTTCCGTGATCGGGTTCCCGCACGGCAACAGTCACACGTCGATCAAAGTCGCCGAAACCGAACTCGCCATCCGCGAAGGTGCCCGCGAGATCGACATGGTCGCGAACGCCGGCCGCGTGCTTGGCGGCGACCGCACCTACGTCGCCGCCGACATCCAAGCCGTGAACGACGCCTGCGTCGCCCACGGCGCGATCCTCAAAGTCATTTTCGAAACCGACTACCTCGAACCCGCGCACATCGTCACGCTCTGCGAAATCTGCGCCCGCATCGGAGTCGCTTTCGTGAAAACCTCCTCCGGCTACGGCTTCGTGAAACAGCCCGGCGGCGACTACAACTACCGTGGCGCGACCGACGACGTGCTCCGCCTGATGCGCGCCCACTCGCCCGCCACGGTCCAGATCAAAGCCGCCGGCGGCGTCCGCTCGCTCGACGATCTTCTGCGCGTGCGCGCGTTGGGCGTCAGCCGTATCGGCGCCACTGCGACCGGGGCGATTCTCGACGAGGCGCGGCGCCGCGGGTTCGCGCCCTGAGCCGCGCCCCGTCGCCCCGAACGCGCCACCTCGTGCGCGTCGAGCCGACCGCGGCGAACCGCCGGTCCGCCGAACTCGCGCTCAATCTCCGTTCGCGCCAGTCTCGACGAGCGTGACCTCGAAGGACTCACCCGCTCTCGCTTGCACGGAGGTCGAACCCGACGGCCACCGCACGCGGAAGCGGCGGATCGGATTATCCGTCCGCTCGGCAAGGAAGACCGCCGCGCTCGATTGGCTGTAATAGCCCGAGCCCGCGTAAACTTCACTCGTCGCCGTCGTACCGTCCTTGTATTCGGCGATCACGCGAGCGCCGATCGCACTCGAATTGCCCGGCCGACCCCGCAGCGTCACGCGCAGCGGACGCGCCCCGAGGAAACCGCCCTGGCGAAACGCGAGCACCGTGTCGTTGTTGCGCGAGACGACGAGGTCCGGCCGGCCGTCGCGATCCAGATCGATCGCGACAGCACTCTTCGCGTCGCCGGGGACGACCAAGCCGCTCTCGGCCGGAGGCACGGCGACGAAGTTTCCCCGCCCGTCACCGCGGAGCAACTGGCTGACACCGCCATCGAAACGCCCATCGGAAGGTCGCGGTGCGTAGGAATTTTGCACCGCGTAAATGTCCGCGCGCCCGTCGCCGTCGAAATCGCCCACGACGACGCCGTCGAGCGGAGCGACTTGCGCGAGCCGCGGCAGCGGTTGGAAACGATAGCGGCCATCGGGCTGGCTGAAGAAAACTCCACTCCGCAATTCCACCGCGGCGAAACGGGTCGCCGCGTCGAGGCGGTCCTGTCCCACGATCTGCGCGAGCGGAGCGCGGGCGTAGGCATCGTTCTTGGGGAAGCGCCGAAAGATCGAGGGGATGGTTGCCGCGAGTTCCC
>JBEHYR010000100.1:0-14033 GCA_048498075.1 Verrucomicrobiota bacterium | reverse complement strand
CCGACGGCACCATCGCCGTCGTCGGCGCCGACGACTCCGGCGTCCTTTACGGCTGCCTCGAACTCGCCCGCCGCCTCGCCGCGCACGAACCGCTGCCCGCCGACTTCCGCTTCGCCGATGCCCCCGCCTTCGTTCTCCGCGGCCCGTGCATCGGCATGCAGAAGACCTACCTGCTGCCCGGCCGCAAGGTTTACGAATACCCCTACACGCCGAAGGAATTTCCGTTCTTCTACGACCGCGCGCTCTGGACCGAATACCTCGATTTCCTCGCCGACCAGCGGATGAACACGCTCTACCTCTGGAACGGCCACCCGTTCGCGTCTCTCGTCCGCCTTCGCGATTATCCCGAGGCCGTCGAGGTCCCCGACGACGTTTTCGCGCGCAACGTCGAGACCTTCCGCTGGCTCGCCGCCGAGTGCGACCGCCGCGGCATCTGGCTCGTCCAGCAATTCTACAACATCATCCTTTCGAAACCCTTCGCCGAAAAACACGGCCTCTCCACCCAGCTCCATGCCTCGACGCCACTGGTCGACGACTACATGCGCAAGTCCATCGCCGAGTTCGTCCGCCAGTATCCGAATGTCGGACTCATGCCCTGTCTCGGCGAGGCGCTCCAAGGCCAGGAAAACCAAAACCGTTTCTGCACCGACGTCATCCTGGCCGGCGTCAAAGACGGCATGGCCGCCGCCGGCCTCACCACCGAGCCGCCCGTCATTCTCCGCACCCACGCCACCGACGCGACGAAGGTGATGCCCGCCGCCCTGAAGGTTTACCACAACCTCTACACCGAAGCGAAATTCAACGGCGAGTCGCTCACCACCTGGGAGCCCCGCGGCGTCCGCCAGCAACTCCACCTCGCGATGAGCCGCCTCGGCTCCACCCACGTCGCCAACGTCCACATCCTCGCGAACCTCGAACCCTTCCGCTACGGCGACACCGAGTTCATCCGCAAGTCCGTCCTCGCCATGCGCGACCGCCTCGGCGCCCGCGGGCTGCACCTGTATCCACTTTTCTACTGGGACTGGCCCGTCTCGCCCGACCTCGCCACGCCCGCCCTGAAACAGTGGGACCGCGACTGGATCTGGTTCGAAGCCTGGGCCCGCTACGCTTGGAACCCCGACCGCGATCCCGCCGCCGATCGCGCCTACTGGATCGGTCGCCTCGCGGAGCATTACGGTCCTGCCGCCGCGGAAAAAATCTTCGCCGCCTACAACGCCGCCGGCGAGTGCGCCCCGCGCCTCCTCCGCCGCTATGGCATCACCGAGGGCAACCGCCAGACGCTCTCGCTCGGCATGACGCTCGACGAACTCGTCCATCCCGAAAAATACCGCGAGTTCCCCGAACTCTGGGAATCCCAGTCTCCGCCCGGCGAGCGCCTCGAGGACTACGCCGAACGCGAATGGAAAAAAATCCCGCACGAGGGCGAAACACCGATCTCGATCAATGCCGAGGTTCTCGAGTTCAGCCAGCAAGCCGTCGACGCGATCCAAGCCGCCGGACCGCTCGTCACCAAAAATCGCGACGAGTTCGCCCGCCTGCAAAACGACGTGCACGCGATCCGCGCCATGACGGAAAACTACGTCGCGAAATCGCGCGCCGCCCTCGCCGTGCTGCGCTACAACTACAGCCACGACGCCGCCGACATGGAACAGGCCGAGCAGTCGCTCGCCACCAGCCTCACCGCCTATCGCACCCTCGTCGCCCTCACGAAAGACACCTACAAAGCCGCCAATTCGATGCAGACCAGCCAGCGTCGCATCCCCGTCCCCGGCGGCCGCGGCGGACATCCCGCGAACTATCATTGGACGCAACTTCTCCCGCTCTACGAAAAAGAACTCACTGATTTCCGCGCCCAAATCGCCGCGCTGAAAAATCCCTCATCCGCCCACGCCCGTACGCACGCGCCTCTGCCTCCCGCCGATTTCAAGCTTCTCACGCCCGGCCTCGAGACGTTCACCGTCCAGGTCGGCAACACGGTCTTTACCGATTCGCCTGCGACGTTCACCGCCGTCGTCCCCGAACTCGAAGGCCTGCAGGGCATCAAATTCTCTCTCGCCGACGTCCGCTCCGGTCACCTCCCGCCGATCGAGATCGAAACGAAATCTCCCGTCCGCGTCCTCGTCGGCTACTTCAACGCTCCCACTCCCGATTGGCGCCAGCCGCCGTCGCTCGAGACCGACGCCACCGCCGCCGAGCACGGCGGTGCCGAGCCTTTCATCGTCGAAGCCGCAAAATTCGACACCTTGCCCGCCGTGACCGTCCACGCCTTCGACTACCCCGCCGGCCGTCACACCCTCGAAGTCCGCGGCGCCGGCGCCTACGTGATCCTCGGCGTCGTGCAGCCCTGATATGGAGTGCGGCGGCTCGACGCCGCTTTCGACGACGCGCCTCGGCGCATCGCCCTTTTCACCGAAACACCTTCTTCAGATACGCCGCGTTCGCCCCGAAATTGTATTTCACGTCTTTCGCCCGTTTCGCATCGCGCGACCGCTCGATCACGAGCCAGCCGCTCCAGCCCATTTCATCGAGCGTCGTCTTGATCTTCGGCAAATCCACCTGTGGATCGTTCTGCAACCACGCGCCGTCCGTATTGCTCGCGTGGATCTGCACGATCCGCTCCTTGCCGAGCACCTTCAGCTCCGCGCAGACGTCGCGCCCATTCTGCCAGGCATTCGACCAGTTGAAATAGCTCTTCACCGCCGGCGACGCGATCTCGTCCAGCAGCGCCGCCTCCCCTTTCGCGTCGAGCGCGGTTTCCACGCCGATCACTACGCCCGCGGCTTCCGCCTGCTTCCCCGCCGCCTTCAATCGCTCGACGATCGCCGGCCGCAGCTCGGGATGTTTTGTCAGGTCGCCGCGCACGCCGAGCGGCAGGAAAATCACCTTCACGCCCATCGCCTTCGCCGTGTCGACGGTGTCCTGCACCACTCGCTCGATTCCCGGTCGTTCGGCAAACGACTGCGCATAGAAACCCGACATCGCGATCGAACTGATCTCGAGCCCCAGCTTCCGCGCCTCGTCGAGGAATTGCTGCCGCACCACGGGATCGCCGAGCTTGCTGTCAAAGGTCGGCCGGTCGCCGAGCCCGCCCATGTCCACTTCCACGCCGTCCGCACCGATCGTCTTCGTCAGTGCAAACGCGCCGAGCTTCTGACGTTTGAGAATCATCCAGTCACACACGCCGACCTGGTAACGCGGCGCTGGATTTTCCGCGGTGCGACAGCCGACCGTTCCGCAAGCGAAGGCCAGCATCACGCAAAACACGGCACGGAAATCAAAACGAAGGGGAGCGAAGTTCATCGGTTTTGGAAGCCGCGATCATAACGCAAAAGCCGCCGGCCCGCTTCCGTGAAAGCGCCGAACTGCGCCGGAATCCTAAGCGGCTGCTTTTCCCTTCGCCCCGACTAAAACCTTCCCTTGATCCCGAGCGAGAACTGCCGCCCGTTGGTAAAATCGTTTTCCACCGTCGCCCAGCCTGGCGCACCCGGTCCTTGCAGCGCCCACTGAGTCGTCGCGTTGCCGATGTTTCGACCCGCGACGAAAATCGCAAAGTGCTTCGTCAACTCATACTCGACGTTGGCGTCCCACGTGCGGATCGGCAGGATGTATTCGACGGCGTCGGGAAACGCATCGCTCGTGTCGCGAACCTGTTTGCCCCGATAGTTCCAATACACGCCCATCGTCAGCCGGCCCTTGCTGAAACGCACGCCGGCATTCGCCGTCTCCGGGATGAAGCTGTTGAACGTGCCCGGCCCTGCGTTGCTCCCCGTCACGTGCAGCTTGGTCAGGTTTGCCAGCACGGAAAAGTAACGGCCCACCGCCGGGATGAAATCGAGTTCCTGGCTGTAGTTGACCTCGAAACCGTCGACCCGAGCGTCGCCGCCGTTGATGCGCGTGGAGTAGTCGTAGCCGATGTAGTCGTGCGAGAGCCCGAGCGCGTCGAGCAACGCGGCGTCCGCCGTCTGATGATGGGTGGCGAAGAAGTCGCTCACGTCCTTGCGGAAAACGCCGATGGCCGCGACGCCGTTGTGCGGCAGATAATATTCCAACGACAGGTCGTAGTTTTTCGCCGTCCACGGTTTCAGCGAGGTGTTGGACGTGCTGATGCTGCCCGGCGAATCGCCCGACGTATCCGGGTCGAGGTTGGGCGTCACCGAGATGTTCGGCACGATGTCCGACGGCGAAGGCCGGCCGATCGTCTTCGCGAACGCCGCGCGCAGGAGTAGATCGTCCGTGATCTTGTAAGTCGCATCGACGCTCGGAAAATAACCATCGTAGCGGCGCGAGTTGTAGGTGCCGCGACGCGTGTAGATCCGCGCATTCTGCTCGGGCCCGCCCTTGGTCGTGCCCGCCAGTTCCGGCAAGAGGAGCGGCTGGTTGTCGGGACCGAGGATCGGATCGCCGCTCGCGTCCTTCTGATAGATCGCGCTGTTATCCTGCTTGTAGCCGTAACCGCGATCCTGTGTTCGCTCGTAACGCACGCCGCCGACCACGCGAAGACGGTTGCGGAAAAATTGCGCGTCGAACATCGCGTAGCCGGCCACGATGCGCTCCATCAGCAGCGGCGAGCGCGTCGCCTCATTCCGGATCTGGTCGCCGAGCTGCGTGGGCGTGCGGGTGAAATACTCGGGATGATTCGTGAAAAGATCGTAGGCCGCCCAGGGACTCACCCACTCCCGGCCGGGCAAACCATAGCCCGGGCTCGATCTGCTGAGCAGCGGATCGGCCAGACCGGCCAGACTTTCGTCACCGCTCGCTGGCGCACCGTCGGGACCGACATAGGTCCACTGCTTCGCCGAATAGTCGAGAGCCCGCACGAGCCGGTTGCTCGCGCCGCCGATTTTCACCGAAAGCGGAAACCACGGCAGATCGAGATCGCGCTTCACGCTGCCACGATATTCGGTGACCGAATCCTGCGTGTGAAACGGCTGACTCGTCGCAGTCTTCAAATCATACGCCCCCACCTGGGTCGTATCGATGGGATTTCCGGAAGCGTCGAAAAACGTGACGCGCTTGAAGGCGACGGATCGGTTGTCGATGTCGTCGAAGTTCGCGGTTGCCCCCGTCGCATGCAGCCCCGTGGCGAGCTGCGTGAAAAATCCCTTGTCGGTATCGCGCACCCGATTGTTGGAATTGGAATAGCTGGCCGACAATTCCGCCATCCACGGACCGTGTGTGAACGTGTAGTTGCCGCTGATCGCACGCGTGAGCGCGTTGCGCGTCTGCCACGTTCCGCCGAGGCTGCTGCTCGCGCCGGGTGCGCCGTGCGTGAACGTCTCGCCCCACTCGACTGGCGTGGCATTACCGACGCTGTAGCTCACCGAGCGCGCCGCCGAATCCTGCGTGAATGCACTCGCCATCGCGTTGATCGACAGCAGATGGTCGGGACTCGGCCGCCAATCCAGCTTGATCGACCCCGAGGTGCGCTGGACGGCATTCGGAGCCTGTGAGGCGGTGAACGAGCGCGTGAACGGATTCGTCGTCGAGGCGCCCGCGTCAGGATCGAAAACGCGCGCCGGTGCATTTTTCAGCGTCTGGTAAAACTGGTTCATCTCCGACGCGTTGATGACGACGCCGAACGTCTTGCTGATCGGCAGCACGTAGGTGCCGTCGAAGGACGGCAGCACCTTGTATTGCTTGCCGCGCCCCGGTCCGGCGGACCGACCCGAGCTGAGCGCGTAGCTGTTTCCCGACAGATACGTGCTGAACTGCAATTCGGGCCGCGCGTATTCGATCGAGCTTTTGCTGACCAAATTCACCGAACCGCCCAGCGAATTCGCCGGCGTGTCGGGCAGCGGTTCCTTCGTCACTTCGATGCGCGAGAGATTATTGATGTTCGCCTGTTCGAGGACGAACTGCCGCGACGGCGTCTGCGTATTCGCGATCGCCGAACTGGCGATCGCATTGCCGTCGACGGTGACATTCGTGTAGTTCGAACCAAAGCCGCGGACGAGAATGCCGGACGGATTGTTGCCGTCCTTGAACTCGATGTTCACGCCGGGAATGTGCTTAACGAACTCGCCGATGTTGCCCTGGTTGATTTCGCCGAACGCGTCGGTGGAAACCACGTTTTTCAGATTGGGCGCGAAGCGTTGCTCGTTGATCGCGATCGCCGCGGCGTTGGTTTCACGCTGGCCGGCCACGACAAACGTCGACAGCCGCACCGGCTGCCCCTCTTCCGCAGGCGTCGCCGCAGCATTTGTCAGATTGAAGTCATGCTGCGTCACGCCCCCGGCCGCGATCTCGACCGATGCGCGCTGCGACGAGAAACCCGTGTAGAAAACCTCGAGCACGGCCGGGCCGCTTGGCACGCCGGCCAGCCGAAATTCGCCCGCCGGGTTCGTGAACGTTTCGCGCGCCGTGCCCTGGATGCGAATACGGGCCTGGTTGAGATAGATGCCGCTATCGGCGTCCTGCACACGACCCTGCACGACGCCGGTCGGGGCTTGCGCTCGCGTCGCGGACACGAGCGCCGCACCGATGACAAGAGCGCAAAAAAACCGGCCTAATTTTTTTAAGCGGCACGAGATTGAAGCCGATGGCAGCAGACCAGATTCTGTTTTCATGGCGGATTCGGGGGTTGAGGGAGCGCGCCCGAGGAACGCGCGCGCTTGAATTTGAGACAGCAAACGCGCCACCTATCATTCACCGGATGCGGCAATTCTTCCCCCTTTTCGGCGAACCTCGGCCGGGATCCTAAGTTTACGGCGAGTGCACGGATTTTCCCGGCGGCCCGAGAGCGGCAATTCCCCCAGGCTGCCGGTTGGTCGGCGGCCAGCACCTGTTCAACTCACCGCACCGTGAGCGAAGCCACCCGCAGTTCACCGCCCCCAAGGACGGTCAAAGTCACCGTGTATTCGCCGGCATTGAAACTCAGCGCCTCTTTCGGCGAGCTCGTCGCCCACGCTCCGTTTGTGGCCGGAAGCGTCCACCCCTTCGCGTCGATCACCGAGCCGTCCGTCGACTCTATTTTCAAATTCACCGGCGCCGGCGTCGCGCCACTCGCATAGCGAATCTGCAACTCGTGCGCTCCACCAAGCCCGGCTTGAATTTTCCACGACACCGATCCGCCCGTCGCTCCACCACGCAGGACGGCTGCTCCACCGCGCACCGCGTAAACCTCGCCGGCAGCCCTCGACGCAGGCGTGCGTTCGACGACGACGACTGGTTTCGCTTTCGCTGCGTGCGATTTTTCGAGCGGCGCTTTAGCGGCCGGATCGCTCGTCGAAATCGCGATCGCGGAAATCACCGCCTGATACGAGGCCACATGCGGAAATGAAATCTCGATCCGCCCATTCACCGCGCGCGCATGAAGCACTTTTTTCACCGCGTGGGCGTGACCGTGCTCCTTCCAAAGATCGACGTCTCGCAGCTGCGTGTTCCCGTTCACCGCGACATCGAACAACCGCCACCCGGTGCAATCGCCGCCACCCGTGCCATACCACGGCTCCGTGAAATAGAGTTCGATGCGATACTCGCCCGCCGGCACTTCGAAGCGATAGCGCAGCTTTTCTCGTCCGTAACGATAAGTCTGAAACAGCGGCTCATCCGCCGTCCCGGCGATCACGTCCGCGGTTTCCCGCTGACTCCCGAAACGCGCCGGCACATCGGCATACTCCTTCGCCCAGGATGACGCCCCCCACATGTCGCCCTCGCCAAAATCGCGATCCGCACGCCAGCGCTGACCGTTCACGTCGGTGTAATCGGGACCGCCGCAATTCACCCGATAAAGGTAGTTCTGCCCCACCGCGCCCGCGGTCGGATTTTCCACCTCACCGTTGAGCGCGCGCCGGTGCGGCGCCTCCGGAAAGTTCTTCAACACGATCGCATCGCGCGCGACGACTTTGCCGGCCACACGTCCTTCGGCGTAGAGCACGTTACAGGTCACCTCCACGTCGTCCCATTGAAAATGCGTGCCGACGCCGCTTCGCCGCCGCACCCCGAGTGAGCGATCGCCGACATCGTTGAACAACTCCACCTCGTCGCAGTTCGAATAAACCACGATCCCACTCTTTCGCCCTGGCCCGTTCCAGCGATCGGGCCATGTGTGCGAGACGATGTAGACCATCGGGTCGGTCGCAGCCGGCGCGTAGTTCGCCCGATAGAGATAAAACAGATCCGTCGGCTCGCCCCACAGCGTCAGCAGTCCCTTGTTGTTCGCCGGTCCCACCCGATCGAGTTCCGCCCAACCGTCGCCGCCCTGCTGCAACTTCGCATTGATCGTGCGCCCCGGATTGTCGTGCGTCGCGAACAACCACTGAAAATGTCCCGGCACCCGTTCGCGCACCGATTCGCCCAGGCGAATTTTCCGCTCGAGCAAGCCCGCCGCGCGATCCTCGCTCAGCGGGCCTTCGCGCACGAAGCCGCCCTCCGTGTGCAGCCCAAGGCTGCGCCATGCGCCATATTCGCCGACGAGCCGCTGGCGCAATAAATCCGTCGCGTAGTCATCGGGCTTCCCGCCATACGTGCCCGACCAGTTTTGCGGCACGTTCCAATCGGCGCCTTTGCCGCTGTTGCACGTCGTCACGAGCCGCTGCGACGGCGAGGTCGGATCGAGTTCGCGAATGATCGCGACGCACTCCGCCGCGAAATCCGCCGGCAGCTTGCTCTCGTTCGCCAGGCCCCAGAGCACGAGCGAAGGGCTGTTCCTTCGCTCGCGCACCCACTCGCGCAGCAACGTCTTGAAGTTCGCTCGAAACGCCGGCGTATCGAACCAGATCTGCGCCGCGAACTGCGGCCACCACAACAGGCCGTCGCGATCCCAGTATTCCTGATACCGCAGGTTGTGCGGCTGGTGGGCGTCGCGAAACGCATTGAAACCCGCGGCACGAATCTGCGCCACCCGCGCGCGAATCTGCTCGGCGCCGAACGCATGGCTCGCGCCGAGCAGATGCTCGTATTCGCACGTGCCGTTGATGAAGACCGGCCGACCATTGAGCAAAAACGGCGAACTTTCCGCCGCCGTCGGAGCCGGCCAGTGAATCGTGCGGACGCCAAATTTTGTCCCAACGCGATCCAGCACGCGCTCGCCCTCGCGCACGGTCGTTTCGAGGGTATAAAGCGCGGGGGATTCCAACGACCACAGCGCCGCATTTTTCAACTCCAACTCGCCGCGTATCATTGCGCCGTCGACGGGCATCGAACTGGCCGCGGTCGTCTTCGCCACCTCTGTGCCTTGCGCGTTGAAAATCCGATTTTCGATTTCCAGCGGCCGGGCCGCTCCGTCGTTTCGCAGCTCGAGCGTGAAATGCACCTTCGCCGTTTCCGCCGTGGCGTCCGCATCGTTCCAAACGTGCACGCCAAACGGCTCCACGCGCACGTCGTTCGTCGTGATGAGATGCACCGGCCGGAAAATTCCCATCGGTTGACTGCCCTCTGAAAATCCCGGCAGCGACGAACAGCCGCCGCACACCCACGGCAAATCCACGATTCCCGCCGGATGATCGGCGCGCACCGCCAGGAGATTTTCGCTCCCGAAGTTGGCGAGCCTCGTCACGTCGAGCGTGAACGTCGTTCTTCCGCCGGCATGCGTGCCGGCCTGTTTTCCATTCACCCACACGCTGGCGTAAGAGCCTACGCCCTCAAAATACAGCAGCACGCGCCGCCCGCGCTCCTCCTCCGCCAGCGCAAAGTTTCGCCGGTACCACGCGGTGCCGTGCCGATTTCCATGCACGAGCCGGTGCTCACCGCCGTAGTCGTCCCAATTGTGCGGCACGTCGACGACCGTCCAATCCGCGTCGGCAAATCCCGGCCGCTCGAAGCCATCGTATTTTTTTCCGCCGTCGTCCTCCGCTACGCTCCGCCAGCCCCGATCGAGGAGCATCTCGTGGCGAGGAGAGTCCGCCGTCGCGTGCGCCGCCGGGACGACTCCGAAAAACCACACCACGCACGCGAGCGCCCAAATGTAGGGCGGGGTCTCCCGACCCCGCCGTGTTTGCCTCGCGCACGCGCTCGGCGGGGTCAGGAGACCCCGCCCTCCATTCTGAAACTGAGGCGCCGCCCCGCTCACGGCTGATCGAGCAATCGAATCACCAGCGCGCCTTTCACCGGCCCGGTGAAATTTTGCGGCTGTCCCTGCGGTCCGAGGTTTGAAGGCAGCGAACCTTTCGTGCCGATCCCCGTGATCGCCTGATACACGCCCAGCCCCAGCCGCGGCAGCACCAGCACCGGATTGTTCTTCCCGTCCCGCGGAGAGTAGACGCCGATATACGGCTGCCCGCCGTCGTTGAGAAATGCGAAGCGCCCCTCGGTGGTTGTGAACGCCATCCAGCGCCAGCCCGAGAACCAGCCCTTGAACTCGGGATAGTCCCAGCTCTCGCCGGGAATCGGATCGTTGTAATCCGTGTTCCAGCGGAAGAGCTGCGTGCCCTTCAACCGGTTTTGCCACACGCGATAGGGTCCGCCGCCGAGCCATTCTTTCCCTTTCATCTTCTCCTCCGGATAATCGAAATCGACGCCGAGAATATCCACCGTGCCGGGGCCGGCGAACGCATATTCGAGCCGCACATCTCCGTCCGGAGTGACGGTCCAACGCAACTCACGCCACGCTCCATCATAATTCGCCGTCACGATAACGGCATCACCGTCGCGTCGCGTCTCGAGTTTGGTCAATTTTCCCGGCGCGAGCCGCAACGGCTCGAATTCGCGCTCGACGCGACGATACGCCACGAGGCGGGGCCCGTTCGCGAGCGAAATACGTCGCCCATCGCGCTCCAGTCCGGCGAGCAGGCCGGTGGCCTTGGCGAAGCGCACGGTGTTGCGGCCTGCGCTCACCACCCACTCGTCAGGCGAATCCAAGAGCGCCACGGTCGCTTTCGTTTCCGTCGCTCGCCCGATCGACGCGACGCCCGATTTCCACTGCCACGACCACGTCCACAACTCCCGATGGCGTGCATCGAACGCCGCGACATAAAGCGCATCCGCCTCGCGCCAATCGGCGGGCAGCGGCAACTGAAGGGTGCCATCGCGCCGAGCGGGTATATCGGGGCCCGCGACCTGTCCATGCGCGATCAGCGTGCGGTGAAAAAGCCTCGCGCCCGGCGGTGCGAATTTCATCAGCCGCCACTCGAACGTCACCGTCGAGAGATTCAGAAAATCGTAACGATTGCGCACCGGCAGCATCCCCGCGAAATCCGCCGGCAACTCGCTCAGCGGAACCTGCACCGGCGACCAGATTTCGCGCACCGTGTAGAAGCTGCCTTCTTTTTCGTGATGCGGCCCGACCATCCCGTCCGGCGCCAGATCGCGGCGCGCATCGAGCCGGCCGTTTTCATCCGTCCGCGCCACCGCCTCATCCATCCACGACCAGAGGAACCCACCCGCGGCGCGCGGCTTTTCTCCCATCAGTTTCCAGAAATCGTCGAGTCCCGCGCCGTGTCCGCCGTCAAAAAGCCCGTGCAGGAATTCCGTCGGCATGTAGATGTCGGGCCCATCCGCGAATTTCGCTGTCTCCGCGTATTCGCGATAATGACGCGTGTTCATGCCCCGAAACGACAGCGCCCACGGGTGCAGGACCGGCCGCTGTTGCGGGTCATGCTTCGCGAACTCGTCGTCGTTCTCCGCGTTTTCGCCGCCTTCGTTGCCGTTGTCCCAAAACAAAATGCTCGGGTGGTTCACGTCGCGCGCGACCATCTCGGCGATCAGCTTCCGTCCGGTCGGCGTGTCGTAGTGCCCCTGCCAGCCGCTGAGTTCGTCGAGCACGTAGAGTCCGGCCTCATCGCACAGATCCAAAAATTCCGCGTCCGGCGGATAGTGCGACATCCGCACCGCGTTCATGTTGGCCTCCTTCATGAGCCTCACATCCTCGCGATGGCGCTCGAGCGAGAGCGTGCGTCCCGTCTCCGGCCAGAAGCTGTGGCGGCATACGCCCTTCAATGTGATTTTGTTTCCGTTCAGATAGAGTCCGTCGCCCGGCCGCAGTTCGAAGGTGCGAAACCCGAACCGCTGCGTCACCACATGCGTCGCCGCCACGATGCCGCCCGTGCGCAGCGTGATTTCCACGCGATAAAGATTCGGCGTCTCCGCCGTCCAGGTCGCCGGCTGGGCCACCTGCGCTCGCACCGTCACCTGCTTGGCGCCCGCCGGCACCGCCACCGCCGCCGGCGCGCCGACCGCTTCGCCCGCCAGCGTGCGAATCTGCGCGGCGACCTCGTTTCCCGTGGGCAAATCACCGCCGAGAAAAACATCCGCGCGAAAACTCCCATCCGCGTTCGCGTCGATCGCCACGCGATCGATGAACTGCGGCGGCAGCGCCTCCAGCCGCACCGGACGAAAAATTCCGCCGAAATTCCAGTAGTCCCCGATGCGCTCCGCGCGATTCACGCTGGCGTTCGCCGAGTGCTTGCTGACCGTGACCTCGAGCAAATTCGGCGCGTCGAAACGCAGCTTGTCGGTGATGTCGTATTTGAATTGGTAAAACCCGCCCTGATGCACCGGCCCCGCCTCCTGGCCGTTGATCTTCACCGCCGCGTCCGTCAGCACGCCATCGAACACGATGCGCACCGTCCGTCCCCGCCACGCCGCGGGCACGGTGAACTCACGGCGATAGAGGCCCCGCTCCTGCGGCACGCGCAACTGCTCCGGCATCCGCTTCGATGGCCGAAACTCCACGCCGTAGTCATAGTCGCCGAAGCCCTGCTGCTCCCAGCACGACGGCACGGCGATTTTCGTCCACACGCCGCTGCTCCGTCCTTCCGTGCAGAAAAAATCCCACGGCTGCGTGTCGTCGCTGCCATGGCCGGACAAATACAACATTTCGGTCTCCGCCGTCGTCGCAGCTTCAGCCGTCGACATGACGAGACTCAGAAAAACCGATGACAACGCGAGTAGGCGCAAGGGAATAGGAACCATGGGGAAATAAGTCTGACGCTCGGGCGAGGATGCCACGCACTCTAGCACGTTCCTCGATTCAGTGCTGCCCTCGACGTCAGTCAAATTCCACCGCCCCCGGATTTGTGGCCCGGATCGCCGGGATTCTAAGCCACTCGCGCGAAGTCATCCGCGACCAACTCTCTGACAAGCACGCTCTCTGGATGCGATCGTTGTGACGAACAACGTGCGCGTTCACCCGCCCGCCACGCCTGATCGTGGATGATTGCCAAAGCCAGGCGTAGTCGGATTCACGGCGTCCGTGAGCAGTCCCCTCGGCGGCACTCGCAATTGGCGCGGCTGCATCGGGCCAGAGAATGTCCGTCAGGGATGTCGCAGATCGGTGCTCCCGAAGTCGTCGGCAGCGCCTTCTGCTGCTAGACGAAATTCTGGCTCCCGACCTCATCTCGATGAGCAACGATGAGGCTTCGCAGCTTACATCCTCGCCTCGTTCTATCATGTCACTGTGAATGGCGACATCTACCGCCCATCACCCGCCGCAGGAGAGTGCGCGAGTTATCGACCTTTCATCCACATTGTGCGGCGAGTTTTTTCTCGAAGGATTCTCCGCATCGGCGACCAGCGGGGCAGCAGTGGCTATCTCTAGCCGATGGCTCTTGAATCACCATAGACGTCGCCGCCTCGGTCATTTCAAGACCGAGAGGACGTGCGGAAGTAGTTCAATGTCTCGGCGAGGCCACGTTTGAGAGAGCCACTTGGCTGGAAGCCGGCAGCCTGCAATTTGTCCACGCTGGCGCGAGAGTGTCGCACATCGCCGACTCGTTCGGGCGCGTGCAAGATTTGCGAACTCGATGCGGCCAGGGTGACGATATGCCGTGCGAGGTCCAATATCGTGATCCCCTCGCCGTAGCCTACGTTAAATACGCCGGTGAGGCCCGGCGTCGTCGCGCCAAAAACATTCGCGGCGGCAATGTCCTGCACAAAAACGAAATCGCGGGTGTGCCCGCCATCTCCAAAAATCGTCAGTGGCTCGCCGGCGAGTGCCTGCCGGATGAAGATCGGCACCGCCGCGGCGTAGGCACTCGCCGGATCCTGGCGCGGGCCGAAAACATTGAAGAAGCGCAGCGCCACCGTTTCGAGCCGGCCAGCCTCGGTGAATTGGCGGCAATAAGATTCGCCATCGAGTTTCGTCACCGCATACGGAC
>JBEHYR010000099.1:0-14707 GCA_048498075.1 Verrucomicrobiota bacterium | reverse complement strand
ACAGCAATAGACCCACAAGATGCGGACAAAATGGTGGAGGTGGCGGGAGTTGAACCCGCGTGCCCCTGACCTTCGCGCACCGCGTCTACCATGTTTAGCGTGACTTTAATCTCACCAGAACCAAGCCGTCACACGCGCTAAGATTCCAGCCAGTCCCCGGATGAAGATACGACGCGCAGTCCGCGGACGGCTCCACGCGCTATGGCCTGCTGTCGACGTTAGTCACGACTAGCAGGTGTCGTCGGACCAACGAGGCCGCCTAATTAGGCGGCCATGGGCATTTCTTCGTAGTTGCCTATTATTTTTTTCGAGGAGCGTTTTACGAGAGATCCCCGACTCTCGACAGGCAGCGGCGCACTCCAACCAAGGGTAGAATCCGGAACACCCCCAAAAAATTGATTTGGGCGACCATCGAGCCACCGAGTGCGAACCAGTCAAAGAACGGGAGGCCCACCATGCGCCGCTCCCGCCGAATTACAAGCAGCCACGCCACGCCCTTCCTTCCTCCTCCACCCTTCGCCACCGCGCGGCCCGGCGAGCAATCCTCGTAGCCCTGCGCGGGAGCGCAGGGATTTTGATTTTCCTCCTCCTACCACCAGACGGAACGAGCGGCCGCCGGCGCCCCCACCAGCGATGCGCGCCCCGCTCCGCGCCGTCCTCGAAGCATGCCCTCCCGTTTCGCTGCTCGCACCTCACACTCATCCACTCGTGCCCTGCCTCCATTTTCCCGCTTGACCACTCCTTTTTCATCAACACTACCTTGTTTAAACAAGGTAGCTTTCCTTTCCCGCCTCGATGAGCATCGACGAAAAATTTACCGCCATTCGCAAGGGTCTCCTCGAGTTCCTCGTGCTCAAGATCATTGCCGCCGAGAAGGTCTACGCCGCCGATATCCTGAAGCAGCTCGCCGACACCGAATTCGCCACGCAGGAGGGCACGCTCTACCCGCTCCTCAGCAAAATGCGTCGCGAAAACCTCCTCGATTACGAGTGGAAGGAATCCGACGCCGGCCCGCCCCGCAAATATTACCAACTCACCGCCAAGGGCCGCGAGCACCACCGCGAGACCTCTGCCTACTGGGATCAGATCAGCGGTACCGTGAAATCTCTCGGCCCGAAAAAAACCTAACCGCTCCGCCTTTTGTCGGGCGGGTTCTCCGCCCCCCGCCGCGCCTCCGCCCCTCCGCCCACCTGTCCTGCCGCCCCGTTGCTCCCACCATGAACAAAGTCGTCACGATCAATCTCAACGGTAGCGCCTTCCAGCTAGAGGAAGCCGCCTACGACGCTCTCCGCGCCTACCTCGACAACGCCGCTCGTCAGCTCGCCGCCAATCCCGACCGCGACGAGATCGTCGCCGACATCGAACAGGCCATCGGCGACAAATGCCGCGCCGCCACCAGCCCGCATAAAAACGTCGTCCTTGCCCGCGAGGTGGAGCGCATCATTTCCGAAATGGGTCCGATCGACGACGGCTCACCCGCGAAAGACACCGACACTTCCGCCGCCTCCGCTTCCGGCGCCGCCGATCCGGCGTCCAGCCGCGCCAAACCTGACTCGACCTTCGCCGGCAGCGCTCCGCACGCCGGCGCGGCTTCCTCCGCCTCCGATGCTTCCGGTCAATCCGGCAACGTGCGCCGTCTCTACCGCATCTACGAAGGCGCGATGCTCAGCGGCGTGTGCAACGGCCTCGCGGTCTACTTCGGCATCGATCCGACGCTCGTCCGCGTGCTCTTCGTCCTCGCCGCGTGCCTCACGCTCGGCGGCGCGGCGCTCGCTTACCTCGCCCTGGCTTTGCTCCTCCCCACCGCGCGCACTCCGGAGGAAAAAGCCGCTGCCCACGGCACGCCCTCCACCGCGCAAGAGTTCATCCGCCGCGCGCGCGAGGGTTACTACGAAGCCGCCAAAAAATTCGGCGACAAGCACGCCCATCGCGAATGGAAACGAAAATTTCGCCATGAGATGCGGACCTGGCGCACGCAGTTCCGCCAGAACATGGCCCAGCAATCCGCCGCCTGGCGCCCTTCCTGGCAGTCGTCCGCCACGACCTCTCCGCCGCCCCCGGCGAACGCCGACTGGTCGCTCTGGGCCGCCGCTCCCTTCGCCGCGATCTTCAAGGCTGTCCTGACGCTGCTCGCCGTTTTCGCCGTCATTTCCCTCCTCGCGAGCGGCCGGCTCTTCACGTTCGCCCTCCCCGCCGGCGTGCCCGTCTGGGTTGCGATCGTCGCCGTCTTTATCGTTTACCAAATCGTCGCCGCTCCCTTCCACGCCATGCGCCACGCCTATCGCTGCGGCGGCTGGCATCCCGTCCATCCGCTCACCGCGCTCTGCTCCTTCTTCGGCTCCGTCTTCGGTGTGCTGCTCCTCGTGTTCACCGTCTGGTATCTCGACCGCCACGTCCCCGACGCTCACGAATTCTTCCGCAAAATTCCGCCCGCGCTCCACGCCCTGCTCGACGCTCTTCGCACCTGGTGGGCGAGCCTGTAACCACCGCCGTTCGCTTCTCCCCTCGTTGCGCCAGCGTCCCGACGGCCGGCGCAAACTCCACCTCAGCTCAGCGAGTTTTTTTCCGCCTGCACGATCAACTCGCGCAAAAATCCCGGCGGTAATTTTTCGTGCTGTGACGTCGGCCACGTTTCCGGTTTCGCATCGAACGGCCGCAAAAACTCCAACCCGCCGCGCAAGCTCGCTCCATTCGGCGCGGTGTAATGCCAGAGGTCCACGCCCAGCGCGGCCGCTTGTCGCGCGACCTGGAACTGGGCCTCGAGGTTGAATCCGCTGTAGCCCAGGCCATCCACGCGCCGGATTTCCTCCGGCTGACTGCCGTCCGCCCGGAACTGCGCCGCGATGCGTGCCTTGTCCTCCTCGCAAAGCTGCCGCGCCAGTTCGTCCTTCCCCACGAAACGCGCGACGGGAATCGCCTGCGCGAGAAACCACGAACCGTGATTATTTTTCGCCGCCCGCTCCGCCACGGCATTCTTCGCTGTCGTCAACCAGCGCAAATAGCTCGTGAACCACGCCCGCACCGCCGCGGTTTCCTCCGTGTGGAGGGCCCGTGAATCGTCGAGCAGCCGCAACCCATCGATCGCCTGCGCCAGGCAGCGGGCATCGAGCACGCCCGGCGGTGAACCCCGGTCGCCATCGTGGCCCAGCCGCACCTGGGCGAATTCGAGATTTGGATTCATGCGCGTCGCCGGCGCCACGAACCAAGCCCGTAGCCACTCGCCCGCCCGCTGCGCCGCGGCTTCGTCGCCCCGGACCGCCCACGCCGCCGCGAGGATTTCCACCTGTTTGGCAAATTCCCACAACCGCCCGTGATCTCCGCGCGCCACCTGTTCGAGATTGTGGTGACCATCGCGGCTCACGAACGGCCGGCCATCCGGCTTCGTCGGATCGGGCCAGTAGTAACGCGCGTAGCTCACATAGTCGTGCGGATCTCCACTCGGCGACGGTTGCGGTTTCTCCACGACCGTGCGGATCGGCGCGCGCATCGCCGCAGGCGCCTCCTTCGCAAGCGCGCTGAGTTCAGCCTGATCGAGCAGATAGGGCGCGGCGCCCCGCAGCGCGGACGCGAGCGCCAGCAACGTGAAAATGAGGCGGGTTCGCATGATCGCTCGGGAATCGGTCGGTTGAAAATCGGCAGGCCGGGTTTCCGCCGGCCTGCCGCTGCGCGCGAACCCCACGTCCGCGCGACACCCAAATTTAGAACGTGCCTTTCATCCCGAACGTCCAGTTCGTGCCGTAATTTTCATAGCGGTAAAGCACGTCCGGATTGCCCACGCTCTTCTCCATGATCCGGTGCGATTGTTCGAAGACGTTGCGCGCCGCGAAATACAGGCTCAGCCGTTCGGTCAGCCGGATGCTTCCGCTGAGGTCGCACTTCGTATTGGCTTTCTGATAACGGTTGAGGTTGCTCAGCCACGGACCCGAGTCGCCGGACCAGATCGCGCTGAAAGTCAGCGCCACCCGCCCGTAGCGCCAGCCGAGCGAACCCTTCACGGAGTCCGGCACCACGCCGCTCACGAACACGCCCGGCTGCGAATCGATGTCGACGCGCGTATACGAGGCGCGGATCGACGTGCTCTGAAACCATCGCGGCAGAAACGTGAGATATTGCTGATAGGAGTACTCCCACGTGTTCCACGTCACCGGGCTGCTCGCGTTGCTGAAACTCTGGAATTCGTAGTCGTTGAGTTCCGGCTGCGTGTTGCCGTATTCGTCCGACGTCAACCGTTGCGAAAGCGTCTGATTTTTCGTGCGCGTGCGACTGGCGACGACTTGCACGTTGTTGATGCCGTTTTTCCCGAAGAAATAGCTGAGCGAGGCGACGATCTTTTCCGAACGCTCGGGCAGCAGGTTGGGATTCGGCGTCGTCACCAGCAGGTTGTCGTCGTCGATCTGCCGCGTGCCGCTGATGTTGGAGATGTTCGGCCGCTTGATCGCTTTGCCCCAGCCGAGGTCCGCGAGCAGGTTTTTCGTGAAGGAATATTTCCCCGTCACGCTCGGAAACAGGTCGTGGTACGAACCGTGCCGGGTGATGCGCGGCTTCGAATATTTATAGTCGATCGCCGCGAGGCTGTTCGGCGCGCCGGCCGACGTCACCGCGTAGCCGGCCGCGGCGACCTGCTTGTTCGAATACGGGTCGAGTTCGCTCGCGGAGAGTTCCGTGCCTTCGTAGCGCACGCCGCCCTGCAGCTGCAGCTTTTGGATGCGCGTGTTCGCCATCACGTAGCCAGCCGTCACGGTTTCGGTCACATTGTAGGTCGGGACGTTGAGATACCGGCCTGACTCGTAGTTCGCGAGCGTCATGCCGGAACTGCCCGCCACCGTCGCGCTCGTCGGCAGGGAGCGGAGGAAATATTCGGGGTGCGAGTGAAACAACTCGCCCAGCGTGTCCCGATCCGGAAACGCCGGCGCGCCGCCGCCGCCGATCGAGGTGAACTTCACCTGCGGCTGGTTGCCGCCCTGATAGAGTCCGAACGGCGACAGATAATTGGCGAACGACCCGGTCGTGCCGCCGCCCGGACCGACGAACTGCCACACGTCGTAGGCGCGCGTGTCGTTCGCGTCTTGGTGATCGCGCGTCCACCGCGCGCCGACCTGAAGGAAGGTCGGCAGCTTGAACGGCAGGACGTATTTGAGATCCGAATCCGCCGCCTTGATGTCGATCGTGTTCTGGCGGTTGTCGTCGGAAATGCGCGGGTTCTTCTGCAACGACAGGTCCGTCCAGTCCGGCCCGCCGGTCTGGGTGATTTTCCAATCCGCGCCGTCGGAGCTGGAACGCATCGCCGTGAACCCGATGCCCGTGACATTGTTGACGGGGCTGTTCGCCAGCGTGCCTTTCGCGAGGTTGTCGTAATCGTTGCGGGAGTGCGACGAGGTGAACGAGCCCATGAGCGTCATCGGCCCTTTGCGGTAGTTGAAGCTGGGGGCGAGCGTGAGCGTGTTGGTGAACTTCACGCCGTTGCCGCCGCCGAAGACGATGCTGCCGCCGGTCGGCGTCGCGGAGCCGTAGCTCAACACGCCGTCGCCCGGCTCCGTCGCCCTCGTGCCGCCCGCCGTCATCGTCACCTGGCGATTGTAGAACTCGGCGTGATAGCGGGTGAAAAACGTCGACAGCGAGAGCGTCAGGTTGTCCGTCGCGCGAAAGTCCAGCGTCGAGCTCAGGCTGCCGCGCTCGGTCCACTTCGGACCGTCCTTCAGCAACACGGAGGTCAGCACCTGGCCGCGCGGATCGGTGCTCGTCGGCGTACGATTGTAGTTATGGTCGACGCGGTACTGCTCGTTGTAGAGATTCGATTCCTGCAGGCTGACGACCACGCCCAGCCGGCCGTTCATCAATACGTCCGAGTAGCCGAGTGAGAAGTTCGGCCGGTACTTCAGGCCGTACCGATCGCCGGGCCCGACCGTGCGCTTGAGGCTGAACTCCTCCGAATTGAACACCGTGCCGAGCGAGGCGGTCAGGTGCCGGCCGCGCTGGTCGAAGCCGCGTTTGGTGATCAGATTGATGTTCCCCGCCGGCGCATCGGCATCCATCGACGCCGGCACGACACGGTTGATCTCGATCGACTCGATGCTGTTGATCGAGATCGAGTCGAAGCCGAAAGAGCGGTTCGCCGACCCCGCCGGCGAATTCTCGAAGCCCACGTATTGGCCAAACGAATCCGCGCTCGCGATGCGTTTGCCGTCGAGCGTGACGCTCGCGTATTCCGAACTCATCCCGCCGATGCGCGGACCGCGCGTGTCGGCCTCGACGTACTCCAGCTCCACGCCGGGCAGATATTTCAGGAACTCGCCGACGTTGCCTTCCGTGACATTGCCGAACGAGTCCGCCGCGACCGAACGGCTCAGGTTCATCGAATTTCGCTGGTGCTGCAGCGCCTTCGCATTGCCGTCCTTCTCCGTCGTGACGGTGAACGTCTCGAGTTTCACGACGCTGTCGGCGTCCTTCGCCGCCACGCCCGCGCCGCCGAGTTCGAACTCGTGATTCACCGTCTGACCCGCCGCCACCTGGATCTCGGCGGAAAGCGGCGCAAAACCCGCGTAGTTCACCGTCACCGTCGCCGTGCCGGTCGGCACGCGCGCGAGGTTGAAATAACCGCCGCTCTCCGTCGGCACGGTGATGTTCGTGCCCGCGAGGTGCACTTCGGCGTTGGCGACGTATTCTTTGTTAACGGAATTGAAAACGTGTCCGTTGATGGTGCCCGTGCCGACGCCCGGAGACTGGGCGATGGCCGTGGTGACGCTCGCAAGCAGCAGACTCGCAGCGAAGAGGAAGCGGGGGAGGTTGCAGTTCATGGTTTTCAGGGGTTTCGGAGCGCGGTGGTGGGCCGCGCGCTTCGCTCGAGAGGTGACGAGGATCGTCACAAAAGGGGCATCTCGATAACCCGAGGTTAGAAGAATCCGGCAGCGTCATCCCCCCTCCTTAGAGGGGTGAACGCATTTTTCTTCACCCCTCGAAGGGGGGGTGCGGCCCGAGCGCCGTCCGGCTACCCTCGACCACTGCCCCCGTCGGCCCGCCCCACTTTGCTCATGCTTTCCCGTTTTCTTTTTCAGCTGCTCGCCGGTCTCGCCGCCACCGCCGCATTCGCGCACGCCGACCCGCCGCCCGAACAAACCCGGCCCGCCGACGCCCTCAACCAGACGGCCCTCGTCAACGGTTGGGAATTCGTCCGCCGCGATCTCGGCGGCATCTGGGAAACGCTGCGCAGTTCCGCGCGCGCGCTCGATCGGCCGGCGTGGACGCCGGTCACGCTGCCGCATTGCTACAACGCCACCGACGCCGTCGATCCAGATACTGAATACTACCAGGGCCCCGCCTGGTATCGCACGCAGCTCGCGATCGCCAATCCGTTTCCCGGCGGCCGCACGCTGCTCCATTTCGAAGGCAGCGGGCAAAAAACCGCCGTCTGGATCGGCGACCGCCGCGTCGCGGAGCACGTCGGCGGCTACGACGAGTTCGTCGTCGATATCACCGGCGCCGTTGCCGCGTGGCGCGCCTCGCCGCTCGCGAAACTCCCGCCGGCGGAATCGGGCGTCGCCGCCGATCGCGTGCCGCTCGCGGTCCGTTGCGACAACTCGCGCGACCTCGAATCCATCCCGTCCGACCTGAGCGATTTCAACCGCTACGGCGGCCTCTATCGCCCCGTGCACCTCGTCTATCTGCCCGCGGGCGGATTGCAGCGCGTCCACGCCACGCCCGTGCGCGCCGACGACGGCGCCTGGCGCGTGGAGATCGCGGCACGCTTCGCGCCCGCGGCCGACGCGCTCCCGCGATCCGTGCACGTGCGCCTGATCGATCCCGCCGGAAAAACGCTCGCCTCGACCGACACCGACCTCGCCGCGCCCGCGACCGATGCGCCGCAGCTCCTTTCCGCTCTGCAGATTCCCACGCCTCGACTCTGGTCGCCCGACTCTCCCGCGCTCTACGGCGTCGAGGTCACCGCCCGCAACGCGCACGGCGAGAGCCGCGTCTTCGAGCGCTTCGGCCTGCGCACCTTCGAATGGGTTGACCACGGGCCGTTCAAACTCAACGGCACTCGCCTGTTCCTCCACGGCACGCACCGCCACGAAGACCACGCCGGCCTCGGCGCCGCGATGCCCGAGGCGCTCATGGAAACCGAGCTGCGCCTCATGAAGAGCATGGGCGTGAATTTCATTCGTCTCGGCCACTATCAGCAGTCGCGCCGCATCCTCGAACTGTGCGACGAACTCGGCATCCTCGTCTGGGAGGAAATTCCCTGGTGTCGCGGCGGCCTCGGCGGCGAGCGTTATCAGGCGCAGGCGCGCGCGATGCTTCGCGCCATGATCGAGCAGCATCGGAATCATCCCGCGGTCATCCTGTGGGGTTTGGGCAACGAGACCGACTGGCCCGGCGATTTCCCGGAATTCGACCGCGACAAAATCCGCACCTTCGTCCGCGAGCTGCACACGCTCGCGCACGAACTCGATCCCGCGCGCTTCACCGCCCTGCGCCGCTGCGACGTCTGCCGTGACATCGTCGACGTCTACTCGCCTTCGATCTGGGCCGGTTGGTACGGCGGACAATTCCGCAGCTACGCCGCCTCCCTCCGCGGCGAGATGGCGCGCGTGCGGCATTTTTTCCACGCCGAATGGGGTGGCGACAGTCACGCCGGCCGCCACGCCGAGGATCCTTACGCCTCTCTGCGCGAGGTGCGCGCCGATGGCATCACCGCGGAGCGCGGACTCGACTTCATGGACGTCGGCGGCGACGCCCGCGTCTCGCGCGACGGCGACTGGTCCGAAACCTACCTCTGCGATCTCGTCGACTGGTACCTCAAGGAACAGGAAAAAATGGACGGTCTCACCGGCAGCGCGATGTGGCCGTTCAAGGATTTCTCCACGCCGCTCCGTCCCGACAACCCCGTCCCTTTCGTCAACCAAAAGGGCGCCGTCGAACGCGATCTCACGCCGAAGGAATCCTTCTACGTTTACCAATCTTACTGGACCACCGCGCCGATGCTTCACCTCTACGGCCACTCGTGGCCCGTGCGCTGGGGCCAGGCCGGCGAGAAGCGGCTCGTCCGCGTTTACTCGAATTGCGACGAGGTCGAACTCTGGCTGAACGGCGTCTCGCAAGGCGTCCGCCATCGCGACAGCCAGGACTTCCCCGCCGCCGGCCTGCGGTGGGATGTCGCCTTCTCCTCGGGCATGAATTCGCTGCGCGCCGTCGGCAAAAAATCCGGCCGGACCGTGAGCGACGAAATCACGCAGCGCTACGAAACGCGCTCCTGGTCCCGCCCTGATCATATCCGCCTTCAACAACTCCCCGCCCCCGCCGGGCATCTCCGCGTGCAAGCCGAACTGCTCGACCGCGCGGGTGTGGTCTGCCTCGACGCGCGCGATGTCGTTCGCTTCGCCCACGCCGGCGACGGCCGTCTGATCGACAATCTGGGCACCGTCGGCGGCTCGCGCGTGGTTCAACTCGCCAACGGCCGCGCGCAGATCGATGTCGAGCTGCCTTCCCCCGGTCGCGCCGTCGTCAGCGTCGCCATCGCCGGCGTTCCCACCGCGCTGATCGAGCTGACTCATCCGCCCGTCGTCGCCGCGCGTTCGCCCGCCGACGCGTTCAGCGAGATCGCCGACCTCGAACGCGAGCGCGTGCTTCGTCTCGCCGCGATCACCCTCGCCGCCGAACCAGTCTCGCTCCGCTCCGCGCCGCCGCCCGCCTTCGCCACCGCCGCCGGCGCCCAACCCGGCGACTACATTTCGATGGGCGACTATTGGTGGCCGAATCCAAATACTCGTGACGGTCTGCCCTACGTGCGGCGCGACGGTGAAACCAATCCGGACAACTTCGACCGCCATCGCCAACTGCTCCGCGACATGCGCGACCACGTGGCGACGCTCGCCACCGCCTGGCTCGTCACTCGCGACCCAACCTATGCGCGCCGCACCGCCGACTGGCTGCGCGTCTTCTTCGTCGATCCGGCGACGCGCATGCAGCCGCACCTCCGCTTCGCCCAAGCCATCCCGGGCGTCACCACCCAAGGCCGCGGCATCGGAATCATCGATACGCTCCATCTGGCCGAAGTGGCGCTCGCCGCCGAGGCCATCTCCGGCGTCGACGGCGTGCCACCCGAGACGATCGCCGGCGTGCGCCGCTGGTTCGCCGATTACCTGCACTGGATGTTGACCGATCCCAACGGCCGCGACGAAGCCGCCGAGAAAAACAATCACGGCGTCGCCTATTGGCTTCAGGTCGCCGTCTTCGCCCGTTTCACCCACGCTCTCCCCGCGCTCGACGAAGCCCGCCGCGTATTCCGCGACGTGCTGCTGCCCGACCAGCTCGCGCCCGACGGCAGCTTCCCGCGCGAACTCGCCCGCACGAAGCCCTACGGCTACTCGATTTTCCAGCTGGATAACGTCGCACTCCTCGCGGAAACGCTCACCACGCCGCAGGAAAATCTCTGGACTCTCCCCCTCGCGGACGGCCGCAGCCTCGCGCAAGCAGTCGCGTTTCTCGCGCCCTACCTCGCCCACCGCGAAGCGTGGCCCTTCCCGCCCGATGTCGCGCATTTCAACTCGTGGCCCGCGCGTGGGCCGTCGCTGTTGTTCGCCGGCCTGCGACTCGGCCGCCCTGATTATCTCGAACTCTGGCGCCGCCTGCCCGCCGATCCGACCGACGCCGAAGTACGACGCAACCTCGCCGTCACCCAGCCCCTGCTCTGGCTCGCCGCGAGCGCCCATCCGCCCGCGCCATGACTCTCCCGGTGCTCGACCTCGCCGGCACGCGTCCGCCCAGCGAAAGAAAGTTTGGCCTCTGCTCGCTGCCTCGCATCGTTGCCGGCCGCCCCTTCCCCATGCGCTCACGTTCTCTTTTTCGTCTCGCGCGGACGGCCGCAGCACTCGTCGCCGCCAGCGCGTTTCTGGCTCCGCCCGTCGCGCGCGCCCAGGATCCGTCGCACGTCATCACGACGGCCGCCGAAGTCCGCGCGTTGCCCGCCAGCGTAGCAGAATCTAAACTACCGGTGACAGTCCGCGGCGTGGTCACCGCCGCCGAGCCCGACTGGCTGGGCAAATTCGTGATGCAGGACGACACTGCCGGCATCTTCGTCCAAAACACCGGCCTGCAACCCGAGGTCGGCGACTACATCGAGGTCAGCGGCACGAGCGGCGCGGGCTGGTTCGCGCCGGTCATCCAGACCACCGGCTGGCGCAAACTCGGCAAAGCGCCCCTGCCGCCCGCGAAGCAGGTCTCGATCGAGCGCCTCATGTCCGGCGCCGAAGCCACGCAGCGCGTCGAGGTCGCCGGACTCGTCCGCTCGGTTTCCTACGTCGCCTCGCAAAAGACGATGGTTGAAATTTCGATCGGCGGCTATCGGCTCCGCGTTTTCCCGAAGCTTCCTCCGCAGCTCAACCCGCGCTCGCTCGTTGCCGCGAAGGTCCGCGTGCGCGGCACCGCCAGCACCGCCTTCAACGCCGCCCGCCGTCAGCTCACCGCGGTCAACATCATGGTCCCGACCGTCGACGACTTCATCGTCGAGGAGCCGGAGCAGCACCCGCCGTTCGAGCAGCCGGTGATTCCGGTCGACGACCTCGCGAAATTTCGCACGAGCGGCAGCCTCGGCGAGCGGCTGCACGTTCGCGGCGTGGTCACGTTTCAACGGCCCGGATTCGATTTGTTCATCCAGGACCAAACCGGCGGCCTTCACCTCGAGAGCCGGCAGCCGATGACGCTCCCGCTCGGGCGTCTGATCGAAGCCGTCGGCTTCCTTGAAATCGTCAACTATCAGCCCGTCCTCCGCGACGCCGTGTTTCGCGATCTCGGCGACGCGCCCGCCACGATGGCCGCGCGCGCGGTGCCCACCGCCGAACTGCGCGACGGTTTGCATGGTGCCGAGTTGATCGTGCTGCGCGGCACGCTGGTCGACCGCAGTGCGCGGCCCGTCCGGCGCGAGGACGCCGCCTTCGCCGGCGTGCGCATGATCTGCACGATCCGCAACAGCGAGCAGTCGTTCACCGCCGAGTTCGAGTCTCCGCAGGAAGACCCGCTCATCGCCGGCGCCCCGCTCGGCAGTGTCGTGGAGGTCGAGGGTGTCGCCGCGCTCGAGAGCGGCGATGACGGGAAGCCGAAAGCCGTCACGCTGCTCCTGCCCGGCGCCCGCAGCTTTCGCGTGCTCCAGTCGCCGGGCTGGCTCACCTCCGAGCGCCTGTTGGTCGGCTTCGCCATCGTGTGCGCGCTGCTCGCCGCGCTCGTGGCCTGGCTGCTCACGATCGCGAAGAAGAACGCGATGCTCAGCTTCCTCGTCGCCGAACGTGAAAAGGCGCAGAAGGAACTCCAGCTCGCGCACGACCAACTCGAAGTGCGCGTGAAGGAGCGCACCGAGCAGCTCAAGCTCGAGATGTCCGTCCGCAAGGCCAGCGAGGTCGAGTTCCGCGCCGTGCTCACCGAGCGCACGCGGCTCGCGCGCGAGTTGCACGACACCCTCGAACAGGCGCTCACCGGCATCGCGCTGCAGCTCGAGACCGCGCTCAAGCTCTTCGAGCGCGATCCCGCCCAGGCCGGTCCGCCGCTCGAACTCGCGCACCGTTTTCTGCGCCAGAGCCAGCTCGAGTTGCGCCGCTCGATCTGGGATCTCCGCTCCCGCGAACTGGAACAGTTCGATCTCGCGAAAGCACTCGCGATCGCGGGTACGCAGCTCCTCGCCAACACCAGCATCACCGCTTCCTTCGACACCGTCGGCGAACAGCGGCGCCTGCCCGAAGTCGTCGAGGAAAACCTCCTGCGCATCGCCCAGGAAGCCGTCACCAACATCGTGAAACACTCCGGCGCCACCACCGTCGCCATCCGCCTCGAATTCGAACGCGACGCCGTGTCCTTGGAAATCCGTGACAACGGCTCCGGTCTCGTCGCCGGCCGCGTGTCGCTGCACGAGAGCCGGCACTTCGGCCTGCTCGGCATGGCGGAGCGCGCGAAGCGCATCGGCGGCCGGCTCGATGTCGCGGGCCCGCCCGGCGAAGGCACGAGCGTCCGCGTCCGCTTGTCGCTCCATCCGCAGCCCGCCGGCGATCCTGCGATCGCGCCGCCACCGCCCACGTCCCTCGCATGATGTCCGCTTCGCCCACCCGCATCCTCGTGGTCGACGATCATTTCATCGTTCGCACCGGCCTCGTTTCGCTGCTCAATACCGACCGCTCTCTCCTCGTGATCGGCGAGGCGGCCGATGGCGACGAAGCGATCCGCCGCTTCGAAACCCTCCGCCCCGATCTCGTCGTCCTCGATCTCCGCATGCCCGGCAAAACCGGTCACGAGGTCACCCGCCACATCCGCCAGCTCGATCCCGCCGCGCGCGTGCTGATGTTGTCCGCCTTCGAAGGCGACACCGACATCTACCTCGCGCTCGAAGCCGGCGCGTGCGGCTACGTGCTCAAAAGCGTCACCGGCGAGGAACTCATCCCCGCGATCCATGCCGTCGCCGCCGGCAAGCGCTGGATTCCCTTCGAGGTCGCCACGCGGCTGAAGTCGCGAAACTCCTTCGAGGAACTCACCGCCCGCGAACTCGACGTGCTCGAACAGCTCGCCCGCGGCCGCGCCAACAAGGAAATCGCCGACACCCTCGGTATCACCGAATACACCACGAAGGGCCACCTGAAGAACATCCTCGCGAAGCTGCGCGTCGCCGACCGCACGCAAGCCGTCATCGCCGCCGTGCAGCGCGGCATCATTCACTTTTAGAAACCCACCCATGGCGCGTCTCCCGTTTTTCCTGCTGCTTCCCTTTGTGGCCTTCGCCTCCGCGTTCGCCGCCGCCGAGTCTCCCGCCGCCATCATGCGCCGTGTCTTCGACTGGCAGGTCGCGCATCCGTGGAGCGCCGAGCACCCGCCCACCCACCAATACGGCACGCGCGGCTGGGTGCAGGGCGCGTTTCTCACCGGCGTGATGGAGGCGTATCGGAGCACGCACGACGACGCTTATCTCGACTACGCCCGCCGCACCGCCGAAACGAACGACTGGCAGCTCGGCGCCCGCCCGCGGCACGCCGACGATCACATCGTCGGGCAAACTTACCTCGAACTCCACGCGCTCGCGCCCGCCCCGGAAAAAGTCACCGCCGTCAAAAACATCCTCGATTCCATTCTCGCCGCGCCGGTCGCCGGGCGCGAACTCTGGTCGTGGTGCGACGCGCTGTACATGTCGCCGCCCACCTTCGCCAAACTTTCCCAAGCGACCGGCGATCCACGTTACCTCGAGTTCATGGACGCCGCTTACTGGGACAGTTACCTCGCGTTCTACGATCCGGCCGAGGCTTTGTTTTATCGCGACAAGCGCTTCGTGTTTCCCAAAGACGGACCGAAAATTTTCTGGTCGCGCGGCAACGGCTGGGTGCTCGCCGGACTCGCGCGCCTGCTCGATGTCCTCCCGCCGGACCATCCTTCGCGCGGCCGCTACGTTGCGCTCTTCCAAGCCATGGCCGCCAAACTCCTCGCCGTGCAACCCGCCGACGGCCTCTGGCGCTCCGACCTGCTGCGGGAACAGGGCGCGCATGGCGAAGTGAGCGGCAGCGCGTTTTTCTGCTACGCCTTCGCGTGGGGCGTGAACCGCGGCCTGCTGCCCGCCGACAAATTCCGCCCCGCCATCGACCGCACTTGGCGCGCGCTCCTCGCCTGCATCGATGCCGACGGGAAGCTCGGCTGGGTGCAGCCCATCGGTTTCGCCCCGGGCGCCTACGACGCGACCACCTCTCAG
>JBEHYR010000098.1:0-14868 GCA_048498075.1 Verrucomicrobiota bacterium | reverse complement strand
CCTGCCGCCATCCCCGCGACCTTTCCGCCCTCTTCTTCGCAGCCTCCTCCCCTTCAGCAACTCTTCGGCCGAACACAACTGCCCATTGGGTTACTTTGTGTCAGCTCGGATTGGTGGCGGCGAGGGCGGTCTGGACGGCGCGGACGAGCGTGTCGCGGGTGAGCGGCTTGCCGAGGATGGGGACGCCGAGGGCCTTGGCCTTGGCTTCGTAAGTGCCGTTGCCGGCCAGGCCGCTCATCGCGAGGATGGGGCCGCGGTAGTTTTCGCGGCGGAGGTTGGCGATCACCTCGAAGCCGTCGGAGTCACTCATCATCACGTCGGTGAGGATGAGCGCGATGTCGTGCCGGCGTTCGCGAAAAACGGCGAGCGCTTCGCTGCCGTTGGCGGCTTTGAACACGCGGTAACCGCTCGCGACGAGCAGCGCGCTGAGGATGTCGCGGACAGTGGCTTCGTCGTCGATGAGGAGGATGGACTGGCCGGCGCCTTGCGGCTGCGAGACGGGCACGGGCGGATTCGATTCACGGCGGCCCGTGGTGATCGCGGGCAGGTACAGGCGAAACGTGGTGCCGACGCCGGGGGTGCTTTCGACGGCGATGGCGCCTTCGTGGCCTTTCACGATGCCGCGGACGGCGGCGAGGCCGAGGCCGGTGCCTTTGCCGAGGGGCTTGGTGGTGAAGAACGGATCGAAAATTTTCGCGAGCACGCCCGCGGGCATGCCGGGCCCGTTATCGGCGACCTCGAGGACGCAGTGCGGGCCGGATTTCACTTCGCGGAGCGCGGCGGCTTCGAGTTCGGTGAGCACGACGTTGCGCAACTTCAGGGTGATCTCGCCGCCGGCCGGCATCGCATCGCGGGCGTTGATACAGAGGTTGACGAGCACCTGCTTGAGTTGCGTCGCGTCGCCGCGCACCGGCCAGATGTCGCGCGCCACCTCGATCTGGAAGCCGATATTTTTGGGAAAAGTCTGGGCGGTGAAGGCGATGAAGTCCTCGAGGAGCGGTGGCAGCGGCAGCTCGACGTGCTGGCCGACGGCGCCGCGCGCGAAGGCCAGGAGCTGGCGCACGAGCGCGGCGCCGTGCTGCGCGCTGGAGCGGATGGACGTGAGGAACTGCTTCGCCTCGGGCGTCGGGGTGAGGGGCTCGAGCAGCTCGGTCGAGGCGAGGATCGGCACGAGGACGTTGTTGATGTCGTGCGCGACACCGCTGGCGAGCAGGCCGATGCTCTCGACGCGCTGCACGCGGAGAAACTGGGCCTCGAGGCGTTTGCGCTCGGCGATGTCGGTGTTGATGACGAGGAAGCCGGCCGGGGCGCCGTCGTCGGTTTGGACGAGGCTCCAGCGGCTCTGCATCACGAGGTCGGCGCCGGCGCGCGAGCGCTGGTGCATCTCGCCGGTCCACTCGCCGTAGAAGAGCGTGGCATGGCGCGCGATTTCGACCTGCGCGGGATCTTCATTCCACAGGCCGGTAGTTTCGCGGCCGGCGGCTTCGGCGGCGGTCCAGCCGTAGATGCGGGCGGCACTCTGGTTCCAGTAGGTGACGCGATCCTCCATGTCGCGGACGAGGATGGCATCCTGCGCGCGGTCGAGCAGCGCGGCTTGGTGGCGGATGCGCTCCTCGGCGGCGCGGCGTTCGGTGACATCGCGGAGCACGAGCAGGATTTGGCGGATCGCACCGGCGGCGTCGCGCACGACGCTGTGCTGGGCCTCGACGGTGCGCACGCCGCGATCCGCGCGGCGGAGTCGGTATTCGGTGCGGGCGGACGGCTCGCCGCGGACGGCGGCGGCGAACACCTGGCGGGCGGGGGCCTGGTCCTGTGGATGGATGTCGGCGAAGAGATCGAAGCCGGCCTGGTCCGGCGCGCGGCCGGTGGCGGCGGCGTAGGCCGGATTGCAATACACGCAGCGGCCGTCGAGGGCGGCCATGAGGATGAGGTCGGCGATGTTTTCGGTGATCTGGCGCAGGTGCTCGCGGTGTTGGCGGAGGGATTCCTCGGTTTCGCGGAGGTGTTTCTCCTCGGCGGCGTGGGTGAGGGCCTGGCGCATCGCGGGGATGAGGCGCGAAGGGCGATCCTTGATCACATAGTCGGTGGCGCCGCGCTTGAGGGCGTCGATGGCGCGTTCTTCGCCGATGGTGCCGGAGAGAAAAATGAACGGCGTCTGCGGGCAGCGCGCGCGGGCGAGTTCGAGCGCGGAAAGGCCATCGAAGCCGCGGAGCGTGTAGTCGGAGAGGATGAGGTCGAACGGACCGGCAGCGAGGGCGGCCTCGAATTGTTCGCGACCGTCGGCGTGGCGAATGGCGCAGCCGGGCCAGTCTTGGGAGATGCGATCGGCGACGAGGAGGGCGTCGGGCTCGGAGTCTTCGAGGTGGAGGATGCGCACGCCGCCGGAGCGGGTCGGAGCGGACGGGGGGAGAGGGGAGGGATTCATGCGCTGGGATTCATGCGCTGGCGGTCGCGGGTGGCGGAGGTTCGTTGTGCAGGACCCAAAACGTGCCGAGCTGGCGGACGGCTTCGATGAAGGCGTGGAAGTCGACGGGCTTCACGACATAGGCGTTAATCCCAAGTTCGTAGCTGGCGACGATATCGCGCTCTTCGCGGGAGGAGGTGAGCATCACGACCGGCGTGGTGCGCAGCAGCGGATCGCTCTTGATCGTGCGGAGGACTTCGAGGCCGTCGACTTTCGGCATCTTGAGGTCGAGGAGGACGAAGAGCGGGTTGCCGGGCGGGCGGGTGGCGAATTTGCCGCGGGCGTAGAGGAAATCGAGCGCCTCGGCGCCGTCCTGCGCGACGACGATTTCGTTGACGAGGTTATGCTCGGAGAGCGCGACCAGAGTCATCTCCACGTCTTGGGGACTGTCCTCGGCGAGAAGGATGCGTTTGGGATCGGTCATGAGTGGCGAAGCGGAACGGGCACGGGGCTTAAATAGTCTGCACCGAACGCAAGAAGTGCGGCGCGGCCAAAAAAAAAGGGGGCCCGCATCGGAGCTAAGTCAAAGAGCGCGCGGGGATTGGTCGGGGCGGTGGCGAGTTTTGCCAAAATTTTACGACGCGCGGTGCATGCCCGGGCGGGTGCGCGGCGGCTTGTCGGAGAGCGTCTCACGCGTCAGCGTGCCGCCCACGCATGCGCATCGGACCACACGAACTGCCGAGCAACCTCTGTCTGTCGCCACTCGCCGGCTACACGAACCTGCCGTTTCGGCTGACGCTGCGCGAACTGGGCGGGCTCGGCTGGGTGACGACGGATCTCGTGAACGCGCGCTCGCTGCTCGAGCGTAATCCGACGGCGTTGAAGCTGGTGGCGAGCTGCACCGGGGACCAGCCGATGTCGATCCAGCTTTTCGGCAGCTCGTCGGCGGAGATGCGCGACGCCGCGGTCCTGTGCGAGCAGTTGGGCGCGCAAGCGGTCGACATCAACATGGGTTGTCCCGTGCGAAAGGTCGTCAAGATCGGGGGCGGATCGGCGATGATGACGGAGCTCGGGCAGACCGCGGCGCTCGTACGCGGGATGGTGGCGGCGGTGAAAATTCCAGTGACGGCGAAGATGCGGCTGGGCTGGGACGACGAGAATCTCACGGCGCCGGATCTCGCGCGCGTGTTGGAGGACGCGGGCGTGGCAGCGGTGTTCGTGCACGGGCGGACGCGCGCGCAAGGATTTTCCGGCGGCGTAAACCTCGCCGGCATTCGCGCGGTGGCCGAGGCGGTGAAACAAATTCCGGTGATCGGCAACGGCGACGTGACGACGCCCGAAGCGGCGAAGCACATGATGGAGGCGACGGGCTGCGCGGGCGTGAGCATCGGGCGCGGGGCGTTTTACGATCCGTGGATTTTTCGGCGGACGGAGCATTTTCTGCGGACGGGCGAACTGCGGCCGGAGCCGGATTTTGCGGAGCGGGTGCGGGTGATGCGGCGGCACTTCGAGCGCTACTGCGAGTTTTACGGCGAGGGGAACGGATCGAAGTTGTTTCGGAAAGTGGCGCCGTGGTATGCGCGGCGGTTCGGGCCGGCCAAGCCGTTCAAGCAGCGGATCATCACGATTACGTCGCGGGCAGATTTCGAAGCGGCGCTGGCGGAGTATGGGGCGTGGCGCGCGCAGTTTTGCGACGAGCGGGGCGAGTTGCGGGAGAAATTCGCGCCGCCGCCGATGGTGGCGTCGTTCATGCGGCCGGCGGGCGAGGTGGGGGCGATGGATCGCGAGGCGATTCCGGTGCCGAAGGGTCCGGTGGAGGTCTGGTAGGGCGCGGCGTTGAACGCGGCGCGGTTCCGGGTTCCTGGTTCCGGGCTCCGGGCTACGCGTTCAGGGTTCCGGGTTACGCGTTCAGGGTTACGGGCCGGGATTCCAGAGAGAGTTTTGGGTTTTGAGTTTAGGCGAGGGCACCGGCACAACTCGGAACCTGGAACCCGAAACTCGGAACCGTTACGCTCATGACTTTCGTCGGCCATTTCTGGCAGTTGATTCTCGGCACCATCATCGCGCTGCTGCCGCTGATCAATCCGCTGGCGATCGCGCCGCCGTTCCTCGCGATCACGCAGGGTTACTCGCACGAGCGGCGCATGCAGCAGCTCCGGATGGCGTGCATCTACATGGTCGCGATCCTGGTGAGCTTTTTGATCGGCGGGACGTTCATCATGCGCTTTTTCGGGTTGTCGATTCCAGGGCTGCGCATCGCGGGCGGGCTGCTGGTGTCGGGGATCGGGTCGACGATGTTGATGGCGCCGCCGCGCGATCCGGAGGCGGACAGCCTGGCGCACGAGGAGGCCCGCGCGAAGGGCGACGTGTCGTTCTCGCCCCTTGCGATGCCGATGATGAGCGGGCCGGGCGCGATCGCGGTGACGGTCGGGTTCACGTCGCTGGCGACGGGCTGGGTCGACTACATCGCGATCATCATCGGGATCGTGGTCGTCGCGATCACGAGTTATCTGACGCTGCGATTGTCGGAGAACGTGGTGCGCGTGATTGGGATCAATGGCATGAACGCGCTCTCGAAGGTGATGGGCTTTCTCATTCTGTGCATCGGGATTCAGTTCATCGTGAACGGCGTGCTTGGCGTGGTGATGGACCCGGCGCTGCTGCACGGGATTCGCGACGCGATGCAGCAGAAGTGAGCCGGCAGCGCCGGCGCCCGGGAGAGGCCGACGCGTCCGGCGTGGCGTTACGCGGATAAAGCGAAACCCTTTCGAGAAGCGAGCGCGGGCTCCGTAGAATACTGAATCGGACGCAGGTCGACGCCCGAGCCTGAGGACGCAGTGTAACGCAATGCGTTACACTCCCGCGAGGAAGTCGGGGAGCGGATGGTGGGGGCAGAGACGCTGCTCCATGGCCGTCGGCGGTGTACCGTGCACGGGACTCCGAGATATTTTCGGCGCGGCCTGAGCTGCGACAGGATAGCCGGTGAGTGTAACGCAATGCGTTACACCTTCGAAAAGGGCGGGGGAGGTGGGGCGGTGGCTTCGCCGCTGAGGAGACGAAATCGAACCAGCGATTGCGGGGGATTTGTGCTCGCGAGTACGGACGACGGCGACGTGGAGTGTAACGCAATGCGTTACACTTTTCAGGGGCGAGCCGGGGCGGAGGGCGGAGGCGACAGAGGTGATAGAGGTGGGGGAGGCGACAGAGGCAGCGGAGGGGGAGCCGGGGGAGGCGGGGAAGGCGGAAAAGGCAGGGGAAGGCGGAAGAGGCAGGGGAGGTAGAGGCGGCGGAGGGGTGGGACGACGAGCAGGAACCGGTTTGGTTGGAACAGATCGACGTTGACCAGCGGAGGGGCTTGTACACGAGCGGGCGGGACGAAACTATTGAGCATCGCGCAATAATCTGCGCTGGCCCGGCATCAGAGAGAGCGAACCGTCTTCGGTGGGCTGCGGCTCGGCGGGAACGCCTCGCCCTGCCGTCAGCTCAATGCGCGAGCCTCAATAAGGTCCGCGGTTCGATTCAGAGCGGTTTTGAGCGTCGCCAGAAAAGTTGTAGCCGGGCTCGCTGAGCCCTGATTCAGGATTTCGCTCGTCAAAAATTCCTCCGAGGGCGGCGATCCCGGCTGCAGTTTTCCTGAATCTGCTCTAACTAAATCTCCGGCCGATGTAGGAGCCTGCTTGCAGGCGGGGTGGGCATTTCGCGCGCCGGGATTGCCTGCGAGCAGGCTGCTGCATCCGATCCAAAACACGGCTACACTATCTTTGAAACGGCTCTATCGAGGTTCGCATAGCAGGCTGATCATCGCGGCAAAGTCCCTGCGCTCCCGCGCAGGGCTACAGGAGCACTCGTGGCCCGCGGCGGAAGCAGCGGGACGAATGGGTATGCGGCGCCGGGGGCGGCGGCGGGAGCGTGAGTTGGCGGTGCGCACGGCGCTGGGTGCGGGCCGCGGACGAATTTTCCGGCAACCGCCGACGGAGAATCTCCTGCTCGCGCTGCTTGGCGGCGCCGTGGGGCTGGGCGGCGGCGGTGGACGGGGTGAACTTGCTGCTCGGATACGCGAGCGGATTTTTGCCGCGCGCCGACGGAATCGCGATCGACGGCGCGGTGCTCGCTTTCACGGCCGCGGCGACGGTGCCGGCGGGATTGCTCTTCGGCTCGGGCCCGATGCTGGCGCTCGGCACGGTGGCGGCGCTTTTCCTGAGCCGGCTGATGGCGAGTATGCTTTACGGCGTGGAGGCGACGGACCCGGCGACGTTTGCCGCGGTGCTGGCGATCCTGCTCGTGGTGGCGATCGGCGCGTGCCTGCTGCCGGCGCGGCGGCGACGACGATCAGCGCGATGGTGGCGTTGCGGGCGCATTGAGGGGCGAGGGACGATCCCACTCGCCGGCGCTCGCAGCTACGATTTCGAGCCGCGCTAAAATTTTCGCGTGACGGTCGAGCCGGAGCGGTCGCGAAACACGATTGTTTTCGAGTCGATGTCGAAGCCGTCGAAGGTGATCCCGAGCACGTCGTCGACGGCCTGGCCCATGCGGACGGTGCGGCCGTTGATCAACGCGCGCGGCGGCGTGCCTTGGAAGACGCCGCTGATGCGGACGTTCGCGACCCAGGAGCGAAACGCGGGGCTGGCCGTGCCGCCGCCGACTTCGGTGGTCGTCGTCGCGGTGATGCCGGGCGCGAGCTGCGAGGTGGAGGTCACGGGCGCGAAAACGCTCACGGGTTTGGCCGGGGCGGGCGCGGGGGTTTTCACGGCGAGACTCGAGGGCGGCGGGGTCGCGAGCGCGCGTTGGTCGGCGGGTTCTTCGCCGGCGACGAGCGCGTCGAGGCGGCTTTGCTCCGCGGCGCGCCGGGCGGTCACGGCGTTCTGGGCTTTGTCGATCGCGGCGGCGGGAGCGGCGGCGACCGGGTGCAACGTCGTGGCGGGCGCGGGGCCGGCGGCGGGTTTTTTTGCGACGGGCTTCGGTGGTGGGGCGGGCGGCGGAGCGGTGAGGGTGTGATAGGTCACGCCGGCGGCGACGAAGACGAGCGCGCTCGCGGCGATGAGCAGAGTTTTTTTGATCGAATGGCGCGGCTTCGCCGGGGCGGATTTCGCGGGTGCGGCGGTGTCCTCGCCAGCGACGGCGGCGCGCATGTGCGGGATGCGCGGGGGCGGCGGGAATTTTTTTTTGGGCGCGCCGGTGGCGGCCACGACGGGGAAGGGCGGTGGAGTGGGGCGCTTCGTCGCGGCGTCGGAGGCAGATGAGTCGGGCGCGGCAGCGTCTGTGGCACTCGCGAGTGGCGTCAGCGGCGCGCCGGTGACGGGGTCGCGTGGTTTGACTTTGAATTTTACGCGGGGCGGTTCGTCGGTCGGTGCGGGGTCGGCCGGTTTTTCGGCGGGTAACTCCGGAGCGGGCGGTGTCTCGGCCGCGGGTTGGGCGGTGGTGGCCATCACGGGCGCCGGGTCGACGGAGACGGGAGAAGTCGGGGGTCGGGCGAAGGGCGGCGGCGGGGGCAGGGGCGCGGCGGCGGGTTGCGGCGCGGGCTCGGGCGCGCTGAGTTTCGGTTTGATGCGCAGCTTCGGCGCGGCGGATTC
This sequence comes from Verrucomicrobiota bacterium, assembly GCA_048498075.1. Taxonomy (GTDB): domain Bacteria; phylum Verrucomicrobiota; class Verrucomicrobiia; order Opitutales; family Opitutaceae; genus Opitutus. The sequence continues at coordinate 6,894 of JBEHYR010000098.1, read as the reverse complement.
CGCGGTGCTGTTCGCAGCCGGCGGGGCGGCTTGGGGAGCGGCCGGCGGGGTGGGGGCGGTTTCCGACTCGGGCCGAAGGCGGGGCTTCAAGCGCAACGGGGGAGGCGGAGTCTCGTCGCTCATGCGGGCATGCAAACAAGTTCGCGCGATTCGCGAAACTAAAAAGATTCACTCGCGGTCGAACTTTCGAGTCACCACGTTAACCGCCTTTCAAAAATGAAGCTGAAGTCTCTGTTCCTCGCCACGGTGCTGCCGGTCGTCCTGCTTGCGGGCAGCGGTTGCCACCTGTTCGGAAAATCGAAAAAGCCGAAAGACAATCCGGCGATCGCCGCGGGCGTCGAAGCGGATTTCCGGCAGCGGTGGATCGATCGGCGGACGACGGAGCTGGTCGGCAAGGGAACGGAAAGCACGGCGGCGCGAACCCAGGCGGAGCAGGAATTTCGCGAGGCGTATCCGTATTTGAAAGAGGGGAAGAAGTAACCGCGGCGGGCGTGGGCGCGGACGAGTCGTGGCGAGGTGAGATCGACTCGCTGGCGCTCGTCGCTACGGGCGGAGCGCGGGAGCTGTGCGCGTTTATTTTTGATCTGGTTTCGGCGGAGGCAGAGGCGGGTCGCGGGTGAGTTGAAATTTGCCGTATTGCAGCGGCTGGCCGGGGATGGCGACGAGATAGGTGCCGCGGTAATCGCGCTCGTCGAACGCGCCGCGGAATTCGATCTGAAACCCTTCGTCGAGCTGGCCGCGCAGCTCGCACCAACCGCCGAGAAAGCGGCCGGAGATTTTGCCGGAGCCGGTGAGCGGAGGCTCGGTTTTCATCGTGCCGGAAACGGTGCGGCCGGGGGCGGCCGCGCTCCCAGGGGCTTCGTCTTCGATCGTGAGCACGAGCGTGACGGTGGCGGTGGCTTCGGCAGTGAGATTCGTGATGGGGCCGCGGAGGGTGAGGGTGCGGGTGGGCGCGGCGATGATGGTCGCGAGCGGGGCGAGAAACCCGAGAAGCAACAGAGCGCAAAGGAACGGCCGTTTTGTCATTGTGAATGAAGGGAAGCATCGCGAGCGCGCTTCGTGGCCCGACGCGCGTGCGAAAGTCCAAATGGATTCTTCGCTGCGCTCAGAATGACAGGCATTTGAGAGTTCATCGGCGTAGGCCACCCAACGGCTTGGTGTTGGTTCGGGGTCTCAGAATGACGGAGAGTGGGTTCATCGACGGATGACACCGGGCTCGGGAAAGGTTCATCGGTTCAGCGCGGCGGATTTTTTGGGCGGCGGGGTTTTGGGTTTTTCGACCTGGGCCTGCATCTTGCGCATGAGGAAGCCCCAGGTGCCTTTCGAACCGACGACGGCCTTCGCCAGCAGGTCGTAGAATGGCTGCGTATCGGGTTCTCCGGCACGGCCGCCGATCACGAATTTTTCCTTGAGCGGGCGGAAGCCGTCGGCGCGCGGTTTCTTTTCGATCAGACTCATGCCGCCGAGGATCACAGCCATCTCGTCCTTCGCGCCGAGGTCGACGGAGAGTTCGAGGGGACGCCGCATGAGCGGCTCACCGGCGACGGCGGGAATTTTGCCGCGCGCGAGAAATCTCGCCTGCGGCGAATCGAGGCGGAATTCGTCGAGCGCGACGTCGCCGGCGGCGGTGCGCTGGCCGGAAATCACGAGGCGGTCCACCGGCATTTCGGCGAGGTTTTTCAGCAGGCGGCCGAGCGCCCGGAGTTCCGGCGAGAGCAGCATCGTGCCGCCGAACACGGCGGCGGTGGCGAGGGTGTCCTGTTGCGGCACGTGCAGGTGCATGACGCCCTCCTTGCCCTCGACGGTGAAGCTGCCTTCGGCGCGGTCGATCAACTCGGGCAAGGCGCGACCGGAACTGTGCAGCGTGGAGTGCACATCGATGCGGGCGTCGAGCGACGCGACTTGATTCGGAAACGCCGTCTGGACGACGCGGGCGGAGTCGAACTGCTCGATCTTGAAATCGGCGGCGAGCGTGTGATCGGGGCCGGCGTCGGCGGGTTGGTAATCGATGCGGACGTTGCCGTCGAAACGGCCGGCGAACATCGCGCCGCTGAGCGCGCTGAGCACGAGTTCGCGTTCGCGCAGATCGAGCCGGCCGTGCAACGCATCGATGCGGTAGGGCGAGAACTGGACGGCGGCCATTTCGAGGTTGAAGTGTCCGCGGAGGCCGGCCCAGAGCGGACCGGGTTGGGTGTGCGGCGCGAGTGCTGGAGCCAGATTGCGGGGTGGGGTCACCCCGCCTACATCGGAGGGTGTGATGGTGGATTTGTTTTTCGGGAGAAACGCTTCGACGAGCGCGAGCATTTCGCCGGCGTCGAAAAACTGGCTGCGGAAACCCGAGCTGATTTCGAGATTCTCGCCGGAGAGGTCGAACTTGCCGCCGAAGCGGGCGTCGGTCGCGACGGGTTTCGTGTCGTAGCGCAATTCGACGCGGGAGCGGAAGGCGTTTTCGGCGAGCGCGACGTTGCCACGGGCGGAGAGTTCGAGGGCAGGAAGCGTGCGGGCGCCGTCGGCGGACGGCACGCCCTCGAGCCGCGCCCAGCACTCGAGCGGATTCTTGCCGAGGAGGTCGCCGTCGATGCGGGCGACGAGGGTGCCGCGCGGGGGCAGGCCGCCGGCGACGGCGGCGGGAAGTTGCGCGAGCGGAGCGAAGTCGAGGCGCGTGGTGAGTTCGAGGCTGCTGGGCAGGATTTTTTTGTCGTCGCCGACGAAGCTGCACGCGGCATCGAAGTCCATCGCGCGCTGGCCGGCGACCTCGAGGGCGACGTCCGTGAGATAACCGCTCCCTGAATACGCGAGCGTGAATTTCGGCAGCGGCACGCAGATGAAGGTGAGGTCGAGGGCCGGATAGAGCGTGAGCTGGGTGTCGCGCGCGAGTTCGCGGCTGCGCGTGCGGGCGGCGAACTGGCGGACTTGCACGGGCTTCGTCGGGCGCAGCGCGAACTTCGTCATGCTCGCGGTGAGCAGGAATTCGCAGGGCTGGAGCGTGCCTTCGAATTCGAAGTTCGTGATCCACGGGCGCAGCCAGGCGAGCGGCAGCTCGTCGAGCGCGAGGCGGAGCGGCGCGAGCGTGGCGACGGTGACCATGCCGGTGTCGGAAAGGCCGAAGAGAAACGGTTGGCTGGCTTCGGCGGTGAGGAGCTCGCGTTGGGCGTTGCTCACGCGGAGGGCGAAGGCGTCCATCGCGGCGATGGTTTTTGTTTCGTTGTGGGACTTCGCGTGGAGCGAGGCGCTGAGTGGGCCGAAGGTTTCCGCGCTGTGCGGTAATTTCGGGAGGTCGGCTTCGACGTCGATGGTCGACGTGGCGCGCTGGGTTTTGCGGTCGAGCGTGAGCGCGATGGCGCCGGTGACGCGGTTGCCGTCGCGGTCGCGGGCGACGAGGCCGGCGAGGTCGGCGGTGGCGCGATCGGTGTCGAGGGAGAAACCGGGTTTCGCGCCGAGTTCGCCGGCGAAGAGCGTGCGGCCGCCGATCGCGAAGGAAGCGTCGGCGATGCGCCAAGGCGTGACGGATTCGAGCGTGAGTTTGCCGTCGGCGGCGGAGCGCAGGATCGATTCGCCCTCGGCGAGCGAGCCGGCGATCGCGTGGCCGGGCAGCCAGTGGGAAACGAAGCCGAGCTGGAGGCCGGCGAATTTCAGGCGGAGCCAGTCGCCGGCGGTGGCGTCGACGACGCGGAGGCGCTGAAGGTCGAGCGCGAGTGGTTGAAGGAGTTTCAGCGAGAGAAACGGATCGGCGATGGCGCGCTTGCGGGCCGTGAACTCGAATTCCTTCGCGGCGAGGCGCGAGCCGGCGAGGGTGAAATCCCACTGCGCGACGAGGGAGAAGGGAAGCGGCTGGCCGTTATCGGAGAGGAGCGTGGGCAGGCCGCCGCGGAGGCGGCCGGCGGAGTGGAGCGTGCGCGTGGCGAAGTCGTAGTCGGCGACGAGATGCGCGGAGATTTTGTCGTTCTGATCGGAGACGATCGCGAATTTCGCGATGTCGACGGAGGCATGATCGGTGGAGACGGTGAACTTCGGATTGAATTCGAAACGGGCCGGCGGAATGAGCGGAACACTCGCGCCGCTGAGCGTGAGCGGCGTGGTGGCGCAGGGCTGCGTGGTGTCGATGATCCAGGACGCGTCGGTCGCCGGTGAACGAGAGAGGATCCACGCGCCGCTGAATTCGGCGGGGGAGAGCTGCAGACCGGCGGGAGCGAGCCACGGATTGGCCCACGCGAGAGGCGCGTGCTCGAGAGTGACGGTGGCGAGCGGGCCGGCGACGAACGAGGTGGAAAGATTTTTTAACGCGAAGGGTTTCGTGAGTTCACAGGTGAGCGCGAGCGGGGAGGTTTCGCCGTGGAGCGCGGCGTGGAATTTTTCGAGCGAGAACTGGCCGGCGCGGCTGGCGAGGACGGAGGTGAGGTGGGCTTTGAGGGCGTCGACGACGGCGAGTTCGGGGAGGAATTTCGCGGCGTCGCGTGCATCGAGATCGCCGGTGAAGGAGACATCGAGATCGCCGGAGCGGAGATCGAGCGCGAGATCGGCGCCGGCGCTGAGGGTGGCGGTGGGCGTGCGCGCGCCGAGGAGGGAGAGGACGAGAGATTGATCGGCGTGGAGGGCGAGGTGGCCGGCGAGGCGGGAATTTTTGGCGTCGAGATGGCCGGTGAAATCGAGGGCGGTGGCGGTGCCCGGGCCGAAGTCGAGGTGCGCGCGGTAGTCTTCGCCACCGTCGGGCGAGGCGGCGAGGGCGACGGTATAGCGGGCGGGCGGGAGCGAGAGGCCGTGATAGTTCGGGAGGTCGAGTTCGCCGGCAACGTCGATGCGACCGACGCCGTGGTCGTCGGTTTGGGTGAGGCGGAGAGTGCCGTGGTTATGGACTTTGTTTTCCGGACCGGGCGGGAGGAGCGCGGAGTTGACGAGGAGGTCGTAGGTGAATTCGCCGGTGTGGCCGGAGGAGAGTCCGCCGCCGTTCACGGCGAAGGTGCCGACGACGAGTGAGGTGTCGCCATCGCGCACGGCGATCTCGCCGTCGAGGTTAGCGGCGTCGAGAGCCCACGGCAGCGGCGAGCGGAGGAGGGCGAGCACACCGGCGAACGGGGCGGACGGCGGGGCGGGTGCGGGCGGGGAAGCGGACGCGGCGGATGGGGCGAATTTCGCGGGGGTGATGACGAGGCGGAGTTTGTGGGCGTCGATGCGCTCGACGGCGATTTCACGGCGGGTGAAAAGCCGGCCGGGGGCGAGGAGCAGCGCGAGCGGCTCGGCGTGGGCGTCGAGGCCGGGCAGGCCGAAATCGGCGCCGGTGATTTCGACGCCGGTGGGGCTGGCACCGAAGCGGGAGAAGTCGATGCGCCAGCCCGGCTGCGTGGCGATCGCGCGGCGTAACAGCCAGCCTTGGACGGGTGGGGCGGAGAAGAGACCGACGATGAGCGCGGCGGCGGCGAGGAGGCCCGCGAGGAAAATCCACCGGCGGCGCCGGCGGCGAGGCGGCGGCGAGGGGACGGAGGAATTTTTTGAACCGCGAAGGGGCACGAAGGGACGCGAATTTCGGAGCTATCTGCGCTCGAGGCGGGCGCGATCGGCTTCGACGAAGCGCTTGAGTTTCGCGACGCTGGGGAGCGCGACGAGGTAGCGGGAGACGAAGAGTTTTTGGGAGAGGCCGGCGGTGGCGTATTCGACCTTGGTTTCGTCCTTGGCGGAGCAGAGCAGGATGCCGACGGGCGGCTGGTCGCCGTCGGCGCGCATGTGCTGCTTGAAATAATTGAGGTAGAAATTCATCTGGCCGGCGTCGGCGTGGGAGAAGGCGCGGATCTTCAGGTCGACGAGCACGTGGCACCGGAGGCGGCGGTGATAGAAGACGAGGTCGATGCGGTCGTGCTCGTTGCCGGCGGTGATGCGAAACTGGCGCGCCTCGAAACAAAAGCCGGTGCCCAGCTCGAGGAGGAAGTGCTGGACGTGGTCGAGGAGCGCGGTCTCGAGCTGGTTTTCTGAATACGCGGGGCGCTCGGCGAGTCCGGTGAATTCGAGGACGTAGGGATCGCGGATGAGGTCTTCGACGAGGAGCGGGGCGTCCTTGGCCTGCGCGCGGGCGCGGGCGACGACGGCGCATTTGTTTTTTGAGAGGCCGGTGCGCTCGTAGAGCTGGGAGCCGATCTGGCGCTGGAGCTGACGCACGGACCAGCCGCCGAGGAGACATTCATTTTCGTAGAACGCGCGCCGCCACGGATCGTCGAGGCGGAGGAGTTCGATGAGGTGCGTCCAGGAGAGCCGGAGGATTTGTTCGGGAGTGAGTGGAGTGGGGAACGAGTCGGCGTCGGCGGATTTCCGCGACGGTGTTGTGGGAACCGAGAGCGCGGCCAATTCGGCAAACGGTGATTGGCGAATTCGGGATTTCCGCAGCGGCGATGCGGAATTTTTTGCGCGAGCGGATTCGGTCATCGGTGATGACCGAATCTCCAATGCGCGAATTGAAGAGAGCTCCGACAATTTGGTCATCGGTGATGACCGAATTGCGGCATGCAGCTCCGGATAGGCGCGATAAAACAGCCGCATGCGCCCGAGCATCTCCCGGCTGCATCCGGTCAAGCCGCGTTTGGTGAGATCGGCTTCGAGACGCGGGAGAAGGTTTTCGCCATAGCTGGCGCGGTCTTCGCCGGCTTGTTCAAACTCGATCAGTTGGGCGCCGATGATCCAGTTGCGCAGCACCAGCAGACGATTGACGGCGGCCGCGGCGCCGGTCTGAGCCTGGGCGTGAATCTGCGCGATGGCTTTGACGAGTTCGCGGTATTTCATGGCGGGACTGCGATGTTCGGAGAGGCGGCAATATTGGCAACGACAGGATGGTTCTACGCGCCGAGGCGACGGAGCTGCTGCGAATTCCTCATCGCGATGAGGAATTCACGGCGGGGGCTGGAGGAAGTC
>JBEHYR010000097.1:0-14886 GCA_048498075.1 Verrucomicrobiota bacterium | reverse complement strand
CGTGAAATCAGCCATGTAGTGCCGAAAATCACCCCCTGAATCGCGCAAGTTATTGAACTTCAATAATAGCATTTTCTGAATTGCGGAACTCGGGTTAAGCTCGGGCCGGAGGACAGGGGGAGAACTACTGAGAAGGGGAATGCTAAGCGGGCGGGCCGCCCGCGCTCCCAGGGAGGAGTCAGGCGCGCTTCAGGAGGGCGACGGCGTGGGCGGCGATCGCGAGGGCGCGGCCGAGGTCACCGACGCCTTCGTTGGTCGTGGCCTTCAGGCCGATCTCGTCGGGGAGGAGGCCGGCGGAGCGGGCGAGGGCGGCTTTCATCTCGACGAGGCGCGGGTAGATTTTCGGTTTCTCGGCGATCACGGTGGCGTCGATGTTAACGAGATCGAAGCCGAGTTTGCGGACTTCGGCGATGACGCGCTGGAGGAGGAACTGGGAGTCGATGTTTTTGAAGGCCGGATCGGTGTTCGGAAAAAAGTGGCCGATGTCAGGGAGCGCGGCGGCGCCGAGGATGGCGTCGCAGATCGCGTGGGTGATCACGTCGGCGTCGGAATGGCCGTCGAGGCCGTAGTCGGTATCGAAGCGGATGCCGGCGAGGATCAGCGGGCGGCCGGGGACGAGGCGGTGGATGTCGTAGCCGTGGCCGATGCGGTAGGAAGCCATGAAATAGGACCGATGGGACGAATAGGACCAAGGCGGATGGCGGGCTGAAGCCCGCCCTACTTGGTCAAGAGGAACTCGAGGTAGGCGAGGTCGGCGGGGGTGGTGAGCTTCGGGTTCGGGTGAGAGTTTTCGAGGAGGGCGATGGGATGGCCGAGTTGCTCGACGGCTTGGGCGTCGTCGGTGATCGCGAGGTCGCGGGCGGCGACGCGGGCGTAGGCGCGGACGATGAGGTCGCGGGAGAAAACCTGCGGCGTCTCCATCGCCCAGAGACGGGAACGGTCGAGGGTGCGGAGGCGGGCGTCGTCGCGGTGTTCCTTGATCGTATCGGTGACGCGGTGGGCGAGGACGACGGCGTCTTCGCGGCGGACGATTTTGTGGAGGCCGACGAGTTGCTCGGGGCGAATGAGGGGGCGGGCGCAGTCGTGGATGAAAACGTAAGCGATGTCGGGAGGAAGCGAGGAGAGCGCGGCCATGACGGAGTCCTGGCGTTCGCGGCCGCCGCGGACGAGAGCGGAGGGTGTGGGCGCGTAGGCGGCGAGTTCGGTCATCTGGCGCTGGTCGCGGTAGACAACGACGTAGAAATCGACGACGCCGCTGGCCATGAAGGCGGCGGAGGTGTGGGCGAAGACGGGGCGGCCGGCGAGAGGGGCGAGAACTTTGTCGATGACGGCGCCTTGCATGCGGGCGCCGGTGCCGGCGGCGAGGAGGATGGCGGCGGTGCGGGACATGGGTTGGGGTGGAGTGGGGACGGAAAAGTTGAGAGCTGAGAGTTGAGAGCTGAGAGAACGGAGGGCGGCGAGGCGGGATGGACGGAACTAAGGGTGGGCGGGGGTGAGAGGAGAAGGGCGCGGCGACGGCGGGTTAGGGATAACCCGCCCTACCGGATTTCGGAAAGGATGGCGGCGGCGGCGGCGACGGGATCGGGGGCTTTGAAGATGGGGCGGCCGATGACGAGGAAGTTGGCGCCGGCGCGGGCGGCGTCGGCGGGCGTCATCACGCGAGTCTGGTCGTCGGGAGTCGCATCGCGGGGACGGATACCGGGGGTGACGAGTTGGAGGTCGGAGGGGAGGACGGCGCGGAGCGGGGCGATCTCGAGGGGGGAGCAGACGAGGCCGCGGAGGCCGGCGGCGGCGGCGAGCGTGCCGAGACGGACGACCTGGTCGGCGGGCGAAGCGGGAACGCCGACGCGGTGGAGTTCCTCGGCGCTCATGGACGTGAGGACCGTGACGCCGAGGAGGAGGAGGTCGGGAGCGGTGGCGCGCTGGGCTTTGGCGGCCCACGACATCATTTCGTGGCCGCCGCCGGTGTGCAGCGTGAGCATCTTGATGGGAAGCTTCGCGGCGGACTCGACGGCTTTGGCGACGGTGTTCGGAATGTCGTGGAGTTTGAGATCGAGGAAAACGTTGAAGCCGAGGTCGGCGACTTCGCGGACGGAATCGGGGCCGCAGGCGGTGAACATCTCGAGTCCGACCTTGGCCCAGCGAATGGTGCCGGAAAGACGTTTAAGCGTGGGGGCGAGGTCGCGGGGCGAGGGTGCGTCGAGGACGAGAATGAGATCGCAGGGCATGTGGTGGGGAACCACTAATGGACACGAATGGACGCGAATGAAGAGCAAAATGCCGGGCCCGGGGTGGGGGCGGGCGCGGACGGCGCGAGGTGCACGACGGTGTTTTCGCCGGCGAAGATCAATCTGCTGCTCGCGATCACCGGACGGCGGACGGATGGGTTTCATGACTTGGTGTCGGTGGTGGCGCAGTTGGACTGGGGGGATGAGTTAATGGTGGAGACGAGAGGGCGGGTGGAGAGGGAGAACAGGGCGGTGGGGGCTGATAGCGCGGATCCGGCGAAAGACGTGCTGGTCGATGTGCTGGTGTGCGACGATCCGGCGGTGCCGCGGGATGGGACGAATCTGGTGGCGAAGGCGGCGGCGGCGTTTCGGGCGGCGACGGGGTGGCGCGAGCCGGTGAAGTTTGCGTTGAAGAAACGGATACCGATCGGCGCGGGGTTGGGCGGCGGGAGCAGCAACGCGGCGGCGGCATTGCGGGCGCTGAATGCGTTGAGCGGCGGGAACCTGACGGCGGCGGGGCTGGCGCGGGTGGCGGCGGACGTGGGATCGGATTGCGCGCTGTTCCTGCACGATGGGCCGGTGGTGATGCGGGGGCGCGGTGAGCGCGTGGAGCCGCTGGCGCCGGAGATCGCGGCGAAGCTCCGTGGACGGCGCGTGCTGGTGTTCAAGCCGGCGTTCGGAATTTCGACGGCGTGGGCCTACGGGAAGGTGGCGGCGGGCGCGCCGCTTAGCTATCTGAACGCGGTCGAGGCGGAGCAGCGTTTGACGAAGTTTACCGAGGCGGTGGCGAACGGAGAAGGTTGGGAGAGAAATTTGTTCAATAATATGGAAGCGACGGCGTTCGCGAAATTTCCGGCGCTGCCCGTGCTGTTGGAAAAATTGGAAACGCGGTTCAGGTTGGCACCGCGAATGAGCGGAAGCGGCAGCGCGTGTTTCGCGATGCTCGGGGAAAATTTCCAGGCGGCGCCGGTGGTGGCGGCGATTCGAGAAGCATGGGGCGACTCGGCCGTGGTGGTTGAGGCGCGTTTGCGTTAAATCGCATTGACCCGTCGCGCACGCGGCGCGTTATCGTCCGGCGCCGCCAGCAAACCCCGGCTGTCGGCACCAAGGTAGCTCCATGGATTCACGCTCTAAAAACGAAATCATTGTGCAAGGCATCGCCGCTTCGCAGGGCATCGCCTATGGGCAGGTTTTCGTCTATATCCAGAGCAACGTCGAAGTGCCGAGTTATCAGGTCGAACCGGAGAAACGCATCGAGGAAGTGGCGCGTTTCGAGAAGGCGCTCCTGGTGACGCGGCAGCAGATCGCGAAAATCCAGGACGAGGTCGAAAAAAATCTCGGCAAGGAGGAGGCGCTCATCTTCGACGCGCATTTGCTCGTGCTCGAGGACCAGGCGCTGATCGGCGAGACGATCCGGGAGTTCGAGACGACGAGCAAAAACATCGAGACGTGCTTCAACAAAGTCTCGTCGCGCTACATCCAGGCCTTTTCGGAGATCGATGACGAATACCTGCGCGAGCGCGCGGGGGACATCCGCGATGTCGCGCAGCGCGTGCTGCAAAATCTTTTGGGCCAGGCGGAAAACTCGCTGACGCGGCTCGCGGACAAGCGCGTGGTGGTGGCGAACGACATCTCCCCGTCGGATTCGGCGAGCATCGATCGCAGCGCGGCGCTCGCGATCGTGACGGATTCGGGCAGCCGCACGAGCCACGCGGTGATCGTGGCGCGCTCGATGAAGGTGCCGGCGGTCGTCGGCGTGCGCGACATGACCTCGCGGGTGAAGCGCGGGGATTGGGTGATCGTCGACGGCTACGACGGCGTGGTGATCATCAATCCGTCGGAGAGCACGCTTTTCCGTTACGGAAAAATCCAGGAGCAGAAAAAGACGTTCGAGACGCGGCTGCTGAAAGCGAACCAGCAGCCGGCGGTGACGCTGGACGGAGTCGAGGTGATGTTGATGTCGAACATCGAGAAGTCGGACGAGGTTCAACTCGTGCGCGACTACAACTCGAAAGGCGTGGGGTTGTTTCGCACGGAATATATTTTTCTCAGCTCGGCGCGGATTCCGACGGAGCAGGAGCAGTTTCTCGCCTACAAGGCGGTGGCGGAAGGCGTGGCGCCGAACCCGGTGATCATTCGCACGCTGGACCTGGGCGGCGACAAGCCGATGGCGGGAAACCCGGAGCTGTTTCCGAAGGAGGACAACCCGTTCATGGGTTTCCGCGCGATCCGCTTCTGCCTCGAGCACCGGGATATTTTCAAGGACCAGCTGCGCGCGATCCTGATGGCGAGCGCGTATGGCAAGGTGAAGATCATGTATCCGATGATCAGCGGCTATGAGGAACTCGCGCGCGCGAATGCGGTGCTCGGCGAGTGCATGGCGGAGTTGAAATCGCGGGGGCAGGCGTTCGACGAGAACATCGCAGTCGGCGCGATGATCGAGGTGCCGAGCGCGGCGGAGACGGTGGACCTGCTCGCGCCGGACTGCGCGTTTTTCAGCATCGGGACGAACGACCTCATCCAATACCTGCTCGCGATCGATCGGGTGAACGACCGGATCGCGCACCTGTATGAACCGACGCATCCCGCGGTGCTGCGGACGCTGAAACGAATCGTCGACGGCGGACGCAAGGCGAAGCTGCACGTGAGCGTGTGCGGCGAGCTGGCGGGCGATCCGGTGTATGCGCCGCTGCTGCTGGGACTCGGCGTGAATTCGCTGAGCATGGCGCCGACGTGGATTCCGGCGGTGAAATACATCGTGCGCGCGATGACGCTGGCGGATGCGCGCGCGCTGGCGCAGGAAGCGCTGGCGATGACTTCGCCGCGGGAAATTTACGCGAAGTGCGAGGCATTTTACCGTTCGCGCGTGAAGATCGAGTGAACGTGCGGCCGCCCGCGAGCGAAGTGGCGGAGACAGCGGGCGCGGGTCGCGACCATCGCACCGGCGGCGGCGAATGGCTGCGAGCCGCGGCGCTGGCGGCGGTGTGGCTCCCGTTTTTCTGGAAACTTTCGCCGGCGTGGTCGGCGTCGGTCGAGCAGGCGCACGGCTGGGCGGTGCCGCTGCTGGCGGCGTATTTCTGGCGGGAGCGGGCGTGCGAGGGGGGAAATGGAATCATCCTGAAAAACGCAGTCGAAACGCGGAGCCCGCGAACAACGCAGAGGACAAAACCAAACCACGATTCGCGCCGGATCTTCAGCTCGGGGGTGAATCTCTCCGGGATGCCAATCTCGCGCAGGTTCGTCCGCGGCCTCCGCGCACTCCGCGTTTCAATCGGGGAATTTAAGATCATACGTAATACGTATGAAAGGGGTTCGAGCGGGCGGATGCAGGCGGGGGGAGCGGGAATGTGCGTGATGGGAGGCGCGGCGGGGTTGGCGCTGGGGTTGACGGTGCTCGAGGCGAATCCGCTGTGGCCGGCGGCGGAGTGGGGTGCGTATGCGGCAGCGGCGCTGGTGACGTTCGCGATGCAAATGGGCGAAGGCGGGTGGCGACAGGCGCGGCGGTTTTGGTTTCCGATTTTTTTCGTGAGCACGGCGCTCGCGTGGCCGACGGCGGCGACGGTGCGGTTGCAGGCGGCGCTCGTGGGGATGAACACGCAACTCGCGGCGAGCGTGGTGTCGGCGCTGGGGTTTCCCGCGGTGGTGAGCGGAAACGCGATCGAGGTGGCGCGCGGGTTCGTCGGCGTGGACGAGGCGTGCAGCGGGGTGCGGTCGTGGCAGGCGACGTGGATGGCGGGGTGGTTTTTCGGGGAGCTGCTCGGGCTCGGCGCGGCGCGACGGCTGGCGCTGGTCGCGGGATCGCTGGCGGCGGCTGTGGCGGGAAACCTGATACGCACGACGATGCTGACGTGGCTGGCGGCGGCGCACGGGCCGGCGGCGAGCGCGCGATGGCATGACGCGGCGGGAACGGCGGAAATGATTTTCGTGCTGGCGGGCGTGGCGGGGCTGGCGTGGCGGTTGGGAAAGAGAAGACCGGCGGTGGAAGCGGAAAGAAATACGAAGGAGGCAGGGGCGCGGTTGAATGGAGTCCAGCGGTGCGCGACGAAGCTGCACGTCGGCGCGATCGCGGCGGGGATACTCGCGGCGTCGGCGCCCACGGTGTGGTATCGGTGGCACGAGGCGCACCGTGGCGGCCGGCCGGTGCAGTGGGAACTGCGCGCGCCGGAGGCGGGGTGGCGCGCGGTCGAGTTGCCGAAGGCGACACGGGATTTGCTGCGGGCGACGGCGAGCGGCGGTTTCGAACGGAGCGATGCGGCGACGGGCGCGCGAACGACGGTGTTGCTCGTGCGCTGGGATGGCGACGTGGCGAATGCGGTTTTCGCGGAGCAGCACGGGCCGGCGGTGTGTCTGCCGGCGGCGGGGACGAATCTCGCGATGGCGGCGCGGCCGGCGGTCATCGTGCTCGACGGCGTGCGGGTCGATTTCCAAGTCGGCCATTTCAAGGCGGACGGGCGAGTGCAGCAGGTTTTGTTTTGCCAGTGGGACGCGTGGCTCGGGCGCGCGCGCGGGCCGACGCACGAGGCGCTGGACGACGTGGCGGGCTGGCGGTGGGCGCGCGTGCGCGAAGGGCGGCGGCGCGGGGACGCGGCGTATATCGTTTTTATTTTGCCGGAGGAAAACGAGGCGGCGGCGCGGACGTGGCTGACGGATTGGGCGCCGCGGTGGCTGCGGCGACGCTGACGATTTCGCGTGCGGCGGCGCGCGCGGTGTGTCGAATGAAGGGAGGCGCGCGGTGCGGGCACCGCGCCGCCACCGGATGCGATTTCATCGGAAAGATTTCATAGCGGACGTCAAAAATTACTGGGCCGAGCTGGATGAGAGCCAGCGGGCGGCCCGGCAGTGGGCGCTTGCGGCGCTGGCGCTCGCGGTGCTGGCGGTGCCGGCGTGGTATTTTGGACGGCCGTTCTGGCAGCGGTGGCAGCGAGAGCGGGCGCTGGAGCAGGTGCGCGTGTTCGCGCAACGGAACGACTATCGGAACGCGACGCTGGCGCTCCGGCGCGCGGCCGAACTTTCGCCGAACGATCCGACGACGTGGCAGGAGGCGGTGCGGGTGCTGGGGGATATCGGCTCGCCGGACGTGTTGCAGGCGCGGGAGCAGCTCGCGCGCCTGGCGCCGGAGGACGTGGGGTTGAAACTCGCGCTCGCCGGCGAGGCGTTGCGGTTCGAGCGCGTCGAGTTGGCGGAGCAGACGCTGCAGGCGATCGCGCGCGAGGAGCGGCGCGACGCGGCGTTCTACCGGCTGGCGGCGGCGCTGGCGCTGGCGCTCGGGCGGTCGGACGAGTTGGAGGAAAATCTGGCGAAACTCGCGGCGGCGCTGCCGGGGGATGCGCAGGCGCGGTTCGGGCTGGCGGCGGTACGGTTGTGGAGCGGCGACGAGGCGAAGCAGGCGGCGGGACGGGCGGAGATCGAGGCGCTGACGGCTGAACCGAAAGTGCGGATACGGGCGGCGCTGGAGTTGCTCAAGGACGCGAATCGGCAGCACGACGAGCGGCGCACGACGACGGCGATGACGCTGCTGCTGCGGCGGTTCGCGCCGGAGCTGCCGAAGGATTTTCCGAGCGCGAGCCTGGCGGCGTGGACGATGCTCGTGGAGCGGTTGAAGGCAGCCGCAGCGAGCGACGGGCCGGGCGAGGCGGCGGCGCTGGCGCGCTGGCTCGCGGATTTGGGGCAGGCGCGGGAGGCGCTGGTGTGGCTGGAATCGCTGCCGGCGCCGGCGGGCGCGGACGGAGCGGTGAAGGAGATGCTGGCGCAGTTGAGCGCGGAGATCGGCGATCTCGATCGGACGGAAAAATATTTGCGCGAAGGCGCCTGGGGCGGCTGGCCACGCGACGTGCTCACGCTCGCGATGGCGTCGCGACTGCAGCGGCTGCGCTACAACGAGGCGCACGCGCGCGCGACGTGGGAAGACGCGGTGGCGTCGGCGGGCGATTCGGCGGCGGGGCTGCGGGCGCTCGTGCGGCTCGCGGAAGCGTGGCGAGAACCGGACGCGATGGAAGCAGCCTTGCAGGCGGCGGCGGAGCGCGGAGCGGGTGGCGGGGCGTGGGCGCTGGAGGCGTTGGAGACGATTTATCGGGGACGCCGGGATTTGGCGAAGTTGTGGTCGCTTTACGATGGCTGGATCAAGCTGCGTCCGCAGGACGAGCGGCTGGCGGCGAAGTGGATCGTCGTGGGCTGTCTGCTGAACCGCGGCGGCGCAGCGCTCGCGGCGCGGGCGGAGACGTTGGAGGCCGAGGGCGAGCAGCGGGTGAGCGCGCGGCTGGCGCTCGCGGCAGCGCGCTGGCGGCAAGGGCGACCGCGTGAAACCGTGAAGCTGATCGAGGAGCTGCCGCCGGAAGTGCGGGAGAAACCGGGTGCGGCGTTCTGGGTGGCGCTCGCGCAGGCCGATTTGGGGAACAAGGCGCTGACGGGGACCGCGCTGGCAGTGGCGGTTCGCGGCGGGATTTCGGCCGAGGAACTGGGTTTGCTGCGGGCTGCGGCGGCAAAGGTAAAACTGCGTTTGCCTGAGACTTAGTCCATTAGTCTGACTTCCGGCACGAGAAGCGGTTTAACCAATTGGGGAAACGGGCCGAATGCTGCTTTGACAGGTGCCGGGTTTCCGAGTCTCTGTGTGCCATAAAATGAGGATATCACCCTACGTTAACCGCTGGTTGGGCGTCGCGATTTTCGCGGCGGGCGGGGCGTGGGCGTGGGGGCAGACGTCGGTGCCGGCGGTGAGCGGCTTCGATTCGTTGGTGCGGAATTACAACGCGGTGGTGTTGAACGATGCGTCGTTCACGAATTACGGCGACACGTGGGGGCCACTGGCGGTCGGGGGAAATTTGTCGCTGAACAGCGGGGCGGTGGCGATTCAGTCGGGGCTTTATCCGGCGATGACCGACCCGACGCTGTATGTGAACGGGCAGCTCACAGTGACGAACGACGTGCAGCTCAACAGCGGTTATGCGTCGGCGCCGAACATCACGGGCGCGTGGAGCTTCAGCAACGACGGGCAAAAGCTGCTGCAGGGCGGGCCGGGCGGCGGGAAACTTTTTTCGGCGAACTCGAGCGATCCGCTCGCGGCGGTCGATCCGCGCAATAATCCGGCGCCGGCGAACTGGAACTGGGCGACCATCCAGAGCACGGCGACGTCGCTCTCGAGCACGCTCGCGGCGACGGCGCTGAGCGGAACGATCTCGGTGAACACCGGGAACCAGACGCTCACGTTCAACCCGAACGGCTCCAGCGCGGGCGTGGCGGTTTTCCAGCTCGATGCGTCGCTGCTCGGCAGCGGCACCTACAACGGGCAAAATTTCAGCAACGTGGCGTTCAACATGGGCGCGGATCAGACGTTCGCGATCAACGTGATCAACGCGAACGGCAGGACGATCTTCGGTAACGGCGTGAATTTCAACGACCCGGGCGTCGCGGACCGGCTGCTCTGGAACATCACGGGCTCGGGCAGCGTCGCGCTCGGCAACGGCGGGCAATTTTACGGGAGCGTGCTGGCGCCGTCGATGACGGTGAACAACGCGAACAACACGGCGATCAACGGCCAGATCGTGGTGGGCGGGCTGAGTTACTCGTCCGCAGAATTGCACTACACGGCGTTTTCGCCGACGTCGGTGCTGGTGCCGGAGCCGTCGACGTATGCGTTGTGGGCGGTGGCGGTGTGCGGCGCGGGATTGGTTTGGCGGCGGCGAGGCCGGACGACACGGCGACGAACTGCGGCGCGGTGACGGAGAAGGAAGCCCGCGAGCGCCGCAGGTGCGCATTTGTTGTGTTCAACTAGTAGCAGCCGGCGCTGGATTGCGGGGTAATCCGGGAGTAAGCTGAGGCAACCCCAAAACGAGGAGATCGTATGTCATCTCAACCTTCCCTCGGGCATGCCGAGGCATATATCAACGTTCACCTGTCACGTTCCGGGCATGGACATTTCAGCAAATCCACGGGCCCGTTCATCACGATTTCGCGCGAGTCCGGCACGGGCGGCTCGGTGCTGGCCAACGCGCTGGCGGAGCGGCTGCGGGAGGAAATTCCGGGCGAGCCGTCGTGGACGGTGTTCGACCGGAACATCGTGGAAACGATGTTGCAGTCGCGGCACCTCTCGCCGCGGATCGCGCGGTTTTTGCCGGAGGATAAAGTGTCGGAGATCGATGCGTCGATCGGCGAACTCGTCGGCCTGCACCCGAATATCTGGAGCTTGATCGAGCGCACGAACGAGATGATGGCCGAACTGGCGCGGCGCGGGCATGTGATCCTCGTCGGTCGCGGAGCGAATTGCGCGACGGCGAAAATCGAGCACGGGCTGCACCTGCGGCTGGTCGCGCCGGCGGAATTCCGGGCGCAGCGGATAGCGCCGGATCTGGGTGTGTCGGTCGAGGCGGCCGGGGCGCACAATCGGCACGTCGATGCGGCGCGGCGGGCGTACGTGCATTCGGTTTTCCAGGCCGATATCGACCGGGCGAGTTTCTACGACCTGACGATCAACACGGCGCGGTTCGCGACGCCGGAGGTGGTGGAACTCGTCGCGACGGCGATGCGGAGCCGGGTGATGGTGGCGGTGTGAACGGGATTTGCCCGGCGCTGCTGACTTTAGCAACGCAGCCTGTCGTTTTTCGCTGCGCTGCCGATGAACCGGCCGGTTTGTCATTCTGAACGAAGTGAAGAATCCAGCGCGCGCCTCGTGGCACGACGCGCGTGTGAAAGTCCAAATGGATTCTTCGCTGCGCTCAGAATGACAGGGGCATTTGAGAGTTCATCGGCGTAGGCCACTCAACGGCTGGGCGTTGGTTCGGAGGCTCAGAATGATAAAGGACAATTTCTAGAAAGCTGGAGCCGGGGCACCCTGCTAAGAACTCATCCGAACATTCGGTGAACGATGTGGCGGCGGTCTATGACCGCCGGCTTGACCACGATTCTCCTCGAACCCCGCGGTCATAGACCGCCGCTACATTGTCGCTCCATCTCCGGATAGGTTCTAATTCCAACCTGCTTTCAAGTTGAGACCATCCCTGCGCTCCCGCGCAGGGCTACATTCCGACGTAGCCCGCCGCGGGAGCGGCGGGACGAATTGGCCTCATCTTGAAAGCACATTGGAATAAGCGGATGAGGCGGCGCACAGCGAAGGCGGATCGAGCGCGGCGGGTGGGGGACAACCCGCCCTACCGGCCGAGCACGGAAAAGGTGTAGCGGAAATTTTCGTCGGCGCTTGCGCGCGATTCCAGCACGCGCGGGAAATGGCCGCGCCAGTCGGGGAACGTGCGGTCGCCGTCGACGTGCGCGTGGATGAGCGTGAGGTACAAGCGCGTGGCCTGCGGCAGCGCGATGGCTTCCTCGAAAATCCGCTGGCCGCCACAGACGTAGATTTCGCGCGGAGAATTTTCCGCGAGCGCGAGCGCGGCGGGCAGCGAATCGGCGACCTGCACGCGCGGGCCGGCGAGGGAGCGCTTGCGCGTGAGGACGATCGCATCGCGGTCGTCGTCGAAGATGCTGCGCCAGGATTCGAAGCTGATGCGGCCGAGAATCACGGTGCGGTTCGTCGTCTGCCGGCGGAAATATTTCCAGTCCTCCGCGATGCGCCAGGGGAGCTGGCCGTGACGGCCGATGACGCGGTTTTCGGAGCAGGCGACGATGAGGTTGAGGGGCTTGGGCATTGCGGGATTGCGGCGGCGGGCGAAGTCCAAAGGCTCGGCGGCATGTGGAGCAAACTTCGTTTTTCGGGCGCGGCGCTTTTGCTGACGGTCGCGTTTTCCCTGCCGGGACGCGCGGATGAGTTCGAGGCGCGTTATCAGGCGATCGTCGAAGCGAAGGGAAAGGCGAGCGAGGCGGAGCGGCTGCACGAGCTGTTTTCCGTCGACTGGGCGTATGCGATGGCGCAATCGCCGGAGGCGGCGACCTACAACGGCTATCCGGGTTTCGAGACCAAGTGGACCGACTTGTCGCCGGGTGCGGTCGCGGAGCGGAAGCAACTCGCGCCGCGGCCCCTGCGGGTGCTGGCGACGATCGACCGCGCGCAGCTCGGCGCCCTGGATCGGATCAACTACGATTTGTTCAAGCGGCAGGCGGAGGAGACGCTCGAAGGCGCGCAGTTTCCGGAGGAGCTGCTGCTCGTGAATCAGATGAGCGGCGTGCAGCAGGATGCGGCGCAGGTGCTCGCGTCGATGCCGAACGCGACGGCCGGGCAACTCGAAAATCAGCTCGCGCGGCTGAAGGCGCTGCCGGCGCTCGTGGATCAGACGATCGCGTGGCTCGAGGACGGCGTGAAGCGCGGGGTGACGCCGCCGCAGATCACGCTGCGCGATGTGCCGGCGCAGGCGGCGGCGCAGATTCCGGCGGAAGCGTGGACGAGCCCGCTGTTGGTGGGATTTACTAATTTGCCGGCGACGGTGTCGGGCGAGGAGGGCGGGCATCTGCGGCGGGAGGCGACGCGGGTATACGCCGAAGCCGTGCAGCCGGCGTTCGCGCGGCTGGAGAAATTTCTCGTCGAGCAGTATCTGCCGAAGGCGCGCACGAGCATCGGCGCGACGGCGCTGCCGGATGGCGCGGCCTGGTATCGGCATCGAATCAAGTTGATGACGACGACCGAGCTGACGGCACAGCAGATCCACGAGATCGGCCTGGCGGAGGTGAAGCGCATCCGGGCCCAGATGGAGCGGGCGAAGGAGCAGGCGGGTTTCACGGGCACGCTGGAGGAGTTTTTCAACTACCTGCGGACGGATCCGAAATTTTTCTACACGGACAAGGAGGAATTGCTGCGCGGATATCGGGACATCGCGAAGCGCGTCGATCCGCAGTTGATGAAGCTCTTCAAGACGCTGCCGCGGGCGACGTATGGCGTGCTGCCGGTGCCGAGCTACGCGGAGAAATCGCAGACGACGGCGTATTACTATCCGGGCGCGCCGGCGGTGGGGCGGCCGGGATATTTTTTCGCGAACACCTACGCGCTCGAGACGCGGCCGAAGTGGGAGATGGAACCGCTGACGCTGCACGAGTCGGTGCCGGGGCATCACCTGCAAATTTCGCTCGCGCAGGAGCTGGGCGATTTGCCGGAGTTTCGGCGTTTCGGCGGCTACACGGCGTTTGTCGAGGGCTGGGGATTGTATGCGGAGAGCCTCGGCGACGAGATGGGTTTTTATGCGGACCCGTATGCGAAGTTCGGGCAGTTGACGTATGAGATGTGGCGCGCGGTGCGGCTGGTCGTCGACACGGGGATGCACGCGATGGGCTGGTCGCGGCAGCAGGCGATCGATTATTTCAAGGCGAACGCGGGCAAGACGGAGCACGACATCGTGGTGGAGATCGATCGCTACCTCGTGTGGCCGGGGCAGGCGCTGGCTTACAAAATCGGCGAACTGAAGATCAAGGAGCTGCGCGCGTATGCGACGAAGGAACTGGGGGCGAAGTTCGACGTGCGGGAGTTTCACGACGAGGTGCTCAGGAACGGGCCGGTGCCGTTGAGCGTGCTCGATGAGCAGATTCGGGCGTGGGTGGCGGCGCAGAAGCGGAGGTGACGGCAGGAAGGGTCGGGCGCGTTGCCCCTCACGCGCCGGTTCACGAAGCGGGGGCGAGCGGGGCGGCGCGTGAGGGATAACGCGCCCTACCTCCAGCGTTGCAGGCGAGCCGCTTTCCCGTGTCATACGCCCATGCGAATCGGAATCCCCAGGGAAATTAAGATTGGCGAGACGCGGGTCTCGATGACTCCCAGCCTCTGCCGCCGCTGCGTTTCGCTCGGGGCAAAAGTGCTGGTCGAAAAATCCGCCGGCATCAGCGCCGGGTTTACCGACGAGGAATATCGCGCCGCGGGCGCGACGCTCACGGGCTCGGCGGCGAAAGTCTGGGCGAGTTCGGAATTGATTTTGAAAGTGAAGGAGCCGCTGCCGACCGAGTATCCGCTGCTGCGCGACGGCCAGAATCTTTTCACCTACCTGCACCTCGCGGCGGGCCCGGAGCTGACGAAAGTGCTGCTCGCGAAAAAGGTGCTCGGGATTTCCTACGAGACGGTCGAGGGCGGCGACGGGCAGTTTCCGCTGTTGAAGCCGATGTCGCAGATCGCGGGCCGGCTCTCGATTCAGATCGGCGCGTATTTCCTGCAGTCGCAGCACGGCGGGTCAGGCGTGCTGCTCGGTGGGATTCCCGGCACGATGCCGGGGCACGTCGTCGTGGTGGGCGCGGGCAACTCGGGCGCCCACGCGGTGCAGATGGCGGCGGGGATGGGCGCGCGCGTGACGGTGCTCGATCTCGACACGCGGAAACTGGAGATGCTGGACACGGAATATCGCGGACGCGTGGTGACGCTGATGTCGAATCCGGCGAACATCGAGGCGGCGGTGGCGGATGCCGATTTGCTGATCGGGGCGGTGCTGATCCCGGCGGCGAAAGCGCCGATCGTCGTCTCGCGGAAGATGGTGGCGCGCATGCGACCGGGCGGCGTGATCGTGGACATCGCGATCGACCAGGGCGGCTGCATCGAGACGATCCACGCGACCTCGCACTCGAAGCCGGTGTATCAGGAACACGGTGTCATCCACTACGCGGTGCCGAACATGCCGGCGCTCGTCGGGCGCACCTCGACGCTCGGGCTCACGCAGGCGACCGAGCCGTACGTGGCGATGCTCGTGCAGAAAGGCGTGGAGCGCGCGCTCGCGGAACACAAAGGCCTCGCGCGCGGGGTGAACACGCG
>JBEHYR010000096.1:0-15160 GCA_048498075.1 Verrucomicrobiota bacterium | reverse complement strand
GCCCCCGACCGCCGCGTCAACGGTCTCGCCTGGTATTGGTGGTGCGTCGCCCTCGTTATTTTGCTCGGCGCCGCGCTCTACGTCCTCGGCCTCCGCTGAATCGGTTCGAATGTAGGGCGGGGTCTCCGAACCCCGCCATCACGCACCGGCATTCCTCGACGCCGCCGCCTTCGCTCCCGCGCGCGGGCCCGCCCCCTCCGCGCCTTCGGTCGCCCCTTTGCGTCCTCCGCGATCTTCGTATAGAAATTTCCTCCGATGCCCTGGGACGTAAAATTCCATCACGGTGTCTGGCTGCCGCAAATCGAGTGGTGGCTCGACGCCCATTTTCCCCAACAACGCTCCTTCGTCTCCCACGCGCACGCCGACCACACCGCCACGCATCGCGAAATCCTCTGCTCCGCCGGCACCGCCCGCCTCATGCGCGCCCGTCTGCCCGGCGAACGCATCGAGCACGTCCTCCCCTTCGGCCAAACCGAACAGCTCACGTCCGACTGCACCGTCACGCTCCATCCCGCCGGCCACATTTTCGGCTCCGCGCAATCGCTCCTCGACCACGCCGATCACGGCCCGCTTCTCTACACCGGCGATTTCAAACTCCGTCCGGGTCTCTCCGCGGAAAAATGCGCCACGCCGCACGCCGACACGCTCATCATGGAGACGACGTTCGGTCTCCCGCACTACGTTTTTCCGCCGACCGAAAAAGTCCTCGCCGACATCGCGCACTTCTGCCGCGAAACGCTCGAGCACGACGGCGTTCCCGTGCTCTTCGGCTACAGCCTCGGCAAAAGCCAGGAACTCCTCCGCGGTCTCGCCGCCGCGCAGCTTCCGGTGATGCTGCACCCCGCGACGCACCGCCTCACGAAAATTTACGAGGAGTTCGGTATCGCCTTTCCACCGCACCGCGAATTCTCGCTTCCCGACGTTGCGGGCCATGTTGTCCTCTGCCCGCCGCAATCGCGAGAATCCTCCTTCGTTCGCAAAATCCCGCATGCCCGCACCGCCGTGCTCACCGGCTGGGCCACCGATCCGGGCGCCGTGTATCGCTATCAATGCGACGCAGCCTTTCCCCTCTCCGACCACGCCGACTACCCCGACCTCCTCCGCTTCGTCGAATTGGTCCAACCGAAACGCGTCCTCACCCTCCACGGCTTCGCCCAGCAATTCGCCCGCACGCTGCGCGACCGCGGCCTCGAAGCCTGGGCCATCGGCGAAGACAACCAACTCGAACTTTCCATCGCCAATCCCGCTCCGTCCGCCGCCCCCACCCGCAAATCCCCTCCTCCGGTCTCTCAACTCCCATCCCTCAACTCTCAACTCTCCGCCTCCGCCTCCCCCTCCGCCTTCTCCCGCTTCGCCGCCACCGCCGACGCCGTCAAATCCACGCCCAGCAAACTCGAAAAAATCGAACTCCTCCGCGCCTACCTCGCCTCGCTCGCACCCGCCGATGCCGCCCTCGCCGCCACGTTTTTCACCGGTCGCGCTTTTCCTCAGACCGATCAGCGCAACCTGAACCTCGGCTGGGCCGTGATCAAACGCGCCGTCCTCGAGCTCGCCGGCATCGACGAGTCCCAGTATCGCGCCGTGTATCGCCGTTTCGCCGACACCGGCGACGCCACCGCCGCCGTCCTCGAGGCCTCCCCGACTGTTTGTCATCTAATGGATGACAAACAGGCTGCGCGGCGCGAGGTCACGCTCGCGGAGGTTGCAGACTTCTTCGACCGCGCGGCCACCGCCCGCGGGCCGGCGCCGAAGCTCGATCTTTTCCGCGAACTGCTCGCGCGCACTACGCCCGATGAAGCCCGCTACCTCGTGAAAATCGTCACCGGCGATCTCCGCATCGGCCTGAAAGAAGGTCTCCTCGAAGAAGCCATCGCCGCCTCCGCCGCCCAGCCGCCCGAAGCCGTGCGCGAGGCAAACATGCTTTCCGGCGACATCGCCGCCGTCACGCGCGCCGCCCGGGCCAACACGCTCGCCGACATCCAGCTCACCGTTTTTCACCCGCTTCAATTCATGCTCGCGAGCCCCGAGCCCACCGCTGAAGCGATCGTCGAACGCTTCGCGGCCACCGGTAGGGACGGCTCTCCGAGCCGTCCGTCTGCTGCCGAAGAGCCGGTGGCCCCGGACGGACGCCTCGGAGAGGCATCCCTACCCCCACCCCCTCCACCTCCCGTTTCCATCTGGCTCGAGGAGAAATACGACGGCATCCGCTGCCAGCTCCACAAGCTCGCCGATCGCGTCGAACTCTACTCGCGCGACCTGAATCGCATCACCGAACAATTCCCCGATCTCGCCCGCGCCGCTCTCGCGCTCCCCGGCGACTTCATCCTCGACGGCGAACTCCTCGCCTGGCGCGACGGCCGCGCGTTGCCGTTTGCCGAACTCCAAAAGCGTCTCGGCCGCACCGGCGGCGACGACTTCTTTCTCGGCGCCGAAATCCCCGTCTCGATTTCCTGCTACGACCTTCTCTGGCGCGACGGTCGCGTCCTCCTCAAAGAGCCCCTCTCCACCCGCCGCGCCCAGCTCTCTTTCCTTCTCTCAACTCTCAACCCTCAACTCTCAACTTCCTTCCACCTCGCCCCCGTCACCACCGCCCACACCGCGCTCGACATCGAAGCCGCCTTCCTCGCCGCCCGCCAGCGTGGCAACGAAGGCCTCATGGCGAAGGATCCAACTTCTCCCTACACTCCCGGCCGCCGCGGCCTCGCCTGGCTGAAACTAAAAAAAGCCTACGCCACGCTCGACGTCGTCGTGGTCGGCGCCGAATACGGCCACGGCAAACGCCGCGACGTCCTCAGCGACTACACCTTCGCGATCCGCGACGAAGCCAACGACAACCGTCTCCTCACCGTCGGCAAAGCGTATTCAGGACTCACCGACGTCGAGATCGCTCAGCTCACGCAGCACTTCCTCGATCACACCCTCGAAGTCCGCGGCCACTATCGCACCGTCGTCCCCGACACCGTCCTCGAAATCGCCTTCGACCTCATCCAGCCCAGCACCCGCCACCAAAGCGGCTTCGCCCTCCGCTTCCCCCGCATCGCCCGCCTCCGCCCCGACAAAACCGTCGCCGACATCGATACCCTCGAAACCTGCCGCAAACTCGCGAACGCGAGTCTTGGCCCTGGGAGCGCGGGCGGCTCGCCCGCACCTGCCGCATAAACGGCTCGTCCGCCCGCGCTCCCGCCATGTTCACCCGCGTTACCGAGCCCGCCCTCACCGAGAGCCAGCTCCACGCCGCACTGCATCCGAAGCTCGCCGCGTGGTTTCGTGACCGTTTCACACACTTCTCGCCCGCGCAGCGTCACGCCGTTCCCGAAATCCTCGCCGGCCACTCGCTCCTCCTCACGTCGCCGACCGGCAGCGGCAAGACGCTCGCCGCGTTTCTCTCCGTCTTCGATCACCTCGCGCGCCTCCACGATGCCGGCAAACTCCCCAACGGTATCGTCGCCGTCTACGTTTCCCCGCTCCGCGCGCTCGCCTACGACCTGCGCAAAAATCTCCAGGAGCCGCTCGACCAACTCGGCTGGACCTGGCTGCGCGTCGGCGCGCGCACCGGCGACACCACCCCGAGAGAGCGCGCAGCGCAGCGCCGCAAGCCGCCGCACATCTTCGTCACCACCCCCGAGAGCCTCACGCTGCTCCTCTCACAACCCGGCTGGATCGCCGCCTTCCGCTCCGTCCGTTTCCTCATTGTCGACGAACTCCATGCTCTCGCCGAAAACAAACGCGGCTCCCTCCTCATGGTTACCGCCGAGCGGTTGGAGGAGATCGTCGGCCCTTCTTCTTCAACCCGGAACTCGGAACTCCGAACTCCAAACTCCGCGCGCGTTGCGCGCGTCGGCCTCTCCGCCACCGTCGCTCCGCTCGACACCGTCGCCGCCTTCCTCGTCGGCCCCGGCCGCCCGTGCCACATCGCCGAGATCACGCAGACGCGCCCCTCGCGCATCGAAGTCTTCTCCCCGCTTCGCGACGCCGCCTACCCGCCCGCCGGCTACACCGCCACGCGGATCCTCAAGGAACTCGGCGCGCTCCTCGTCGAAAAAGAAACCACGCTCATCTTCACCAACACCCGCAGCGGCGCCGAGACGATCGGTCACCGCCTCAAACAACTCCTCCCCGAACTCACCGATCTTATCGAAGTTCACCATGCTTCGCTCGATCGCGGCGTGCGCCTCGATATCGAGGATCGCCTCAAGCGCGGCGAACTCCGCGCCGTCGTCTGCTCCACCTCCCTCGAGATGGGCATCGACATCGGCTCGATCGATCTCGTCGTGATGGTTTCCGCGCCGAAAGGCGTCTCGCGCGCCCTCCAGCGCATCGGCCGCTCCGGCCACTCGATGGGCCGCACCAGCCACGGCATTCTCGTCGCGAGCAACATCAACGACCTCGCCGAGTGCGCCGTCACCGCCCGCATGATGTCGCGCCGCGAACTCGAGCCCGTGAAAATTCACGACAACCCGGCCGACGTCCTCGCGCAGACCCTCGTCGGTCTCGCCATCTTCGGCAGCGTCACGCCCGACGAAGCCTTCGCGCTCGTGCGCCGCAGTTATCCGTTTCACACGCTCACGCGCGCGGCCTTCGACCGCGTGCTGCACTATCTCCGCGGCGGCGGCGCCTCGCTCGAGCGCAATTACGAAAACCTTTTCGGCAAGGTCCGTATCGATTCCGCGGGCACGCTCGTCCTCACGTCGCCCCGCGTCGCCCGCGACTTCTACCAAAACATCGGCACCATCAACACCGAGCAGATGGTGCAGGTGCGCCTCGGCCGCCGCGCCCTCGGCCAGATCGAGGAGTCGTTCATGAAGAACATCCGCCCCGGCGATGTCTTCGTGCTCAACGGCCGCACGATCCGTCTCGTGAAAACGCATCTGCTGACCGCCCACGCCGTCCGTGCCGACAGCGCCGTGCCGACCGTCCCGCGTTGGTATGCGAACAAGATGCCCCTCGCTTCCGGCCTCGCCGCCGAGGTCACGCGCTTGCGCACCGAGGTCGCGCAGCGGCTGGTAGGGACGTCTCTCCGAGACGTCCGCGAGAACGCCACCTCCGCCTCTCACCCGCTCGCGGAGGCCTCGGAGAGGCCTCCCTACCTCGCCGCTCGTAACTTTCTCACCTCCGAATACGACCTCTCCGTCTCCAACGCCGCCGCCCTCCTCGCCCACTTCGCCCTCCAAGCCGAAATCTCCGCGATCCCCACTTCCGCCACGTTCCTCGTCGAGCTCTACCGCGAGCCCAACACCGACTACCTTCACTATTTTTTCCACGCGCTCATCGGTCGCTCCGCCAACGACGCCCTCTCCCGCATCGTCGCGCAACGCGTCCACGCGACGAAGGGCGGCAACGCCCTCGTCACGATCGACGACTACGGTTTCCTGCTCACGCTCCGCTCGTTTCAATTCATGTCCGTCGAGGAACTCCGGATACTCTTTG
Source organism: Verrucomicrobiota bacterium (assembly GCA_048498075.1). Classification (GTDB taxonomy): domain Bacteria; phylum Verrucomicrobiota; class Verrucomicrobiia; order Opitutales; family Opitutaceae; genus Opitutus. The sequence continues at coordinate 9,733 of JBEHYR010000096.1, read as the reverse complement.
CCCGCGCGCACGCGGAAGACGACCTTCGCGCCGCGCTCGCCGAAGCCTCGCTCGTGAAATGGCAGTTTCGCGGCGTCGCGCAGACCGGCCTCATGGTCCCGCGTCGCAGTCGCGGCGCCGAGCGCAGTCCGCGTGCGCTGCAGTGGAGTTCCGAACTCATCTTCGAAGTGCTCCGTCAGCACGAACCCGACCACCCGCTCCTCGTCGAAGCCTACCACGAAGCCACGCTCCGCTTCCTCGACCTTCCTCGCGCCCTGGAATTTCTCACGACCATCGGCTCACTCCCGTGGGATGTCCGCGAACTCTCGCGCGTCAGCCCGTTCTCCTTCGGCCTCTACGTGAGCAAAATCAAAGAGACGATGACGCTCGAGGATCCCGAGACGACGATCGAGCGCCTCTACCACGCGATGTACGGCGAGCGCCGAAGCGAAACTCCAAGAACCAAGTTCCAAGCTCCAGAGAATCTCCAATCCCCAAACTCCCACGCCGCCCCACAGCCGGCATCGTAGGCGCCTGCCGCTCGAGGCTGTCATGAACTTTAATTCGAAGGTCTGGCCGGTAGGGCGCTCACCCCGTGAGCGCCGCGAATGACAAAAGACTTTCGGGCGGGCAGCGGAAGGCCCGCCCTGCCTCTGAGGCGGTGACAGAAAGTTCATGACAGCCGCGAGGCTTTCCCCACTGCTGTTTGAAATTTCTCTGGAGCTTGGAACTTGGTCCTTGGAGTTTCCCCTTCCGTCTTGTCCTCCTGCCTCGAAATCCTCCCCGGCGTCCATCTCGACGCCCGCCTCGCGCTCTGGCTCGCGAGCCCTCGCACCCTCGTCGTCGCCGATCTGCACTGGGGCTACGTCGAGAGCCATCGGGCCCGCGGCAATCTCCTTCCCACCTGGGGCGACGCCGAGATCGCGCAGCGACTCGACTCGCTTCTCGCCGACTACTCGCCGCGAGAGATGATCTGGCTCGGCGATTCGCTCCACACGTTGCAGGGTCGCTCCTCAGCCGAAGCGTTTCTCGCGCGCACCAGCACGCGCGTCACGATCGTCTCCGGCAATCACGACGCGCGCTGGAACCTCGCCGAAGGCTGTCAGGTCGTTGCGCGCGATGGTTTTCTCTTTCACCACGGCGACCAACCGCGCGAAGTCCCCGCCGACCTCATCGAAGTCATCGGTCATCATCATCCCGCCGCCTCGATTCACGACGGAGCCGGCACGCGCCTCAAGCTTCCTGCGCTCATCGTGTCGCGCACGCGCATGATTCTGCCCGCTTTTTCCCCCTGGGCCGCCGGCGCGCCCTGGCCGCGCACGAATTCCGCCGAGACCATTTTTGCGATCGGAAAGAAACGAATCTTTGCAGTTTCGCCTCCTCTTCCTCACAACGCCCGGCCTCTGCAATGATTTTCCTTCGTCCGCTCTGCCTCCTCGTGCTGCTTTGCGCCCCCGCGCTCGCTGCCGACTCCGCCCCGGCTTCCGCCGCGCCCATGCGCCTCGCCCTCAGCGACGGCGAACAACTCACGTTCCGCGTCGGCTTCGCGATTTTTTTGCACGCCGGAGAAATCAAAATCACCGCGCATGACGAGATGAACGACGGCGTGCGCCAGCTTGCCGTCACGACGACCACGCGCACCCGCGGCATCGCCCACGGGCTCCTCCCGTTCGAGGCGAAAGGCGAATCCGTCTACGATCAGGACAGCGGCCGTCTCCAGATTTACACCGAGAACAGCGCGAGTTCGCGGAAGAAGACCAGTTACTCGCTCGAGTTTAACTACGCCACGTCGACCGCCGCATTCACCGATTTCACAAACTCGGCGAAAAACCACGCGTTCCCCATCCCGCAAGGCAGCGCGCCGATGGACCTCATCACCAGCCTCGTCCAGACCCGTTACTGGGATCTCAAGCCTGGCGAGACCCGCGACATCAACGTGTTTTTCGAAGACGACATCTACGAACTCACCGTGCACGCCCTGCGCTACGAGGAAATCCACACGCGGCTCGGCACGTTCAAGACGCTCGTCTACGAGCCTCGCATGGAGAAGACGCCTCCCAAAGGCATGTTCAAGCGCGGCTCGAACGTGCACGTGTGGATCGCGCAGGACGACCAGCGCCTGCCCGTAAAATTCGAGGTCGAATTCAAGTTCGGTGCCGGCGTCGCCACCCTCGCCGAATACCGCCCGCCGGGCTCCAAGCCTGCCGAAGTGAAATGATCGTGTAGGCCAGGTTCTCCCGACCCCGCCGTGTAGCCCGCTGCGGGAGCAGCGGGACCGCCCGAGCACCCGTGTAGCGGAACGCGTGAGCGTTTCGTGGGAATTTTTCGCGTGAGCGTTTCGTCGAAGTTTTTCGCCCAAGCTTGGTCGGAACAAAGCAGTTCAAGCGCAGATAACGCAGATATGCGCAGATCTCTGCGGGGAAAAAATTATCGCCGATCGTCGCCGACCCGCACTCACCGGACAGTTGATTTAGCGACCAGAGAGATTTCAGCCCAGAGTCTCGATCTGCGCTCATCGGCGAAATCTGCGATCAATTCCGACTGCATGTTTCCGGCAGCTGATTCCACGGTGCTTTCAAGATGAGGCGATCCCTGCGCTCCCGCGCAGGGCTACATTCAGACGTAGCCCGCCGCGGGAGCGGCGGGACGAATTGGCCTCATCTTGAAAGCACATTGGAATAAGAACCCATCCGAATATTCGGTGAACGATGTGGCGGCGATCTATGACCGCCGGCTTGACCACGATTCTCCTCGAACGCGGCGGTCATCGACCGTCGCTCGACCGTCGCTCGATAGCCGGATAGGTTCCAGGCGTTTGCCGGTCCGTTCTCACGAAAGCCTCACGACTTCCGCTACCCAGCCCCGGTCACTCGCCCCGCGGGCGGCGGCTCGCGTCGCCCTCGATCACAAACCGCCACGGCTTCGCCGCCCAAACCGGTCCCGCGTAATCCACGCCCACGCGCGGCGTCGCCTTCACCTCCCGCCGCATCACGACCACACCGCGATCCTCGAGCCACAACCCGCTGGCCGTCTCATCCGCTCGCGCGCCATTCAGTTTGCGATCGATCTCGAGCCGCTTCGTCACCCGTCCCGGTCCGTTCACGCCCTCCACGCCGCGGATGAGCGCCGCCGCCGGCCAGCCTTCCGGCCCGATGACGAGGTTCAACATCTCGTGGATGCCATAGCAGAGATAGACATACCACACCCCACCCGCCGCGTAGAGCGTCTGGGTCCGCGCCGTCCGTCCCGCGCGCGCATGGCACGCCAGATCGCGCTCACCGTCGTAGGCCTCCACCTCCGTGATCATTCGCGCTTCTTCGCTGCCGTCGGCTCGCCGGCGCACGAGAAATTTCCCCAGCAGTCCGCGCGTGGCCGCGACCGCCTCCACGTCGCGCAGCTCTTTCGCTTTGATTATCCGCCGCATCGCTCAACCTTCCGTTCGATTTCGCTTTGAACGCAACCACCGCCAACGCACCGATCTCCTGGAGCCAGCGCAAGACCGACCTCGCGCGCAGCCTCGATCTCTGCGTGCGTGACGGCTTCGTCGCCATGCCGATCGTCACGATGTGTCTGCCGGTGAATGTCTTCCTCACCGCGCTCGTCACGAAAGCCTGGGTGCTCCCGAAAACCGACATCGGCCTCCTCTCCGCGATGCCGTTCTTCGCGAACTTCGTCCAGGTCTTCGCCGTGCCGATGCTCTCCCGCTGGCGTCCGCCGAAGCTGCTCACGGTCCTCTCCGCGACCGCAAACCTCCTGTGCTGGATCGCGCTCATCTTCCTCCTCGAATTCATTCCGCGCGACGCGCCCGCGCTCGCCGCGCGCTGGTTCATCGGCTGGTTTTTCTTTTCCAGTATTTTCAGCGCGCTCGCCGGCGTGACGTGGAACGCCTGGATTCAAGAATGGGTTCCCGCCCGCCTGCGCGGGAAATATTTCGGCCGCCGCAACCGCCGCCTCCAAATCTCCGTTCTGCTTTTCCTGCTCGCCACCGGCTGGATCCTCGCCCGCTGGGATTACTCGCTGCGCGCCTTTCAAACGATCATCGCCGGCGCCGCGCTCCTGCGCGTCTTTTCCATTTATTGGCAGTGGATCAGCCCGACGCGCCCGCATCGCCCCGTGCCGACCGCAACCACGCCACTCTCCGACCAGATCGCCGTCCTCCGTCGCTCGACTTCCCTGCTGTGGTTCATCGCGTTCGGCGCCGTGTGGTCGTTCGCCGCGAACTGCTTCGGCCCGTTCTATCATGTATTCATGTTTGAACAACTGCAGCTCTCCGCGTGGGACGTGGGCCTGCTCTCCACCGTCTCGGCGCTCGGCGGCGCGCTCGCGCTGCCCGCGTGGGGCGCGCTGCTCGACCGTTTCGGCAACCGCCCCGTCATGGCGGTTTCTCTCCTCGTCTGGCAGATCGTAAATCTCCTCTGGTGCCTCCTCACGCCGCGCCATCACACGATCGTCTATCTCATCTGGGCGCTCGGTGGCATGACCAGCATGGGGGCGATCGCCAGCGCCGGGTTCGTGCTGGGCCAGTTCACCATTCTGCTCCGCTTGATTCCCCCGCAGGCGAAGAGCCTCGCGATCGGCCTCAACCTCGCCGTCACCTCGTTCGCGGCCGCCATCGCGCCGATCGTCGGCGGCCTCGTGCTCAATCGCGCGCTCGCGCACTGGTCCGATGCCATTGCCGTTTATCACGCCTGTTTCGTCCTGCAGCCCGTGCTCGCCGCCGCCGGCTGCGTCCTGCTGCTGCGCGTGCACGAACCGCAGGCCAGTCCGCTGACGATGGTGTTCGGCGCGATGCGAAACATCCGCACGCTCAGCGGCGTGCTCGGCCTCGATTTTCTCGTCAACTACGTCTTTTACCGGCCCGCGAAAAAATAGACACGCATGCCCGCCGCGCCTCACATCTTCACCCTCACCGGCAATCTCCTCGCCGAGCACACGTTCGAATTTGCCGCGTGGTCGCCGGGCCAGACCCAGCGCGCGAGCCGCCAGACTTTCCAGGTCGGCGGCAAGGGCATCAACGTCACCAAAATGCTCCGCCGCCTCGGCGCCACGAGCACCGCCCTCGGTTTCACCGCCGGCGCGTCCGGCGCGGAATGCGAGGCCTGGCTTCGCGAGCAAAAAATCCCTTTCGTCGCGTTCCCGACCGACCAGCCCACGCGCCGCGGCACGGTCGTCCGCGGCGCGAATCGGCCCGAGACCACTTTCCTCGGCCCCGACGTCCCGCCCGCCGCCGACGCCATTCGCGCGTGCGCGGCGTTTCTCGACGCGCAGCCCGACGGGCAGATCCTCGCGGTCTGCGGCAGCCTGCCCGGCTGGACCGAAGAAAACTACCACCCCCTGCGCGACGCTTTCGCGCGCTGGGCGCGACGCGGGAATCTCGTCGCGGATACCTACGGTCCGCCACTCGGTTGGTTTGCGGGGCAGGACGCCGGTATTCTGATCAAGATCAATGCCGACGAGTTTCGGTCCTTCGTGAATCGCGAGGCGTCGACCCTCGACACCGCGACCGCGATCTGGCCGCGCTCGCGCTGGATCGTCACCGACGGTGAGCGCGCGGTATGGTTTGCGCAGGCCGGCGAGCCCGCAGCCTCTCTCGCGCCGCCACGCGTGCGCGAGGTCTCTGCCACCGGCTCCGGCGACGTGCTTTTCGCCTGCGTGCTTCACGCGCTCTTTGTGCTCGGCCTTTCCCTACGCGAGGCTGTGGCCAGCGCCCTGCCCTACGCCGCCGCGAACGCCGCGCATCCCGGCGTCGCGGATTTTTCCCTAAACGCGCTGCCGGAAGTCCCCCGCGACGCCGCTTCCACCGATTGAACCCATCCGGTGCGTCGCTGTCCTTGCACGCGACGATCGTATGAAAAAATTCGCGGTCCTTGTCGTTCTCGCCTTGGCCGTCGCGGCGATCGTTTCGACTTATCGTTCCTATCGTGAGCGCACCGAGCACGACCTCGACCAACGGCGCCTCGCCAGCGAGAATCGTGAACAGGAACGCAAACAGCGCTCCGCCGCCGAGCAGGAAGCCCGCCGCCTCTCGGCGCTGAAAGCCGAGCAGGAAGCCGCCGACGCCCGGCGGGCGATCGGCGCACTCCGCGCCGAGGAGGAGGCCGCGAACAAAGCCCGCGCCGCCGCCGAAGCCGAGTCCGCCCGCCTCTCCGCCGAACTCGACCGCCTCCAGCGCGACAAGGAAGCCGCCGAAGCCGAGGCGAAGCGTCTCTCGACCGAGCGCTTCATTGAAATCTCCGCGATCGAAAAGCAGCAGGCCGCCGCGATGGCGAAACTCGGCGCCGTCGAAGACGAGAAACGCACCTCGGTCGATCGCGCCACGCGCAGCTCCGAGGCACTCGCCCACCAACTCGAGTTGGAAAAAGCGGCCGAAGAGCGCCTGTCGCGTCTCCAGCAGACGCCGCCGTCGCGCTGATTTCTCGTTCGCGCCGTCACGTTTCGCCACGCTCCGCGATTTCGCGCGCGCCGTTTTTGGCGGTTTGTCGTCGCCCCGCCATTTCCCTCGGGCAAAGTGCTTTCCCGAGACAAATAATCCTTGCGTTGCCCACCTCGAAACCGCTTTATCCGCGGTTTTATTTTATGAAAGCGACGATCAAAACCCAAGGGAGGCAGTTCACTGTCACCGAGGGCGACATTCTCATTGTGAACCGCTATCCGAATACGGAAGCCGGTGCGACCGTGGAGATTAAAGACGTTCTGGCTTCGGGCGAAGGCGCGGATTTCCGCGTCGGCACCCCCACGCTGGCAGGTGCTTCGGTCTCGGCGAAAATTCTCGAAAACAAACGCGGCGACAAGGTCATCGTGTTCAAGAAAAAGAAGCGCAAGGGCATGGAGCGCAAACGCGGCCATCGCCAGGAACTTTCGGTCATCAAGATCGAGTCCATTACCCTCTAAGAAAACCACCCGTCATGGCGCATAAAACAGGTCAGAGTTCCACCAGCAACGGCCGCGAGAGTCACTCGAAACGGCTCGGCGTAAAACGTTTCGGCGGTCAGGAAGTCCTCGCCGGCACGATCATCGTCCGTCAGCGCGGCACGAAGCTTCACCCCGGCAAGAATGTCGGCGTGGGTCGCGATTGGACGCTCTTCGCTTTGAAGGACGGCACCGTCAAATACGACAAGGTGCACCGCAAGGTCGCGATCGTCCCCGCGAGCTGAGTCCACCCGATTCCTCTTTTTCAAACGCCGTTCTGCCTCGCGCGGAACGGCGTTTTTGTTTCCTTGTGCCCGTGAATCCGGAGCGACTCGCCGAACTCCAGCGCCAGCGCGACTTGGTGCGCGAGCAACTCGTCTGGCTCGACCGCGAAATCGAAACCTGTAGGGCGGGGTCTCCCGACCCCGCTGTCCTGCGGTCTCCCGACCCCGCCGTCCCTTCTGCTGCCGTGGCTGCGGCTTCCACCCGCAGTTTCGATCCCACGCCGGCCGCCGCCTCCGCCTACCAACCCGACCCCGCCTCCGCCGCCGCCGGGATGAAACGCGGCTGCCTTCTCGGCGTCGCCTTCGTTTTTCTCGTGGGGTTTCTGCTGCTCGCCGCGATCTACTTCCTCCGTTACCGTGATCGTTCGTTGTTCACGCTCGAGAAATCTCCGCCTGCCGAAAAAACCTCGCCCCCGCCGGTCAAATCTCCGCCTCCCCGGAAATGAGTGCGGCGACATCGGGAAATCACCGGGAAACCTACGCGGCGGATCACGGTCCTAGCGCGAATCTTGAACAGCGCTGAGCTGCCCACGTTTTCTTCAACCACGAACGATACCTCCGGCTGGGATGCCGTGCGCCGCATTTATCGTCGCATGTGCCTGCTTCAGGCGACCGGCCGCAAAACCGAAGCCGCGGAACTGGAGCGCACCGATCTCCCTCCCGCCATCGCCGCTGCGCGCATCACCTGTCCAGTCGTCGCCGAGGCCACCGTGCTCGCCGAGGAGACCGAGCGCGTCGCGAGCGCCTCGGTGCTCGCCGAACTTCTCGCGCCGCTCCTCGCCGAGCGCATGCACGCCGCCGCGTCGGGCGGTCCCGCGTCCGTGACCCTGGCGGCGAAACCGGAATCCACGTCCGCGCCGCACCACGCGCCCGCATCATCTCCCGTCCGCGCGACACCGTCGGCCTCCGCTGCTGTCCCCGGTATTGCGGATCTGATCGACGGCATGCTTTCGCAACAAGGCGCCGCGCCCCGCTCCCCTGCTCGCTGATTTTCCCCGGCTTCGACGTTCCAAACCCGCGATAATCCCAACCCTCGTCTCCTTACCATCATGATCTCTGGATCCGTCGAAAAACCCGTCCCCGCTGCCGCCAACCCCGCCAACGTTCCGACTGCGACGCCGGCGGCGAGCGTGGCGCGCTCGTCCTCGTCGCCCGCGCAGACGAAGTCCAAGACCATTCTCGTCGGCTTCGATTTCGGCACCAACAAATCCTGCGTGCTCGCCGGCCCGCCCGGCACCGGCGACATCGCCACCAGCAAAGTCGTACCCACCGTCGTCGGTTACGTGAAGGACGGCATCGTCGACGGCATCGTCGCCGGGAATCGCTCCATTCTCTTCGGCGACGACGCGCTGCAAAATCTCCTCCACGTCCGCCTCGTCGCTCCCCTCGAGCACGGCGTCATCGCGCATCCCGCCGAGGCCCGCGATTTTCTCAAACACATCCGCAGCCTCGCCGATACTTCCGGCAACGCCGAGATTCGCGCGGTCGTCGGCGTGCCGGCGAATGCCACGGAGCAGGCGCGCGACGACATCCGCCGCTGCGCCTACGGCATCTTCGATCGCATCCTGCTCATTCCCGAGCCGTTCCTCGCCGCGCTCGGCTACCGCGACGACGGGCGCCTCGGCCAGGCGAACTATATCGATCCCGTCGTCAACTCGCTCTTCATCGACATCGGCGGCGGCACGAGCGATCTCTGTCTCGTCCAGGGTTATTTTCCCAACGCCGAGGACCAAATCAGCATCGCCTTTGCCGGCGATGCGATCGACGGCATCCTGCAGGACGAACTCAACCGCATTTATCCGAACAACGGCCTCTCGCGCCACAAAGTCCGCGAGATCAAGGAAGCTCACGGCTACGTCGGCGCCAGCCGGCGCCCGCTCGACGTCAAAGTCGTCATCGGCGGCAAGCCGCATACGCTCGATCTCGGTGACACGCTCGCGCGCGCCGGCAATGCGCTGATCGATAAAATTTATCCCGCGCTCACCACGCTCATCCAGCGCGCATCCTCCGATTCCGTCGTGACGCTGCTGCAGAACATCATCGTCACCGGCGGTGGCTCGCAGATCAAAGGTATCGATACGCTCCTCCAGAGAAAACTCACCGACGACGGCTTCGAGTCGCCGAAAGTCCGCGTCGCCGGCCAGGACTACAAACGCTACGTGGCGCTCGGTGCCCTCAAAGCCGCCCGCGCCGCCCGCGAGAACCAGTGGCAGGTGCTGCTCGGGTAGGTCGGAAATCGTGAAATCGAAAATCGGTCATCTGAAATCTGAAATTTCCCGGCTTCCTCTCGGCCGTCACATTTTCAGATTTTCGATTTCACGATGCCCGATTTCACGATTCTCTCGCTTCGAGACTCCGATTCCGAAGGTAGGGCGCGTTGTCCCCAACGCGCCGCCACGCCGCCTCCGCGAATCAAACCGGCGCGTTAAGGATAACGCGCCCTACCCTCCACGCTCCCCGTATCCGAGAACCAGTGGCAGGTGCTGCTCGGGTAGGTCGGAAATCGTGAAATCGAAAATCGGTCATCTGAAATCTGAAATTTCCCGGTCTCCCGTCGGCGC
>JBEHYR010000095.1:0-15393 GCA_048498075.1 Verrucomicrobiota bacterium | reverse complement strand
ATGTAGGAGCGCGCTTGCGCGCGATATCGACGTGATCGCCTGCAAGCAGGCTCCTACATCGAAACGATTACGCGTTCGCCGGCTCCAATCGCTCGAGCAACAGGTCCAGCGTCCGCTCCGTCGATTTCGGAATCACCGTCCCCGGCCCGAAGATCGCGCTCGCTCCATTCGCGAGCAGGAAATCGTAATCCTGCGCGGGGATCACTCCACCGCACACGATCATGATATCCTCGCGACCCGCCGCCTTCAGCGCGTCACGCAGCGCCGGCAGCAAGGTCTTGTGACCCGCCGCGAGCGAACTCATCGCGACCACATGGACGTCGTTTTCCACCGCCATCTTCGCCGCCTCTTCCGGAGTTTGGAAAAGCGGCCCGATATCGACATCGAAGCCGAGGTCCGCCATCGCCGTCGAGACGACTTTCGCCCCGCGATCGTGACCGTCCTGCCCGAGCTTCGCGATGAGGATGCGCGGGCGACGCCCTTCGCGTTCCTCGAACAACGCCACCTTCTCCTTGATTTTTTGCACGGCCTTCCCTTCGCCGAACTCCTGCCGATACACGCCCGAGATCGAGCGAATCTGCGCCTGGTAGCGTCCGAAGACGACCTCGAGCGCGTCGGAGATTTCGCCGAGCGTCGCGCGCGCCTGAGCGGCATTCACCGCGAGTTCGAGCAGATTGCCCTGCCCCGTCTTCGCGCTCTCCGTCAACGCCGCGAGCGTCGCCTGGCACCTCGCGTTGTCGCGCGTCGCGCGCAGTTCTTTCAACCGCTTGATCTGCGATTCGCGGACCGCCGAGTTGTCGACTTCCAGAATATCGATCGGCGCTTCTTTCTCCAAACGGTATTTGTTGAGCCCAACGACCGTCTCTTGTCCCGAGTCGATTCTCGCCTGACGCCGAGCCGCCGCTTCCTCGATGCGAAGCTTCGGAATGCCCGCTTCGATCGCCTTCGTCATCCCGCCCAGCCGCGCGACTTCCGCGAGGTGCTCGCGCGCCTTTTTCACCAGTTCCTCGGTGAGATATTCCACGTAGTAGCTGCCGCCCCACGGATCGACGACGTTGCAGATCCCCGTTTCCTGCTGGAGGTGCAGCTGCGTGTTGCGCGCGATGCGCGCGGAAAAATCCGTCGGCAGCGCGATCGCTTCATCGAGCGCGTTCGTGTGCAACGACTGCGTGTGCCCCGTCGCCGACGCCAGCGCCTCGAGGCAGGTGCGCGCGACGTTGTTGAACGGATCCTGCTCCGTGAGCGACCAGCCCGAGGTCTGCGAATGCGTGCGGAGTGCGCGCGACTTCGGATTCTTCGGGTTGAACTGCCCGACGATCTCCGACCAAAGCGTGCGCGCCGCACGCATCTTCGCGACTTCCATGAAGAAGTTTTTTCCGATCGCCCAGAAGAACGACAACCGCGGCGCAAACGCGTCGACATCCAGTCCCGCGGCGACTCCGGTTTTCAAATACTCCAGACCGTCCGCCAGCGTATAAGCCAGCTCGAGGTCGGCCGTCGCTCCCGCTTCCTGCATGTGATAGCCGGAGATCGAGATCGAGTTGAACTTCGGCATCTTCGTCGAGGTGTAGGCGAAGATGTCCGCGATGATCTTCATCGAGGGCGTCGGCGGATAGATATACGTATTCCGCACCATGAACTCCTTCAGAATGTCGTTCTGAATCGTGCCCGCGAGATCGCTCAATTTCGCGCCCTGCTCGAGCGCCGCGCCGATGTAGAACGCCATCACCGGCAGCACGGCGCCGTTCATCGTCATCGACACGGAAACTTTATCCAGCGGGATGCCGCCGAACAGAATCTGCATGTCCGCCATCGAGTCGATCGCCACGCCGGCCTTGCCGACGTCGCCGACCACCCGCGGATGATCGCTGTCGTAGCCGCGATGCGTCGCGAGATCGAACGCCACCGACAAACCCGCCTGGCCCGCGGCGAGATTGCGCTTATAAAACGCATTCGACTCCTCGGCCGTCGAGAAGCCCGCGTATTGCCGCACGGTCCAAGGCTTGCCGACATACATCGTCGCGTAGGGTCCGCGCGTGAACGGCGCGAGGCCCGGCATCGTGTCGAGCGCCGCCTGCGCCGGCAGATCGTCCGCCGTGAACACCGGCTTCACCGGAATCTGCTCGTAGGTTTGCCAGGGCGCCGGTTCGTTGCCGGAACCATTTTTCCCCTCGGGAAATTGGAAGGAATCGTAGGCGATTTTGGTGAAATCAGGTGCGGGTTTCATGAGATGACTCCGATCTGCTGCTGAAGTTTGGCGAGCATGGCGTGGACGTTGGCTCGTAGATGGATGAACTCGTCGACGCCGGTGTTGGTGTAGGTTGCGATGAGACTCGCGTCCGCCGGCAGTCCGGCGAGGACCACGACGACGTTCGGGTTCGCCGCCTTCACGGCTTTCGCGAACTCCGGCACGAGCACCGGATAGGTTTCATCGGTCGAGCACAGCACCACGATCGGCGCGCCGGAATCGACCGCGGCCGCCGCAGCCTCCGCCGCGGTGGCGAACGCTTTCTTGCCCAGCATCTCGAATCCGCCGGTGGCGAAGAATCCCGCGCTGAAATCCGCCCGCGCCTTGTGCTGCGCGACCGGCCCCATTTTGGCGAGAAACACTTTCGGCCGCCCGCCGGTGCGCGTCGCGTAGCTCGCCGACACCGCCCGCAGTTCCTCGAAGTCCGCCGCCGCGCGTCGCATGACCAGCGGAGCGATCTTGCCCTCGATCCCTGGCTTGCCCGAGAGCAGCGCCCTCACCTGCACGATCGTCCCACCTTCACGCGCGAGCGACAACGCTGCCGCAAACCGCGTCGGCCAGTCGCCTTTCGCCGCGGCTGGGAGCGCGGGCCGCTGGCCCGCGTTTTCTTCCGAGCCGGCGCGCCCGTGCGCCTCTGCGACGGCTCTCAGCGCCGTCTCCTTCAGATTCGGAAACAGATTTGTCCCCACGATCCCCGTGCGCCGCTTCGCGATCCCGTCGCGCTTCTCCCCCGCGGCTTTTTCCACCAGATGCTGCGGATAACCCGCCCGCAGCGCCGCCGCAAAACCGCCCCGCGCCTCGATTTCCTGAAACAACGCCCAGGCCTTCCGCGCGATCTCGTCGGTGAGCTTTTCCACATACCACGAGCCGCCCGCCGCATCCGCGACCTCGGCGAAACCGAATTCCTCGGCGAGCAGCGTGTGTACGTTCCGGGCGATGCGTCGCGAAAATTCCGTCGTCGCGCCGGTCACTTCGTCGAAGGGCGCGATGTGCAAGGCGTCGCAGCCGCCGAGCACCGCCGCGAGGGCCTCGGTCGTCACGCGCAACATGTTCACATGCGGATCGAGCAGCGTCTTGTCCCAGCGGCTCGTCGCCGCCCGCACCGTGGCGAGCGCCGCGACCTGCGGCTCCGCGTGAAACGCCGTCACCACTCGCGCCCAGAGCGGGCGGAAGGCGCGGAATTTCGCGATCTCCATGAAAAACTGCGAGCCGGCTGCGAAGCGGAATTCCACCCGCGCGGCCGCCTCCGCTCCGCTGATGCCCCGTGCGCCGAGCGCGCGGAGATATTCGACCGCCGCGGCCAGCGCGAAGGCCAGCTCCTGCGTCGCTGTGCCGCCGGCGTCCGTCCAGATCGCCGCATTCACGCCGATCGTCTTGAGCGAGGGCAGATAGGTCGCCGTCCAGACCGTCCAATCCGCGAGCGAATTATACAGTTCCGGCAGCGCCGTCGGGAGTGCGCCCGTCGCCGCCCACCGCGCGAGCGGATCGGCGGTGATGCTGCCCGAGAGCTTCGACCACGGCTGGCTGCGGTTCCGGGTGTATTCGAGGAAAAGCGACGCCAGCGGCGCGGCGTCCGCACCCGCTTCGAGGTAAACCGACACCGCCGTCAAATCGACGCCGGCCAGCGCCGCCGCGAAATCGTCGACACTCGCGAGCCGGAGGTTTCCATCCGCGGACACCACAACGGCGTTCTGCCCCTGGCCGAGACCGCTCCGCAGCGCGGCATTGAACTCGCTCGCGTCGGTCGCCGCGATTTCCTGCGCGACCCGCCACGCCGCCGCTTTGTAGCCGTGCGCACGCACTCCGCGGAGGAACGGCGCCTCGCCCGGACGGCTGGCCAGCTCGCGGACCCCGCGCAAATCGGCGCGCGTATAGAGCGGATGCAGCGTCACGCCCTCCGGCGTCGGCGTCAGATATTTCTTGTCGAACGACGCGCCTTTCAACTCGGCGTCGACCGTCGCCCGCCAGCGCGCGAGGGCGGCGGCGAGAGCGTCATTCGTGATGTTGGGCGGTGATGAAGTCGCAGGCATAACGTGAGATTTTCGGGCGGGATTTTTTCCGCCGGCGCCACAGTAGAACTTCGCGCGAATTGTCGCTCCGCGGATTTTGCCAAGGAATGCTTATATATGGCCAATCCGTGCGAAGTGCGCGCGGCGCATTGCGCGCATACTGCGCCCGCAAAGTTTCGATTTCGCCTTTCTCTCCTCTGAACATGATCACCAAGATCGACCACCTCGGCATCGCCGTCCGCTCGCTGGACGAGACGATTCCCTACTACGAAAAAGCCCTCGGGCTGGCCTGCGCGCATCGCGAAGAGGTTCCTTCGCAAAAAGTGCGCACTGCCTTTTTTCACGTCGGCGAGGTCCATTTGGAGCTGCTCGAGCCCACGTCGCCCGAGAGCCCCATCGCGAAATTTTTGGAGAAAAACGGCGAGGGCGTGCACCACGTCGCGTTTGCCTCGAGCGATATCCACGCCCAGCTCGAGGGCGCCGCCGGCGCCGGCGTGAAGCTGATCCACGAACAGCCTTTCGAAGGCGCCGCGGGCAAGCTCGTCGCGTTTCTCCATCCGAAATTCACCCACGGCGTGCTGACGGAATTCTGCGCCCCGAAAAACAACTGAGCGCACCCCCGCTCCCTATTCGACACTTCTCATGGCCATCTCTCCCCTCCTCCTCAAAGAACTCGAGGAAAAGCGCCGGGTCGCGTACGCGGCCGGCGGCGCCGCCAAGCTCGCCGAGCGCAAAAAGAAAGGTCTCCTCTCGGCGCGCGAGCGCATCGAGGCGCTCTTCCAGCCCGGCACGTTCATGGAATTCGGGCTCCATGCCCAGCACGCCTGCCACGACTTCGGGCTCGCGGATAAATCGTTCCCGGGCGACGGCGTCATCACCGGCGTCGGCTACATCGACGGCCGTCCGGTCGCCGCCTTCTCCCAGGATTTCACCGTCGGCGGCGGCGCCCTCGGCCGCATCCACGCCAAGAAGATCAGCGATCTCTACGACTACGCGCTCAAAGCCGGCATGGCCGTGATCGGCATCAACGATTCGGGCGGCGCGCGTATCCAGGAAGGTGATGAGTCGCTCTCCGGCTACGGCCAGGTCTTCTATCGGAACGTCCTCGCCTCCGGCGTCATCCCGCAGATTTCGATCATCGCCGGCCCGTGCGCCGGCGGCGCCGCCTATTCACCTGCGCTCACCGACTTTCTCATCATGACGCGGAAGAACGCCCAGATGTTCATTTGCGGTCCCGAGGTCATCAAAGCCGCCACCGGGCAGACCGCCTCGCTCGACCAGTTCGCGTCCGCCGAAGCCCACGCCGCCGTCAGTGGCAATATCCATTTCATCGCCGAGGACGAGAAGCACGCGCTCGAACTCGCCCGGAAACTCTTCTCGTTCCTCCCCTCGAATAACATCATGGACCCGCCGCACCGCCCGACGCCCACGATCACGCTCGACCTCGATCCGGGCATGAACGCGCTCGTGCCGGAAGACCCGAAGGCCCCGTTCGACGTGCTGCAGGTCATCGCCCGCCTCGTCGACGACGCCGACTTCCTCGAGGTGCACAAGGAATTCGCCAAGAACCTCGTCGTCGGCTTCGCCCGGATCCAAGGCCTCGCCGTCGGCCTCATCGCCAACCAGCCGCAGGTGAAGGCCGGCACGCTCGACATCGATTCCTCCGACAAGGGCGCGCGATTCATCCGCTTCTGCAACGTCTTCAACATCCCGGTCGTCACGCTGGTCGACATCCCCGGCTTCATGCCCGGTCTCGCGCAGGAGCGCGGCGGCATTATCCGCCATGGCGCGAAAATGCTCTTCGCCTACGCCTCCGCCACGGTCCCGAAGATCACCGTCATCATGCGCAAAGCCTACGGCGGCGCCTACCTCGCGATGTGCAGCGCCGACATGGGCGCCGACATCGTCTACGCCTGGCCCACCGCCGAGATCGCGGTCATGGGCGCCGACGGCGCGGTGAAGGTTCTCTTCAAAAAAGAAATCGCCGCCGCCGCCGATCCCAAGGCAAAGGAAAAGGAACTCGCCGCGGAATACCGCGAGAAGTTCGCCTCGCCCTACGAGGCCGCCGGCAAGGCGATGATCACCGACGTGATCGAGCCCGCGCAAACTCGCGGCCTCGTCGCCATGGCGCTCCGCAACACGCTCTCGAAACGCGAAACCCGTCCGCCGAAGAAGCACGGCAACATTCCGCTATGAACGCCCACCTGCCCCTCCTCCTCGCGGAGACTCACCGCCCTTTGTTCGGAAATCAGTGGCTCGCGCTCCTCGCGGTCCTCGCCTGCGTCGCCGCGCTCATCGCGGCGGTGGCACTCGTCGGCCGCTGGCTCGCCGCCACTCATCCCGATCAACCGGCGAAGCCTCTGTCCGCCCTTCCGTCCGCCGCCGTCCCCGCGCCCAGCGGCACTTCGCCCGAGACGCTCGCGCTCATCGCCGCGTGCGTGACGGTGACGTTCGGCCACCGGGCACGCATCGCTTCGATCCGCACCGCCGGTCCGTCCGTCGAGGTGCTCATGCAGCAGTGGTCCCTCGAGGGCCGTCGTCAAATCTACTCCTCTCACCAAGTCCGTTGATCCTATTTTTTTCATGAAAAAGCTCCGCGTCACCATCGAAGGCAAAGTCTACGAAGTTCTCGTCGAAGTGCTCGACGACGGCACCCCGTCGACCGCCGCGCCCGCACCGGCCTCGCTCCCCACCGCTCAGCCGATCGCCGCCGCGCCCGCCGCCGCCGCGCCTGCCCCGGTCCGTTCCGCCGCGCCCGCGCCTAGCGGCACCACCGATGTGCCCAGCCCGCTCGCCGGCAAAGTTGTTTCGATCGACGTCAAAGCCGGCGACACCGTCGCGGAAGGCGCCCAGATCGCGACCATCGAAGCGATGAAGATGAACACCTACATCTTCGCTCCGCGCGCGGGCCGCATCGAAACGATCTTCTCCCACGCCGGCGACGGCGTCGAGGAAGGCACCGTCCTTCTGCGTCTCGCCTGATTCAAAATGTAGGAGCCTGCTTGCAGGCGATTCTCCGCCGCCCGCCAGCAGGCGCCCTCCACGTCGCACTCGCCCAATGAAAACCGCCATCCTCAGCGCCCTCATCATGTTTGGCATCGCCGTCGTCATCTCGATGGGCGTCGCCGGGCTGATGAAACTTCTCTTCCTCACCATCCGCCGCCTCAACGCGCCGAAAAAAGGCTGACGCCGCCCCGGAGCCGCCGCCTCTCACGTTTCACCGCTCATGCATTTTCACGATATCCTCAACATCTTCCAAGGCATCACCACGCTCATCGAATCCGAGCCCACGATCTTCGCGGCCCGCCTCGGTCTGATGCTGCTCGGCATGGTCCTCGTTTACCTCGGAAAAAAGAGCGTGCTCGAACCGCTGCTGATGATCCCGATGGGCCTGGGCATGTCTGCGGTCAACGCCGGCGTCCTCTTTCTCGATCCGATGACCGCTTCGCACGTCGTCGAGGGACCGATCGCCGACGGCGTCAAGACGCACGGCACGCTCATGATGGCGCCGCTCGTCCAGAAAACCGACAGCCTGATGTACATCCTGCAGGTCGATTTCCTCCAACCGATCTACACCTTCGCCTTCAGCAACGGCCTCATCGCCTGCTTCGTATTCATGGGCATCGGCGTGCTGCTCGACGTCGGCTTCGTGCTCGCGCGGCCGTTCCTCAGCATGTTCCTCGCGCTCTGCGCGGAGTTCGGCACCGTCGCGACTTTCCCCGCCGCCGTCGCGATGGGGTTGAACTACCGCGAGGCCGCCTCGATCGCCATGGTCGGCGGCGCCGACGGCCCGATGGTGCTCTTCACCTCGCTCACGCTCGCGAAGGATCTCTTCGTCCCGATCACCGTCGTCGCGTATTTGTATCTCGGACTCACCTATGGCGGCTATCCCTATCTGATCCGGCTGCTCGTCCCCGAAAAGCTGCGCGGCCTGAAGATGCCCCCGAAGCCGGTCGTTAAAATCTCCTCCGATGAGAAACTCGCTTTCGCCGTCGTGGGCTGCACCGTGCTTTGCCTGCTGTTTCCGTCGGCCTCGCCCTTGTTTCTCTCGCTCTTCGTCGGTGTCGCGGTGCGCGAAGCGGGCCTCAGCTATTTCGTCGCGTTCATCGACGGGCCAATTCTTTACGGCGCGACGCTCTTCCTCGGGCTTCTCCTCGGCGTGCTCTGCGAAGCCTCGACGATTCTCAACCCGAAGGTTCTCATTCTTCTCATCCTCGGCATCCTCGCGCTGCTGCTCTCCGGGATCGGCGGCATCATCGGCGGATATTTCGCCTACTATTTCAGCGGACGGAAAATCAATCCCGTCATCGGCATTGCCGGCGTGAGCTGCGTGCCCTCGACCGCCAAGGTCGCGCAAAAGGAAGTCTCCAAAGTCACGCCCGATTCGCTGATCCTGCCCGAGGCTCTCGGCGCAAACATCAGCGGCGTCATCACCACTGCGATCCTCACCGGCATCTACGTGACGATCGTCCCGCTGCTCAGCCAGTGAAGAACGTCGCCTCGAATCTCCGCTACTGGTCCACCGGCGTGCTCGTCGCGCTCTGCGGCGTCGTCTGCGCGCGCGTGATTGCCCCGACCAGCACCGGCAATGTCCGAATCGCGCTCACCCTCGGCGGCCAGTTGGTCGCGTTCAGCGGATTATTCATCCTCTGCCTCGGCGTCCGCCGCCGCCTCAAGCAAGCCGCCGCCCCTTCCGACCAGAGCGCTTAAAAAATTTCCGCCGCCGATGTAGGAGCCTGCTTGCAGGCGATTCTGGATCTTCGCCCACCCGAATCGCCTGCAAGCAGGTTCCTACATCGGCGGCCGCGACGGCTGCCGTTTTTATTAAATTGCTCTAACGACCACGGCGCGGCGTCCCTTCACGGCGTCTTCGCGATCCCGCGCAGCGCCCGCAAACCCGGCGCCTCGGGTGTGCCGGTTCCACTGCTTTTCAACGACGCGAGGAATTCCACCACGTCGCGCAGTTCCGCCTTCGTCAAAATCGCCGCGTAGATCTCCGGCATCGACGACGGCACGCCCTCGCGTTTCCTGATCGACGATTTCGGCACGGCGACGACCTGGCCGTCCGCGATGTTTCGCAGGCTCACGCGCTCCGCCGTTTCCCCCGTGACGATGCCGACGATGACGTCGCCGGAATCCGTCGTCACCGCGACCGTGTCGAAGCCCGGCGCGATCTTCGCGTTCGGTTTCACCACCGACTCGAGCAGATATTCACGCGGATTCCGCGCGCCCACGCCTGCAAGATTCGGACCGGCATCGCCGCCGCCCTGTCCGGCGTTGTGACAGCGCACGCACGCCATCACCGGATGCGAATAAAACGTCCGTGCGCCGCGACGCGCGTTGCCGCCCTGAAGCGCCACGCGAAACGGCGCCAGCGGATCGCCGCTCGCCGCCATCCGCGCCTCACGCTCGGCGAGCAGCTTCTTCACCCGCGGGTCCGTCCGCTTTTCCGCCGCTTCCACCAACTCCAGCCGCACGGACGGCGCGATTTCGCCTTTCGCCAATTCCTCGAGTTGTCCGGCCATCAGCTCATCCGCGGCCGGGTGTTTCAACGTGCCCGCGATCGTGAGCGCCGTCTTTTGCTCGTCGGGATTTCCTTCCTTCACGAGATGGGCGATGATCGGAGCGGCCGCCTCCGGCGAAAGCGTCGCGGTGATCGGGAGCGCGGCCAGGCGCAGCGCCGCGATGTCCGATTCGCCGGCGAATCGGACCAGCTCCGCGAGTTGCGGATCGCGGCTTTTCGCGAGGGCGTTCAGCGCGGCCACACGCGGGCTCACCGGTTCCTTCGCGTCCCGCACGATCGCCGCGAAAACCGCCGGCGCGGATTCCACCCCGAGCGTCTCCGCCGCCGAGATCGCCGCGACCTGCACCGCCTCGGGTGTATCGGCCGCGGTCAACGCGCGCAGCAGTCGCGCCACCGCGGCGCGCGGCACGCCGGCATCGCGAGCCGGGCCGGCGACGGGACGGAAAATTCCCACGATGCGATCGCGCGCCGGCGGCTTGGCCCAGACCGCGAGTTGCCGCAGCGCCTCGGCGCGGAGCGACTCCGGCGCGTCCGCGCGCACCGCGTAGCCGGCGAGCGCGTCGGCATTCGCCGGGGCGCCCAGGCGGAAATTCGCATTGATCGCGCGCAGCATCACCGGTTCGTCCGTGACCGGCGTCGCGATCAGAGCCGCGAGTTGCGGCCACGCCGCATTCACCGGCGCATCGTTGATCGCCAGCGCCGCTTCGCGCACGAGATCCGGCTCGCGATCGTGCAGGAACTCCGCGATCTCCGGCCGGCCGAGCCGGCGCCACGCGAGCAGCACGCCCATTCGCTCCGCCCGGAGCCCCGACTTCGCGCCGGCGGCCAGCGCCTCGGCGTTGTTTGCACCGACCAGGCCCATCACCACGGCGTGCCGCAGGTAAAGATCGGCGTCGTCGTTTTCGCGCAGCAGCGTGAGCAGCGGTTCCGCCGCTTCGGGCTGGCCGAGTTTGCCGAGACTCTGCGCGGCGAAGAAACGCACGCGCGCACTCGAGTCGTGCAGCGCGACGATCAGCGGACGCAGTGCATCGGTCGCATGATAATCGCCGAGCAGCTTCGCCGCCTGCGCCCGCACCTCCGGATCGCGGTCGAGAATCAGCGTATGCAAAAATTCCAGCGCCTCCGCGCTCGACCGCGCCAGCTGCCCGAGGCCCCACGTCGCGTGCAGCCGCGCACGCGGCGATGCGCCCTCGGTCGTGATCGATTCGCTCAACGCCATCACTCCTTCGTGGCCGCGTTCCGCGAGCGTGTATTGCGCTTCGAGGCGCACGCGCCAGTCGGCATGCCCGAGCAGCCCGACGAGATCGGCGGCAGATTTTTTCGTGAAGTCCGACGCGATGAGCGCCTGCGTTTCCTTCACCAGCGGATCGTTGCGATGCTGCGCGTCGGCAATCGCGTAGATGCGGCCGCGGTGCGACTTCGGCCAGCCTTCCGCCCAGTCGGAATAATAGAGTCGGCCATCGGGGCCGAACTTCACGTCGGTCGGCAGGGAATTCGTGAGAAACGGCGCCGCCTCCGCGATCGCGTAGCTGGCGCCATCGGGCTTTACCTTGTAGGTGTAGATGCCGCTGCGCGCGATGCTGCCCTTGAAATGCGTGATGAAAATCGCGCCGGAGTAAGAATCGTCGAGTCCGGTGCCCGGATAATAGGCGATACCCGAGGGGCCGTCCTCGATGTTGCAGATCGGCGGGAGCAGGAACGCCGCCTGGCCGGCGTGCCGCGGCGTCCACATTTTTTCGCTGTTCCACGGACCGGCGTTGCCGAGCGGCGCGTGCTGGTAGCCGACGCGCCAGCCGCTGTCGCCGTCCTCGACGAGGTGCACCAGCCGCTCCTCGTCGCCTTGGTCGGAGTCGTTGTCGCCGGTGAAGAGATCGCCGTTTTCCGTGAAGAGCAGGCTCTGCGGATTGCGGAGGCCGCTCGCGAACAGCTCGAGTTGCGTGCCGTCGGGATTGCAGCGAAACACCGCGCCGGTGTCCGGCACGTCGACGACGCCGCCTTCCTTCGTCGGCACCGCCGCGCCGCGGTCGCCGCACGAAAAATAGATTTTCCCGTCCGGTCCCCACGCGAGCCCGTGGAGATCGTGGCCGGTGTAGTTGAACCGCACGCCGTAGCCGCGGCTCAACTCGGTGCGCGTCTCCGCTTTTTCGCGACCGGTGAATTTCCACAGGCTCGGGATGTTCGTGAACCAGACTTCACCGCGGCGCGCGAGCACGCCGGACGCGATGCCGTCGAGCGCCGAATGGAAACCGCTCGCGTAGATCGACGAGCGATCCGCCACGCCGTCGTGATCGGTGTCCTCGATGACCCGGAGCAATTCGCCTTCGAGTGAAAGTTCCTTCATGCCCGCCGCGCCGAATTTATTTTCGATCAATGCCGCGCGGTCCTGAATCGTGCGGCAAGCGAGATCCTCCTCGAGCATCCACATGTAGTTGCGGATATCGAGTACGCTCGTGCCGTAGCGATGTGTCTCCGCCAGGAAAAGCCGGCCGCGTTCGTCGAAGTTGAACGCCACCGGATTCGCGAGCATCGGCTCGGCCGCCCACAGCGAGGCGACGAGGCCGGGCGGCAGTTGCATGCGCTTCAGCGCCTTCGCGCCTTCGTCCGAAGCGGGTGCGACCTCGGGCTCGGCTCGGCGCGAACCGAAGTTGACCAGCGTATGAGATTGCGGCGGCGCGTCCTCGTCGACCTCCACCTCGTCGGCCCGGAGCGCCGGGCCAATTGAAAACGCGAGCACGGCCGTGGCGAATACGGCCCGAGGGGGAAGTCGGAGCAACATAGGGGAAAAGGGAATGCGAACCGCAGGCAGGACGCATCCTCGACGGAAGAGTCGCGCGCCGTCGAAAAAAAACTTCGCGTCCTCCCACCACACCATGCGGCCGTGCGATTTCAAACCACCCGGTCGAACCGAGCCGGGCGGCGCGAAGCTGCCACTACAACACCAGCTTCGACAAATCGACGGCCGCCACGCTGTCGACGGGTTTCCCTCCGGCCAGCGCCGGTTTGAAAAACAAGCGGCCGACCACGTCGCCGACGTAGGGGTCGTCGATTTTTTCCGAACACGCCCGATCGCGGAAACTCTCCATCGGTTTTCCGTCCGCCGCGACTTTCACGTACACGACTTGTTTAAGTTCTCCTCTGGCCAGTCGCGCAGGAAAATCCGCTGGCAAGTGACCCATCGCGGGAACGGCCGGCAGCGTCGCGCCCTTATGACTGCCGACGTAGTCGAGCAGCAAGAACTGCTGCGCTTCCATCGACGTGAGCGCGACTCGCTTGGAAGAAACGTTCGTGGCGATCTCCTCGCCCTGGTCGTAGAGATGGATCTGCAGCTCCTGCAATTCGAAGCCGGGCGGAAACCCGCCCTGCTCCACGTGAACGGCTGTGGGTGTGCGCCCGATCGGTTTCAACGCACGCGCGTAAATCCAGTTCGCCACCTGCCCCGGTTTCGCGCCCGGCGGACGATATTGCGCCACGAAGACCAGAAACGGGCGCCCGAGGGCGCGCGGCGCCGACAGTTCAAAGCTCACGTCCATCGCATCGTAATTGCCTTCGGCTCCCTCGACGGCGTTGTTCGGATGCCAGACGGAGCCCGGCCCGCCGAGCACGCGGGCCGTACTCAAAGCGGCGTTTTGCTGCCCCACGGTAGGCGACTGCGGAATCTGGGGCGCGTGTGAATCTTTCGACGCAGCATAGGCCGCCGCCGCACTGGTGGCATCAAACTGCTTGGTCTGCGCCGTCACCTGGTTCGCCGCTGCGATGCTATCGGCGTTCAATTGAGCCGCGTTCATCAGGCTTTTTTGGAAAGCCACTTCCGGATCGTTGGCGGCGGTGTAGGCGCGCTCGGTCTTGAGCTGGCCGAGTTCCGCCGACGACTCCGTCAATTTGAGCGCTGGTGTGATCTTCACCTTCGCCGCGCCACGGCTCATCGGAATCCGTTGTTCCTTTCCATCGGCATCAATCACGAAGGCGTCGCCCGTCACGTCGAGCACCGGATACAGCTTGCCATTCTGCTCGAGCGTGAAATCCGCCCCCATGAAGACCGTGTGCGTTTTCGGTTCAGCTGGCGTGCCAGCTGCCGATCCCAGTGCGGAAGCACCTGCGGTAACAAGGGCGGTCATCAACAACCGACGGATGAGCGTCGGTGACAAAATTCCCAGCATGGAGGATGTTTTCATCGATTCGGGTAAAAAGGCGTCGAGCGTCCTCGCTCACATCACGAGCTTCGACAGATCGAGGGCGGTCACGCTTTCGACCGGTCTGCCCTCGGCGAGGGCTGGTTTGAAAAACAACCGCGCGACGACGTCGTTCACGTAAGGATCGTCGAATTTCTGCGAACACGCCCGGTCGCGGAAGCTCTCGAGCGGCCTTCCGTCCGCCGCGACTTTCACGTACACGACCTCGCGCAAGTCGCCCTTCGCCAGCCGTTGCGGAAAATCTTCCGGCAGGTGGCCCATCGCGGGAGCGGCGGGGAGTGTCGCGCCTTTGTGGCTGCCGATGTATTCGGCGAGCACATATTGACGCGCTTCGCCCGTCGTGAGGTCGACCCGCTTTGGCGAGAGGTTCGTCACGATCTCCTCGCCCTGGTCGTAGAGATGAATTTGAAATTCCTGGAGTTCGAAGCCCGGGGGAAACCCACCCTGCTCGACCTGCACCTCGGTCGGCGTGCGGCCGACGGGCTTCAAAGCGCGCGCGTAGATCCAGTTCGCGATCTGCCCCGGTTTCGCGCCGGGCGGACGATATTGCGCCACGAACACGACAAACGGCCGGACGAGGGCGCGAGGCGCGGAGACTTTGAACTTCACGTCCATCGCATCGAAACTACCCTCGCTCCTGGAAAGCGACTGGTTCTCGTGCAACGTCGTTCCGGGCCCGCCCATGATCCGAGCGGTCGACACCCGCGCGATGGCGCGGGCGTTCTCCGCATCGGACGCCGCGTGGACGGGCACATAACCCAACTTCTGAGCGGCCGCATTGCCGGCGGCAGTTCCCACATCGCCCGTGTGCACGCCCGCGTTGGCCTGATCGATTGCCTTGATGGCATCCGAATTCAGCAATGCGCTGCGGACGAGACTGCGTTGGAAAGCGACGTCGGGATCGTTTGCCGCGGTGTAGGCACGGTCGGTCTTGACGTCATTCAGTTCGGCCGACGACTCCGTCATTTTCAGCGCCGGGGTGATCTTGATTTTCGCCGCGCCCCGGCTCATCGGTATCCGCTGCTCCTTGCCCTGATCCTGAATGACGAACGCATCTCCGGTCACATCGAGAACCGGACACTGCTTGCCGTCTTGTTCGATCGTGAAATCCGCGCCCATGAAAACCGCGTGGGTTTTTGTCTCAACAGGAATTGGCCTCTCCGCCATGAACGCCGGTGACGGCGCCGCGAGGACGAGCGCCAACCACAGGTGCGATCGGAAACGATTGGGATCAAGCAACGAGAGGGATCGAGGTAGCGCGGATGTTTTCATAGGTGAGGGGGGCAACGCGGCGATGAAGCCGATGTTTTTTCGAGGTGCGGAAGTTCAAATCCCCCGCGGCAGATCGGTAAGCTTCAGCCGGGCGACGGTCTCGATCGGTTTACCCTTTTCCAGCGCGGGCTTGTACCGGATTTCCTTCAG
>JBEHYR010000094.1:0-16686 GCA_048498075.1 Verrucomicrobiota bacterium | reverse complement strand
ATGGGAATCCCGGAGAGATGCGCCCGCGAGGTGAAGCTCCGGGGCGAAGCGTGGTTTGGTTTTCTCCTCTGCGCCCTTCGCGGGCTCCGCGTTTCAACGGCGTTTCTCAGGTTCAATCCCGCCGACGAGGACGCCGGTCTCCACCGCCGATCGCACCACTCGAATCGGCGCCTCCACTCTCCTGCCAAATCGCTTGCCCTACGCTTGCCCAATTACCCATTATCAACTTGACCAATCACTGGACTCACGCTTGCCTTAACGCGCCATGAGCTTCCAGCCGTCGTTCGCCATTTCGCCCCGCCTGCTCCGCGATCTCGAGACCATCGCCGACCTCCGCGCGAAAATCGCCGCCGCCACGATCCAGGTCACGTGGACCCCGCAGCTCGCGCAGGACAGCCGCCAGCGCGGCGCGCACGCCTCCACCGCCATCGAGGGCAATCCCCTCTCGCTCGAGGAAGTCCGCGCCGTCGAGGCGGGCGCGCCCCTGCCCGCGCGCGACGAGCGCTCCCAGCGTGAGGTCCGCAACTATTTCGCGAGCCTGCGCTGGATCGAGCAACGCGCCCGCCGGAAAAAACCCGTCACGCACGAGGATATCTTCCGGCTGCACACCCTGCTCGCCAGCGGCGTCATGGACCAAGGCGAGGCCGGCCGCTACCGCACCATCGCCGTGCGCGTCGGCAAACACCTGCCGCCCGCGCCCGACATGGTCTCCGGCCTCATGCGCGAACTCCTCGCCTGGTGGAATGGCCCGAGCGCCGAGTGGTCACCCGTGCTCACCTCCGCGATTCTTCATTACCAGTTCGAGGACATCCATCCGTTCGCCGACGGCAACGGGCGCCTCGGCCGCATGCTCGCGCTCTGGGAATTCTACCGTCGAGGTTTCGACCCGCACCACGTGTTTTCCGTCGACGAGTTCTTCCGCGAGAATCGCGAACGTTACTACGGCAGCCTCGCGGCCGTGCCGGGCGCCGGCGGCGATCTCACCGCCTGGCTCGAATACACCACGGAAGGTCTGCGTGTCACCCTCGAGCGCGTCTGGCTGCGCGTGCAGCAGTTCGCCGCGAAATCCGTCCGGAAAAAGACCGTGCTGCGACCGAAGCAGGAGCAGCTCCTCCACCTGCTGCGCGAGCGGCACGGTCTCTCACCGCGCGAAATCTGGGCCGCCCTCGACGTCAGCAAACAAGGCGCCGCCCATATCCTGGCACCGCTGTTGAAATCGAAACTCGTCCGCCGCGTCGGCACCCGCAAGACCGGCCGCTACATCCTCGCGTAATTCACGCGCGACTTTGGAGTGCGGCGGCTCGACGCCGCTTTCCTCCGGCGGGCTCGACCGCCGGCATTCCCCGCCGATATTCCGTGAGGCCCGCCCGCCCGCCCGCATTTCCCGCTTTTATTCTCCCCGCACCTCCGCCATCTCTCACGCCCGTGCCAGAAGGAGAAATCACGCTCGTCCTCCAACGCATCGAGCAAGGCGATCCCCACGCCGGCGAACAATTGCTCCCCCTCGTCTACGAGGAACTGCGCCGCCTGGCCGCCGCCAAGCTCGTGCGCGAGTCCCCCGGCCAGACGCTCCAGCCCACCGCGCTCGTCCATGAAGCGTGGCTCCGCCTCGGCGGCGACGCGCAACCGCAGTGGGCGAATCGCGCCCATTTTTTTGCCGCCGCCGCCGAAGGCATGCGCCGCATCCTCATCGACAACGCCCGCCGCAAGCGCGCCCTGCGCCACGGCGGCGACCTCGCGAAGATCAGCGCCAACTCCACCGGCTTCGATCTCGCCGCGCCGCCCGACGACGACGGGGAACTGCTTCTCGTCAACGAAGCCCTCGAGGCCCTCGCCGCGCACGACGCCCGCAAAGCCGAGCTCGTGAAACAAAAATATTTCGCCGGCCTCACGCTCGAGGAGGCCGCCGATGTCCTCGGCATCTCGCACCGCACCGCGAAACGCGACTGGGCCTACGCGCGCGCCTGGCTCTTCAACGAAGTCAACCGCCTCCGTGCGTGAGCCCGGTAGGGACGGCTCTCCGAGCCGTCCGCGATTCCTTTGCCTCGGCCCCCGCTGTCCCCTTTCTCGCGAAAGTCTCGCATTAAGCAGAAGCCTGCTTGCAGGCGATCTCACCCTTCCATCGCTATTTCTCTGCGCTCTCCGCGTCCTCCGCCCCCGCGCGCTCCGCGTTTAAAAAAATTCCGCGTTCGCCTTCTCCACACTCGATCCCGCTCTCCCGCTCCCCGCCGAGCCGGACGGATGCCCTGCACCTGAATCTCTTCGTGATCTTCGTGACCTGCTGTAAAAAAATCGGATTGGGTTTTTCCCGCTTCGCGCTCTCCCCCGCATGAATCGCGACGACGATCTCTTCGGCGAAGCCATCGAACTCCCGCTGGCCGAGCGCGCCGTATTTCTCGATCGCGCCTGCGCCGGCGATGCCGCGCTTCGCGCCCGGCTCGACGCGCTCCTCGCCGCGCACGACGCCGCGGAAAATTTCCTCGCCCGCTCCCCGGTCGTCCGCCCGGCCGACTCCGTGCTCCCCGCCGAGGAAAAACCCGGCGACGTCATCGGCCGCTATACGCTCCTGAAGAAAATCGGCGAGGGCGGCTGTGGCGTCGTCTACCTCGCCGAGCAAACCGAACCCGTCCGCCGCCGCGTCGCGTTGAAAGTCATCAAGCTCGGCATGGACACCCGCCAGGTCATCGCCCGCTTCGAAGCCGAACGGCAGGCCCTCGCGATGATGGATCACCCCGACATCGCGCGCGTCTTCGACGCCGGCGCGACCGCCACCGGCCGCCCCTTCTTCGTGATGGAGTT
This sequence comes from Verrucomicrobiota bacterium, assembly GCA_048498075.1. GTDB lineage: Bacteria > Verrucomicrobiota > Verrucomicrobiia > Opitutales > Opitutaceae > Opitutus. Next base: position 13,887 of record JBEHYR010000094.1, on the reverse strand, counting down.
TGTCGACGGCGTCCCCATCACGCGCTTCTGCGACGAACATTCCGTCTCCACCGCCGAGCGCCTCGAACTCTTCGCCCGCGTCTGCCTCGCGCTCCAGCACGCCCATCAAAAGGGCATCGTCCACCGCGACATCAAACCGTCGAACATCCTCGTCACGCTCCACGACGGCGTGCCCACGCCCAAGGTCATCGACTTCGGCATCGCCAAGGCCACGCAGGGCCGCCTCACCGAGCACACGCTCCTCACCGGCCTCGAGCAACTCATCGGCACGCCCGCCTACATGAGCCCCGAGCAGGCCGAGCTGCGCGACCTCGATATCGACACCCGCAGCGACGTCTACTCCCTCGGCGTGCTCCTCTACGAGCTGCTCACCGGCCAGCCGCCCTTCGATCCGAAATCGCTCGTGCGCGCCGGTGTCGACGAGATCCGCCGCATCATCCGCGAAGTCGATCCGCCGCGCCCCTCCACGCGCCTCTCCACGCTCACCGACGCCGACCGCTCCACCGTCGCGAAACTCCGCCGCGCCGCCCCCGCCCAACTCTCCACCACGCTCCGCGGCGACCTCGACTGGATCGTGATGCGCTGCCTCGAGAAAAATCGCGACCGCCGCTACGGCACCGCCCACGAACTCGCCGACGACGTCCGCCGCCACCTCCGCCGCGAACCCGTCGCCGCGCGTCCGCCCAGCGCTGCTTACCGCGCGGAAAAATTCATCGCCCGCAACCGCCTCGCCGTCGCCAGCGCCGCCGCGATCGCCGCCGCGCTGATCGTCGGCACGGTCGTCAGCGTCCGCCAGGCGATCCGCGCCACGCGCGCCGAACACGCCGCCGTTGCCGAGCGCGACGCGGCGAATGCCGCTCGCGCCGCCGAGTCCCTCGCTCGCGCCGACGCCCAGCGTCGCCAAGGCGAAGCCGAGGATCTGCTCACCTTCATGGTCGGCGATTTCCGCACCGGTCTCGAAAAAATCGGCCACCTCGACCTCCTCGACGTCGTCGGCGAAAAAGCGCTGGCCTACTTCACCGCCCTCGACCCGCGCGACCTCACCGACACTGCGCTCGCGCGTCAGGCGAAAGCGCTTACGCAGATCGGCGAGATTCGCATGGCCGAGGCCCGCTACGCCGATGCCGACGCCGCGTTCAAAAACGCCTACCAGCGCGCCTCCGCCCTCGCTGTGCGGCATCCGCAAAGCGGCGACCTGCTCTTCGACCGCGCGCAGGCGGAATATTGGATCGGCTTCGTCGCCCTCCGCCGCGGCGATTTCCCGACCGAGCGCGAGTGGTCCACGCGTTACCGCGACTCCGCCCTCGCGCTGCTCGCGCTTGAAGGCAAGACCCTCCGCGCGCAAGGCGAAGTCAGCTACGGCTATCATAACCTTGCCGCCATGGAGTTCGCCCACGGCGACCTCGCCGCCGCGCGGCGCGGTTTCGAAACCGAGCTCGTCGTTCTCGCGGAAATGCTCGCGGCCAAGCCCGGCGATTCCGAATTTCTTTCTCGCGCCGCCGACACCGCCTCGTGGCTCGGCAGTGTCGCCGACGCCGAGGGTCATCTCACGGAAGCGATCGATCACTTCACCGAAAGCGCCTCGCGCTACGACGCGCTGATCGCCCAAGAACCAGCGGTCGCTCGCTGGCGTTTCAAGGTGACTGACAGCCTCGCCCTCGCCGGTGAAGTCCTCGCTCGAACCGGCCGTGGCGCAACAGCCCTCGCGAATTACACCCGCGCCCGCGCGCTTCTCGACGCATTGGTCGAACAGGATCCGAAAAACAAACACTGGCAGAACGCCGCCCTGAAAATTCGCCTCAGTCTCATTCCACTCCAACTCGCGCACGGTGAAGCCGCATCCATCGCACCGATGCTGGAGGAAACCCTCCAGCGACTCGAGGCGCTCGTGAAAGCAGAGCCTTCGTCGAGTATGTTTCCCAACACTCTGGGCATCGCGTGGCGTTTGGAGGCGGAACGCCGCTTCATGCTCGGACAGACGGACGCGGAGGACGCGGTTGGACGTGCGCTGGAGTTGTTCTCTACGTTGGTCAAAGCCGCTCGCGCCGACGACAAGGTCCGCGGTGAATTCGCGCAAACGCATCTGCTCGCCGGCCGCATCGCCGCCGCTCACGCGAAATCGGAAATCGCCCGCGATCACTGGCAAAACCTTTTAACGGAACTCGCACCCCGCCTCCCGACTTCGCACGACTGGCGCTTTCTCGATCCCGCCGCGCAAGCCCTGCTCCTGCTCGGGCGTCCTGATGACGCGCGTCCTCTCATCGAACGGCTCAAGCATTCCGAATATCACCCGATAGACTCTGCCGCGGCGTCCCTCTTGGACGCTTCCCGCCACGTGAGTCCCAACCAAAACCCATAACTCCAGTCCCCATGCCCTCCGCCACCGATATGATCTACTGCAACATCGAGACCATCCTGATCTCGATGAGCGATCCCTCCGCCGGCAGCCAGTATTACTCCTTCGCCGGCAAAATGGTCATCAATGACCAGACGCCAAGTCCCGACCCCAAGCAGCCCTACTTCACCATCGAAGCGGGAAACAACCTCGTCATCAATGTCCCCGCCGGCACGCCGTTGCGCGTACAGTATGTCGTCACGTCCGCCAAACTCGCGAGCGGGCCCTACATCCTGAACGGCATCTACTTCACCCAGACGCCGGAAGAGGACAAATCCGGCAACAAAGGTTTCCCCCTCGTGACGATCTCCCGCGAAACCGACGACAATTCGGCCGTCGTGATGGGCAACTCCACGTTCAAGCTCCAGCCAGGCACGATGAATGTCGTCGATGCGAACGACTACTCCGGGTACTATCGATACGTTCTCGTGATTCAGGACGTTGCGACCGGTCGCGTCGGCACTTTCGATCCGGGCTACGACAACGGGCACTGAGATTTTTTCGCTCCGCCAGCGTTCCCAACCCGCCGCGACCGCCTGCCGGTCCGGCGGGTTTTTTTTAACCCACCGCGATGTGACGCGATCCCGGTAGCGCGGACTCCGTTCCGCGCCGCAACGATCTCTGGTCAACATGGCGGCGAAAGGACTCGCCGCCGTACCGTCGGCGTCACTTCCTTCGGGTCAGTATCAATAAAAGGCGCGGTGGGAATTGAACCACAGAGACACAGAGGCACAGAGAAAACGGCTTCCAAAAAAACGCCGTTGAAACGCGGAGCCCGCGAAGAACGCAGAGGAGAAAACCCAACCACGCTTCGTCCCAGCGCTTCACCTCGCGGGTGCATCTCCCCGGGATTCCAATCTCGCGCTTGTTCCTCCGCGGACTCCGCGCCCTCCGCGTTTCAATCGCAGAATTTAAGTTGAACGCCATGGCGCAGCAGCGCCGGTAGGGACGCCTCTCCGAGGCGTCCGTTGCGAGTCGAAGCGCCCCCGAATTCGCCAAGTTACCTGCGGGATACGATGCGATCCGCCGCCGCCCCGCGGCTTGGCCGTAGGTCTCGTCGAAGACGGACGAAACCAGCAGAAGGCCAAATGAAATAAGAAACGCCGTTGAAACGCGGAGCCCGCGGAGAACGCAGAGGAGAAAACCGAACCACGCTTCGTCCCCGGATCTTCACCTCGCGGGTGCATCTCCCCGGGATTCCCATCTCGCGCTTGTTCCTCCGCGGACTCCGCCCCCTCCGCGTTTCAATCGCAGAATTTAAGTTGAATGCCATGGCGCAGCAGCGCCGGTAGGGACGCCTCTCCGAGGCGTCCGTTGCGAGTCGAAGCGCCCCCGAATTCGCCAAGTTGCCTGCGGGATACAATTCGATCCGCCGCCGACCCGTCGCTTGGCCGTAGGTCTCGTCGAAGACGGACGAAACCACCAGAAGGCCAAATGAAATAAAAGAAACGCCGTTGAAACGCAGAGCCCGCGAAGAACGCAGAGGAGAAAACCAAACCACGCTTCGTCCCGGCGCTTCACCTCGCGGGTGCATCTCTCCAGAATTCCCATCTCGCGCTTGTTCCTCCGCGGACTCCGCGCCCTCCGCGTTTCAATCGCAGAATTTAAGTTGAACGCCATGGCGCAGCAGCGCCGGTAGGGACGCCTCTCCGAGGCGTCCGTTGCGAGTCGAAGCGCCCCGAATTCGCCAAGTTGCCTGCGGGATACGATGCGGATACGATGCCATCCGCCGCCGACCCGTCGCTTGGCCGTAGGTCTCGTCGAAGACGGACGAAACCAGCAGAAGGCCAAATGAAATAAAAGAAACGCCGTTGAAACGCGGAGCCCGCGGAGAACGCAGAGGAGAAAACCCAACCACGCTTCATCCCAGCGCTTCACCTCATGGGTGCATCTCTCCAGAATTCCCATCTCGCTCTTATTCCTCCGCGGACTCCGCGGACTCCGCGGACTCCGCGGCCTCCGCGTTTCAATCGCGGAATTTAAGTATTTAAGTACAAAACCCTGCGCACAAAGCCGCGCCGCGTGTGACGCTGACCGATCGAAAACGGCGTGGGGATTCCGCCGGTGCCACGCTCAGCGCGCGCTCCCATGGTGGCCGAAACCAGCCGGGCCGATAGTGAGGGATGAATCCTGCCCGTCAGGTTTCGGTCGCCGATCTCACCGAACTCGCTCCGAACGGAGAAGCCGCCTCGCGGTTGCGCATCGTCAATCCGGACCCGAACTACCTTCGGCCGAAACTGATCGAGCCGACGACGCTCGGATACCTTTACATCGCGGGCCGCGTCCGAAACGGCACCGGAGCCGTCGTGCTGCCGGATCGCGGCCGGACAAAGTTGCTGGTCGAGCTGAAGAACCTCGCGCGCGAGCTGGAGCGTGTGGACGGAGTCGTCAAAGCCGCGGTGTTTCGCGCCATCGTGATCCCGCCGACCGCTCGCTTCAGCGCGTATCTTAAAACGCGCGGCGAATCGTTCCAACCCGCCGCCTTCGATGTGATGATCCTCGTGCAGACGACTTCCGTGGCCAGCGCCCACGACGTGCAGCTGACGCCCGCCTTTGGCATTCTGATGGCGGCGATGCGAAAAAACGCAAATCGCGTAACGGTGCTGACCGCGCGCAATGCGCGCCGCATTGCCGACGTCGAGATTTCCCCGGAGGGATTGTTTTTGTTCAACCATTTCGTCGCCGCCGACCCGCGGGTGATGCTGCCGTTGTGGGAGCATCTCGCGGCCTGGTACGTCGCCGAGACCGGCCTGACCAATTCGGTCGCGCTCGCCCCCGCCTGTGGCGAGCGATCGGATTATCAAATCGTGAATTGGGCTCGCTGGGACTCGAGCCCGTTGCGCCATTTCTGGCGGCAGTTGTCGAAGCGGAGCTTCTGGCGATACGTCACGGCGAATCTCGACGCCAACCGCGCGGCGTCGATGCCGATCTATTGCCGGTTCGCGTAGGGGAGCGTAGGCACGTCAGGATTTACCCCAATCCTCCTATGAGCACCGGAATTAGGCTGAACGAAAACGCGATCTGTGACACCTGCGGTCGCTTCGGCGCCTACGAATTCGATGGGCGGCGACTGTGCCCCGAATGCTACGAAGCGCGCGGCTCATGCTGCCGCGAATTTGGCGACGATGACCTCTGGAAAAAGTGCGACGCCTCCTCTCGAACGGCCGGCGACGAATCAAAGTCCCGGGAGATTCCATCCGACGTTTGAGTCGGCCGGCGGCTCATTCGCACTCCGCGCGTGTCGAAGGGCGGATGCAAGCCGCCGTGGGCCATCATCTGCGGATCCCACGATCGCAGATCGTCGCTCGCGGGTTTTCGCGTCGCTGCCCGAACTGCGGCAATCGTTCGCTTTTCCCCCCGCATTCTTTCCGCATTCGCGAGGTTTGTCCGGTGTGCGAACTGAAATTCGATCCGGGCGGCGGCTTCTGGCTCGGGCCATGGGCGATCAATTACGTCGTTTGCGTGGTCTTCATCGTCGTGCCGCTCCTGGTGCTCGGTGTGTCCGGAGTGTTGCCGATGAAACTGGCGATCGGTCTGGCGATCGCGCTCGGAGGGTTTGGCGTTCCGCTGCTCCTGTATCGCACGAGTTGGAGCTGGTGGCTGATGATTTATTTTTTCTTTTTCCCCTATCGGCTGCCGGCGAACTGGGCGGGACCGGGCTCGGACGAAATGGAATGAACGGCCGGCCGGAAACGGGCCGCGGCGGTCGGGCAGCGAAGACATGAGCGCGCCCTTTCAATCCATCTACGCTCACGGGATGATCCGCGTCGCGGTGTGCGTGCCGCCGTCGCGCGTGTCCGATCCGGGCTTCAACGTCGAGCAAACCCTCGCGCTCGCTCGCGCAGCCTCCGAACTCCACGCGGCGCTGGCGCTTTTCCCGGAACTCGGCCTCTCGGGATATTCGAACGAGGATCTGTTTCATCAGGACGCGCTGCTCGATGCGAGCCGGGCGGCGTTGGAGCAAGTGGTGCGTGAGAGCCAGGCCCTGGCTCCCGTCTTGATCGTCGGCGTGCCGCTCCGGATCGACGGGAAATTGTTCAACTGCGCCGCGGTGATTTACCGCGGACGCCTGCTGGGGCTCGTGCCGAAAACCTATCTCCCGAACTACCGCGAATTCTACGAGAAGCGGCAGTTTACCTCGGGGCGGCGCACGGTGAGTCGCGAGGTGCGCTGGGCCGGAGCGCAGGTGCCGTTTGGCAACGATCTGTTGTTCGATGCCGTCAACCTCGAGGGCTTCCGCCTGCACGTGGAGATTTGCGAGGATGTCTGGGTTCCGATCCCGCCGAGCACGTATGCGGCGCTGGCCGGAGCGCTCGTGCTCGCGAATCTCTCCGCGAGCAACATCACCATCGGCAAGGCCGACTACCGCCGCGGCCTCTGCGCCTCGCAGTCGGCGAAATGCCTCGCAGCCTATCTCTACTCCGCCGCCGGCCCCGGCGAATCGACGACCGATCTGGCGTGGGATGGGCACGCGATCGTCTACGAAAACAACCACCTGCTCGCGGAGGCCGAGCGTTTCGCCGATCGCGGCCAGGTCATCACCGCCGATCTCGATCTCGAACGGCTGTTGCAGGAGCGGATGCGCAGCACGAGCTTCAACGACGCGCTCGAAGACGTGGCCGACCGCGCGCGGACGATTCGACGCGTGCCCTTCGAATTCCACCCCCCCACGGTCGAGGTTCCGCTGCGCCGCGCAGTCGGGCGATTTCCCTTCGTGCCGAGCGATCCGCGGCAGCGCGACGCGCACTGTTTCGAGGCTTACAACATTCAGGTTCACGGCTTGATGAAACGGCTCGCGAGCGCCGGCAAGAAACGCGCCGTCATCGGCATCTCCGGCGGGCTCGACTCGACGCAGGCATTGATCGTGACCGCGAAGGCGATGGACCGGCTGCAACTGCCGCGGACGAATATTCTCGCTTACACGTTGCCGGCCTTCGCCACCGGCGAGCACACGCGCCGAAACGCCTGGAAGCTCATGCGCGCGTTCGGCGTCACCGCCGCCGAAATCGATCTCCGACCCGCGTGCGAGCAAATGCTCCGCGACCTCGGGCATCCCGCTGCACGCGGCGGGAAAGTCTATGACGTCACCTTTGAAAACGTGCAGGCCGGCGCACGCACTTCCCTGCTTTTTCGTCTCGCCAACCAGCACGATGCGCTCGTCGTCGGCACGAGCGACTTGAGCGAACTGGCGCTCGGCTGGTGCACCTACGGCGTGGGCGATCAGATGTCGCACTACGCCGTCAACGTCTCCGTCCCGAAGACCCTTATCCAACACCTGATTCGGTGGAGCATCGCGACGCGACAATTCGACGATGCGACGGGCGCGACGCTCCGCTCGGTTCTCGCGACGGAGATTTCGCCGGAACTCGTGCCGGCGGCCGAAGGCGCGCAGAGCCGGCCCACGCAGCGCACGCCGGACGTGATCGGCCCTTTCGAGCTGCAGGATTTCCACCTCTTCTATGTCACGCGTTATGGACTGCGACCGAGCAAAGTCGCGTTCCTCGCGCATCATGCCTGGAGCGATCGCGCCCACGGCGAGTGGCCCGAGGAGATGACGGGCGAGCAACGCAACGAATACGATCTGCCGACCATCAAGCGCTGGCTCGGCGTGTTTCTGCAGCGCTTCTTTCAACTCAGCCAGTTCAAGCGCTCGGCGATTCCCAACGGCCCGAAGGTCGGCTCCGGCGGATCGCTCTCGCCGCGGAGCGATTGGCGCGCCCCGAGCGATGGCGTGGCGGACGTGTGGCTGCGCGAGCTGAACGAGCGCGTGCCGGATTGAACGAAGCCGGACGGCGACCGCACGGGGAATTGCGGGCCGGCACAAACGCGAACGAAGGAAATCTCCGACCGCAGCCGCGGCCGACGACCGCATTCATCCTATTGATTCCAACGCGCTTTCAAGCTGAGGCCGATTGGTCCCGCCGCTCCCGCGGCGGGCTACGTCCGATTGTAGCCCTGCGCGGGAGCGCAGGGATTGGTCTCAACTTGAAGGCGGGTTGGAATGAACATGGCGCGAAGAAGGGACGCGATCTCGGTCGGGCGCGGACTCCGTTCCGCGCCGCAACGATCTCTGGTCAACGCAGCGGCGAAGAGACTCGCCGCCCTGCCGTCGGCGTCGCTGCTTTCAAGATGAGGCCAAATTCGTCCCGCCGCTCCCGCGGCGGGCGACACCGGAATGTACCCTGCGCGGGAGCGCAGGGATGGTCTCAACTTGAAAGCAGGTTGGAATAAAAGGCGCGGGGGGGGAGTTGAACCACAGAGACGCAGAGACCCAGAGAGCACAGAGAACACGGTTTCCGAAAAAACGGATCTGGTCGGGAAGCTCCCCTGCCGGATGAAACCATTTTTCGCCGAGGTTTCTCCGCTTCGCCTCTCTGCGTCTTGGTGTCTTTGGGGTTCAACTGCCTTTTTTAGGTTCATGTGAAACGCGGGTCGCCGTGGTTGAATAATGTGGCGTGAGGGGCGGTCCGACGCGCACCCGCCCACCGTGGTTTTGCGAACAATAGCCCGGCTACTTCGTTTCACCATCGGGGCCACCGCGCACAAAATTTACGGTGCATGTCCGATGGACGAAACATCGCGAGAGGGCGGGATTTGAAACGAATTCAGGAAAATCCCCGAAAACAAGGGGGACTATCCCATCGAGCCTACGGGAGAGCGCCCGTTTTTCGCCCTGCGGTTTGCGACGCCGCCAACTCGGGGCGGCGTTGTAAGCGGCATCTGCCGCACCCGTGAAACCCGACGACCTCTCTCAAATTTCGCAGCTGCAGTCGCTCGCGCGGCTCGTCCGTTATCACTCGCTGAACATGACCAGCACAGCGCACTCGGGACATCTGACGTCGTCGCTTTCGGCCGCGGACTTGATGACGGGCCTGCTGTTCGGCGGCACGTTTCGCTTCAAGGTCACGCACCCGGAACATCCGAACAACGACCGGCTGATCTTCTCGAAAGGACACGCCTCGCCGCTCTTCTATGCGTTGTGGGAAGTCGCCGGCTGCGTGCCGGAAAAGGAACTGCAGTCGTTCCGGCATTTCGGCAGTCATCTCGAAGGGCATCCTACGCCGCGTTTCCCTTACGCCGAGGCGGCAACGGGCTCGCTCGGCCAAGGGCTCGGCATCGGGCTCGGCATGGCGTTGAACGCGAGCCGGCTCGACCATTTGCCGTATCGCACCTACGTCCTTCTCGGCGACAGCGAGATGGCCGAGGGCTCGCAATGGGAGGCGATCCAGCTCGCGGCGCACTATCGCGCGGCGAATCTCGTCGGCATCATCGACGTGAACCGGCTCGGCCAGAGTCGCGAGACGATGCTCGGCCACGACACCGCAGCACACGCGCGCCGCGTCGAATCGTTCGGTTGGAAAACGCTCGTGATCGACGGCCACGATTTCCCGCAGATTCTGGCCGCGTTCCGCGAAGCGGCGGCGGAAACGGAACGGCCGGTGATGATCGTGGCGCACACCATCAAGGGCAAAGGCATCTCCTTCCTGGAAGATCGGGAAAACTGGCACGGCAAGGCGCTCGACGACGATGGATGGAAAAAGGCGCTCGGCGAATTTTCCAATCTGGACCGCCAGATTCAGGGCCGGATCGCCGAACCGGAAGAACTCCAGCCGCCCGCCGTGGTGTCGCAGCCGGCGCCGAAGCCCGCCTACAAGCTCGGAACCAAAGTGGCCACGCGCAAAGCCTACGGCGCCGCGCTCGAGCGGCTCGCGGCGAAGTATCCGCAACTCGTCAGTCTCGATGGCGAGGTGAGCAACTCGACCATGTCCGAACTTTTCGCAGCGGAGGAGCCGCAGCGCTATTTCGAGATGTTCATCGCCGAGCAGAACATGGTCGAGGTCGCGCTCGGGCTCGCGCTCCGCGGCAAGTTTCCGTTCGTGTCCACGTTCGCCGCCTTTTTCACGCGAGCGTTCGACCAGATCCGGATGAGCCAGTATTCGCGCGCCAACCTGAAATTCGTCGGCTCGCACGCCGGAGTCTCGATCGGCGAGGACGGGCCGTCGCAAATGGGGCTCGAGGATATCGCGCTGTTCCGTTCGCTGCTCGACTCGACGGTGCTGCACCCTTGCGATGCCGTCTCGACGGAGAAGCTGGTGGAGGAGGCCGTCGCGCGCGAAGGCATCGTTTATTTGCGGACGCTGCGGCAAGGCACGCCCGTGCTCTACCATAACGATGAATCGTTTCCGATCGGCGGCAGTAAAATCCTGCGGCAGGATCACCGCGATCGCCTGACGATCGTCGCGGCCGGGACGACGGTGCATGAAGCGTTGCAGGCGCAGCAACAACTCGGGAACGACGGCATTCACGCCCGCGTGATCGACGCCTACAGCATCAAGCCGATCGATGCGGCGACACTGCGCGAGGCGGCTGACGCGACGGGCACGCTCGTCACCGTCGAGGATCACTACCCTGCCGGCGGGCTCGGCGAGGCCGTGCTCGCCGCTCTGGCCGAGCGGCCGGTGCCGGTCACGATCATGGCGGTGCGCAAGATCCCCATGAGCGGCACACCCGAGGAGCAACGGCAGTTTGCCGGCATTTCCGCGGCGGCGATCGCCGAAACCTGCGAACGCCTCGTCGTCGCGGAACGCGGTGGCAAAGCCGCGGCACATCGACCTTGACCCGTCTCTCTCATGAACCGCCTCCTGCAACTCTCGGCCCACGGCCAGTCGATCTGGCTCGATTTCACACGACGCAGTTTCGTCGAGAGCGGCGGCCTGCGAAAGCTCATCGAGCAGGACGGTCTCGGCGGCGTCACTTCGAATCCCACGATTTTCGACGAGGCGATCGGCCAGGGGACCGAATACGACGAGGCGATTCAACGCGCGGCGAAGCGCGGGCTGCCCGCAGAGGAGGCGTTCGAAGAATTAGCCATCACCGATATTCAGCGCGTGGCGGACGAGCTGCGGCCCGTCTTCGATCGCACCCAGGGGCTCGACGGCTATGTCAGCTTCGAGGTGTCGCCGCATCTCGCCTATGAAACCGAAGCGAGCCTCCGACAGGCGCGCGATTTTTGGACGCGAATCGACCGGCCGAATCTGTTCATCAAAATTCCGGCGACCACCGAAGGACTCCCGGCGATTCGCGGGCTGCTGGCCGAAGGCATCAACGTCAACATCACGCTCCTGTTCGGTCTGACTCGATATCGCGAGGTGGCGGAGGCCTTTCTCGCCGGCTTGGAGGATCGCCTGGCGGCCGGCGGAGCGATCGATCGCATCGCTTCGGTGGCGAGCTTTTTTCTCAGCCGCATCGACCTCGTCGTCGACACGCAGCTCGAGGAAATCGGTCGCCGCGGCGCCGAGTGGAAAGCGCGCGCCGATGCGCTGCGCGGCCGAGCGGCGATCGCCTGCGCGAAGCGGGCGTATCAAATCTACCGGGAGATCGTGGCCGACGGGCGCTTCCGCCGGCTCGCCGCGGCCGGTGCGCACCCGCAACGCGTGCTGTGGGCCAGCACCAGCACGAAACGGCCGGAGGAGCGCGACGTGCGCTATGTCGAGGCGCTGATCGGACCCGACACGATCAACACGCTGCCGCTCAAAACGCTCGCGGCGTTTCGCGACCACGGCGATCCCACGCCGCGCCTCGAACAGGGAATCGACAAAGTGCACGCGACGCTGCGTGAGCTGGGCGAAATCGGCATCGATCTCGAAGCGGTGAGCCGGCAGCTCGAGCGCGAAGGGGTGCGGAAGTTCATCGAACCTTTCGACCACTTGCATGAACAGCTTCGGCGGAAAATCGAATCCCCTGCAGCGATCCCGTCGAGGAACCATCGCTAATTCCCATGTGCTTTCACGATGAGGCCAATTCGCCCCGGCGCTCCCGCGGCGGGCGACTTCCGAATGCAGCCCTGCGCGGGAGCGCAGGACGGCTTCAACCTGAAAGCGAGTTGGAACAAGCGCGACGCCATTGCCCCGCCCACGAGAAACAATCAGCGAACAGGAGGAAAGATCATGCCTGCGAAAAAATTGAAGGAGTTTTTGAATAGCCGCGGAGTGAAGTATGTGAGCATCGAGCATTCACCCGCGTATACCGCGCCGGAGGTCGCCGCAGCGGTGCACCTGTCCGGCAGCGATTTCGCCAAGACCGTGATCGTGAAAGTCGACGGCCAGATGGCGATGGTCGTCCTGCCGGCCCACCGCAAGATCGTCCTCTCCGAGCTGCGCGACCTGATCCTCAGCGACAAAGTCGAACTCGCGACGGAGGACGAATTCATCAGCCGGTTCCCGGACTGCGAACTCGGCGCGATGCCGCCTTTCGGAAATCTCTACGGTTTGCCCGTCTACTTCGACCAGAGCCTGACGACGCACCCGGAGATCGCGTTCAATGCCGGCACGCACCGCGAGGTCATCAAGATGGGATCGGATGATTTCGCGCAGTGCGTCAATCCCATCGTGATGGATCTGGTCACGACCTGAGCCGCGGGTTTTCTCCCGTGGCCGGCGGTGCCGGCCACGCCCTGACCGTGGAGGCGTCTATGCTTTCGCGGCGAAGCGTTCCCGTCGCTGGTGATAGCCGCTGGCGCCGGCTGGAGGCGGCTCCGCGATATCCGCCGTTTGGGGACGGCCGGGGCCATCGAAGCAGCGCACGGTGAATCGATGCGCGCCGGATCGAAACGGCACCTCGCAGCGCCAGATCACCCAGGTCGTCGCAGAAAGCGGATCACGCAGCCGCGCCTCGGTCCACTCGCGCGCTGGCGACCGCGAGCAGGGGAACCGTCTAGAGCACTCCAACCCACGCGCCGATGAATCGTGAAGGCTGCTTCATTCGCGCGCCGACGCTTTAAAAAAATTCCATGCCCTGGCGTCGCGCTACGGTTTCCGCCCGAGCGAACCGCGCCCGCGCTCCTTCCCGACGCGGAGATCGTGCTCCTTCCACCCGGCAAAGCCGCCCTCCAGCTCCACGGCGCTCGCGAATCGCAGCGTTGATCGGGGCGGAAGCTAGGTCGCGAATGAAGCGTCGGGTTTCGCTGCGAACGGCGAAAGGCGGGCCAAGGTGAGCGCGCCGCCGATCGCCATCCCGAGATCGCGCACGGCGATGTCGAGATACTGGCCCCAAAGCACCAATTGCAGCGCGATCGCGAGCAGCCAGGCCATGACGATAAATCCGCCCACGCGCGGTTTGATGAACACGATGATGCCGGCGACAATTTCGACGACGCCCACCAAATGCATGAATCCCACGGGGCTCAGCGGGAGGATGCGAAGCGCCAGGGGATTGAGGTAGTGTTCCCAGTTCGCCAGCAGGTTGAAAAACTTGTCGGCACCGGCGATGATCGGCACGAGCCCGAACAGCCACTTCGTCGTGAGCTGGACGGTGTGCACGACGTGATCTTCGTTCGCCAGCATTGCGGCGGAGGAGTGCATTGGGGAGGTGGTTGCCATGACGGATAAGGGTAAGGGTTAACCCGAGTTCCGCAGTTGGGCGATAGGACGAAAAAAATTTCAGAGGAGAGCATCTTTTTGGCCGCGCGCGTACGAGGGAGGCGAAGTTCGCCA
>JBEHYR010000093.1:0-17590 GCA_048498075.1 Verrucomicrobiota bacterium | reverse complement strand
AGCGCAGGGACTCCGCCGCATCACCCCTCCTCGATCTCGTCGGGCAACTCGTTGCGATCGTCATCGCCCCGCGGAAAATTCTCCGCCAACAGCGCGCCCGCCTTCTCGATCCCATGCACGAGCCCTTCGGTGAACTCGCCGCGCTTGAAGTGCAGCTCCATCGCCGCCGCGAGCAGCTTCCAGAAGCTCTCCCCGCATTTCTCGTGCACGCCCGAGTCGCCGATCACCGCGAAATTCCGCGACGCCGGCGCGATGAAAATCAACACGCCGTTCCGCTCCTTCGTCGCCGTCATCCCCAGCCGCTCGAAATGCGCCTCCGCCGCCGCCACCGCATCCGCCGCCGCCTGCCGCGCCACGAGCACGCGAATCTCCCCCGAAGTCTTCTGCTCCGCCGCCGCGATCGCCGCCACCACCTTCGCGTGATCGATCGCCGGAGTCGTTGAGAAAAAGCTCATGGTTTCAGATCCTTCTTTTCTCCCTCACGTTGCTGTGCCCGTAGCCGGCGTATCCGTGTTCATCCGTGTTATCCGCGGCGGAAATTTTCATCGCTCCTCCTCACCAACTTCCTCCCGCGCCGCCGCCGCCAAAGCTCCCGCCGCCGCCCGAAAAGGATCCGCCCCCGCCCCCGCCACTCCAGCCGCTGCCACTCCCTCCGCCCCAGTTTCCCCCGCCGCCGCCCCACGGCGGCGTCACCCAGATCCCGCGGCGGCCCCGCGGCGTGAACAGCGTGTTCCGCCGCCCACGCACGAGTGAGCCGATCACGATCGCGATGATCACAAAGAAAATGAAAACGCCACTCAGCGCCCCGCCCGTATTCCCGTGGCGCGCGTCCGCCACCGTCCGCCCCGTCCCCCGATATTCCCCGCGCACCGCCGCCATCATCGCGTGCACTCCCGCCGCCACGCCGCCCGTATAGTCGCCATTCCGGAACCGCGGCTTGATTTCGTTCTCGATGATTTGCTTGCACCGCGCGTCCGGCAAAACGCCCTCCAGCCCGTAGCCCACCTGGATGAAAAGCTTCCGGTCCTGGGTGAACACAAACAGCACCGCGCCATTCTTTTTTCCCGTCTGGCCCACCTTCCACGCCTGCGCCACGCGCACCGTGTAGTCCTCGATGGACGAGTCCGACTGCATGTGCGGAAAAATCGCCACCACGATCTGGTTCGACGAATCACGCTCGAACTGCACCAGCTCCGCATTCAACCGCTCCGCCACCGGCCGCGAGACCACGCCCGCGTAGTCGTTGAAAAACTCCCGCGGCGCCGGGGGCATCACTTCCGCCGCTCGCATCGGCGCCATCGTGGTGAAAACGAGCAGCAGCCCCAGCGCGAGCCAGCGCCAAAACTCCCTCCCGCGTGTTCCGTTATTCGCGTCCATTCGTGTCCATTCGCGGTTAACTCCGTCTCCGTCCTCCGCGCTCACGTCTTCTTCGGCTCCGCCTTCGACTCAAAATCGAAATCCACCTTCGGCGGCGTTTCCGACCCCGGCGTCGAGGTGAAATACGGCCGCGGCTGATGCCCGAACATCCCCGCGAAAATCACCGCCGGGAACCGCTTGATCGCCGTGTTGTAAGCCTGCACCGCCTCGTTGAAACGCCCGCGCTCCACCGCGATCCGGTTCTCCGTGCCTTCGAGCTGCGCCTGCAAATCGCGAAACGCCGCCGTCGCCTTCAAATCCGGATAACGCTCCGCGACCACGAGCAGCCGCGACAGCGCCGACCCGAGCTGCCCCTGCGCGCGCTCGAACTCCGCGAACTTCTGCGGATCCGTCGGCGCGCCGCCCGCCGGCAGTTGCACGCGACCGACCGACGCCCGCGCTTCCGTGATCTGCGTCAACGTCGATTTCTCGAAATTCGCCGCGCCCTTCACCGTGTTCACGAGATTCGGCACGAGGTCCGCCCGCCGCTGATACACGTTCTGCACCTGCGCCCACGCCGCATCCGTGCCCTGCTGCAACGTCACAAGACGGTTAAAAATGCCGCTGACCGCGAGTCCGACCACGAGCGCAAACACCGCGATCACGCCGACGATGATCAAAAGAATTTTTCCAAAGCTCATGCCGCCCAACAAATCGCGACACGCTCAGCGCGCAAGAAGCATCGCCCTCGAAGCGCTCGCCGCGAATGTAGTGGACTCGTGCACGCCCCGCCGAAAATCCTCCGTGGTTTTCCGAGTTTCGGGTTGCGATGCCTTCTCCCCGCGCCACGTTGAAATCAACCCCCGAAGTTACCTATGAATACTCCGATCTCCGCCTTGTTGGAACGGAAAGGCTCGGTCGTTCACACCGTGCCCGCCACCCTCACGATTGCCGTCGCCGTGGAAGAAATGAATCGCCACCGCATCGGCTCGATCGTCGTCCTCGAAAACGACCGCCTCATCGGCATTTTCACCGAACGCGATGTCCTCCGCCGCGTCGTCGGCGATGGCCTCGATCCGAAAGTCATGCGCGTCGCCGACGTGATGACGACCAACCTCATCACCATCGCGCCCGAGACGACCGTCGAAGAAGTGATGCATCTTTTCGCCGAGAAACGCTGCCGCCACCTCCCGGTCGTCACCGAGGGCAAAATGGTCGGCCTGATCTCCATCGGCGATATTTCCCGCTGGGTCGCCGATACCCATCGCGCCGAAGCCGAGCACCTCAAAAACTATATCGCCGGCGGCCTCTCCGCCTGACCTTCTGTTTTTGCAGGGCGGGGTCTCCCGACCCCGTCACCTCAGGGCGCGCTCACACCGCGCTTTTTTTATTTTCGCCCCCGTGCATGCTCGCCATTTGACGCCCGCCTCTCCTCCAACATTTTCCGTCCCGCCATGAAACTCCCCACCCTCCTGCTGGTCTGCGCGACGCTTGCTGTGTCCGCCTCCGCCAAAATCGTCACCCAGCCCGTCGCCTACGAGCACGCCGGCACGAAACTCCAAGGCTACCTCGCCTACGACGACAAAAAAGCCTCGTCCGGAAAACTTCCCGGCATCCTCGTCGTCCCCGAATGGTGGGGCCTCAACGACTACGTCAAAGGCCGCGCCGAAAAACTCGCGCACCTCGGCTACGTTGCCTTCGTCGCCGACATGTATGGCGCCGGCTTCAACACCACCGACCCCAAACAAGCCGGCGAACACGCGTCCCAATTTTACGGCAAGCCCCTCATGGCCGAGCGCGCCCAAGCCGGCCTCGACCAGCTCCTGAAAAACGAGCACGTCGACACCGCCCGCGTCGCCGCCATCGGCTACTGTTTCGGCGGCTCCACCGTGCAGGCGCTCGCCTATTCCGGCGCGCCGCTCGTCGGCATGGTGAGTTTCCACGGCGGCATTATTCCCGTCCCCGCCGACGCGGGTCAGAAAACCAAAGCCCGCCTCCTCTTCTGCAACGGCGCCGCCGATCCCTCCGTCAAGCCCGACGCCATCGCCACCCTCGAACAATCCCTCGAAGCCGCGAATCTCGACTATCAATTTATCAACTACGCGCACGCCAAACACGCCTTCACGAATCCCGAGGCCGACAAGTTCGCCGCCGCCGGTCTCTCGATGGTCGCCTACAACGCCGCCGCCGATCGCCGTTCCTGGGAGCACATGAAGCTCTTCTTCCACGAACTCTTCGCCGCGAAGTAATCCAGTTCATCGGTATTTTGTCGGGCGGGGTCTCCTGACCCCGCCTTTCCTTTTTTTGCCGCCCGCTTGCCACTCTCCGCCCTTTCCTCTTCCTCGCCGCATGGATCTCGCCACGGCCCGCCGCCACATCGAAACCCACTTCGCCCGCATGGACGCCGCCTATCAAAGCGCCGTCTTCGACGAATGGGCGATTCTCTCCGCCGCTTCGGAAATGGGCATCGTCGCCTACTCCGGCCCGCGCGTCGAAAGCTTCCGCCGACACCTCGCCGCCGATGTCGCTCCGCTCCTTTCCGCGATCGCCGGTCGCCCTCTTGGCGCCGGCGATTTCGAATTCGCGCCCGATGCCGGCGGCACGCGCTACGACGCCTGCCTGCAACTCGGCCCCGGCGCCTATCTCATCTGCAATCACACCCGTCGCGCGATCGCCGAAATCCGGCGCGACCCGCGCTGGCTGAAAGCCCAGGCCGTCTTCTTCGAACTCAGCGAAAAATTCCGCGCCGACCCACTCTCTCTGATTCGCGCCTCCGCTCCCAGGTAGGAGCCTGCTTGCAGGCGATTCTGGATCTTCGCCCGCCGAAATTCCCCGTCAGTCGCGACGCTACGCTCCCATCAGCCCCGCCACGACGAACCACGCATACGCCGCCCCCAGCACCCAACCCATCCATCGCGGCACGCCGCCCGCCACGACACACGCTCCGTGCACCACCGCGGCGCCGATGAGCAGCACCAGCCCCTTCTCGAAAAACGCCGGCACCGCCACCGGTTGAATCATCGCTGCCAGCCCCACGCACAGCGGGATGCAGATGTGCCCATCGCCGATCTGCGAGCTGTACGCGATGTCCGCGCGCCGCTTCGCCGCGTAGTAAAATGCCAGCAACGCATTCGGCAGCACCATCAACCAGCCGCTCAGCCAGCCGAGATTCTGCGCGCCCACGAACTCGCCCCGCTGCCCCGACAACCACGCCACCAGCCAGTCGATGCTCACATACAGCGCATACGCGCCGACGAGTACCACGCCCAGATCGAGATAAAACATGCCGCCAAACGTCCGCCGTTCGCGCACGTTGTTCTTCAACACGTCGAACACCTGGAAACATTGCCAAAATAAAAACAGCCCCACGAGCACCAGCCCGTCATGGCTGTCGAGCCGTCCGTCCTCGCCGAGCGCCCACGTCACCCCGCTGAAAAACAAGACCGCCGCCAGCGTCATCAATAGCGCCAGCCGGTCCAATTTCCGCGCCGCCTCACCGCTCGCCCCGCGCGCCCCCGCCTTTTTTCCCGCCGCCCGCTCCCCGCGCAAATCCAACCCCCACACGATCGCCGGCAGTCCGAGCACGAGCGTCAGATTCGTCACGTTGTTCACCAGACAGTTCGTCAACACCTCCGGCGGCGGCCCCTTCCGTGCCGCCATGATCCCGACGAACAATAAATTTCCCATCCCCGAGCAATACGGCATCACCAGCGTGCCGAGCGCCGTCCCCTCGAGCCCGTGCTTCAACAACGCCTCGAGCCGCCAGATCATCAGCAGCGACGCCGCGAGAAACAGCGCGAGATAAGTCCACGCGCTCGTGAGATCGAGCGCGTCGATCAACTCCGAAATCGGATTCACGGCCAACGCCACGCCAGCCGGTAGCGCCCGCCGGCGCGGCGCAGCGTCATCGGCGCGCCAAATGTCGCCGCGAGGTTCCGCGAATTCAACACGTCCGCCACCGTCCCCGCCGCCACGGCCTTGCCGCCCCGCAGCAACAGCGCATGCGTGAACCCCGCCACGATTTCCTCCACATGATGCGTCACCAACACGAGCGCCGGCCCCCGCCCTCTCCGCTTCCTTTGTAGGGCGGGGTCTCCCGACCCCGCCGCTCCCGCACCCGCCGCCCTCCGCCCTCTCGCCAGCCGCGCCAAAAATTTCAAAAACTCCTCCCGCGCCACCGGATCCAGTCCCGCGCACGGTTCATCGAGGATCAGCAACTGCGGTCGCGCCATCAGCGCCCGCGCGATCAGCACGCGCTGCCGCTCGCCCTGCGATAAATAAATCCACTCCCGCTCCGCGATCCCCGCCGCCCCGATCGCGCCCAGCAACCGCCGCGCCGCCGCGCGGTCCGCGCGCGTGAACTTCGCCCACAGATCGAGCTGCGCGAATTTCCCGCTGATCACCGTCTCGATCGCCGTCTCCTCCGCCGGCACCGACGCCACGAACGCGCTCGTCACGACCCCTACTTTCAACCGCAGCTCGCGCCAATCGCTCGCCCCATAACGTTGTCCGAGCAGCGCGATCTCGCCCGCCGTCGGCGACAAAAATCCCGTGAGCGCCTTCAACAACGACGTCTTCCCCGATCCGTTCGCGCCGAGAATCACCCAGTGCTCGCCCGCGCCGATCCGCCAGTCCACGCCGCGCAAAATCGCCGTCCGCCCGCGCTCCACGCGCAGTCCCTTCACCTCGAGCACCGGTTGTTTCGTTCGCATTCCTTCGCGATGTCATCCGCTCCCAATTCCCGTGCAAGCTCCTGGAGTGCGGCGGCTCGACGCCGCTTTCTGTGCCGCGGCTCGACGCGGCGCTCCGCCCCGCCCTCGCGCTTGCGCCGCCTCGCACGCGTCTTCAAATTCCGCGCCATGTCGAAAGACCGCTACATCGAGGCGAAACAAAAATGGGCCGAAAAACAAAAAGCCCGCGGCGTCACCTCTCGTGCCGTCGCCTCCACCGACCGCCTCCCGCCCGGCCAGAAACTCACCACCGGCTTCCCCGTGCTCGATCTCGGCGTGCAACCCGAGATCCCCGCCAGCGAATGGAAACTCTCCCTCGACGGCCTCGTCGAGAAACCCACCACGCTCTCCTGGTCCGACTTCAACGCTCTCCCGCAGGTCGACGACGTCAGCGATTTTCACTGCGTCACCACCTGGAGCAAATACGACTGCCGCTGGGGCGGCGTCGCGTTCACCACGCTCTACGAACTCGCCCAACCCAAGCCCGAGGCGCAGTTCGTCTATTTCACGAGCTTCGACGGCTACTCGACCAACGTCCCGCTCGCGCAATGTCTCGATGACGACGTGCTCATCGCGACACGCTTCGACGGCGCTCCGCTCGCCCGCGAGCACGGCGGCCCTGCGCGCGTGATCATCCCAAAACTCTACGCCTGGAAAGGCGCTAAGTTCGTCAGCGGCCTCACTTTTCTCGCCGAGGACAAACTCGGTTTCTGGGAAGTCCGCGGCTACTCGAATACCGCGGACCCGTGGAAAGAAGAGCGCTACGCCTAAACGTTCGTTTGTAGGGCGGGGTCTCCGAACCCCGCCGTCCGCCAGCAGTGGACGGAAAAACGCCAGCGGACTGGGTGGGAACGAAAACCGATTCGCGCCGCCTCCCCCTCACTCCGCCTTCCCGACGATCTCCAGCGGCTTGCCACCGCTCGGCCCCACATTCTGCTCCGCCGTCAGAGCGAGCCGCTCCGGCGTAAACTTTAGCTGATACGTCGTCACAAACGGCGTCCGATACATGCACACTTTCATCGTGTAAGTATCGTCCGCGGTCCACGCCCCGCTCGTCGCGATCGCCGGAGTTCCGGGCCCCACTTTCAACTCGCCCTTCGCCCAACTCCCATGCCCCACCGTGAGCCGCTGATCCACTCCTGCGATTCTCGCCGCGAAATTCACCGCGCCGCCGTCCGCTGCGGGCTCGAGCGTCAAAGCCTCGAGCCCGAGCGGATTCGCCGAAAACACATAACGCTTCCCCGCGAAATGCTTCGCCGTCGCCGAAGCCGCCGCGCCCTCGGGTGTCGGCAGCGCCAGCTTCGCCAGCCGTGCTTTTAACTTCCCCTCGGCGGCCGCATCGGCCGGCAGCGCCGTGCTCTCGAACGCCGGCACGATTTTGTCCCAGATCAAATTCATCACCTGCCCCATGTCGCCTGTCCCGCTCGTGATCGCGACGACGGCGTCGTATTGCGGCATCACGATGCAGAACTGCCCGAACGCGCCGTCGGCCCGATAGAAGCCGTGCCGGCAGCGCCAGAATTGGTAGCCATAACCCTGATCCCAGTCCCCGCTCGGATCGCTGCCGTTCGACATCCGCCGCGACGTCGCTTCCTCCACCCACACCGCCGGAATCAATTGCTTCCCCTGCCAGGCGCCGTGCTGCAAATAGAGCTGCCCGAATTTCGCGATCTCCTCCGTGCGCGCGCTCAGCCCGAAGCCACCGAGCGAAATCCCCTGCGCACTCGCGTCCCACGTCGGGTTCACGAACCCCAGCGGCTCAAACAGCCGCGGCCGCAAATAATCGAGCACCGTCTGCCCCGTCACCTTCTGCACGATCGCCGACAGCATATAACTCGCCGGCGTGTTATAGACGAAGAACGTCCCCGGTTTATGCGCGACCGGCAGCGCCAGGAATTTCTTCACCAGATTTTCCTGCGAACCAAACGGGAAGTTCGCGATCTCCTCCTCATGATGGCCCGTCGACATCGTGAGCAGATCGCGCACGCGCATCGCCTGCAGATTCTTGCTCGGCTCCGCCGGCGCGTCTTCCGGGAAAAACTTCAGCACCGGATCCATCACGCTGAGTTTCCCTTCCGCGATCGCCATCCCCACCGCCGACGAGGTGAAACTCTTGCTCAACGAAAACAGCGCGTGCGGTTCCTGCGCCGCGTACGGCGCCCACCACGTTTCCGCGACGACGTGCCCGTGCCGCACGAGCATGAAACTGTGGATCGCGTTCACTTTCGCATCCGCCGCCTCGACGAATTGGAGAATCGCCGCCGACGACACGCCCTGCGTCTCGGGCGAACTGCGCGGCAGTGCCGGCGCCGGGGCTGATTCAGCCGCAGCGGCGAACCGCGCCGCTACGAAGAGCGACAACAACAACCAGCAACGTATAATTTTCATGGGGTAATCCGCGCCTGACGCATCGTCGCTCCAAAAGTTTTTCGGCTCCGAATGTAGGAGCCTGCTTGCAGGCGATTTCACCTCGCGAACGTTCAACATCGCCTGCAAGCAGGCTCCTACAACCGCCGCCCCGTCACCACCCCAGCGCCCGCCGTATCGCCGGCTCCACTTCGTTCGCGATCCCCTCGTGATCCGCACCGGTCGGATGCCCGTTGCCGGGCACGCCCGGATAGACACTCACCGGCGCGAGCATCACCTTCGGATCGCTCAACCTCACGCGCGCCACCACGCGCTCGAGAAACGAATGCAGCACCGTCCGCCGCGGACCTTTCGCCGCGTCGTCGTTCACGATCGGCGAATCCATCACCAAGATAAACGCCTCCGGTGCGTCGCGCCGCACTTTCTCGATGAACTCCACATACGCGTTCACAAACTCGTTCTGATCCGGCACGCCCTGGTTGAAATCGTTGGTCCCGAGCCCGAGCCCGATCGCGTCCGGCACATAGCGGCGGTGATCCCAGCGCGGCGCCGCCTCGTCCGGCAGCGCCCGCTCGTAGAATTGCGGCGCATTCTGCGTGTCGCGAATGCCCTGCCAGTCGCGAATGATCCCGCGACCGCCGTAGCTCACGAGGTGGCACTGCGCGCCGAGCCGCCGCGCCAGGATCGCGCCATACGAACGCAACGCGCTCGAGTTCGCCTTGTCGTGCGTGTCTCCGCCCGCCTGCCACGCCGCCAGCTCTCCGCCCGTCACCGAATCCCCGATGAACATCAGCTTCCGCGTCGGCAGTGGCGGCGGCGTGAGCCACTCCCCGCCCCCGCTCAGCTCGAAGCTTTCCAGGGCGCACGTCCCCATCCAGCTCTCCGTGCGCCGCGCGAGCGCCACCGTGTGCTCGCCTGGGGTTGCACCGGTCACCAGGGCGTACTCGCCCTCGCCGCTCTTCAACCGCAGCACGGTCGCGGCCGCGCCATCGACGCTCACGTCGAAAAAACAATCCGCGCTGCTGGCGCTCGCTCGCAACTTCAGCGTCGTCCCGCGAAACCGCAGGTGCGCCGTCACGCCCGGGAAACCCAGCCGTACCGCGCCGGCCGCATCGGCCGCGTATCTGCCTTCGTAAACGATCGCCTCGGCATTGGCCTTCATCGCCGCAGTCGAGCCGTTCGCCGCCATGCTGACAACGCCGATGCACGCCACCGCCGGCGCCAGAATCTTCGCGAAGTTCATACCGCGAAGCGACCGCACCGCCGCGCTCGCATCAACCGAAAACGGCACCTCTGCCAAATGTAGGAGCCTGCTTGCAGGCGATTCCGCCCCGCACCTCCGAAATCGTCCGCTTGCAGGCGATTCCGGCGCGCATCCCCGAAATCGCCTGCCAGCGGGCCCTGCCTCGACCCCCTGCTACCGATGAACCGATTCCCGTTGCGCCGCGTGAAATCCCTCCGCGATTTCCTCGATCATCTTCTCGTTGAAACGCGGGATGTCCGCCGGCTTCCGGCTCGTCACCAGCCCTTGGTCGACGACGACCACCTCGTCGACCCACTCCGCCCCCGCATTTTTCAAATCGGTCTTCAACGACGGATACGACGTGAGCTTCCGTCCGCGCACCACGTCAGCCTCGATCAGCATCTGCGGTCCGTGACAGATCGCGGCGACCGGCTTCCCCGCCTCGAAGAAATGCCGCACGAACTTCACCGCGTCCTCCTCCATCCGCAGCTTGTCCGGGTTCATCACGCCGCCCGGCAGCAGCAGCGCGTCGTAGCTTTCTGGAGACGCCTCGCTCAACGTCACGTCCACGTCCAGGGTGTCGCCGAAATCGTTTTCATCCCATGCCCGCACGGTCGCCTCCTTGGGCGAAACGATCTCGGTGATCGCTCCGGCGCTATTCAACGCCACGCGCGGCTGTTCCAGTTCGCTCTGCTCGAATCCATCGGTCACGAGGATCGCCACTTTCTTCCCTGCTAAATTCTGTTTCATGATGATTTCCTTTTATTGGGTGGGTTGTGCTTTGCCGGAAAAAATTCTCCGCCGTGACTTTCCTGTTTCCGTGCCGTAGCCGGACCAGCGCGTCCGCACCGTCGCTGATTTCCGGCCCTGCCGCGGCGCCGGCGTGCCGCGAGGCGGCGGAGGCGGACCCAGGCCGAGTTGGTGCGCGAGCGTCAGTGCGTCGAAGGGCGCGTGCGTTTTCACGTCGTTGTCGAAATACACGTATACATCCCTCGCTTTCCGGCGCGCCGGCGCAGCGACGAGCCGCGCACCGGGCGCCTCCCCGCCCCGGCTCCATCCGCGAATCGCCGCCGCCCATTCGGCCAGCGCTTTCGCCGTGTAGCCGCTCGCGTAGAGTTCCTCGTCGCCGTGCAGCCGCACGTAGACGAAATCCGCCGTCACATCCTTCATCAGCGGCCAACGGCCCGCGGTGTCCGCCACCACCAGCGCGATCTCGTGCCGCCGGAGCAGTTCAACCAATGCCTTCGTCTCGAACGACCCATGCCGCACCTCGAGCGCATGCCGGATCGGACGGTCGGCGTCCGCGCGCAACCACGCGCGCGTTTTCAGGCGGTGATCGTGATGCCGCGCCATCGCCGCCGCCTCGCGCGTGGAGCGCGGGAGGAGGTTGAAAAAATTCTCCAGTCGCTCCGCGTCGAAGCTCAGGTTCGGCGGCAACTGCCAGAGGATCGGACCGAGCTTCTGGTTCAGCCGCAGCACGCCTGACGCGAAGAAATTCGCCACCGGCGCCACGACCTCTTTGAGCCGTTTGAGATGCGTGATGAACCGCGGCCCCTTCACCGCGAAAACAAAATCCTCCGGTGTCTGCCCGGCCCAATGCGCATAGCTCGACGGTCGCTGCAGCGAGTAGAACGTGCCGTTGATCTCGATCGTGCGCAGCCGGCCTGCCGCATACGCGAGTTCTTCCTTTTGCGGCAGATTTTCCGGAAAAAAAATTCCCCGCCACGGCGCATACGTCCAGCCGGAGATTCCGATCCGCGTTTCAGCCATGCTCCGAGTTTACCCTCGACGGCCAAATCGCGCCATGGGTGGCAAAGCCGCATCACGCCCCTGTCACTTCCCGCCGTCGAACTCCCCACCTTTCATCGGGTGTTTTTCCGGGCTGCCGCGCGTGGCCCGCCCGGGAACCGGCGCCCAAAAGGCCGCTCCATGCGTCACGACAAAAACGGCGTCGCCACGACGCCCACCCGGTCATCTGGAACCGGCCCGATCGTTTTATCCTCAACCTCAGCCTCCAATCCAATATCACCATGGCAAAAACATCTTCCCTCCAAGAACTCCTGGTCGAAGAACTTCAGGATCTCTACAGCGCCGAGACTCAGCTCACCAAAGCTCTCCCGAAAATGGCGAAAGCCGCCAGTGACGAAGGCCTCAAGGCCGGCTTCGAGGAACACCTCGAACAAACTCGCGAACACATCGCCCGTCTCGATCGGGTGATGGAAATTCTCGAAGCCTCTCCAAAGGGGAAAACTTGCAAGGCCATGAAAGGCCTCGTCGCTGAAAGTGAGGAAAAAATCGACGAGGACGCCGACGACGCCATCCGCGACGCCGCCCTCATCGGCGCTGCCCAGAAAGTCGAGCACTATGAAATCGCGGGCTACGGCACGGTGCGGACCTTTGCCGAACTCCTCGGCCAGGATGAAGTGGTTTCGATTCTCCAGGAAACCCTCGACGAAGAAGCCGCGACCGATCGCAAACTCACCCAGCTCGCCTCCTCGCTAAACTTGAAAGCCGAAACCGGCGACGAGGAGGACGAGGACGACACGGCGTAATCCGTCCGGTCATCAACGGAACTCCGTAGCTTCCTCGTAACGACGCGGCCCGCTGTTTCGGGCCGCGTTTTTTTTTCGATGGCGGGTGGGTATTCCCAAGCGATGTTCGGGAATCCGTCCGATGGCTCCGCGCGTGAGGTCGCTTTATATTGGGGTGGTATGAACGAAACAAACCCGACCACCTTTT
The DNA here is from genome assembly GCA_048498075.1 of Verrucomicrobiota bacterium. Classification (GTDB taxonomy): domain Bacteria; phylum Verrucomicrobiota; class Verrucomicrobiia; order Opitutales; family Opitutaceae; genus Opitutus. The sequence goes on along the minus strand of JBEHYR010000093.1, from coordinate 5,155 downwards.
CCTCTCCGACGAATCTTCATCCTTCTCACGAAGACATTTCCCGCCGCGCTCAAGATCTGTGGGAAAATTACGGCCGCCCCTCGGGGCGCGACGAAGAGATCTGGCTCGAAGCCGAACGCAGTCTGCAAAACTCCTCGCCGCGGAATCCGCCACTTTCCGGCGGTGAAGCGCTCGCCGCCGAATCCGCGCGCGCCGGCGAACGCCCATCCACCGCCGCCGGGCGCCCCTCCACCGGCTCGGCTTCGCCGAAAAGCACTTCCGTTCGCTCTTCCCGCAATCCCACGCGCTAGTGTCCGCCGTGGGCGGACTCGATCGTGGCTCATGGCGTAACCGGATGGCCCGATCAGGCTTTTCCCGATAACCCGTGCGGATGACAAAGCCCGTCCACCCCCGCAACGTGGCGGGCGGTGAGATTCTGCGTCCAGCTGATCGTAAGCCCAAGTGAGCGAAGCGTATTCTCGCGCCTCGCTGTCACGCTCGCCAGCCTTGCGCTCGCGTTTTATCTGCGCTGGCTGCTGAAACAGTGGCTCGGGCCGGATACGCCTTTTGGTTTTCTGCTCCCCGCCGTGCTCGCGTCGGCCTGGTTCGGCGGCGCCCGCGCGGGCCTGTTTGCCACGGCCGCCGCCGTGCTCGGAGCCGCCGCGGAACTCAGTTCTCCCCTCGAGGAGTGGCACGCCTTGCATGCCGTCCGTTTGGTTCTCTTCGTGATCGACGGCGCCATCATCACAGGCGTGTGCTCGGGACTTCACTACGCGCTGCACAGCGTCCGTCATGCGAACAGCGTCGCCGCCCGACATTTCGAGATCATGGCCAACAACGCGCCCGTGCTCATCTGGTCGAGCGACGCGCAGGGCCGCTCCATCTTCGTCAACAAGAACTGGCAGACCTTCACCGGCCGAACGCTCGCCGACGAGCCTGAGGGCCTTCGCCCCGGCCGCCTTCACCCCGCCGACTCGGCGCGATATCACGCCGTCTCCAGCGAAGCGATCGCCGCCCGCAAGGAATTTCGAATCGAATATCGCCTCCGTCGCGCCGACGAGAACTACCGCTGGCTGCTCGAGCACGCCGTGCCCCGCTTCGACCATCACGGCCGTTTCGAAGGCTACATCGGCTCTTGCAACGACGTCACCGAGTCCCGCCATGAACGGGAGGAACTCGCCTTCGTCGCCCGTATCCAGGCCGCCCTCACCGAGAACCTGGATCTCGATCGGTGCGCCGAAGCGCTCGTGAAAGCCTTTGTCCCGCGCCTCGCCGATTGGTGCTGTATCGACCTGGTCAACGACGCCGGCCACCTCGAACGCGTCCACGCGCACCACCTGGACCGCGCCGACGCCCCTTCATCCCCGCGGCCGCACTCCGCGGCCCAGGGGGACTACGCGGCGCAGGTCGTGGCGAGCGGCGAAACCATGCTGATCCAGGACACGGACGACTCGCTCCGCGGCACGATCGCCGCCGACGAGGCGCATTTTCAACGGCTCCGCTCGATTCAAAAAATCTTCTACCTCGGCGTGCCGCTGCGCGCCCGCGGCAAAATCATCGGCGTGCTCGCCCTCGCCACCGCCGAGTCCGGCCGGCCGCTCGGCGACGACGCGCGCAGCCTCCTGCAGAAGACGATCGGCATCGCGGGCCTCGCGCTCGAAAACGCCCGGCTCTATCGCAGCGCCTGCCAGGCGCTCGCCGCCGAAGAAGCCGCCTTGGCCGAAATCGAACGGAGCGAGCGACGCTTCCGCTTTATCTGGGAGGCAAATGTTTTCGGCATGTGCACCGTCTCGCGCGCCGGCCGCATTCTGACGGCGAACCAGGCGCTCACCGACCTGCTGCACTACACCCCCGGCGAGATTGCCGGCGGCCGCGCCCTGCTCCACGAGCGCACCGCGCCCGGCTCGCTCTCCGCCGACGAACGCGCCGAGGAGGAACTGGCGCACGACGGCCGCTTCGCGCCTTACGAAAAAGAATACCTCCGCCCCGACGGCACCACCGTCCAGGTGCTCGCCTGCGGCAGCGCACTGCCCGAGAGCGACGAATGCATGGCTTTCATTCTCGATCTCACCGCCCGCAAACACGCCGAGCGCGCCCTCGACCGCCAGCGCCTGCTGCTCAAGACGATCATCGACGCCATGCCCGCCATGGTCGCCTACGTCGGCCCCGACGAACGCTTCTGGCTGCACAACGAAAAGTATCGCCGCTGGCTCGGCGTGGCCAGCGACGCGATCGAGGGGCGCACGATGAGCGAAGTGCTCGGCGAGCCCACTTACACGCGGATCGCCCCTTACCTCCGCGCCGCTTTTCGCGGACGGAACATGCGGCACGAAACGACACTCCGCACGCCTGACCGCGAGCGGCATCTCATCGCCAGTTACCGCCCCGATCGCGATGCCGACGGCAACGTCTGCGGGATCGTCATTCACGCTTACGACATCACCGAGCGGAAAGAAATGGAGCAGGCACTCGCCGATGCCCTGACGCGGTATCGATTCCTCGCGGACGCCATGCCCCAGATGATTTGGACCGCGCAACCCGACGGTCACCTCGACTACGTCAACCGCCGCTGGCTCGAAACCACCGGGTTTACCGAAGAGGCTTCGCTCGGCAACGAGCGCTGGCTCGATGCCGTCCACTTCGAGGATCGCGCGGCGATGCGCACCCACTGGCGGCAGGCGGTCGGGGATCTCCAGCCATTCGAGCATGAGTGCCGGCTGCGCTGCGGCAAACAGGTCACGTGGCGCTGGCATCTCGTGCGGGCCGTGCCGCGACGCGACGAACAGTCCAGCCTCGTCCAGTGGGTCGGCAGCGCGACGGATATCGACGAACAACGCCGTGCTTACGCGGAACTCACCGAGGCCCGCGAGCGCCTGAAATCTCACGCGGAAGAACTCGAAGCCCGCGTCCGCGCCCGCACGGCGACACTCCGCGAGGCCAACGCCGAACTCGAAGCGTTCACCTATTCCGTGTCGCACGATCTCCGCACGCCGCTCCAGTTCGTCCGCGGCTTCGCCGAGGCCATTCGCGCCGACTCCTTCGCCACGCTCTCGCCCGCGAACCAGGACTATCTCCAGCGCATCATTCGCGCCGCCGTGCGCATGGATGCGATCATCCAGGATCTGCTCACCTACAGCCGGCTCTCGCGCGCGGACATGCAACTGATCGAACTGCCGCTCGAAGAGGTCGTCGACGACGTCCTCGCCAATCATCACGCCGCCATCCGCGAGTCCGGCGCGCTCGTGACGGTCGACCGCCCGCTTCCCGTCGTCCGCGCGGACCGCACCGGGTTGTTCCAAGCGCTTTCCAACCTCGTCTCCAATGCCCTGAAATTCAGCCGCCCCGGTGTGCCCCCCACCGTGCGTATTCGCGCCGAGGAGACTCGCCAGGGCGTGCGTTTGTGGGTCGAGGATTGCGGCATCGGCATCGACAGCCGCTATCACGAGCGCATTTTCCAACTCTTCGAACGGCTGCACAGCGCGACGGAATATCCGGGCACCGGCATCGGCCTCTCCCTCGTGCGCAAGGCCGTGAATCGGATGGGCGGTCAGTGTGGAGTCGATTCCGCCGCCGACGCCGGCAGCCGCTTCTGGATCGATTTCAGCGCGGCGCCGGCGTGCCTTTTGAATGCGTCCTTATGATCCGATTCTTCTCGTCGAGGACGAGCCCGACGCCGTCACGCTGCTCCGCCACGTGTTCGCCCGGGTCGGCATTCTCAACCCGCTTCACTCCGTCAACGACGGCGAGCAGGCGACCGCTTACCTGGGCGGCGAAGGCGCGTTCGCCGATCGCGCCACCCATCCGCTGCCCTCCCTGATCCTGCTGGATTTGAAAATCCCGCGCCGCTCCGGTCTCGAGGTGCTGCAGTGGATTCGCACCGAGTCGCACGTCCGCCTGGTGCCGGTTATCATGATGACTTCGTCAAGGGAGCGGAGCGACCTGCGCCGGGCCTACGCGGCCGGTGCGAACGCTTACATCGTGAAACCCTCCTCGCTCGATCAGCTCACGCAACTCGTCATCGCCCTCCGCGACTTTTGGCTCGCGTACAACGAAACGCCCGCGCGCTGGAACGCGTCGGATTTCCGCCTTCTCGACTACGGGAATCGTCCCAGGGTAGATCTCCCGTGAGGCGGGGCCGACGCCCGGAACAAACGTTTCCGTCACTGGACCAGAGCGGCATGAATACGAAACAATCCATCGCCCCGCGGTTCGTTAAATGTGCCGCACTTTTGGTTCTTCTCTCCGGTTCTTCCGTCCTCACCGCCGCTGACTCGACGCCGGACCGTACCGAGATGCCCGGCCAGCAGAAGCTCGCTCACAGCGACATGAGTTTCATCGACAAGATCGCCAAGCTCGGCGCCGAGGAAGTACAGCTCTCCCAACTCGCCGCCACCCAAGGCTCGAACGAATCCGTTCGCCAATTTGGCGAGAAGCTCGTCGCCGCCCACGAGAAAGCCAACGCCCAACTCTCCCAGCTCGCCTCCAACAAGGGTCTCGTGCTGCCGACGGAAAATCACGTGAACGTCGAAAAATGGGCCAAGAAGCGCGGTAAGGATTTCGATAAAGACTACCTCGACGCCATGATCGACGCGCATAAGGACGCCGTGGAACTGCTCGAGAAAAACGCGACCAAAGCCGAGGATTCCGATGTCGCCGCTTTTGCCCGAGATAACCTTCCCGCGATGCAGGAGCGTCTCCGCCTCGCCCGGGAATTGAAGAAGGGCGTCGATTGACACGGCGTCGATTAACCCTGGCCGTTCATTCGACCTTAGCGCGCGAGGTTGCTCGCGATCAGCGCGGATCCCACTGGGATCCGCGCTTCGTCGTTTCTAGTCGGGAATCATCAACCGTTTTCTGTCATGCTGAGACTTCGAACCAACCCCAAGCCGTTGGGTGGCCTACGCCGATGAACTCTCAAAGGCCTGTCATTCTGAGCGCAGCGAAGAATCCATTTGGACTTTCACACGCACATCGTGCCACGAAGCGCGCACTGGATTCTTCACTTCGTTCAGAATGACAAACCGGGTGAAGTTCATCAGCAGCGCAGCGAAGAATCCATTTGGACTTTTCGCACGCGCATCGTGCCACGAAGCGCGCACTGGATTCTTCACTTCGTTCAGAATGACAAACCGGGTGAAGTTCATCAGCAGCGCAGCGAAGAATCCATTTGGACTTT
>JBEHYR010000092.1:0-17725 GCA_048498075.1 Verrucomicrobiota bacterium | reverse complement strand
CGCCGGCAACGTCGCCGCCCCGTCCGTGCTCGTGAACGTCACCGTGCCCGCGTAGCCGGTCGCGACGTTGTTCGACGCGTCCAACGCCGTCACCGTCACACTCACCGCCGAGCCCGCCGTCGCGCCACCCGGCGCGCTCACGCTGAAATGCGTGGCCGCGCCCGCGCTCACCGTCACCGCACTCGACGTGCCCGCGATCGACGGCGTCACCGTATCGGTCGCCGTGATCGTGCGGCTGCCGCTCGTGTTGAACGTGGCGCTGAAAATTTTCGTCCCCGCCGTCAGCGTGGCATTCACCGGCAACGTCGCCGCCCCGTCCGTACTCGTGAACGTCACCGTGCCCGCGTAGCCGGTCGCAACGTTGTTCGACGCGTCCAACGCCGTCACCGTCACGCTCACCGCCGAGCCCGCCGTCGCACCGCCCGGCGCACTCACCGCAAAATGCGTAGCCGCGCCCGCGCTCACCGTTACCGCCGCCGACGTGCCCGTGATCGAAGACGTCACCGTATCGGTCGCCATGATCGTCCGGCTGCCGCTCGTGTTGAACGTCGCGCTGAAAATTTTCGTCCCCGCCGTCAGCGTGGCATTCGCCGGCAACGTCGCCGCCCCGTCCGTACTCGTGAACGTCACCGTGCCCGCGTAGCCGGTCGCGACATTGTTCGACGCGTCCAACGCCGTCACCGTCACGCTCACCGCCGAGCCCGCCGTCGCACCGCCCGGCGCGCTCACGCTGAAATGCGTGGCCGCGCCCGCGCTCACCGTCACCGCCGACGACGTGCCCGTGATCGACGAGGTCACCGTATCGGCCGCCGTGATCGTGTGGCTGCCGCTCGTGGTGAACGTCGCGCTGAAAATTTTTGTCCCCGCCGTCAGCGTGGCGTTCGCCGGCAACGTTGCCGCGCCGTCGGTGCTCGTGAACGTCACCATGCCGACGTAGCCGGTCGCGACATTGTTCGACGCGTCCAACGCCGTCACCGTCACACTCACCGCCGAACCCGCCGTCGCACCGCCCGGCGCGCTCACGCTGAAATGCGTCGCGACATCCGGATCCACCGTGACGGCGGTCGAAGTGTCTGTGATCGATGACGTCACCGTATCGGTCGCCGTGATCGTGCGGCTGCCTGCGGTTTTCAACGTCACGCTGAAAGTCTTCGTTCCGGCGATCAGCGTGGAGTTTATCGGCAGAGTCGCGGCGCCGTCGGTGCTCGTGAATGCCACGGTGCCGGCATAACCCGTCACCGTGTTATCAAGCGCATCGAGCGCCGTCACCGTCACGGTGATGGCTGTGCCGGCTGTGGCGCTGCCCGGCGCACTCACGCTAAAATGAGTGGCGACATTTGGATTCACCGTGACGGCGGCCGATGTGCCCGTGATCGACGACGTCACGGTATCCGTCGCTGTCACCGTGCGGCTGCCGGCGGTCTTCAGCGTCGCGCTGAATGTGCCCGCTCCAAACGTCAGCGTGGAGTTGGCCGGCAACGTCGCCGCGCCATCCGTGCTGCTGAACGCCACCGTGCCGCCGTAGCCGGTCGCCGTGTTGTTGAACGCGTCAAGCGCCGTCACCGTCACGCTCACCGCGGAGCCCGCGGTGGCGGTGGCGGGCGCGCTCACGCTGAAATGCGTGGCGGCGGCGGAACTCACGGCGACGCCCGACGATGTGCCGGTGATGGAGGCTGTCACCGTGTCGGTTGCGGTGATCGTCCGGCTGCCGGCGGTCGTCAGGGTCACGCTGAACGTCCCCACTCCCGATGTCAGCGTGGCGTTGGCGGGCAGCGTCGCCGCGCCGTCGGAACTCGTGATCGTGACGACGCCGGCATAGTCGGTCACCGTGTGCTCGAACGCATCGAGCGCCGTCACCGTCGCAGTGACGGCCGCGCCTGCGGTCGCGGTGCCCGGTGCGCTCACGCTGAAATGCGTGGCGGTGCCGAAATAAATATATTTGTCGGCGGCCGAAGTCGCGCTCGTGCCTGCGGCCTGCGAGACGGTCACGTCGACCGGTGCGCCCGCGGCGACCGCCGGAGTCACCGCATCGACCGAGGTGTCATTGTTGACGGTGAAGGAGGTCGCCGGGGTCGTGCCGAAAAGCACCGCGCTGGTGCCCGTGAAGCCGGTACCCGTGATCGCGACGGCGGTGCCGCCCGCAGTCGGGCCGGTGGCCGGGCTGATCGCGGTCACGGTCGGCGCAGCGGCTTCAAGTCGAAACATCCAAAATTGGAAAATGTGGGATCTGCTGCTGTTGCCTCCCTCGGTGAAATGTCCACCCATCACCAGCTTTCCGTCGCCGCCGAGCGCCAGTCCGTACACCTCGTCATCGAGTTGGAAGTCGCTGAAACTCGCATCCAACGTGCCGTCGCTGTTCAGGCGCGCCAGCTTTTGCCGCGTCTGAACACCGACTGTATTGAAGCCGCCTCCCACCAGGATCTGCCCGTTGCCGTCTTCGAGCAACGTCAGCACCGGGCCGTCCAGACTCGGATCGGCGAACGTCGAGTCCAGTGTGCCATCGGCGTTGAACCGCGCGAGCCGCCCGCGCGGCGAGCCGCCGGCGTTCGCAAAATCGCCGCCGACGAGGATTTTCCCGTTATGGTCGACTCGCACGACCTTCGCGTCGCCATCCAGGTCCGGATCGGCAAAGGTATTGTCGAGGGTGCCGTCCGCATTGAGCCGGGCGAGCCTCTTGCGGGCGGTGGCGTTCACGTTCGTGAACTGGCCGGCGATCAGAATTTTTCCGTTCCCGTCGAGCGCGATCGCGAGGGCCGGACCGTCCAGCGCTGGCGCGAAAGTACCATCGGCGGTGCCATCGGCATTTAGCCGCGTGAGGCCATAGGCCAACGAGCCGACCAGGATTTTTCCGTTCCCATCCACGGCCACGCTGTAAGAGCGAAAGTAGTTGGAATCGGCCGGGTCGAAGGTGGCATCGACGGTGCCGTTCGCATTCAGCCGCGCGACGCCGATGCGCGTCAGTCCGCCGACGGTGGAAAATTCTCCCACGATCAAAATCTTTCCGTCGCCATCGACCGCCATCCGGCGAACGCCGGCGTCCAAAGCCGGATCGGTGAAACTGGAGTCGAGCGAGCCGTCGGGATTGATCCGCTCCACCGCATTCGGCCCGGCGATGCCCAAGCCGCCACCGGCGGCCAGAGTCTTCCCGTCGCCCGCCGCCGCCATCGAGGTGATGAATCCGAGTCCTTCGGGGACGAAGGTCGGATCATTCACGGTGAGGTCCACGCCGGGTTCTCCGGTGAAACGCGCGAGCCGGGTCCGCGTCGCGTTGCCCGCGCCCGCGGTCGTGAAGTTGCCCGCGACGAGGAGTCGTCCGTCGCCGTCGACCGCCAACGCATTCGCGTCCGTGCTCAGATTCGGATCGGCGAGCGTCAGGTCGAGCGTCCCGTCAGGGTTGAAACGCGCGAGCCGGCTGCGGGTGGCGTTCGCCGCGCCCGCCGTCGTGAAGACACCCGCCACCGCGACTTTCCCGTGGCTATCCACGCCGACAGCGTAGCCGGCGTTGTCCAAATTCGGATCGGCGAACGTCGGGTCCAGCGTGCCGTCCACCTTGAAACGCGCGAGGTAATGACGCGTCGCACCGCCCGCCGAAGTGAAGTCGCCGGTCACGACGACGCGGCCGGAGCCGTCGACGGTCAGGGATCGAGGCGCGGCATTGAGATTCGGATCGGCGAAGGTCGCGTCGAACGTGCCGCCGATCGGATTGAAGCGCGCGAGGCCATGGCGCGCCTGACCTCCGGCCGTCGTGAACGGCCCTGCCACCAGGATTCTTCCGCTTGGATCCACCACCACGGCATTGGCCGTCGCATCCAGACCCGGATCGGCGAAGGTCGCGTCGACGCTCCCGTCGGCATTGAAGCGGGCGAGGGCCTGTTGCGGAAACGCAAACGCACCCACGACGATCACCCTTCCATTCAGGTCGGCCGCCACGCCGAGGGCCGCCGCACTCAGGTTCGGATCGGCGAAGGTCGAATCGAGCGTGCCGTCGGCATTGAACCGCGCCAAATTATGGCGCGCCGAACCGCCCGCCGCGGAAAAATTCCCCGCGACGAGGATCTTTCCATTTTGATCCTCGGCCAGCCCGTTGACCGGACCGTTCACATTCGGATCGCCGAAGCTGGCATCGAGCGTCCCGTCAGCATTGAAGCGGGCCACGCGGTTGCGCGTCGAACCGCCCGCCGTCGTGAACGCACCCGCGACGACGATCTTGCCGGTGTGGTCGGTGACCATCGCATTCACCGCCGCGCCGATGCTGGCATCGCCCAGCGTCGAGTCGAAGGCGTTCGCGGTCTGCGCGTGCGCCGCCGCGAGCGTCAGTGCAAAAAACCCTCCGGCGAAAACCGCGCGGAGGGACGAAAGGAGGCGGAGCGGGCTTTGCCACAGCACGCCGACACGAGGAAGGTTGAGCGGATTCATGGGGGCGGGAGCACTCCTCCTCCGCGATGAACCGGCCCACACCGGCAGGCAGATTCCTAAGTTGAGCGGAAGCGAGCGGGCGGCACCGTTGGCCGACGATCGGCGGAAAGCGAGCTGTAAGCCGGTGGCGGGACCGGCGAACGTTTGTTTTCCAAATGGAGGAGCGGCCAAGCTCCGGTCGTGCTGGCCACATCGAGGCCAGCTACCGCGTTCAGCGCGCCTGACTATACCGACAACCGGGAAATCAGGCCCTGCGCTTTTAACCGCGCGAAGCTTCGGCAACAGAAGATTGAATACGTCCGGATGTCCCTTTCCCGATATCGTCGGCAGGATCGGAATCCACTTTTCGACGTTCGCGGCTGTCGCCGCGCTGCTCGCGCTCGCCGCCGCGCTCGCTTGCTGGATTCCCGTCCGCCGCGCCGCGAAAGTCGATCCGCTCGCTACGTTGCGCGCGGAATAAGCTGGATCAGCGGGAAACGGTCCACTGCGTCGCGGACAATTCCGAATCATCCCGCGAAGCAAAGCGGGCCCCCTGGGATCGCCGAGATAACCTCCAGCGCCTCGACGCGTTTCCGCGCGCCTCGGTCGCGACCCGCCCGCCGACGCTGAAGCCTTCAGCTCTTCTTCCGCTTCGCGATGAACAGCACCACCGCGCCGAACACGGCGAAAATCGCCCCCCAGCGCAGGTTCACATTCACGCCCAGCGAGTGCTCCGCGTAGAGCGCCGGATCGGAAATGAATCCGTAAACGACGAGGATGATTCCGAGCGTGAGAAACAGCCAGCCGATGGGCACACGAACGTCGAGTTGCATGGTCGTTCAGAGGTTCAGGGTTACCAGAAGATGATGTTGAGCACGAGCGTCGCCGCGAGCACGAGTCCGCCGAGCGTCGCCGGTTTCGCATACCACGGCGCACCGTGATCCGAGGTGTCTTTCTCCGTGAGCGAGTAGACGAGGCCGCGCAATTGGTCGTCCGTGCGATTCGGTTTCGTCGCCAGCGAGATCGCCGCCGTCGCCACGAAGCAGCCCACGAACGCGCAGATCGCCATCCAGAAATTCTGCGCCATCGAGCTAGTGAAGTGCCGCGCCCCTTCCGCGCCGCTGATCCAGCCGCCTTTGATTCCAGCCACTTCGCCGACCGGCAGCGTCAACCCGTGAAACACCATCGCCGACAGCGTGCCGACGATCAGGCCGAAGAACGAGCCGTGACCGGTCGCCCGCCGCCAGAACATGCCGAGCAGGAAGATCGCAAACAGCGGCGCGTTCACGAATCCGAACACCAGCTGGAGCATGTCCATGATGTTGTTAAATTTGCTCGCGAGGTAGGCGCACGCCGCACTGATGATCAGGCCGACGACCGTCGTGATCCGGCCGACCACCACGAGTTGTGCATCCGTCGCGTCCTTCTTGAGGTGGCCCTGATAGAGATCGTACGTCCACACCGTGTTGAACGCGGTCACGTTGCCCGCCATGCCCGACATGAACGACGCCATGAGCGCCGTGAGGCCGATGCCGAGCAGGCCGTTCGGAAAATATTTCGCGAGCATCGCCGGCACGACCATGTTGTAGTCGGGCGTGCCGCTCGCATCGATCGGCAGCGCGAGGTTCGAGCCGCCCTTGTGGAAGAGCGCGATCGCGAGCATGCCGGGCAGAATCACCAGCCCCGGGAAAAGCATTTTCGGGATCGCCGCGATGAGCGGCGTGCGGCGCGCCGAGTTCATGTCCTTCGCGGCCATCGCGCGCTGGATCACGAGGAAGTCCGTGCACCAGTAGCCGAACGACAGCACGAAGCCGAGGCCCATGATCATGCCGAACCATTCCACGCCCATGGGATTCGCCGCCGTGCTGCCCATCTGCGCCCACGAGTGACTCCACGCGCCCGGCATGCCCTTCGTCGCCGAGTAAGCGTCGAGCTGATGCATCAGCCCGCTCCAGCCGCCGATGTCCTTCAGCCCGATCAGCACGAGCGGCAGGAAGCCGAGCACGATCAGGAAGAACTGGAGCACCTCGTTGTAGATCGCCGACGTCAGTCCACCGGTGTAAATGTAGACCAGCACGATCAGGCTCGAGACGACGATGCAGACGTTGTAATTCCAGCCGAGGATCGCATTCAGCAGCAGCGCGAGCGCGTGCATCGAGATGCCCGAGGAGAACACGGTCATCACCGCAAACGACGCCGCGTTGAACACGCGCGTCTTCTCGTCGAATCGGAGTTTCAAATACTCCGGCACCGAGCGCGCCTTCGAGCCGTAGTAAAACGGCATCATGAAAATGCCCACGAACACCATCGCCGGGATCGCGCCCACCCAGTAAAAGTGACTCGTCGCGATGCCGTATTTGGCGCCCGATGCCGCCATGCCCATGACTTCCTGCGCGCCGAGATTCGCGCCGATGAAGCCCAGCGCGCAGATCCACGCCGGCAGCGCGCGCCCCGACTCGAAGAAGTCCTTGCTCGTCTTGATGTAGCGCCGAAGGATCCACCCGATCCCGAGGACGAAGCCGAAATAAATCGCCAGGATGAGATAGTCGACCCAGGCGAGCTGCAGGTGAACAGGATTGCCGTCGACGACGGCGAGCATGGGAGAGAGCAACGAAGCTTGCATCATTTTTTGGGGTAAGAGCTACGCGACGCGGCCCATGGCGTAGCAGCCAGCCGCGACGTGAGGGAAGCTTTTTTCCCTCCCACGCAAATAAAACCGGGAAAAGCGCACGACCTTGGAACCGCCCTTCCCACTCGTGCGTCAGGCGCAGTCCCACCGGGGAGCACTCTCCGGTAGGAGCCTGCTTGCCGGCGATGGCAGCAGGCGCACGCCATCCATCGCCGGCAAGCAGGCTCCTACATTTCCGTCCGCACGCTCATCCGCCGCCCTCAGAAAAACTTCTTCGCCTTCTCGAAAAACGACTTCGACGTCGGCTCGTTCGCATCGCCGCTCACGCGCGCGAACTCCTCCAGAATTTTCCGCTGCTCCGACGTGAGCGACTGCGGCACCTCGACGTGCACGCGTACGAGTTGATCGCCCTGCCGCCCGCCGCGCAGCGACGGCATGCCCTTGTCGCGCAGCCGGAACGTCGTGCCGCTCTGCGTCGCCACCGGAATTTTCAACGAGGCTTTGCCGAACAGCGTCGGCACTTCGATCGTGCCGCCGAGCGTCGCCAGCGTGAACTTGATCGGGATCTCGCAAAACAGATCGTCGCCCTGCCGCTCGAAGAGTTCGTGCTCCTTTACCGACAGCACGATGTAGAGATCGCCGGTCGCGCCGCCCGCCACGCCCGCCTCGCCATTGCCCGACGAGCGCAGCCGCGATCCGTTGTCGACGCCCGCCGGGATGCGCACGTTGAGCTTCGTCGTCTTCACGACGCGCCCTTCGCCGCGGCACGCCGTGCAGGGCTTCTCGATTTTCTGCCCGGCGCCGCCGCACGTCGGACACGTCTGCGTGAAGGTGATGATGCCGCCCGAGCGCCGCACCTGGCCCGCGCCGCGGCAAGTCGGACACGTCACCCGCTTCGAGCCGGGCTCCGCGCCCGAACCGTTACAGCGCTCGCAGCTCACATTCTTCCGAAACGAAATTTCCTTTTCCGCGCCGCGGGCCGCCTCCTCGAGCGTGATTTCGAGATCGTAGCGCAAGTCGGCGCCATCCTGCCCGCCGCCGCGACTTCCGCCGCCGCCGAACATCTCCTCGAAAATCCCGCCGCCGCCCATCCCGCCCTGCTGGCCGAAGACCTCCCGGAAAATATCGAACGGATCGTGAAACCCACCGCCCATTCCGCCCGGCCCGCGCATGCCGCCCGCGCCCGCCCCGGCGCCCTCGAACGCCGCGTGCCCGTAGCGATCATACGCCGCGCGCTTCTCCGGATCCTTCAACACTTCGTACGCGTGGGAGATTTTCTTGAACATCTCTTCCGCCTCCTTGTTGCCCGGATTTTTGTCGGGATGATATTGCACCGCCTTCTTGCGGTACGCCTTTTTCATTTCGTCCTCCGACGCGCCTTTCTGCACGCCGAGCAATTCGTAGTAATCTTCCTTCGCCATGATGCGTTGTGCTGGAGGTAGGCGCCTGCTGGCAGGCGATGGTCGACCATCGCGCGCCGGACGGCGCCGACAACAGAGAAATTATTTTTCCTGCTTCGCCGCGCCGCTCGACACGACGACCGACGCCGGCCGCAGCAGTCGTCCGTTCAATGAGAAACCCGTGCGCACCACCGTGATCACGTTCCCCTCGGGCACCTCCGCGCTCGGCTGAGCTGAAATCGACTCGTGCAAATTCGCGTCGAACGGCTGCCCGGCCGGGTTGATCTCCTTCAGCCCGTGCCCGGCCAGCGACGATTTCAACTTCGCGAGCACCATCTCCACGCCGTTCGCGAGGTTCTTCACCTCCGCGCCGGGCTGCTGCGCCGCATTCAGCGCAAAGCCGAGATTATCGATCACCGGCAGCAAGTCCTCGAGCACCGCCGACGCCGCGAATTGCCGCAGCTCGTCCTTCTCGCGGACCGTGCGGCGCCGGAAATTCTCCAGGTCCGCCACCGCGCGCAGGTAGCGATTGTAGTTATCGGCCGCTTCTTTCTTTGCCGTCGCCAGCGCATCGGCGTCGGCCGCCGGCGAGGCGGCGCCGGTCTCGCCCGCCGGCGTCGCCGCGGGGCTGGATTCCGGAGCATTGGACTGCGTGTTCAGGGTGTCGGTGGAGTCGGAAGATGACATGGAAAACGGTCAGCTAACTATGGCTTTTTGCTTTCTTCAAGCGCGTCGAAGAGCCCTTTTACTTTCACCTCCGCCTTCCGCCCGGCCTCCTTCAGCAGCTCTTTGCCCGATTTCGTCGCGTCGCCGACCGCCCGTGCCCACTCGCCCGGAAGCAAACCTCCGGCCGCGATCGCCACCGGCGCCAGATTTTTCAACACCGCCGGCGCGAAGATCTGTTTCAGATCGGTCACGTCCAGATACGTCTGATCGATGGCCAGCTTGAAATCCTGCACGCCCGGTTGCCGCAGGCTGTAGTCGGCAATTACCAGCCGTTCGACGCGCAACAGGAGTTTTCGAATCAGGAACTTCTTCTCGTTCGCCGTCCCACCCGTCGCCGCCTTGGTGGGAACGGGCGCGCTGGTCGCGGGGTTCAGGCGACGTTGGAACACCTCCGCGTTCGTCGCGCCGTCGCGTGTCTTCACGAGCGTCACCGTCCCGACATCGACCGTCATCGTGTCGAAAACCGGCCGCTCCGAAAACAGCGACCACACGTCCGCATTCGCCCGGAACGTCCGCAGCTCCACGAACTCCTTCACCGGAAATGTCGGCGGATTGGTGAGGATGAGCCCGCTCAGATCCACCCGCCCGGTGAACGGATTCACCGTGAGCCGCTCGATCGTCGCGTCGAATCCCGTGCGCGTCCGCAGCTGCGTCGTCACGACGACCGGCAAAAGCAGCATCCACGCGAGCGCGCCAAACGCGAAGACCGCCGCAAGGAAAACGAGCAACTTGAACATCACGCCACCGTGCTCCAACCGCCTTCGACCGCAAACTCCGCTCTTGGAAAATCGGGTCGGCGACTGCGCCCGGGCCGTCAGGGAGAGCCCTCTCGTCCTTCCGAGACTCCGAACCAACGCCAAGCCGTTGGGTGGCCTACGCCGATGAACTCCCAAAGGCCTGTCCTTCTGAGCGCAGCGAAGAATCCACTTGGACTTTCGCACGCGCATCGTGCCACGAAGCGCGCACGGGATTCTTCACTTCGTTCAGAATGACAAACCGAACGGTTCATCAGCAGCGCCGGTAGGGACGCCTCTCCGAGGCGTCCGTGCGAGTCGAACGGCCGTGAATTCGCAACGTTTCCTGCGGGCAGCACACCCGCGTCGGACGGCGCAAACCAACCTGTGGCGCGCCTCGCGAGCATCGCCCCCCTCCTGTCCTTCTGAGCGCAGCGAAGAATCCATTTGGACTTTCGCACGCGCATCGGGCCACGAAGCGCGCACGGGATTCTTCACTTCGTTCAGAATGACCAACCGGGCGGTTCACCCGCACCAGCCGCTCTCCTTCCGCTTTCCTCTCACGAAAAATTTTCCGTCACCAACAGAATCGACGTGCTCACCGCCGCAAACGTGAATGCCCCCGCAAACGGCAGCAGCACGTTTTCGCCCGGCGTCAACGGCTGGCCGAAGGGCGCCTTGCTGCCCATGTCCTGCTCCGCCGCACCGCGCACCGATCCGCTCACGACACTGAGCAGCCGCGGCTGTTCGCTCCCGCGCATCGAGAGCCTCTCGCCCGCGCCGAGCACCACGCGGCGAATCGAAAACTCCGCGCAATCCGCGATCACGCCCGATGTCGGCGCGCCGCGCACCGGTGCCGGTTCGAAGTCATCCCACTGGATCGAACGCAACGACTGCTCGATGTGGAGCTGCCGCGGCTTGCCGTCCAGCCCCACGCGGCCCCAGTCGTAAACGCGATAGGTCGTGTCCGAGTTCTGCTGGATTTCCAAAATCAGATTTCCCGCGTCGATCGCGTGCACTTGTCCGCTGTGCACCAAAATCGAATCCCCCGCCGCCACGCGAAAGTGATGGATGCAATTCTCCAGCGCGTTCGCCGCGATCGCCCGCTCGAACTGCCCGCGCGTCACACCTTTCTTCAAGCCCACCAACAGATGCGCGTCCGCCGTCGAGTGCGCGATATACCAGTTCTCCGTCTTCGGCTCGCCCTTCAACTCCCCGGCGACTGCCGCCGGCGGATGCACCTGCAGACTCAACCGCTCCCGACAATCCAGCCACTTCACCAAAATCGGAAACGGTTTCTCCTTCGGCCATTTCGGCCCCATCAACTCCGCGCCGCGCGTCTCGATCAGCGACCGCAGCGTCGTTCCCTTGCACGTCCCCGCGCGCACCACCGATTGCGCCTCCGGCCGATCCACGATTTCCCAACTCTCCCCGATCGGCCGCCCCGCCGGCAGCGTACGCCCAAACGCCGTCTCGAGTTCGCGGCCGCCCCACACGCGGTCCTGGTAAATCGGTTCAAACCGAAGAATGTCTCGCATAAAAATTGGATAAGTTTCGCTCTGCCAGCTGCGGGGACATTTACATTTGACGGGCTGGACGCTTAGCTTCGACTTCGACTGATTTCGGTCGGCTCACAAAAATGCCCAAGTCGGAGACTTCAAACTCAAACGGTGGCCCGTCTTTCCAAGCGCCGCGCTACCAACCCAATTGGCCCGCGGCGATCCTCTGCTTCGTGCTCGCCCCCTGCCTCGCCGTCGCGCTCGTCGACTACTCGCCGCAGCAAGTCACCTTCAACACCACTCACGTCCTCGCCACCAACATCGTCGGCAAAATCGGCGCCGATACCGTCTGGTGCCTGCTCTACACGTTTGGCATCGGCGCCTACCTCGTCGCGTTTTTTCTTTTCTGGGTGCTCTACGTTTCGCTGCGCCACCCCCGGCGGCTGACCGGCGCGCGGCTCACCGCCGTCCTGCTGAGCCTGCTCTCCGTCTCCGGCCTCGCCGCGATGGTGAATTTCAAGGGCCGCGACTTTTTCCCCCAAGGCCTCGGCGGCATCATCGGCTCGTGGATATATAATGGCGCCCTCGGCGACAACATCGGCGTCTTCGGCTCCGGCCTCCTGCTCATCACGATCTCCGTCTGCGCCTGGGTGTTCATCCTGATGAAAGACGTCGGCGCGGAACTCGACCGGATGCTCCACAACTTCCACGAGTGGCGCGCCGCCCGCGCCAAACAAAAAGCCGAACTCGCCGAGGCCCGCGCTAAGACCCGCGCCGAAAAAGCGAAACAGAAAAACCCCGCCACGCCCGCGCCCGTCGCCCTCGCCGCTTCCGGCGCCATCGGCCCCGCGCCGAAAAAAATCGTCCTTCCGAAAACACCCGACGATCCCCTCGCGAAACCCGCCGCCGCCATCGCCCCGGCCTTCGATGCCCCGCCCGCCGCCAAGCCCGAGCCGAAACCTTCCGGGCTCAAACTCTCCGGCAAACCCGCGCCCGCACTCGTCGAGACCGCCACCGACCCAAAAGCCCTCGCCGTCGCCGCCGGCAAACTCGAACTCAACATCGTCAAACCCGAGGAAACGAAGAAGTCGAAGCCCGCCGCGCTCCCGGTGAAAAGCGACGACAAAAATTACGAATTTCCTCCGCTCAACCTGTTGAAAGAGCAGATTCGCCCCACCGCCGCGAACAGCGAGGAGGAGCATCGCCGCAACGCCGAGAACCTCCTCCGCATCCTCAGCGAGTTCGGCGTCGAAGTGACGCTCGGCGAAATCCACGTCGGCCCGGTCATCACACGCTACGAACTCGTCCCGGCCGCCGGGGTCCGCGTCGAAAAAATCGCGGGCCTCGACAAGAACATCGCGCTCGGCATGCGCGCCCAATCCGTGCGCATCCTCGCGCCCATCCCCGGCAAAGCCGCCGTCGGCGTCGAAGTCCCGAATCAGAACCCCACGCCCGTCGGCATGCGCGAAATCCTCGAGAGCGACGATTGGACCGGCGCCCGCGCCGAACTTCCGATCGCGCTCGGCAAAGACGTGTCCGGCAAGCCGCTCATCTCCGATCTCACGAAGATGCCGCACCTGCTCATCGCCGGCGCGACCGGCTCCGGCAAATCCGTCTGCATCAATTCCATCGTCGCCTCGATCCTCTACAGCGCGTCGCCGAAAAACGTCCGCCTCATCATGGTCGACCCCAAAGTGGTCGAGTTGAAAATTTTCAACACGCTCCCGCACATGCTGATTCCGGTTGTCACCGAGCCGAAGAAAGTCCCCGGCGCGCTCAAGTGGCTCCTCAGCGAAATGGAGCAACGCTACCAGATCTTCGCGAAGTGCAACGTCCGTAACATCGTCGGCTTCAACTCGCGCAAAAAAGCCGACGCTCCGCCGCCCGCCGAAGCCCAGCCCACCCTCGACGGCATCACCCCGCCGCTCGACGAAATCGAAGTCCCCGATCGCCTGCCCTACATCGTCGCGATCATCGACGAACTCGCCGATCTCATGATGGTCGCGCCCGCCGAGATCGAAACCTCCATCGCCCGCCTCGCCCAACTCGCCCGCGCCGCCGGCATCCATCTCATCATCGCGACCCAGCGCCCGTCCGTGAACGTCATCACCGGCGTCATCAAAGCCAATCTCCCCTCGCGCATCGCCTTCCAGGTCGCCTCGCAAGTCGACTCGCGCACCATCCTCGATGTCAAAGGCGCCGACACCCTCATCGGCCGCGGCGACATGCTTTTCTCGCCGCCCGGCACCTCGCGCCTCGTGCGCGCCCAAGGCGCCTTCGTCTCCGACGAGGAAGTCATGGGCCTCGTCGAATTCCTCAAGCGCAACGGCCCGCCGCAATACGCCCAATCCGTCCAGCAGCAAATCGACCGCGCTGCGACCGACGACGATGAAGACGGCGGCGCCGAAGACGGCGATCTCGGCGACGACGAGGAGTTGTATCACCAGGCGCTGGACGTCCTGAAATCCTCGAAGCGCGCCAGCACCTCGATGATCCAGCGCCGCCTCCGCATCGGCTACAACCGCGCCGCCCGCATCATGGACCTGATGGAGGAAAAAGGCATCGTCGGCCCCGAAAACGGCTCCAGCCCCCGCGACATCCTCGTCGACCTCGATACCCTCTGACTCCTCCCGCGAATCACCCCCCTTCACGCAAATCCCGAAACGCCTTCGCGAACTTTCGCGTGATTCGCGGGCAACTCAGTTCCTTCTTTCGTTTCCAGTCCAAAACTCCTAACTCCAAAACCCATGCAGACCATCGGCGAACGCCTCGAGGAAGCCCGGAAGAAAAAAGGCATCTCCATCCGTGAAGCCGCCGAAGCCACCAAGATTCGCGGCGATTACCTGAGCAAATTCGAAAACAACCAGTTCGACATCAACCTCACCGAACTCTACGTCCGCGGCTTTCTCCGCACCTACGCGACCTTTCTCCGCCTCCCCGCCGACCGCATCATCAACGACTACGCCGCCCTCGGTCGCGGCGAGTCGAAGGGCCGCCAGCCCAGCCGCGAAATCTACGGCCGCATGGATGTTTCGATTTCCTCCTCCGACGAAGAGCGCGCCGAGAAAAATACCGTCGTCGCCGACGAGCCCGCGCCGAAACCGCAGCCCACCCGCCGGAACGCCGGCCCCGGCCGCCGACCCTCCATGGGTGGCGGCGCCACGAGCATCGACCCCGCGCTCGTTTTTAAATTCGGGAAATGGGCCGCGCTGGCCGTGGTCGTCGTGCTTCTCGTCTGGGGCGCCATCGCCCTTTTCAGCGGCGGCGATCGCCCCGCGAAACCCGCTTCCGCGTCGACCGCTGCAACCAGCCCTGCCGCCGCGCCGATCAGCGCCGCCGATCCCACGATCACGCTCATCGCGAGCGACACCGTGCGCGTGAAGGTCGTGACCGCCGCCGACGGCCGCGTGCTCCTCCCCGAAACCACGCTCGTTCGCGGCCAGAGCCAGGTCGTGCCCAAGCCCGGTCCGATCTATATCAGCTACTCCGCCGGCAAAAATCTCGAGGTCGAAGTGAACGGCAAACGCTACCCGATGCCCACCGAGGGCTGGGACAAAGCCCAGATCAAATAAGCTCGTTCTGCCTCCGGTCGCGGAACGCGTGAGCGTTTCGTCCGCCATCTTTCCCTCCTCGTAGCGGAACGCGTGAGCGTTTCGTCCGAAACCCCGTCCTCGCTCGTGACCCCTGCGCCCGCTCCTCTGCACCTCGACGCCCGCGACGCCGCCGCGCGTCTCGCCTTCGCGTATTTGTCCGAGACGGACGCCCTCCCCGCCGGGCCCGCCGACGCCGTCATCGGCTTCGGCGTGTTCGACGTCCGCCTCGCCGTTTTCTGCGGCGAACTCTTCGCCCGCGGCCACGCCCGCCACGTCATCTTCACCGGCGGCATCGGCGCCGGCACCGGCCACCTCGCCCAAGCCGAAGCCGACGCCTGGGCCGCCGAACTCCTCCGCGCGTATCCGGATTTTCCCCGCACCCGCCTGATCCTCGAGAACCGTTCGACCAACACGACGGAAAACATCGCGTTCACCGCCGCCCTGCTCGCCAGCACGCGCCCCGAACTCGCCTTCGACTCCGGCCTGCGCTCCGCCTTGATCGTCGCCTCACCCTCGCGCCTCCGCCGCGCCCGGCTGACTTTGCTCCGGCATTTTCCCGGCCTGCACATCACGCGCTGTCTTCCGCCGAACTCGTTCGAAAACGAACAGGCGCTCAACGCCGCTCACGGCTTCGACTACGTCGAGCACCTCACCGGCGAGTTGAATCGCATCGTCGACTATCCCGCCCGCGGCTGGATCGCCGCCGAACCTCTCCCGCCCGCCATCGTCACCGCCCACGTCGCGCTCAGGTAGGGCGGGTTATCCCTAACCCGCCGCTCCGGTCACATTCGCCGCGCAACCCGGCGCCTGAAGGATCACGCGCCCTCCCTCCTTCACGAGTCGCTCTCGACCTCGCCTTTTGCACCGGCTTCACCGCCGTCAACAACGCCGTCATCCCAAACAGCAGCACCGCCGCGCACACAACGACGAACCAGTCGCCGTGCTGCACATAGAAACTGTTCTTCCCGATCCAGCGCGCGTCGCGCGTGATGTTGAAGGTCTGTGTCCCTCGGAAATAAACGCTCCCGGCGTCGTTGAGCACCGTGGCGCGGACGTTCCCGAATTCGTCGATCCACCCACTCCACCCCCCGTTGCCGTCGCGGAGCACGGGCCGCCGAGTCTCCACGGCGCGCAGCACCGCATGACTCGCATGCTGGATCGCCGCGCCACCCTCGCCATACCACGCGTTGTTCGTCAGCACCGCCAGGAAATCGCTCCCCGCCCGCACGCTGTTGCGCGCGAGTTCCGGAAAAATGTCCTCATAACAAATCAGCGGCCCGACCGTGAGCGATTCCCCGTGCACCGTCACCACCAGCGGCGACGAGTCCGGGCCCCGCACGAAATCGCCGTCGCCGATCGGCACGAATTTGTTCAGCCAGCCGAGCGCCCAGCGCAGCGGCACGTATTCGCCGAACGGCACCAGATGCCGCTTCGCGTAAAAAACATTCTGCACGCCTGCCACGGGATCGACCACCACCGCGGCGTTGAACCATTTCTCATTCGGTCCGCGGGGATTTTCCACCGCGATCGAGCCGAGGAGCAGCGGGGCGTGCGCTCGCCGCGCGAGATTCTCCGCGAAATCGTGCGCCGTCGGCTCACCGATCACCGCGTAAGGCGTGCTCGCCTCGGGCCACAGGATCAAATCCGGCCGCGACGCCGCGGCGGTCATCGTCGTTTTCTCCAACACCTCGAGGATTCCCGGTCCCTTCGCCGGATCCCATTTCACCTCCTGCGGAATGTAAGGCTGCACGAACGCCACGCGCGCCAGCGGCACACTGTAGCCGCGACGGTTAAAGGTCTCCTGCATGTGCACGCTCACGCACCCCATCAGCAGAAACAGCGCGAGCAGGAATTCCGGCCGGCGAAAATTCAATCCACCCTGCCGCTCGATGAACAGACTGTGCGCCATCGTCGCAAAACCGATGTTCATCGCGACGAGCACGAACGAAATGCCACCCGCGCCCGTATACGCCGCGATCTGCAGGATGCTGGATCGCTCCCACTGGCTCGCCGCGAGCGGCAGCCACGGAAACCCCCCGAGCACCCACGTGCGCGTCCATTCGACAATCACCCACGCGGCGGCGAGCCCGAGCATTCCCACGAGCCGCACGAGCGTCGGCCGCCCGAGCATCCGCGGGAGCGTCCACCACGCCGCCAAAAACCACACGCCGACCCACGCGCCGACGAACGGCCCCAGCAATAACAGCCCACCCCACGTCACATGGTAGAGCCAGCCGAGCAAAATCGTCCACGCGACGGCCTGCGCCGCGGCCATCGTCCAAGCGAAAACTTTTAGCCGCGGCGATTGATATGCCCAGAAAATCGCCGGCACGAGCATCGCATACGCGAATTCCGGCGCATGATACGGCGGAAACGAGACCACCGTCAGCACGACCGTCAGCACAAACACCGCCCCCCCCGCGAGCCACTCGCGGTGCCGCTCGTAAAACGTCGGCACCGGCGCGTAAGGATCGGCAGAAATCGGATCAGCTGGGTTCAACGGGATCGACATGTAGGAGCCTGCTTGCAGGCGATGTTGGACATACGAAGACCAAGAGGTAGTCGCACGACAAGATCGCCTGCAAGCAGGCTCCTACCTCAGGCTCAAGCCAGCCATTCGGGCTGCGGACGCTGATCCGCCAGATAATCCCGGAACCACGTCCAATCCTCCTCGCGGCAAAAATACCAGGGCCACCGCTCTTCGCGATCGCACAACCCCGCGCGAAAAGAATTTAGAAACACGTAGAGA
>JBEHYR010000091.1:0-18432 GCA_048498075.1 Verrucomicrobiota bacterium | reverse complement strand
CGCTTGCGCCCTGCCTACGCCAACGCCCGCCACCCCACCAAAGGCAGACCTTTTTCTCCCGCCGTCACACCACCGCATGCGCCGTGCCGAACACAACTGGCCATGGGCCCACGGCGGGCGCATTCCAGCTACCGGCTACTATATCGCGATATGGACCAAACCAGTTCGGCCTCGAATTCTTCGGCGGAGGCAGGTTTGCCTTCTGTCGACACTGCGACGCGCGAACGCGTCCTCAACGACCTGCGCCAGCAGGTCCAGCTCTTGCGGACCCTGCCGCAGGCCTTGCGCGACTTGGACGAGAGCGCGAGGCGCTGCTCGTTCGGAGTATGGGTGTTGGCTGGCTCGATCGCCTTGATGTGTGTCTCGATCTGCGTGCTTTCCTGGCGCGGCGAGACCTCTCTCCACGTCTTGTTGGCAACGTTCCAGACTTGGGACAAAACAGAGGCCGAAGCGCTGACCGCGACATCAAGCAAACGGATACAGGAATTGGGCGCGACCTTATCACGATTGGAGAAAACTGCGGCGAGCTTGGACGCAGTCCTGAAAGACCAAAGCCGACTCCTGATTTTTCACTCTGACGGCCGTATTTATGGACCAACTCAATCGGCGGTGCTGGTGCAGGGCGCGGATGGACGACTCTACCTGCCAGTCGAACTGGTCAAAAAGAGCAAATGACGATGCCAAAAAATTACACAGCTGCTAAACGACAAAGATTGGTCGATACGTTTCGAGCCATCGTCGAGAATCAGGTGTCCCAATGCGAAGGGTGCAGAGCAGGCGGGATAGGAAAAGACGCGTGGCGGTCGATTGATGCAAGCATGGGGGACATGAGAGAAGCATTTCTCTCCATACTGCGGAGGGTCGAAAAACTCGAACTGGAGCACGGCGAAAAGCCTGTGAGTCGTCCTGGTGGCCGACTGCTTGATGGGTTGCGCGGAAGCGGAAGGACTCATGACTGAGGTAATCATCGCGGTCGCCACCGCCGGCGTAGAACCCTTCCGCTGCGCATCACGCAGCGAGCTGCTAACCGACCTTCAGCAGCGTAGATTCAAGGACTGGATCGGCAACGCCGGCCAAACGTCTCCAGACGCCCGCCGCCCAATTCTGCTCTGCGGTCATTGCACAGCGGCAGATACAGGCCGGCCGCTTCGTGTGATAATCGCGAAGCGGGAGGGTATTTTTTTTCCGCGGGCTTGGCAAAATGAACAGCGGCTCCACGCAGCTGACTGTTCTACCGTAGGTAATGGTGCGCACAGCTCCGCTTCGCCGGGGCGCCCACTCTCGGACCTCAAAACTTTATTTCATCGATCCTTTGATGCCGTTTATGCGCGCGGTTTAGAGGGGTCTGCCTTTTCGCCAACGGATTTTGTCCGGGAATTCGATCGTCTGCTCCGAGAGGGAGGGCCAGATCGATGGAAACTACGTGGCGGCGTGAATTTTCGGACCGGGCTTGTCGAGAACTCAGAGGAGACCCTGCCAATTTTTCCGGACGGCAGCCGCACGCTGGACACGAGCGTCGCTTGTCCCGCGATCCGGTACTGGTCGATTCCCAAGTCCATAGAGCTAGCCGTCCGGACTACCCCGCATGGTTTCACGCTCCCGGGAGCGCATATCATTTCCGGTGCCTGGCATCCGTCCGGCGAGTTACTTCATCTGCAGGCTTGGCCGGTCTATGTTGCCAGAAAAATGCACCCATACCACAGCATGTTGGAGCGGGAATTTCTCGAATTGTTGGAGCGAACAGGCGCCGATTATGTGAAACCGCCGAGCATTAATTTTATGAAAGACCATGCAACGGGTGCGTTCGCCGACCTCCTTCGTGTAGTCAGTGCAAACGATATTTGGCCTGATGTGGTCGTGAAAGCCGGTGACCGCGTGTGTGCGATCGAAATTTCGGATGACATTGGAGCCGAATACCTTGTTCGTCGTGCGAGGAAAACGTTGATGTATTCGCGCTTGGAGGCTGAATACGGTCTCCAGTGGGCGATGCTCTTGCCGGTGGGTGACAGTCTGCGAATCGACCGCGGCTCCGCCGAACTAGAACTGCGGAAGTTGCTTCCGTCGCTCGTGAATCACGACTCGGCCCACGCTTGATAACTTTGCACTCGCAAAATCGATCTGCGCGGGGGCCGCTGCAACGCGCACACCTGGGAGAATCGCAGGATCCCGCCGCAACGTCTCACGCTGTTTTGGGCACGCGCAAAACGCGGGAAGGGGGGCGCCTGCTATTATGTAGAGCGTGCCACAGCCAGCACCTGACACGCCCTTTCTCACTCCGCGGCAACTCGCGAGGTGGCTTTGCGTGCCGCAGACGGCAGTGGCTCGACTTCTGGAGGATGGGTTGCCGTATCTCGAGCTACCAACGAATCGAGGAAAGGTTGT
Organism: Verrucomicrobiota bacterium; assembly: GCA_048498075.1. Lineage (GTDB taxonomy): Bacteria > Verrucomicrobiota > Verrucomicrobiia > Opitutales > Opitutaceae > Opitutus. The sequence continues at coordinate 16,050 of JBEHYR010000091.1, read as the reverse complement.
CCGGTTCGATCCAAAGCTAGCGAAGGAATGGGTCGACGCGATCTACGGGCGCAACTATCCAACCGGCCGTATTATTCGCGAGATCGTCGTCGGAGAGCCCGTAGACTCGCCGTCCGCGGTAGAATCTCCCTTAACGCCGGCGCCAGAATGTTTAAAACGATTTCGCCGCCGTAGGGAGGCGGCTTGACCCCGGTTATGGTTCGCGCGGCGCTCGAAGAAATCGCGCAGCCCAGGATACGCGTCGGCAAAGGCGGAGAGCGTGTGGACAGTTCTGGTCAAGTCAGGAACGAGCATCGTCAAATCAAACTTGTCCGGGGTCAGCGCGTAGAATGCAGCGCATTCGCTTTGGGAGACGAAATCGCGGTAGTGCTCGCGAATTATCTTCTCCGAGGTTCCTGCAACGTAGGCCGTGTCAGCAAGGGATCGGCTGTGCGCCGCATACTGCGAAATCGCAGTATGCCGAATGAGATTGTCGTATCCTGGTCCAAATTTTCGCGGGACGGCGATCCGGCGGGCATCTTCTTCCAGCCGGCTGTTGCACAGGGTTATTCCGCGAGTCTGGAAGACCTGCAGCCACTGCTTCAGTGCGGGTACGATCGGGATCGTTCGCGTGTAGGTGGCGTCAGTCTCCTCGTGATAGCGGATGATGCCCGCGTTCAGGTCCAAATCCTTCCGAAAATCCTTTTTTCGGACCCACAGTTCTCGCTTCGCGCCCGACTCGGTGCGCCGCAACTTTTTCAATGCGTTCGGCGAATTGGGCAGGACTTCCTCGAAATCGGCAAAAAACTTCTTCGCCTCGTCGGCGCGCAAGCAGGAGAACAAACGGAACACCACTATCGGCGCACACCCCAGATAGATGGCCACTTGGATCAGGTCCTTCGTTTCGTCCGCGGTGTAGATGACACGGCGAGGTGCGGCCGCCTTGACTCTGAGTACTTGTCGAAGCGGATTCTCGCGTAGCCAGACCGTTTCGAACTTCGGGCTTTTACGGCAGGCGGCATTGAAAAACGCGTGGAGAATCGCCCACGACTTGTGCTTGGTGGTCGCGCTTACTTGGCGTGCGGCAATGAACTCGGCGATGTCCGCCGGCGGTATCGAGTCAATCTTGCGCGCACCGAACTGCTCAATGAAGGGCCGGAGCGAACTGGCGTAGTCATCTTGGGTCCGCTTGTCACGGTGCGACCTTGAATTGAGAAATGCCACCGCGAAGGCGCTGACGGTCGGGGCCTGCGATGGGGGTGCGTAATTTCGCACGAACCATTTTATCGCGGCGACGAGTTGGTCAGCAGTGTTAACATCGTTGAGGTCAGTGAACTGAGCATCATGGAGCAGCTGGTAGGCGCGCTCGGCGGCCTTGACCTGCGGAGCCCGCAGAAACGTGGATGCTTGATGCAGTCCTGAGCCCGCGAGGACCTCGGCGCCCATTTTCGCGGTGACGAGCTCTCGCGCCTCCTTTTCGGTATGCACCCATGCCCGCTTGCGGGCGCCGGCTTCATACCAGCATACGCGGAACCCGTCCTGGATGCGGCGTCGGCCTTTCCTTCGGGAAAACGGATAAAACGTGGGCGTTCGCTGGGACCGCCGCGCGCGTTTTGGCTTCGCCGCATTGTGGGGGCTTGTGGCCATTTTCAACGCTTAATTGGCCACATAACTGGCCACAAGTTCTAAACGGTGTCGGTCGCGATAATCCCGTAAGTCATTGGTGCCCGGAGAGGGGATCGAACCCACACGCCTTTAGAGGGCGACGGATTTTGAGTCCGTTGCGTCTGCCAATTCCGCCATCCGGGCACTTGAGGCGGTCAAGCTAGGTGCGGACGCTCGCTTGTAAACTGGAATTTCGGGGTGGGAGCGGCGCTGCGACATCTGTCCGATTTGCGTCGGCACACCGCTCGTCACCACCCGGGCGTCGTCAAGCGACGCACTACGGATTCGCCAGAACGGAAAACCGTGACGGCCCAGCGATCGCACGGTGCGAGCGAGGTGGCTCACGCGCGTCCGAGAAGTCGCTGGGTGAGGTGTGCCTCGAAGGCGGCGCGATCTTTCCAGCGTAGCGCCACGCGCGCAGGGCTGCCGGCGGGGTCGCGCACCGTGAAGCCATCGTCGGTCACGCGGCAGCGGAGGGATTCGATTTCGACGAGCGACTCGGCGTAGGCGAGATAGACGGCGACGCAGTCGAAGAGCGTCGTCGATCGCGCGGTGAAAAAATCGCAGTTCATCCAGGTGACGCGCGGCGCGAACACACAGTAGCCTTCGATCACGGCGCGGAGCAGTGCGTCATCGACGGCGTTCCAGATCGCGCGATAGTTCGCGCCTTCGAGATTCACGGAACCGCACGTGTCGAGCGGCGTGAGGAGAACATCCTGCCAGTTCGCGGCGAGCACCGTGCGGAGGCCCGCGGGATCGAGTTTCACGTTGGATTCGGCGGAGGGTGTCGCGGAATCGCCGTAACCGACGTCGAAGCTGCCATGCATGCCGACGAAACGCGCTTTCGCGGCGAGAGCGGGTTCGCGCTGCAGGGCGAGCGCGAGGCCGGTCACGGCACCGACAGAGATCACGGTGACGGGCTGCGACGCATGCATCACGGTCTCGATGAATGCGCCGATGCCGTCCTCGCGCAGGCCGCCGGCGTAGTTGGCGAGATCGTAGTCGCGCACCCACGGCGCCTGGTTCTGCTCCTGCGGCGGCATCGGAGCCGTGGCGCCGAGGGCGATGGGGATGTTTGTGCGGCCGGCGGCGTCGATGATTTTTGCGGCGATTTTCGCGCGGTAGCGCGTGTCGCCGGTGTCGACCAGGACGAGTTTCAACTCGAGTTCGGGCGAGCGGAGGAGTTGAGCGAGCGCCCAGGTGTCATCGATGTCGGTGCCGATGTCGGTGTGGAGAATCACCGGGATGCGCGCGCGAGGGGCGACGGGGGAGACGGCGGGAGCGGCAAGCGTGTCGGCAGCACGGAGCGCGGGACGCAGCGATGCGGCGAGAACGGCGAGCGAGGTCGTTTGGAGAAAATGGCGGCGGGTGAGCGGCATGGCGGGGGGCGGGGTTGGCGAGCGCGCTGAAGCGTGTGCGGCTTGACGCGAGCGACGAGGAGAAGGTGCGTGCGCGCTGGGCGCTCGGAGCTGAGGCAGGGCGCGTTATCCTTGACGCGCCGGCTGGAGCGGCGGATGGCGGGTGATCGGCGGGTTAGGGATAACGCGCCCTACCTGCCGGATTGTTTTCGGCGCGGCTCAGAGCTTGTCGACGGCGATGCCGTGCACGGCGAGGGTGCGGCCGAGGGCGCGGTCGTAGGCGGCGCGGGCGCGGCGCTGGTCGGAAAGCGAGGCGTAGAGGCCGTATTCGGCGCCGATGAGTTCCTGCTGGAGACCGAGGACGACATACGTGCTGCTCGTGCCGGCGCGGAGTTTTTTCAGCTCGGCGTCGAGCGCCTGCTTCGCGAGATCGTAGGCGGCGCGATTGGCGGCGACGCGTTTGCGCGTGGTTTCGATTTCGCCCGCAGCGTGAGCGATGGCGACAGCGATGTCCTGCTCGAGGCGGAGGAGGTCGGCTTCGCCTTGACGAAGTTGGAGGCGGGCGGAGCGGGCGCGGCCGCGTTCTTGCGCGAAAGTGAGGGGAACGCTCACGACGACGCCGGCGGAATAGGAGCGGTTGTCGTGGTCGCGGACCATGCGGCGGCTGACGGAAAATTCCTTGTCGAGGCCGCTGTAGCCGTAGCCGCCGACGAAATCGACCTGGGGCAGCATTTGATTGCGCGCGTAGGCATCGTTGGCGCGGCGTTTCACGAGGCCGAGCTTCGCGGCCTGGAAATCGGGGCGGTCGTCGTAGGCTTTTTTCAGATCCTCGGCGGGATGGATCGGCTGGTCGGCGAGATCGACGGGTTGGACGAGCGGAGTCGTGGGATCGATGGGAAAATCGGTTTCGCCCATGAGCTGGCGGAGGCGGTTTACGGCGTCGCGGACGGATTGCTCGGCGAGGAGGATCGACTCGTCGCGCGAGGCGGTGCGGGCGCGGGCCTGGGTGACTTCGCTTTCGGAAACGCTGCCGACCTTGAAGCGTTTTTCGTTTTCCGAGAGGAGGCCGGCGGCGAGTTCGCGGGAGCGCTGGGCGATGCGGAGGGCCTGCTGCGCGTAGGCGAGGTCGCTGTAGGCGTCGATCACGTTCGTGATCGTGTCGATGGCGGTCTGGCGAAACTGCCAGTCGGCGATGCCGCGGTCGGCCTTGGCGATGCGGACGCCGACGAGATTCGCGCCGAAGCCGAAGCCGCGGAGCAGGGGCTGGGTGATCTCGACGCCGCCGAAGGTGAGGAAGCTGTTGGCGTAACCGTTTTGTGGATAGCGCTGGTTCTCAGCGGTGCCTTCGAGTTTGTAGCTGAGGCCCCACGGCGTGGTGCCGCCGAAGGAGAGGCTGTAGTCGTCGGTCTTGATCAGATCGGCGACGATCACGTTCGTCGCGGCGAGCGAGGCGTCTTCGCGGTAGCTGCGGCGAAAGTTGAACGCGGGGTCGAACTTTCCGATCGCGGTGAGCAGGTCGGCGCGCGCAATGGAGCGGCCGAAGGCGTCGACCTTGATCTGCGGGTTTTTCTCGAGGGCGGCGCGGATGGCGTCGTCGAGCGTGAGCGTTTGCGCGTGAGCCGCGGCGGAGAGACCGAGGGCGGCGACGGCGAGGAACGCGGAACGGAAGGACAGAGGCATGAGAGGGTGGAGCGGACGGGCGGGCGGTGGCGTCACTTGAGTTGGAGGCCGTCGGCGAGGCGGACGATGCGGGTGCCGTAGCCGGCGTTTTCCTCGGAGTGGGTGACCTGGACGATCGTGACGCCGTCCTCCTGGTTGAGTTTTTTGAAGAGCTGCATGATCTCGCGGCCCTGGTCGGAGTGGAGATTGCCGGTGGGCTCGTCGGCGAGGATGATGCCGGGCTTGGCGACGAGGGCGCGGGCGATGCCGACGAGCTGCTGCTGGCCGCCGGAGAGCTGGTTCGGGTAGAGATCCTTCTTGCCGACGATGTGGAAGCGATCGAGGGCGTCGCACACGATGCTGTCGCGGTCTTTCTTCGGCGTGTCGCGATACGAGAGCGGAATCTCGAGGTTCTCGTAGACGGTGAGGTCATCGAGGAGGTGGTAGCTCTGAAACACGAAGCCGATGTGTTTTTTCTGGAGATCGAAGCGTTTCTTTTTGTCGAGCCGGTGCACGGGTTCGCCGGCGAGAAAATATTCGCCGTCCCATGCGCTGTCGTGGAGACCGAGGATGTGAAGCAGGGTGGACTTGCCGGAGCCCGACGGGCCCATGATGGAGAGGAAATCGCCCTCTTTGATTTCGAGGTTGATGTCGCGCAAGGCGTAGAACGGGCCGCCTTTGAGCGGATAGACGCGGTTGACGTGGCTGAGGGTGATCATGAGAAGGGTGATGCGAAGGCTGGAGGTTACATGAGTTATATGAAGATGAAGGCCTGCGCGAGGGAGGCGGAGCGACCGTCGGCTTTGCGGGGCGCGGACGGGGAGGGCGAGAAAGGGTGGGCGGCGCGCGAGGGCGCCGGCGTGATTTTGGTTTCAGTCGGGCAGGCGGATGCAGAAGTCGCCGCGGACGACGCAGGCACGGCGGAATGCACTTCGGACGAGGGGCTGGAGGACGCATCGCTGACATCGGGCGATGGCGACGAGTCGCCGGAGAGGAAGCGTCCGAGGAGTGGTGCGGCGAGGAAAAAGACGAAGAGGAGGTGGAGCTTCATGCGGACAGGGCGGCCGAGGGTCGGTGGTGGTTGTCGCGTAGTTTAGCAACGGGTATGCCACGGGTTTTGGTTGAGTGTAAACCGCTGATCCTAAGAGCGTAGAAATTTGCGGAGGCTTTCGGGCATTGGATGGCCGCCCCGGATGTGGAATCAGGGCTTCCCGAAAGTGGGAAAGGATGAAAGGGTTCGGCGGGCCGTCGAGCCGACCCGGAGAAATCGGCGTCGAGCCGCCGCACTCCAAGGGCGGATGTTCCGTGCGCAAAAAAGAGCGATGAGCGAGCCGACGATGCCGGTGCGATCGCGTGCGGGACGATCCCGGCGAGGCGAACGACTGCGTGGGCGCAGCCATTTCCTGATAGCGCTGGCGGCGAGACGGCGGGGGGTGAAGTTGAGGTTGTTGTTGTTCACCGACCAGATCGCGACGTGCGATGAGGACTGAGGCAGCGAAACCGGGCGGAGGATGAGCTGGCTGAAGATGCTGAAGAGCGCGGCATTGGCCCGGATGCCGATGACAATGACGAGAATCGCGATAGAGGTGAACCGGCGGTCTTGGCGAGCGAGCGAAGCGCGTAGCGGAGATGAAGATACAGGACGAGGGGAGGGCGAAAAGAACCGAGCCGGCGTTGCAAAGCGCGTGCCGGAGATCGGTTGGGCATGGTCGGGCGCTGAATCAGAGCGTTTAAAAAAAGGCGATGAGGGTGCGCTATCGGAAAATCTGTTTCGAGAACGGCACGGCGGCATCCGCGTTTGGGAAATTTTCGAGGCGCGTGAAAACGACGGGAGAGCGGAACCATTCCCACGATGGCACGCGCGGCATGGCGGGCGGTTTTCAGCGAAACGAAAAATGTAGCATGGCTGATGAGCGATTGAAGTTTGCTGCGCCGCATTTTTTGCCGGAACGCGTAGAGCGCGAGTCCCGCCCCGCCGATTGAACGAGTCGCGCTCTCTGGCAGCGGCACGCATTTTTTGGCGGCTCCGCCGCGGATCTGCAAAGCTGGCGAAGCCGCGCGGAGCACCCAAACGCAGGCGGCTCGCGTGACGTTGGGGCGACAAATCTCTGACGGAGGTCTCGAAGCTTGACTGAGGTTTCGCGCGGGTCTTGCTACGACGCCAATCAACCGCCAGCGCCGATACACCCGGCAGGCTGTTTTACTTCTAACTTAACACCTAGAACACACACCAATGCTTACGAAAAAGCTTCTGAAATCGCTGTTCGCCGCCGCTCTGTTTGTCGGCGCAGCCCTCAGTTCGATGAGAGCCCAAGTGGTCTCATCCGGCATCACCGGCACGGTGGTCGACGCTGCCAAAACGCCTGTCGCCGGCGCGAGCGTGACCGCTGTACACGTTCCCACGAATACAACCTTCAAGGCGGTGACCAACCCCGCCGGCCGTTTCGCACTGCGCGGCCTGCCCGTCGGCGGACCTTATCAGATCACCGCAACCGCGAACGGTTATGAAATCCAGCCGCTCAGCGGCGTCGAGACGACCCTCGGCGAGGACGTCGACGTGGTGCTCTTCGGCAAGAGCGACATCGTGCAGCTCGAGAAACTCGTGACCACGGCTTCCCGCAGCGACCTCGATGCGAATGCGACCGGCGCCAGCTCGGTGCTGAGCGCGCGACGCATCGCGGCCCAGCCGACCGTGAACCGCTCGTTCGCCGATATGCTGAAGACGAATCCCTTCGTCTCGCTGCGCTCCGGCCAGCAGGTCCAGGCGCTCGGCACGAACAGCCGTTATAACAACATCATGCTCGACGGCGCGAAGATCAACGACTCCTTCGGCCTCGCCTCGTCCGGACTGTTCTCCATCACGAATCCGTTTTCCTTGGACGCGATCGAGCAGGTGAACATTTCCCTCACGCCCTACGACATCCGCCAGAGCGGTTCGACCGGCGTTTACATGAACGTCGTGTCGAAGAGCGGCACCAACGAATTTCACGGCACGGTCTACGACATCTTCACGGACCAGAACTGGCAGGGGAAGGAACTCGTCGGTCCGACCAAGGGCACGCGCCAGCCCTACAAGGAGCGCTATTACGGCTTCACGCTCGGCGGTCCCATCATCCCCGACAAGCTCTTCTTCTTCATCAATCTGGAGAAAGACATCACCGATCAATCCCCGATCGTCCCCAACTTCACGCCCGCCTCTTCATTTCTCGATGCCATCAAGAGCACCGCTACCGCGCTGCCCGGTTCGCCGGACTTCGGCACGTTTGGCGGCACCGGCACCTCGCGCACCTACGACACCAAGCGCCTCGCCAAGATCGATTGGAACATCACCGCCGATCACCGTCTCTCCGTCCGCTACAGCGACACCAACGACGCACGGCCGAACACCGGCGCGCTCAATGCCTCGAGCTTCAGCGGTCAGGCCGTCACCGGGCAGCCGAGTTCGTTCCCGAACACACTCACGGCGCTCTCCTCGAACTTCTACACCATCCCCTCGAAGGAAAAAGTCTGGGCCAGCCAGCTCTTCAGCACCTGGAGCGACGACCTGAAGACCCAGCTCCGCTACTCCTATACCAAGCAGGATGGTTTGCGTGAGACTCCGATCAACTTCCCGGAAATTCGGATCTTCAATGTGCCGAACGACTCAGGCTCGATCACCAATGGCGACGGCATCCGCATGGGCACCGAAGTCAGCAGCATGGGCAACGGTGTCGTCACGACCACCAAGACCATGGGGGCCTCCGCCGACTACACGTGGAAGACCTTCACCTTTACGGTGGGCGGCGATCACGAGACGAGTGACTTCATCAACTACTTCCGCCAGGGATCGTATGGCGTTTTCGCCTACAACAACATCGCCGACTTCCAGGCCGACAAGCCGTTCGGCTTCTATCGCGCCGTCGTGAAAACCGGCCTCGAACTCGCCGACATCAGCAGCTTCAAGCAAACCGGCGTCTTCGCCCAAGCGCGCTGGGAGCCCAATTCCCGCTTCAACGCGACCGCCGGCTTCCGCCTCGACTATGTCGGCGCGCCGACCGCGGTGCCTTACAATGCCTCCTTCGATGCGGCGTTTCACATGACGAACGCCGGCACGATCGACGGCACGAACATCCCCGCGCCCCGCGTCAGCTTCAACTACTCGCTCGACGAGAAGCGTCTGACCCAGATTCGCGGCGGCTACGGCGTCTTCATGGGCCGCAACCCGTGGGTCTGGATTTCGAACTCCTACGGCAACTTCGGCGTGGGCCGCTACACCATCACCAGCCTCCTGCCGAACTCCACGATCGACACGACGAAATACACCGGGCCAACCCTGGCGCAGTATCTGAACGGCACCTACAGCAACGGCGACATCGCCTACAAGTTCGATCCTGCCAATCCGATCGGCCGCACGGACATCTCCCCATCCTCGACGACCATTCAGACGATCAACTTGATGAAACCGGGCCTCAAGCTGCCGACGATCGCGCGTGGCAACCTCGCGGTCGATCGCAAGCTGCCGTTCATGGATGCGGTCGCCTCGATCGAGTACATCGACACGCGCCAGATCTCGGCGTTGTTCATCGACAACATGAACCTGAGGCCGACGAAGGTCGGCATCGACGGCCGTCAGATCTTCGGCGGCACGGCCACGAATGCGCCCATCGTTCCCGGCTTCGGCGACGTCCTCCGCGTGCGCAACGTCCACGCCGGCTCCTCGCAGGCGCTCGGCCTCTCGCTCGACCGCCCGATGAAGGGCGGCTGGGCCTACAGCCTCGCCTACACGCGGACGCATGCGACCGAAGCGCAGACCCTCAACAGCTCGACGGCGGGTTCCAACTGGCGCTTCAATCCGGTGTTCAATCAGAACCAGGTGGAAGTCGCGCGCTCCGACTACGAAGTGCGCGACCGCATTCAGGCGAGCGTCAGCAAGGAGTTCCGTTTCAAGAAGGACTTCGTGACGACGATCTCGCTCTACTACGAAGGCCGCTCGGGCATGCCCTTCAGCTACGTTTACAACAATGACATCAACAGCGACGGCTTCGGCGCCAACGATCTGGTCTCCGTGCCGACGGATGAATCCGACTCGCGCTTCGATTTCTCCGCGATGAGCGCGACAGAGAAGCAGGCGTATTTCACGTTCTTGAAGAACAGCGGCCTGTCTCGCTACGCCGGCCGGAATGTGCCGCGCAACGCGTTCCTTACGCCTTGGCAGAACCGCCTCGATCTCCGCTTCGTGCAGGATATCCCGGTCACCCGTCTCCCGGTGTTGCACAATCCGGTGAAGCTGCAGGTTTTTGCCGACTTCCTGAACTTCGGCGCTTGGGCTGCCCGCGGTATCTTCAACTACGTCGAGCTGCTCAACAGCTCCCCGAGCAACGGCGGCCAGACGCGCGCTTTGGGTGCGGCGACCTACGATGCGACGACCGGCAAGATCAAGCCGTCCTTCAAGGACGGCTCGACAACGGTCCTCTCGATGGACGTTAACAACGAAATCGTCTTCGGCTCGAACGTCGCTCCGGATATTTCGACCTCGTCCTCGGTCATCCGCCCCAACACGGCGGAGTCGCGGTGGAGGGTCCAAGCCGGCGTCCGACTCGCCTTCTAAGGCAGGCCATCCGGTAGAGCTTTGCGGGCGGTCGCTCCGGCGACCGCCCTTTTTTTTACCGCTGGGCGCCTGTATTCGGATTTTTGATCCCGTATTCCCTTTGCGGCGCGGCAGCTTTCCCACGGTCGGCGCGTATCCGCATCGCCGACACTCGCGGACGGCCACCCGGCGGGAAATCGACTCGCGGCGTGAAAGCTCCAGCGGGCCTGCGGAGGGGTGGACGAGATGCTTCGCGGGGCAAGACGGCTAAAAATCCGGCAAGGCAAAAATTGGCCAAATTTTACGCAGATCTTGCCACAAAGCTATTGACGCAGGTTTTCGACAATCCAATAGGTTGTGGTCGCGGCGCATGGTGACCACTGCCGGTTGTGGTCAGCAACCCGTCAATAAGTTCTAACAACTTTTGTTCGCCCGCCCACCGTTTGCGCTAAAGTTCAGCTTTTCGCCGTCTTTTCCCCCGAAATTCCCGCCCACACGCCATGCAAAAATCCTTTCAAGTCGGCTCCAAAACCTTCGTCCTGGATCAAGACAAGGCGGAGGCGGCGTTTGCCGCCAAAAAGGTCATCAATGGTCGCCAGACCATGTGCTTCAATCTTCTCCCCCTGAAATACCAGTGGGCCTACGATCTTTATCGCAAGATGAAGGCCAACCACTGGGAGCCCGAGGATATTCCGATGGGCAAAGACATCGAGCAGTGGCGCGACGAGAAGGCGGTTTCCGACATCGAGCGTTGGATCATCCGCATGGGCATCGGCTATTTTTCGGCCGCTGAAGGTATCGTCGGCGACAATATCCAGCACGTGGTCCGCGAACTCGTCACTGCTCCCGAGCTGAAGTTGGTCCTCGGTCGCCACGCCCACGAGGAAAACATTCACGCCGATTCGTTGCTCTACATGATCGCCTCGCTCGGCATCAACCCGCACGAGTGCGAGGCGATGTTCGAGGACGTCCCGACGATCGTCCGCAAAAACGAATTCGTCACCAAGACTTCGCATTCCCTCCGTCGCGACCTCGACCTGACCTTGCCGGAAAACAAAAAGCTCCTCGCGAAAAATATCTTCGTCTTCGGGCAGTGCATGGAAGGCACGCAGTTCTACGGCCTCTTCGGGATGGTGCTCTCGCTCTACCGCCAGAATAAATTTCCCGGCATCGGTCAGATGTTTCGCTACACGCTGCGCGACGAGTCCAACCACATCGAGGTCTTCCGGAATCTCTTCATGGACCTCGTCGAGGAGAACCGCGAGATCTGGACCGCCGAGTTCAAAGAGGAACTCCGCGCCCTCATGCGCGAAGCGATCACCCTCGAGAAGGAATTCATCCGCGACTGTCTCCCGGTCAACGCCGTGGGACTCGCGGTCGACGAATTTACCAGCTACATCGACTACATCGCGGACCGTCGCCTCGAAGGCTGCGGCCTGGCTCCCCTCGCCAGCGGCGTTAAAAACCCGCTGCCCTGGCTCGCCGAGATGATGGACATCAAGAAGGAGCAAAACTTCTTCGAGGGTCGCGTCACCGAATACCAGAAAGCTTCCTCGCTCAACGTCGCCGCGGACGACGAACTTTAGTTTCTGCCGCCGGGCGCAGCGCTCCGTGCGCTGGCGTCTTTTTCGTCTCGTCGTTCTTCACGTCGTTGCGCACCGCCCCTTCCGTCGACGCCTCCTCCCCCAGCGGGTGTCGGTACCCTGCCGTTCTCCGCGTTCGTCGCTTCTTCGTTGAGGCCCGTATCCCCCTTTCCACTTCAATCAACTCTGCGTCCCTCCGTTCGTTTCGTCACCGCCCATGAGCAATCCCACCCTCGCCCACGACCTCGCGCTGAAGCGCACCGTCCACACTCCCCTCGACCAAAAACCCCACTACGCCTGGCGCGACGTCATCGCCGCCGAGTCGCTCGCCCTTCCGCCCATCGTCCTCCTCTGCCCCCACGGCGAGGAGAAGTTCGATCTCACCGAGGTTGCCGACACGCTCGGCAAGGCCCTCACGAATGTCTGCCTCGCCCGTGGTGAGAAGGACATCTTCAACGACACCAACCGTGCCTGGCTCGCCCGCATCTGCCGCGAAGTCGCCGCGAATCTCGCCGAACTCGCCCGTTCCTCGTCTCCGCTCCGCATTTCGCTCAACGACCTCTACGAACTCATCGAGAAAACCCTCGTCGACAACAACGCTTACTACGTCGCCAAGAGCCTCCTCCTGAATCGCGCGCGCAAAATCTCCTCCAATCGCGAGACCGCCACGCAATCCACGCTCAGGGTCATTCGTCGCAACAACCAGGTCGTGCCGTGGAGCGACCAGAAGGTCGAGATCGCCGTCCGCAAGACCTTCCTCTCGCTCCAGCGCGACTCCGCGCCCGCCGTTACCATCACCCACGCCGTGAACGAGCGCGTGCACGCCTCCAAGCAGTCCTTCGTCCACATCGAAGAGATTCAGGATATGGTGCAGGAGGAACTCATGAAGGCCGGCCACTTCAAGGTCGCCGAGGCCTACATTCTTTTCCGCGCCGACCGCGCCAACGCCCGCACGAAGGACGGCGACACCGAAACCTTCGCCTCCGACGCCTCCACCGACATCGCTTCCGCTGCCGGCTCGACCATCGCCGCCGCTGCCGGGCAAGCCTCGATGATCGTCGTGAAACACACCGACGGCACCAACGTCTTCTGGGACGGCGCCGACCTCCGCAAACGCATCGAGTTCGCCCGCATCGGCCTCGACCTCTGCCTCTCCAACGACGAGATCGAACAGGAACTCCGCCGCTCCGTCTACGACCAGATTTCCCAAAAGGATCTCGATGCGACGATCATCCTCAATTCGAAAACCCTCATCGAGAAGGACGCCGACTTCGCGAAATTCGCCGGCCGCATCCAGCTCACTTACCTCTACGAGGAAATCCTCGGTTGGAATATCGAGCGCGACGGCATCGGCGCGTTGAAGGGCGCCCACCAGCGCGCCTTCCGCAAATACCTCGAGCACGGCGTCGCGATCAAGCGCCTCAACCCGCGACTCCTCCAATACGATCTCACGAAGCTCGGCTCGCTCCTCGATCCCTCCGCCGACCTCGAGTTCGATTTCCTCGGCATCCAGACGATGTATGACCGCTACCTCATCATCGACAAAACCAAGAAACAATCCCGCCGCATCGAGACCCCGCAGTTCTTCTGGATGCGCGTCGCGATGGGTCTGATGCTCGACGAGCCCGCCGATCGCGAAGGCAAGGTCGCCGCCCTCTACGATCTCTACAAGTCCCGCCGCTTCTGCTCCTCGACGCCCACGCTCTTCAACTCCGGCACACTCCACTCGCAGCTCTCGTCCTGCTATCTCTACTACGTCGACGACACCATCGAGAGCATCATGCTCCGCGGCATCGCCGACAATGCCTTCCTCGCAAAGTGGGCCGGCGGCCTCGGCGGTTCGTGGACCGCGGTCCGCGGCACCGGCGCCTACATCGCCGGGACGAACGGCGAGTCGCAGGGCGTCATCCCGTTCCTGAAGCTCCACAACGATCAGCTCGTCGCCGTCAACCAGGGCGGCAAGCGCAAGGGCTCCGGCTGCGCGTATCTGGAAACCTGGCACAACGACATGTTCGAGTTCCTCGAGCTGCGGAAGAACACCGGCGACGACCGCCGCCGCACGCACGACATGAACACGGCGAACTGGATTCCCGACCTCTTCATGAAGCGCATGGAGGCCCGCCAGCAATGGACGCTCTTCCGCTCGAACCAGGTCCCCGACCTCCACGACCTCTACGGCAAGAAGTTCGAGGAAGCCTATCTCCGCTACGAGAAACTCGCCGAGGAGGGCGTGATCGCCGGCCAGAAGATCGAGGCCCTCGAACTCTGGAAAAAAATGCTCTCGATGCTCTTCGAGACCGGCCACCCGTGGATCACGTTCAAGGATGCCTGCAACATCCGCTCCCCGCAGGACCACGTCGGCGTCATCCACTCCTCGAATCTCTGCACCGAGATCACGCTCAACACGTCCAACGACGAAACCGCCGTCTGCAATCTCGGCTCCGTCATCCTCGAGACGCACCTCCTGCCCAATGGTGAGATCGATCACCCGAAACTCCGTGAGACGATCCGCACCGCCGTCCGTGCGCTCGACAACGTCATCGATATTAATTTCTACCCGACGCCCGCCGCGAAGACCTCGAATCTCCGCCACCGCCCGATCGGTCTCGGCGTGATGGGCCTCGCGCACTCGCTTTACCTCCGCGGCCATGCCTTCGCGTCGCCCGAGGCCGTCGAGTTCAACGACGAGGCGATGGAAGCGATCGCTTACTACGCCTACGAAGCCTCCTCCGACATCGCGGCCGAGCGCGGCGCCTACTCGACCTACAAGGGCTCGAAGTGGGATCGCGGTCTCCTGCCGCAGGATACGCTCGATCTCCTCGAACAGGAGCGCGGCGTGCCCGTCGAGGTTCCCCGCGGCGGCCGCATGGATTGGACGCCCCTCCGCGCCAAGATCGCGAAGCAGGGCATGCGCAACAGCAACGTCCTCGCCATCGCGCCCACCGCCACGATCTCGAACATCACGGCGACCTCGCCCTGCATCGAGCCGACCTACAAGAACCTCTTCGTCAAATCGAACCTCTCCGGCGAGTTCATCGTCCTGAATCCGTTCCTCGTCCGCGATCTCAAGGCCCGCGGTCTCTGGAACCAGGAAATGATCGACAACCTGAAATATTTCGACGGCGAACTGAAGGACATCGCCACGATTCCCGCCGATCTGAAGGCGCGTTACCTGACCGCCTTCGACATCGATGCGAAGTGGATCGTCGAAGCTGCCGCGCGCCGCCAGAAGTGGATCGACCAGTCGCAGTCCGTGAATCTCTGGATCAAGACGCCCGACCTCAAGACGCTGTCGCACATGTATCGACAAGCCTGGCACGCCGGCTTGAAGACCACGTACTACCTCCGCAGCCTCGGCGCCTCGAACATCGAGAAAGCCACGGTCGGCGTGAAGAAGGAGATGCGCGGCGCCGTCGGCGAAGGCGCCAGCGGCGGCCAGAACAGTGGTGATGCCGGCGGGAGCCACAGCGTCGCCCAACGCGCGCTCGACGCTGCCGCCTCGACCAATGCGGCACTCGCTTCGCCCCCGGCAAAAAAGACCTACACCGCCGAGCAAAAGCTGGCCTGCAGCATCGAAGCGATGCGCAACGGCGAAGCGTGCGAAGCCTGCCAGTAAAGCTCGCCCGCTCGTTTCTCCTCTCGGCCGCGGGCATGTCGCCCGCGGCCGTTTGTTTTGAGTGTTGTCTCCAAGTGGCTGTGGCCTCCAGCCGCAGATATTCGAATGCGGTAGGGCGCCGCAGCCGCTTCAAACGATCGCCTGCCAGCAGGGCCCCTACAACTTCCGTGGTGCTGCGGGGACGAACCAACGGTGAGCGGCTGAGCAACATCCGCTCATGACTTTGCGGAACGGGAATGTAGGAGCCTGCTCGCAGGCGATGATTGGTTTGCCGCCGGCGAAATCGCCTGCAAGCAGGCTCCTACCGGGCTACCGAGATGTCGTCGGCAACATGCGGTCGCGCCGGAATTTCGTAGTACGCCCATGCACAGAGCGCCCAACCCGACCACCGGGCCGATCTCACTCCGGGATCTCGGCTTCGACGAGTTTGCCGAGGAGGATGAGCGATTCCTGCCAGCCGAGATAGCACATCTCCGCGGGGATGACTGCCGGCACGCCGGCCTGCTCGATGTTTACCTCGGTGCCGCCCAGCACTTTTTTCAGGAGAACGGTGACCACGATTTCGCCAGGCAGATTCGGGTCGTCGAATTTGTCCGTGTAGACGAGCCGCTCGTGCGGCACGAG
>JBEHYR010000090.1:0-18791 GCA_048498075.1 Verrucomicrobiota bacterium | reverse complement strand
CCTGCCGCCATCCCCGCGACCTTTCCGCCCTCTTCTTCGCAGCCTCCTCCCCTTCAGCAACTCTTCGGCCGAACACAACTGCCCAATAGGTTACTCGATCACAGCGACAGGTCGCGCCCCGCGCGCTTCTGCGCGAGCCAGTTCAGCAACCGCAGCGTCACTTCCGCATCCGGCAGCCGCGTGCGGCCGGTCAAGTAATCATTCAGCCGCTGCTTCGGCACGCCCAGATAACGTGCCAGCCGCACCTTGGCGCCAAGCGGCGTCAACTCCTCGCGCAGTTGCGCCGCGCACAAGTTCCACAGTGGCGACTCCTCCCCTGGACGCCGCGTCAGATAGGAGCCGCGCCGCCTCGGCCGCAGGGTCTTCACCGCCTTTTTCGCCCCTGCCTCCGCCGCCTCCGCCAACAACCCGCCCAGCTCCAGCCAAAGTTTTAACCGCGGATCGACCGGAAATGGCGTGCTCATTCGGGTAACCTATTACGTTACCCATCTCACTCCAAGCGGATTTTCGGCCGCCCCCGGCTCAGCCTCTTTGGGTCCGACTCCGGCGCGGCTCACCGACATTCCCGCCAGCTCAGCTCGAGCACCTTCGTTCCCGAACGTGGGTAACCTATTGGGTTACTCGCGTGGACCGCGGCGTGATGGCGCGGGTTACGATGCAGGCCGTGCTTGTCATCGTGTAAGTTTTCTCGGTGGCCGGGTTCTAATTGTGCGTGAAAACCACCGCTTCCTCCCCTCGCCTCGCCTCCTCCCGGCCCTGCCTCCCGCTCACCGCGATCTCCGCTCGCACGACTCTCTGGTCGCTCCTCGCCGGCCTCGCGTTTCCCCTGCCTGTCGCCGCGCTCGTCGCGCTGCTCCCGCTTCCGCACGACTCCGCCGCACTCGCCGCCGCCACGGGACGCATGACGCAACTCTTCCTGCATCCTTCCTCCATCGCGTTGTTCGCGCTCGCCGCGTTTCCCCTCGTCGAAGAAATTTTCTACCGCGGACTTCTGTTCAACCTCTTCCGCCGCTTCCTGCCTCTCCCCATCGCCATGGCGATCCCGACATTCTTCTTCGCTGCAACCCATCTCGGCCAGGGTCTCAACACTGCGCTCTTCGCCCTCTGCGCCGGCGGCTTTTTTAACTGGCTCGCCCTCCGCAGCCGCTCGTTGCTCCCCGCGATGCTCTGCCACTCGGCCGTGAATCTCGCCTGGTTGTTCGTCTTCACTCCGATTCTCGTCGCCCACGACATCGCCTCGCCCGCCGCATTCGCGCAACCGCTGCCGTTGCTGCTCTGCACCGCGTCGCTCGCGCTCCTGATCGCCGCCCTCGCGATCCTCCGCAGGGAATTCCAACTCTCCGCGCCCGCCGCTCTTCGCGACACCGTCGCGCTCCCTGCCGCGCCCCAACTCGCCTGACATGGACGCCACCGCCGAAGCCCGCTTCGCCGAAATCTACCGCGATCATGCCGGCCTCATCGGCCGCACCGCTCGCGCCTTTGCTCCCGAGCCGGCCGATCGCGACGAACTTTTTCAGGACGTCCTCGTCGCTCTCTGGCAGGCGCTCCCGCAGTTCCAGGCCCACGCGAAACTCTCCACCTATGTCTACCGCGTCTCGCTGAACTGCGCGCTCAACTGGCAGCGCTCCCGCCGCCGCTACCGCGCGAAACTCGACGGCTACGTCACCCTTCACGCCGACTCCGCTTCGCCCGACACCGCCTCGCCTGCAGAACACGAACGCCTCCGCTGGCTCTACGCGCAAATCCACGCGCTCCCGCCCGTCGATCGCTCGCTGATCCTGCTCTTCCTCGACCGCATCCCCTACACCGAAATCGCCGACATCACCGGCCTCTCCGAGTCCAACGTCGGCGTCCGCCTCCACCGCATCAAGCAACACCTCGTCGCCCAATCCCAGTCCTCCGACTCCTCCCATGAACTTTGAACAACTCCAGTCCACCTGGTCCGCCCAACCGCCCGCCGCTCCCGCCGCGCGCGATCTCGATCTCGCGAAACTCACGCGCACGCTCGCGCCCGAGATCAACCGCCGCCGTCGCTTCCTCGGCTACACGATCTTCGTCGCGATTCTCTGCCTCGTTCTCTCTCCACTCTTCGCGGTCGCCAACTATCGCCACGCGCCGCCCGCGCATCCCGTGTGGCACTGGACTTATTTCGCGAGCTGGATCGTCATCGTCAGCGGCATTCTCGTCTCCGCCCTCCGCGCCTTCGAACGCCACGGCGCCGTCCGCGCCCAGAGCACACGCTCCCTCCGCGATCTGGCGCTCGCCACGCTCGCCAGCGTCGACGCCGAGATGCGCGACTGCCGCCTCGCGCTCTGGATCGTGCCGCCGCTCCTCCTCTTTCAACTCACCGACCTCTTCGTGAAATTTCCCCCGCACCTCGTCGGCTGGCAGCCGTTCCTCGGCCGCGCCGCGTTCGTCCTCGGCCTGTCCGCCACCTTCGGCCTCGCCTTCTGGCGGCACTACCGCAGTCACCTCGGGCCCACCCGCGTCCGCCAGCAGGAACTCCTTCGCGAGTTGGCTTGATTTGAACCCGCCGCGCCGCCCGCCGGCGCGGTCACACCTTCTCCTCGCGCCTAGGAATCCCGCCACGCCACGCCGAACCGTTCCGCCCACGGCTTCAGCGCCGCCATCACGCCTTCATACAACTCCACCCCGCGTGCGAGTTGTTCCGTCCGCCGCCGCAGCCCCGCCTCGCCCGGCAGCCGCACGCGCTCGAAACCTTTTCGCACCGGCGTCGCCCGGCACGCCTCCGCCAGCCGCGTCGTCTCCCGCCGAAACGCCTCCGCCCCACCAAACAGCGCCGGGTCGAACACCTGCAGATGCACGCTCGCCGTCCAGCCTTCCGGCGGATCCGCGCGACCATGCCCCCCGAGTCCACCCGTCAACGCCTCGATCAGCAAACCCAACGCGTAGCCTTTGTGCCCGTGATCGATCCCACCGATCGGCAGCAGCGCGCCAGGCGGTTCCGCAAACAGCGCGCCCGCGTCGTCCGTCACTTCGCCCGCCGCGTCGACGAGCCATTTCCCGTCCATCCGCCGGCGCTCGGCCTGCCGCCGTTTCGCGAGCCCGTTCGTCGCGATCGACATCGACACGTCGAGCATCACCGGTTCGCCCGCCGTCGGCCACGCCGCCGCGAGCGGATTCGGCGTCATCACGCCCCGTCGCCCACCGTGCGGCGCCACGGTTGCCACCGTCGGATCGGAACAACTCAACATCACCAGCATCCCCGCGTCCGTCGCCCGCCGCAAATACGCCGCCAGGCACGCGATATGATGGCTCCGCCGGATCACCACCGTGCACGTGCCGAGTTTCCGCGCCCGCTCGATCGCCGCGTCCAGCGCCCGCCGCACCAGCCACGGCCCCGGCAGCCGCCGCCCGTCCCACGTCAGCGCCGCCGGAAAATCCGCCACCACCGCCGGCCCGCCCTCGCGTGTCATCGCCCCGCTGTCCAACTCGTTCAAATACGCCGCCAGCAGCGCCAGCCCATGCGTGGTGTGCCCCAGCAAGTCGCCCTCCACCAGCGTCTCCGCCACCGCGGCGGATTTCTCCGCGTCGAGTCCCGCCGCCCGCAGCAGCGCCTCCGCAAACGCGATCAATTCGGCCGCCGGGTAACGCCACGCCATTCCGCTACTACACGCACGCCGCCGCCAAGCTCAACCCCGCATCGCTCGTTTCTCTCGCCTGCGCGCGCGCCGTTGCCGACCATGCTCCATCCCGATGAATCGCTTTCGCCGCATCCGCACGCGTGAAATTTGCGTAGAAGAGAGCACCCTTCACTCGACAACGAAAACTTCAGATCCATCATGAAAACTCGTTTCCTTCCTGCCGCTCTTTTCTCCGCCCTCGCGCTCCTCGCCGCGCCCGCCACGCGCGCGCAAAACTCCCCGGCCCCCGCCCCTCCGCCGCCCGCCGAAGCCCAGCGCGTGCTCACGCTCGTGGTCGTCGACGCCCTCGGAGGCGGCCACGGCGCGATCACCGCGTTCGACCGCCTCGACCTCGCCTTTCACGAGGTCGCGAAACAGCGCAAGTGGCCCATCAAAATCGAAGCCGAGCGCTTCGCCGCCAACACCACCGAGCACGACCCGGAAGTGCGCATTTTCTACAAAGGCATTCAGGACGAACTCCCCGGCGAACTCACGCTTCGCGCCTGGGTCACGCTCACCGCGCAGAATCAAAAACACGATTTTGGAATGATCCGCTATCGCTATGACATCCGCCCCGGTGAACTCGCCGAGGATCGCACCGAGCGTCTTTTCCGCGGCGCCGTCGCCATGATCGCCGACAAACTCGAGCCGGTGCTTTTTCCCAAATCCAAATCCTGAGCAGTCGCACGCGTCCTCGCCCCGTCGTGCCGCCCGCACCCGAGCCCGCCGCTTCGCTCGAGGAGAGCCAGCTCCTCGCGCGCATCGGCGCGGGCGATCGCGACGCCCTCCGCGAACTCTACGCCCACTACGGCTCCGCCCTGTTCTCCCTCGCCTTGCGCCTCGTCGGCGAGCGCGGCGCAGCCGAGGAAATTCTTCAGGACACCTTCGTTAAAATCTGGGCGCACGCCGCCGCCTACGACGCGCGGCTCAGCCGCCCGTTCACCTGGGCCGTCACGATCCTGCGCCGCACCGCCATCGATCACCTGCGCAAACATCGCCGCCAGCCCGCGCCCGTGCCGCTGCCCGAAAGCGACGCGGTGCCCGCGCCGTTCGCCGCGCCCGACCTCGCCCGCCCCACCGCCGAGGCCCACGAATCCGCCGACCGCGTCCACGCCGCCCTCGCGCAAATCGCCGCCCCGCAGCGCGACGCCCTCGCGCTGGCGCTTTTCTCCACGCTCACGCACGCCGAAATCGCCGCGCGCCTCGCTCAACCCGTCGGCACCGTGAAATCCTGGATTCGTCGCGGCCTGCTCGATCTCCGCTCCACGCTCAACGACTCCGCCGCATGAACGCTTCACTCGAAGAACTCGCCGCCCTCTACGTCCTCGATCGGCTCGACGCCCGCGAACGCGCCGCTTTCGAGACCCGCCTCCTGCGCGAGCCCGCTCTCGCCGCGCTCGTGCGCGAACTCGAAGCCACCGTCGCCCTGGGCATCCGCGCGCTCCCTCTGCACGAACCGCCCGCCGGCCTGCTCGCGCACATCGAACAACGTATCGACGCTTCGACCACAGCCGCGCGCGCCCGCCCCGCCGCGCGCGCCCGCGCCCGATCTCCGCTCTCCGCCCTCCGCTTCCCCGCCGGCTTTTCCGGCATCTTGCGCTGGGGTCTCGCCGCCGTCATCGCGCTCAGCCTCGCCACGCTCGCCGTCCAAAGCTTTCGCCGTCCGGCCGCATCGCCGGTCATCGTGTTCGTCGGCCTCGACGCCCAACGCAGCACCTTCACCGAACTCCCGCTCCAAAAAAACGCCGGCGATGCCGACGCCCGTTTCATGCAGCTCGCGTCCCTCGCCGAGCAATTCTGGGAAAAACCCGATCACCTCCCCATCAAACCCGTCGCCGGCGACCAGAGCCGCGGCTACGCGCTCTTCGATCCGCGCAGTCAGCAGGGCTTCATCGCCATCGAGCAATTGCCGGCGATCGCCGCCGATCAGCATTATCATCTCTGGATCGCCGACTCCGCCTCGGGCCGCGTCCGCGACGCCGGCATTCTCCCCGTCGCCGCTTCCCACCGCGGGCTTTATTCGTTTTCCCTCGCCGCCACCGGCGCCCCGAAGGCCGGCCCGCTGAACGTTTTCGTCACCGTCGAAGACGATGGCGCCCCCAAATCCCAACCTCGCGGCCAAGTCGTCCTCGGCGACCGCCGCATTTGACACCGCACCGCGATTCCGCACAGCTGCGTTGGCCCTGAAGCACGTTCGGAAAAACTGCGGCCGATAAACTCACCCACGTTCGCCAACTTTCAATTTGTCCTTCCGAGCGAAGCGAAGAATCCAGGGCGTCGTTCGCCGTGTACGCCCGCGTGGATTCCTCGCTCCGCTCGGAATGACGGACGAGGAGGGCGAAACTCAACTATTCGGATCATCGCTGAACCTCGCGCTCGAAGCTTCGCATTCGACAGTACCGCCGCCCGCCGTTTCCCTTCCGGCTCCAGCGATGCCCTCCTCCCTCCGTCCCCGGCTGCGTCGTAATTTCTCCGGCCTCCTCGCCTTGGTGTCACTCGCGGGAATTTTTTCCCCGCTCCGCGCGGCGCCCGCGCCGTGGCTGAAGCTCGAGACGGCTGAATTCGTCGTCTACAGCGACGCCCCCGAAAAGCAGGTCGTCGAGTGCGCGCTCCGCTACGCCGCCTTCCGCCGCGCCTTCGCCGATCTTTTTCTCGAGCCCGGCCGCACGCTGCCGCCTTCGACCTTCCTCCTCTTTCGGAAGGAAAAGTCCTTCCATGACCTCACTCCGCCTGCCACGGAGAAGAACACCAAGCTCGTCAACTACTCCATCGAGGTCGACGGCACGCCGCTCACCGCCTTCTCGCTGGCCGGCGATCGCGATCGCGCCCTCGAGATGACCTTCGAATTCGAGACGATCTGGGCGCTCCGCCGCATCGGCCATTTCGTTCCGCTCTGGGTCTCGCAAGGCGCCGGCGAGGTGCTCTCCACCGTCACGCTTGCGAAAGGCAAGTGTCTCATCGGCGAAGACACCGGCCACTCGTTCGACGACGCCTTCGATTGGCCCCGCTTCTTCGACCTGAACGAAGACTCGAAGGCCTACCGCGAAGCCGGCCCTGAACTCTCCCAATATCTTCAGCAAGCCTGGGGCCTCATGCACTGGATTCTCCTCGACGATGCCGGCACGCGCGCGCGCTTCGAGTCCCTCGAACAACACCTGCGTACGGACGCCGGCATCGACGTCGTTCCCGCCGTCATGAACACGCCGGTGAATCATCTCTCGAAAGCCATTCGCCGTCACTCCACGAAGCCGCGCGCAATCCCCTTCGACGAAGCCGCGATCAAGGCCGCCTTCCAACTCAGCCCCGCGCCCGAGGCCGAGGTCGTCGTGCAAACCTCGAATCTCCTCTGCGCCACCGACCGCGTCTACGAATGCAACCTCGCGCTCGACCAGGCCCGCGCGCTCGCGCCCGACCTCGCCATCGTGAAGGAGGCGTGGGCGCGCCGCATGTTGCGCGAGAGCCGCGACCGCGAAGCCGTCGAATTTTACCGCGACGCCATCGCCGCCGGCTCGAAAAATTTCGCCGCCTACTACAAATCCGCGACCACCCGCCTCAACGACAACATGAGCCGCGGCGCCGATCACGCCGGCGATGGCGGCCCAGAATCCTTGAAAGCCATCGTCGAGCTGCGCCGCGCCCTCCAGCTCAACCCCGGCAGCGCCTCCACTTATCGACTGCTCGGCCGCGCGTTTTACGTCGCACCCACTCTCACCGACGCCGATATCGCCGAACTTTCCGCCGGCGTGACGCGCGGTGACGACGGCCAACTCGTCCGCTATTATCGCGCGCTGCTCCATAGCCGGCTGCATCACCGCGAAGAATGCGCGCGCGATTTTCGCGCGATCCTCGCCGATCCCGATATTTCCAACCAGTTCCGCCAAAGCGCGCAGCACCAGTTCGTGCAGGAGATCGTCTCCGCGGATGCGAAACAGGTCGAGCGGTTCGCGCGCGACCACGATTACGCCGCTGCCTTCGAACTGATCGTCGCCGGCGAAAAGGAGCCTGAGCCCGAACTCGTCGAAGCCTATCGGCGGCTCCGCACCTGGCTCACCAATCTCGTGCGCGCCGATTCCGACGCCACTCCCGGCGAGCGCAAACTCGCCGGCCTCGATTAACGCGATCAAAAATCCGGATGTGGGAGCCTGCTTGCCGGCGAGTTTTGATCTTCGCCCGCCGACCTCGCCCGCCAACCGATTCTCACGACGCGACGCCGGTGTTCACCACTCACCGCGCCTGCGCCGCCGCTTCCCCGTGCGGCCGCTTCTTCCAAATCCACCCGAAGTTCGTCAGGAGGCTCACGCCCACCGACCCGACCATCGCGACGATCGATGCCACCAGATAATTCATTCCCATCGCTTTCAGCCCGTTCGCTCCGCCCCACCACACCGCGAAACCCAGCGCGTTCGCCACGTGGTATTGCCACAACCGCTTCCACGTCGGCCGCGCATGCCGGAACACCCACCGATCGTTCACGAAAAACCGCAGCAGGTTGCACGTCTCCGATTGCACGAACGTGCTGATCGCGTAGCGCCAGTGGAAAACGCCCACAAATAATTTCAGCAGTCCGAGCCCGAGCGCGGTGAACCCGCTCGCCACCACGAACCACCGCACTTTCTGCCGGTGCGCTGCACGTTTCTTTTCGGACATCCCTTCACCGACCCGCCCGCCACGCAGAGTTCCCCCGGCCTCCGCTCCGCGCCCGGCCAGTTTCACGTATTACGTGAAACTCGTCCGCCTCGTTCGCGCGCCGCCTGCACGAGCGGGCTTGTGGTCCGCCGCCAGCGCGCCGCCGGCGGAGAAACCGAGTCACGCCTTGCGCGCCGCTCGGCGCCGCACTCAATCTCCGCCGCGATGCAACTCACGAAGCACTGGGCCGCTCAACTCGACGATTACGTCATCGACCTCGCCTGGTCGCCCGACGGCGCGCAACTCGCCGCCGCCAGCAGCGCCGGCCCCCTCTCGCTCTTCGCCGCCGCCGACGGCGCCCGCCAACACCAACTCCCCGGCCACCCCGACGGCGCCAACGCCCTCGCCTGGCAGCCGCTCTCCGTCTCTCAACCCTCAACGCTCAACGCTCAACTTCCTCTCGCGCTCGCGACGGCTGGCCAGGACGGCACCGTGAAATTCTGGGACGCCGCCGCCGGCCAGCACACCGCCACGGCCGAACTCGGCGCCGACTGGGTCGAGCACCTCGCGTGGCTGCCCATGCCTTCTGGCCCTCAACTCTCGACCCTCAACTCTCAACCTTCCGGCCCCCTTCTTTTTGCCTCCTGCGGCCGCGCGCTTCACGCCCTGCGCCCCGACGGCACGAGCGCGCACACCTTCAAGCCCGCTCCGAAAACCATCTCCGCGCTCGCCTGTCCGCCCGCCGGCGGCGTCCTCGCCGCCGCGCATTTCGGCGGTGTCGAACTTTGGGATACGGACGATTTCATCCTCCAAAAACATTTTCCCTACGCCAACGGCATTCACGCGCTCGTCTGGTCGCCCGATGGCCGCTGGCTCATCTCCGGCAATCAGGATCCCTCCGTCCACCTCTGGATTCCCGCGGAAGACATCGAACTCAACATGAGCGGCTACGAGTCGAAGGTTAAACACCTCGCCTTCGATCACACCTCGCACTGGCTCGCGACCGGCGGCGGTCGCGACGTCTGCGTGTGGGATTGCTCCGGCGCCGGTCCCGAAGGCCGTGAGCCCGCGATGCTCCCGCACGACACGCCCATCTGTGCCGTCGCGTTTCAAAACACCCACGGCCTCCTCGCCAGCGCGAGCACCGACGGGGTCGTGCAACTCTGGAGCCCCGAGCGCAAGCAACCGCTCCGCGCCACCGTGAAAATGCCCGCCTCCGCCACGAAACTCGCCTGGTCCCCCGACGACCGCCAACTCGCCATCGGCACCGAGAAAGGCCACGTCTTCGTCCTCCGCTCCGAGCCGTGAAGTGAATTGTAGGGCGGGGTCTCCCGACCTCGCCATCGTAGCGCCGGCAACTCTGTGCCGCGCGCACTCTTGACCCCGCCCGCGCGCCCCGCGACCTTCGCCGCCGCACCCATGCCGAGCGATCCGCCCAACGCGGCCTCTCCCCCTTCGGTCTTCATCAGCTACGCCTCCGCCGACCGGCCGCAGGCGCGTCTGCTCGGCGAATCGCTCACGCACGCCGGCCTCGACGTGTGGTTCGATGAAGAGGAACTCGCCGGCGGCGAAGCGTGGGACTCCAAGATCCGCCAGCAAATCCGCACCTGCACCTATTTCATGCCGGTGATTTCCGCGACAACCGAAGCTCGCCGCGAAGGTTATTTCCGCCGCGAGTGGCGCCTCGCGGTCGAGCGCACCCTCGATCTCGCCGACGACGTCACGTTTCTTATCCCCGTCGTGATCGACGACACGCCCGAATACCACGCGCGCGTCCCCGAAAAATTCACCGCCTTCCAGTGGCTCCGCTGCCCCGGTGGTCAGGAAACCCCTCAACTCCTCGCGGTCGCCCGGCGTCTCGTCGCCGAGCACGCTCCCGCGATTCCATCCGCGCCGGCGACCGCCGCCCCACCGCCGCCTCCGGTGCCGCCGCCGAAACTGTCGTCCCGAGCGGCCACGCCCAAAGGCGCCGCCGCCGCCGGCCTGTATCCGTTTCCCACCTTCCCCGCCTTCCCGGATCACGGCCGCCGCGGCCGCTTCCTCTACGACGTCGTCGTTTGGCTCGGCCATCTGCTCCGCGCGTTCTGGGTCCGGCTCCCACGCTGGCTGCGCGTCATCGCGATGGTGCTGATCGTCATCAAAGCCATCAACGCCGTCTTCCGCCTCACCGGCTCCGACGTCGAAGAAACCGAGAAAAAAGCCGCCGCCACCAAGGTCATCGAGTCGCTTGCCCTGTCCCATCGCAAGGGCGACGACCCATCCGACTCCGCCCTCGCCGAAAAAATCCTCCGCGCCACCGGCTCCGCGATCGACAGTTTCCAAAGCGGCCGCCCGCTCGCCATCGTCCGCTTCGGCACCACCGACTCCTCCCTCCAGGCCGCCGCCCTCAGCGCCTTCGCCGGCCTTCACGACCAGCTCGACACCGCCGGCCACGAATCCCAGGTCGCCGTCGCCGCCATGGCCCTGCCCCCCGGCTCCACCGACGCCGAAGTCTACGCCCGCGCCGCCGTGCTGAAATGCCGCTGGCTCCTCGCCGGCACCGTGCGCCCTGCGGAAGGAAACGCCTTCACGCTCGAAACGAAACTCTACGAAATCGCCTCGCAGAAAGTCCTCTGGCAATCCGAGCGCACCGCCAACCGCGACGACGCCGACACCGCCGGCGAAGCCCTCGCCACCGAACTCCTCGCGCACATCAGCTTCGATCCGGCTGCCCCGCCTTCGCCGCCGCAAAAGTAACCGCGCTTTATCGATCCTCGCGCATCAAACTGACGAGGATCGCTCATCCCTGCGCTCCCGCGCAGGGCGACATCATCATCGTAGCCCGCTGCGGGAGCAGCGGGAGGCTCGCACCGAGCGTCGTCAGCCTCTTCCGCGAGGCTCAATAGATGGAGC
The DNA here is from genome assembly GCA_048498075.1 of Verrucomicrobiota bacterium. Classification (GTDB taxonomy): domain Bacteria; phylum Verrucomicrobiota; class Verrucomicrobiia; order Opitutales; family Opitutaceae; genus Opitutus. The sequence continues at coordinate 7,629 of JBEHYR010000090.1, read as the reverse complement.
CCGACGTCCCCATCGGGTTCTAACGCCACACTCCCCGGCCACCCGGCGAACCCGGGCGAACATCCCCGGATCTGCCCGTCCGCGCGCTCAGAAATCCAATCCCAGCAGCAACCGCAGCCGCCGGTAGTCCGCCGAGCGCACGTCCGGATTGTTGTGCCGGATCTCCTGCCGCACGCCGATCGTCACCGTCTCCGTCAATTTCTTGTTCACCTCGAAGCGGTTTTCCCAGCCTTCGCTCTGATCCGTGATCGAATAGTAATACACGCCGCGGTCCGTCAGCGTCACCCGCCACGGCAACTTCGCCTCCACCTCGGAAAACACCGACTCCACGTTCTGCGATACGTGCGTTTCGGTCGGCGTCACCCACGTGTCGAATAAATTTTCCGACAAGCCCGCGCGCACCTTCCGCGTCTCGGTGTTGTAGAGATTCACGCCCGCGCCGATTTCCTCCTGCAGCAGCACGTAGTCCGCCGGCACATTCGCCGGCGGCGGCGAATACGCCCGGTTCCACTCCAGCGTCGGCCGGTAAACCGCGAACAACTGGTGCGGCAGGTCATGCCGCCACGAACCATCCGCCTTCACCATGTCCGTCGAGGTCAGCTCGTCGACCGACGCGTAGTCGTAGCGGCCGTTGAGTTCCACTTCGTCCTTCGTCCATTTCCGTTTCAGATGCCCCTCGAGCGTGCCGCTCTCGTGCATCGCCTCGTCCTGCATCATCTCCGCCGCCAGCGCGAACCGCCCGTGCCAGTTGCCGAAAAAATCCTTCAACGCCGCCGCCATCGCGAGCGGCGCAAACGGCCAGCGCTCCACCGTCGCCTCCGCCTTGTCATCCTTCTTCACCGCCGCCGCCACGGCTTCCGCTTTCGGTTCCTTCGTCGCCAGGATGACCTCCGCGCCGTCGGCCGGCACCCGGAGGAGCCCGAATCGCGGCGATTGAAACACCAGTGTGTCGCCGTCGCGTTTCACGAAATGCCCGCGCACCCGGTCGCCGTCCTTGTAAACGAGTTCGTCCAGCGCCGCCTTCTCGACTTTTGCCACGCCGCCCGTCTCGAAACTCGGCGCCGCGATCGGCACGATCTCCGCGCGCAGCATCACCGCACTCGTCGCCAGCCAGCACCCTGCTCCAAAAAAAATGCGCCGCACGCGGCGCTCGCGAAGTAAACTTGAAATCACGCGCCGTTCGACGCTCCTCACGTCATTGGGTTTCATAAAAATTTCCGTGAAATTCCGGCGCTGCTCTCCTCCCCGCGCGCTCGTCGCTGGTTGCGTTTGACATCGCGCCAGCCCTCCACCTTGGCTCGCGCCCGCATGGCACTCTCCTTCGGCCTTCGCGCGACTCCGCTCCTCTTCACGCTCGTCGGCCTGACCTGCGCGCGCCTCGCCGCCGACGAACCGTCGCTCGAAATCCGGCTGAAACGCCTCGAAACCGAAGTCGGCGAACTTCGCCGGGAAAACCAGACGCTCCGCACCGAACTCGGCCTCGGTTCACGCTCCGACCACGCCGCCGTCGCCGCCCTCGGCCGCGAAAATTCTCTCAGCGTCGGCGGCCTCGTGCAGGTGCAGGCCGAGTTCGGCGACCGCGGCGATGTTCGCTTCACCAGCGGGCACGACCGGTTCTACCTCCGTCGCGCGCGGATCAACGCCCAAGGCACGTTCGCCGAAAATTTCGAGTTTCGCGCCGACGTCGACCTCGCCAACAACCTCGCCGAACTCAACGGCAACCGCGGACAACTCGTCGACGGCTACATCGGCTGGACGCGTTTCGATTTCGCGCATGTTCGTCTCGGCCAGGTCAAATCCCAATTCGGCTTCGAGGAAATCGGCTCCGACCTCCGCCTGCCCTTCGTCGAACGCTCCCTCGCTTCCGATCGCCTCACGCCCGGCCGGCAAATCGGCGTGCAGCTCACCGGCGACGTCGCCGACCACCGCTTCACCTACGCCACCGGCTTTTTCAACGGCACCGGCGCAAACACCAGCGCCAACGACAACGATCAGTTCCTCTGGACCGCCCGCGTCGCCGGCACGCCGTGGCAAGGCACGCTGCTCGGGCAGCCCGCGCGCTGGAGCGTCGGCGCGAATCTTTTCCGCACACACGACGCCGCGCTCGGGTCACCCGCCGAATTCGGTTTCGACTCCACGCCCGGCGGCGCCTTCGACAACACCTTCGCCGGCCGCCGCATCGGCGGCGGACTCGACACGCAGCTCCACCTCGGTCCCCTCGAACTCTGGCTCGAATATCTTCGGACCCGCTTCGAACCCTCGAACGCGATCCCGTTGCGCCGTTTCGACGCCGACGGCGGCTACCTCCTCGCCACGCTCTTCCTCCTGCCGAAACAACTCCAGGCCGTCCTCCGCTACGACCTCTACGATCCCAGCCTCGACGTCGCTGACAATCGCACCCGCACCTGGAGCATCGGCGCCAACTGGTTCATCAAAGACGACGACCTGAAACTCCAGTTCGACTACCTCCTCATCGACCTCGACGGCGCCGCCGCGCGCGAAAAAAAAATCCTCCTCCGGCTCCAGTCCCTTTTCTGATTTTGCCGTGATCCACCCTTTTCTGCTCGCCGCGTTTGCCCTCGTCGCGCTCCCGCTCCACGCCGCGGACCTCAATATCTTCGCCGCCGCCAGCCTCTCCGACGCGCTGCAGGAAATCGCCCCCGCCTACGAACGCGCCAGCGGCGACACACTCCGCTTCAACCTCGCCGCCTCGAGCCTCCTCGCCCGCCAGATCGAGGAAGGCGCACCCGCCGACGTCTTTTTCTCCGCCGACGAAGCGAAGATGGACGACCTCGCAAAATCCTCGCTCCTCGTCGCCGACACCCGCCGCAGTCTCCTCTCGAACACGCTCGTCATCGTCGTGAACACCGTCGCCGGCGCTCCCGTGACCGCGCCCGCCGACCTCGCCCAATCTTCCGTGAGCCGCCTCGCCCTCGCCGAACCCGCGACCGTTCCCGCCGGCATCTACGCGAAAGAATGGCTCCAAAAAATCGGCCTCTGGAAAAAACTCTCCGCGAAAATCATCCCCACCGAAAACGTCCGCGCCTGCCTCGCCGCCGTCGAATCCGGCAACGTCGACGCCGGCATCGTCTACCAGACCGACGCCCTCATCTCGAAAAAAGTCCGCATCGCTTTCGAAGTTCCGCCCGCGGACGGCCCGAAAATTTCCTACCCGCTCGCCGTCGTTAAAACCTCCGCGCACCCCGACGCCGCCCGCCGATTCGCCGCCTACCTCGCGTCCGTCGAAGCCCGCGCCATTTTCATCCGCCACGGTTTCCTGCCCAGGTAGGGCGGGTTATCCCTAACCCGCCGTTCCCGCCTCATCCGCCAGACCACACCCCGACCACCGGGCGCAAATCCCCTCCATCAAAAGGGTGCCCGCAGGGCGGGGTGTGTTCTCCCGCCGCATTCGCCCCTCTCCCCCTCCGCGCAAATTCCGCCTGACTCCTCCCCCGCGCTCCCCACCCTCGCATCCATGTCCTCCGAGGCCTGGCAAATCACTGCGTTCACCGTCGGCATCGCCGCGCTGAGCACGCTCGTGATTTTCCCGTTCGGCGTCGCGATCGCGTGGCTCCTCGCGCGCCGCGACTGGCCTGGCAAGCCGCTCGTCGAAACGCTCATCGCGCTCCCGCTCGTGATGCCGCCCGTCGCCACCGGCCTTTTGCTCCTCAAATTTCTCGGCCGCCGCAGCGCCGTCGGCAGCTGGCTCGAACGCCACCTCGATCTCGACATCGTCTTCACCTGGCGCGGCGTGCTCGTCGCGACCGCCGTGATGTCGTTCCCGCTGCTCGCGCGCACCGCCCGCGTCGCTTTCGAGAGCGTCAATCCGCGCCTCGAGCACGTCGCCCGCACGCTCGGCGCCGGGCCCTGGCGGGTCTTTCTCACCATCACGCTGCCCCTCGCCACGCGTGGACTCGCCGCCGGCGCACTGCTCGCCTTCGCCCGCGCCCTCGGCGAATTCGGCGCCACGATCATGGTCGCCGGCTACATTCCCGGCAAAACCGCCACGCTCGCGCTCTCCATTTATCATCTCGTCCAACTCGGCCGTGACACCGAAGCCTTCGCCCTGCTCGCCGTCTCCGTCGTCATCGCCTTCGCTGCCGTCGGCGCGAGCGAGTGGTTCCTGCGGCGCAGCCCCCGGCTGACATGAGCGTCGAACTTCACGCGCTCCAGTTGCCCCTCGCGCGCTTCACGCTCGAGTTGGAGGTCACGCTCACGAGCCACGTCACCGCGATCTTCGGCGCCTCCGGCGCGGGCAAGACCGCTCTGCTCGAAGTCATCGCCGGCCTCCGCCGGCCGGCGACCGGCCGCGTGCGCGTGAACGAGGCCGTGCTCACCGATGTCGCCGCCGGCGTCTTCCTGCCGCCCGAACGCCGCGCCGTCGGCTACGTGCCGCAGGAGGGCGCGCTTTTTCCGCATCTTTCCGTTCGCGGAAATCTGCTCTACGGCTGCGACCCGCGCGCCTCGCGCCCCGCCGCGCTCAGCTTCGCCCACGTCACCGCCGTGCTTGAACTCGCCCCACTCGCCGACCGTTCCGTCGGGACGCTCTCCGGCGGCGAGAAACAGCGCGTCGCGCTCGGCCGCGCGCTGCTCAGCGCGCCTCGCCTCCTCCTGCTCGACGAACCGCTCGCCGGCCTCGACGCCCCGCTGAAAGAGCGCCTGCTGCCGTATCTCGTCCGGGTGCGCGACGAGTTCGCCATCCCGATGCTCTACGTCACGCACTCGCCCGACGAAGTCCTCGCGCTCGCCCACGACGTCCTCGTGCTCGCCGCCGGCCGTGTCGTCCGCCACGGCTCGCCCGCCGAGCTTTTCACGACGAGCGCCGCCCCTCGCTACGTGCTGCGCCCGCCTTGAATTTTTTTAGCGGCGGTCCGGCTATGACCGCCGTCTTCAAATCGCACCGCTGCTTGACGCCGCGGACGTTTTCCCCTCATTCCGACCGCCCAATGTCCGCTCGCGCGTCACGCTTCGTCTCTTGGCCTCGCCGCTTCTTCGCGGCCGCCGGCGTCGCGCTTCTCCTGCTGCTGACCGTTTCCGCCGCGAGCCCCGCACTCCACCATTGGTTCCACGGCAATCACGACGACGCGGCGAGCGACAACTGCGCCGTCGTCCTCTTCTCGAGCGGCCTCGCCCTCGCCGTCACCGCGATTGCGATCGCCGCGCCACGCGCTTCCTGGAGTCCGCTCGCGCCGGCGCCGCTCACTGAACTTTTCCTCACCGCTCCGCGTTATCTCCGCCAACCGGAGCGCGGGCCGCCCGCCTGCTGAGTCTCGTCCGTGGTTTCCGCGTCAGGTGGCGCCGCGTGCGCCCCGACGCTTGTCGCCGTCCTGCGCCGTCGCGCCGGCGGTACGTCCGTTCGTTCAACCCAGACTCAGCATGCACCTTCATCGCCTTCTGCCTTTTTTCCTCTGCTCCGCGTTTCTCCTGCGCGCCCAAACGCCTCCGTCCGTCGACGACATCGCCGACGACAAAAATCCCGTCGCCCTCGATAAGCTCGTCGTCACCGATAAACTCGACCGCGCCCGCGAGGACATCGTTCCCAGCCTTGGCGCGACCGCCTACGAACTCTCCGCGGTTCAGATCGCCGCGCTCCCCGCCGGCGTCGACGCTTCCTTCAACCAAGTCCTGATCCGCGTCCCCGGCGTCGCGCAGGATTCCTTCGGCCAGGTTCACCTCCGCGGCGAACACGCGAATCTGCAATATCGCATCAACGACGTTCTCCTTCCCGAGGGCCTCGGCGGATTCGGCCAGGAACTCGATACGCGTTTCGTCGACACGATGCAGATCCTCACCGGCTCGCTCCCCGCGCAATACGGCTACCGCACCTCCGGCGTCGTCGACATCCACACGAAGAGCGGCGCCAGCGCCGCCCTCACCGAACTCTCGCTCTACGGCGGCAGTCACGACACCGTGCGTCCGAGTTTCCAGACCGGCGGCACATCGGGGCGGCTCGATTACTACCTCCAGGCCGGCTCCGATCGCAACACGCTCGGTATCGAGAATCCCACGTCGTCGCGCGACGCGATCCACGATCGCACCGATCAGTTCAAAGGCTTCGGCTATTTCTCGCTGCTCCTCGATCCCACGAGCCGGCTCAACCTCATCGTCAGCGGCTCCGACGCGAAATTTCAGTTGCCCAACAATCCCGACCAGTCGCCCGCGTTCACGCTCGCCGGCGTGCCCGCGTTCGACTCCGCCGCGCTCGACGAAAACCAGCGCGAACGCAACGGCTACGCCGTCCTCGCCTGGCAAAAATCCCTCGGCGCCGCAAATTTCCAGGCCGTCGCCTTCGCCCGTACGAGCGAGTTGCACTTCACGCCCGATCCGGTCGGCGATCTCGTTTTCAACGGCGTCGCGAGCGACGTCCGCCGCTCGATCGTTTCCAACGGCGCCGAACTCGACTCCCGCTGGTCGCTCACCGATGCGCACACGCTGCGCGCCGGCCTCCTCGTCACTGCCGACCGCGCGACGACCGACTCGTCGACTGCCGTCTTCGCAACCGACGCCGAGGGCGACCAAACCTCCGCCGTCCCTTTCACGATCGCCGATTCCCAGCGCAAACGCGGCTACCTCTACGGCGTCTATGCGCAGGACGAATGGAAACTCAGCGACCGCCTCACCGTGAACTACGGCGCCCGCGCCGACGGCGTCGACGCTTTCATCGGCGAAGGCCAGCTCAGCCCGCGCATCAACGCCGTCGCCACCGTGAACGACACCACCACGCTCCACGCCGGCTACGCGCGCTACTTCACGCCGCCTCCGCTCGAATTGCTTCGATCCGCCTCGATCGCAAAATTCGCCGGCACCACCAACGCCTCGCCCAGCACCGCGAGTTCGCCCGTGCGCTCCGAGCGTTCGCACTACTTCGACCTCGGCGCGAATCACAAGCTCGGCGAGACCGTCTCGCTCACGCTCGACACCTACTACAAGTCTGCGCGCCAGCAGCTCGACGAAGGCCAATTCGGCCAGGCGCTCATCTACTCGCCGTTCAACTACGACCGCGGTCGCGTCGTCGGCGCCGAGTTTTCCGCCAACTACACCGCGAAGCAATTCACCGCCTACGCCAACTTCGCCGTCAGCCGCGCCACCGGCCGCACGATCACGAGCGGGGAATTCCAGTTCGACCCCGACGAACTCGCCTACATCGCGACCCACGACGTGCACCTCGATCACGACCAAACCTACACCGCGTCGACCGGCCTCTCCTACACGTGGCAGCGCCACACGCTGCTCTACGCGGACCTCACCTACGGCAGCGGCCTGCGCCGCGGTTTCGCCAACTCGGAAAAACTTCCCGCCTACGCGCCCGTGAACCTCGGCATCGAACACACGGTTCTCCTGCGCGCTCACCGCAAACTCAGCCTGCGCCTCGATCTCGTGAACGTCTTCGACGAATCTTACGAACTGCGCGACGGCTCCGGCATCGGCGTCGGCGCGCCGCAGTTCGGCGAACGCCGCGCGCTCTACGGCGGCATCTCGCTGACGCTATAACCCATCGCCCACAAAGGTTCGTTGTAGGGCGGGGTCTCCCGACCCCGCCGCCGCCCGCCCCGCGACTCCGACAAACCGGTCGGCGCCGGCGAACCCGGCCCGGTCACACGCACGCTGCAGCAGCGCTTCTTCGGCCTG
>JBEHYR010000089.1:0-18877 GCA_048498075.1 Verrucomicrobiota bacterium | reverse complement strand
TCCCCTCGTCGCCGAAATCGCCGTCGTCCTCTCCATCCTCGCGCACGCCTCCGTTTTCGACTCATCGCTCGCATCCGCCGCCTTCGCTGCCGGCGCCGCTCAAATCAAACTCATCGAGTCGCATCTCCAGTTCCGCCCGCCGATCGACGACTTCGCCTCGCTCGACACCGTGCTCGATAAACTCGCCGTCGCCAGTCTCCCGATCAAGCAACGCGTCCTCGTCGCCGCTGCCCACGTCGTCACCGCCGACGGCCGCATCCTCATCCAGGAAGCCGAACTCCTCCGCGCGATCTCCGCCTCGCTCGACATTCCCCTCTCGCCCATCGCCGCCTGAGCCGGTCCACGGCACTGCGTTCAACGCACCGCCTCGAACCGGATCTTTTCAATATGCCAGCCGAGTTCGCGGCGCTCCGTCGGGGGACCATAGTCTTCCGGCCGGATCGCCTTCGGTAGGTGCAATACCATTCGTACCGGCGCCCGCTGGTTCCACACCGCCGCGGGCACCACCGTCCTCACCGTTTCGCGCGCCCGCAGCGTGCAACTGAAGACCTCGCGGCCGTTCACACTCAAGGTCATCGGCTGCTCCCCCAGTTTTCCCGGCAACGCCGCCGGCTCGGCTGTAATCGCGACCGCGATGTCGGCGGTGACGCTCGGCGAACGGAAAATCAGCCCGGCGTAGGGCCGCATCGTCCAGGTCGCGGCGCCATCCGCCGAAGCGAAACCAAACAGCGTGTAGAGTTCCAGGTTCTGATCTGCGCCGCACCCGATCTCGGCGTTCATCGGATCGAGCGGCAAGGGTTCGAAATAGAGTTTCAGGTCGTCCCGAAATTTCCGCCCGGCGTCCTGCGGACCCAGATACGAGATGCGCCAAAGCGAATACCCGTGCAGGTCGAAATCCGGCGGCGCCGGCTCAAACGTGGCGCCCGGCGCAAATCGCCGGCCCCAGTTCGCATCCGCCACGAAACGCTTCCCGTCGCGCTGCAGCGCGAGCGCGGTCGAAGCCGCTTCACCCCAGTTCGAAAAACCGAACACGAGATATTTGGGCGCCTCCGGCGCGGGATCCGCGCGCAATGCCGCCCCCACCGCCGCCGGAATCGCAGTCGTCGAATAGTCGATCGCCGGCGGCTCCTGCCGTCGCCACGCCACCGCGATCGCCGCGACGCAGACCAGCGCCCCAGCCCAACGCGGCGCCGGCACCGTCAACTCGCTCACCGCAGCGCACGCCAGCAGCAGCACGGCGTAAAGCAGGCCGTAGTAAAAATAGCCGTTATACTCGAACATCCCGCCGATCTGCGAACGCCCCCACCGCAGGCAGAGCAGGCTCGCCACGCCGACCACCACCGTCAGCGCGAAAACGAACGCCCGTGTTTCCTGGAGGCGCGCCCCGCGTGCATCCTCCTTGCGCCCGCGCCACCAAATCCAGACGACGCCCCCCAGCGCCACCGCGACGATCCCGGCCCACGCGAAATAAGCGCCCACATGCTCGCCGATGAAATCCGCCCGCCCCGGTTGATGATCCGGCAGGAACTCCTCCGGCTTGCGCAGGTAACAAAGAAAACCGGCGAAATACAGCAGCGCCCGCCACCACGATGTCGCGAAGCCGCGATGAAAATGCGCGAAGCCTGCGATCCGCGCGAGATTGCTCTCCGCTCCCGCCATCAGGTCCAGCCCGAGCGGCACGAGGAAGATCGCGACGCACGCCGCGCTCGTGGCGACCGCGCCGCAGTTGCTCCGCCACCACGCCACGCCTCCGCCCGGCGCGCCGCGCGCTCGCAGCCGGAGCGCCGCCACCGCCCCGAGGACAACCGGCCCGACGAACAGCGGCTGCGCCACATGGCCGTGCACCAAAAAACAACCCGCGAGCACCAGCCACGGCAGATCGCGCCCGCGCCCCGCCGCGACCGACGCGCCCGCGACCAGCAGACAAAGAAACGGCATCAGCAGCACCCGCGGCGGCCAGATGTCGACGAACGCGTTGCCCGCCAGCCCGAAATGCACCGCCGCCGCCAGCAGCGCCAACGGCACGAACAGCGGCCGCCGTATCCAGTCCTCCGCCACTGCCAGCGCCAGCGTGAAAAACAAAACCTGCAGTCCGAGGCCGGCCAGGAGATGCGCGTTGTAGCGCGAAGGCACCAGGTGCAGCCAGTCGAACAGCACTTTCTCGCCCGCCGCATAGACGTAAAAAAATGCCGGTCCCGGATGAAAAAAACCGAAGCGCGACTGGTTGCCGTAGATCTCGCGGAACTCGCCGGCCCGCTCGATCTGCAGCGCGTTGATCGCGTAATCGCTGTGCTCGTGCCACGGCGCGACGAACAGCCGCGTGCGATGCGCCACCGCCAGCACCCCCAACAGGATCACGCCCAGCGCCAGCGCTTTCAGGGCGAAAGTGCGCACGCGCGAAACGTTGGCCGGAGTGACGACAATCGCGATCTCCATCGGGTGGCGGAATCTACCGCGCTACTTCAAAGAGGATCTTCCGGATGTGCCAGCCGAACTGGCGCCGGTCCAGCGGCCGCCCGAACAGCCGCTGCTCCACCACCGCGGGAAAATGCAGCGCGAGCCGCACCGGCTGTTTTGCGTTCCACACTTCGGCGGGCACCCGGATCGTTGCGCGGCCGCGCGACATCAGCAGGCTCGTGCCCACCTCGCGGCCGTTCACCCTTAAAATCATCTCCTGTCCCGGTGGCCTTCCCGGCCCGACATACGGTTCCGCTTCAAACGTGATCTGCACGTCCGCCGCGACTGGCGGTGAAGCGAACTCCAGCAGCGCGTGCGGCCGGATCGTCCACGCCGCTCCGTCCAGCGGCGACTCGAAACCGATCAGCGTATAGAGTTCGAGATTCCCGTTTTCCGCACCGTCGATCACCGCGCTCGCCGGGTCCAGCGGCAGCGGCGCGAAATAAAAGCGCATGTTGTCCCGCATCGGCACGCCGCGGTCGGTCGGACCGAGGTGTGAGAGCCGCCAGACCGAGAACCTGCCGAAGTCGAAGTCCGGCGCCGCCGGTTCGAAGCCGCCGTCCGCCTCGAACTTCGGCCCCCACGCGGCGTCCACCCGGAAATCGTGCCCCGTCCGCCGCAATGCGAGACCGACGGACAAAGCCTCGCCCCAGTCCCCGCGATTAAAGACGAGATACTTCGGCGCCGTCGGCTGCGGATCCGCCGCCAGCGCCCGCGCGACGAGTCCCGGGATCTGGTTATTGGATACGTCGAGTGCCGATGGCGAAGGCCGCCCGCGCCAGAAAAACACCACCGCGACCGCCACCAATCCCGCTCCGATCCATCCCGGCCGCGGCAGCGCCCGCGTGCTGATCGCGGCGCAGGCCAGCAGCAGGATGGCCGCGTCGATCGCGTAAAAGAAATAGCCGCCATATTCGAACACCGAGCCGATCTGCGCACGTCCCCATTGCAGCGAGAGGAGAAACGCCACCGCCGTGAACAGCGCCATCCCGAGCACAAAGGGCCGCTCGCCCGCCGCCCTTTGCCGGCGTATCCGCCACACGTGCGCCAGCGCCACGCCGAGTATCGCCACCCATGCGAAATACGCCACCGCGCGCTCTCCGATCAGCGCAGCCCGATCCGGACCGAACTCCTTCAAAAACAGCTCCGGCCGCTTCACGTAGCCGAAATAGCCGGCGAAATAGACGAGCGCCTTCCCCAGCGGCTTGGCTGGCCCTGGATAGCCGCGTTGAAACTCGAGGATCTTCGCGAGATTGCTGTCGGCGCCGGCCGCGAGATCGAGCGCCATCGGCACCAAAAACAGCGCGATGATTGCCGCGCTGCCCACGAGCACGCCGCGCTGCTCACGCCGCCAACGTCGCCACCCGCCCGGCTCGCGCCGCTGTCCCCACGCCGCCGCGCCGACGGCGAGCAGCGCCATCGGCGCCACGTACAGCGGCTGGGCGACATGCCCATGCACCAGAAAACATCCCGCCAGCACCATCCACGGTGCGTCCCGCATTCGGCCGGCCGCGACCGAAGCGGCGCCGACTACGAAGCAGAAAAACGGCATCAGCAGGACGCGCGGCGGCCAGATGTCGACGAACGCCCGCTCCGCCAGCGCGAAATGGATCGCACACGCCGCCAGCGCCAGCGGCAGAAACAGCGGCCGCCGAATCCACTCCGCCGCCATGATCAACGCGGCGACAAAAAAGAACGCCTGCAAGCCCAGCCCCGCCAGCATGTGGGCGTTGAACGGTGAGGGCACGAGGTGCAGCCCGCGCAGAAAGATTTCCTCGCCGGCCGCATAGACGTAGTAGAACGCCGGTCCGGGATGGCAGAAATCGAAGCGCGAATAGTTGCCCAGAATTTCCCGAAAATGCCGCGCCCGCTCGATCTTCAACGCGTCCACCGCGTAGTCGCTGTGCTCGTGCCACGCCTGGACGAACAACAGATGCCGGTTCGCCACCGCCAGCACCGCCACCACGATCAGCCACAGCGCGAGTCCCTTTGCCACGACGCTGCGCTCAGACAAAATAGGAATCGGAGCGGCAGCAGTCGTCGTGTCCATCGATAAGAGTAAAGCGCCACGCTACGCTGCGCGCTCCGGCATCGACAAGGCGGTTCGCAGGCCGGGCCCGGGACGCAGCCCGCGCGCCCGGCGCCGGCGGGCGGCGTTACGACAGGCTCTGCACCTGCGCGTTGCGGACCGCTTCGCCCGCCAGAATCTCCCCCGCCTTCGTCGCGTCGAACGCCCCATCCCACTTCGCGACCACCAGCGTCGCCACCGTGTTACCGATGAAATTCGTGATCGCCCTCGCCTCCGACATGAAGCGATCCACACCGATGATCAACGCGAGCCCCGCCACCGGCACATGACCGACGACCGGCAGCGTCGCCGCCAGCGTGATGAACCCGCCGCCCGTCACCGCCGCCGCGCCCTTCGAGGTCAGCAGCAGCACCGCAAGCAAACCGAGTTGCTGTCCAAGCGAGAGCGACGCGTCCGTCGCCTGCGCGATGAACAGCGCCGCCGCCGTCAGGTAGATGCACGTGCCGTCCAGGTTAAACGAATACCCCGCCGGCACCACGATCCCGACCACCGGCCGCGCGCACCCCACGCGCTCCAGTTTCTCCATGAGCCCCGGCAGCCCCGACTCCGACGACGACGTCCCCAGCACGATCAGCAATTCCTCCCGGATCAGTTTCAAAATTTTCCACAAGCTGAACCCGCCCACCCGCGCGATCGCGCCCAGCCCGACGAACACGAACAACGCGCACGTCAGATATACGCACGCCATCAGCGACGCCAGCGACACCAGCGTCCCCAGCCCGTATTTCCCCACCGTGAACGCCATCGCGCCGAACGCCGCCACCGGCGCCGCGCGCACCACGATGCCCACGATTCCGAAGAACACCCGCGCCACTTCGTTCAACAGATTCACCACCGGCCGCCCCCGCTCGCCCAACCCGCCCAGCGCCAGCCCGAACAACACCGCCAGCAGCAGCACCTGCAAAATTTCGCCATCCACAAACGCGCCGACGAACGTGTTCGGAATGATCTTCAGCAAAAAATCCACCGTGCTCAGCGAATGCGCCGCCGTCGTGAAACCGGCCACCGCCTTCGGGTCGAGCGTCGCCGCCGTCGCGTGAATCCCCGCGCCCGGCTTCACGAAATCCACGACCACCAGCCCGATCACCAACGCCAGCGTCGTCACCGCCTCGAAATAAAACAGCGCCTTCAACCCGACCCGCCCGACCTTCTTCAAATCCTCCATGCCCGCGAGCCCGACCACCACCGTCGCAAAAATGATCGGTGCGATCAGCATCCGCACGAGCTTCACGAATGCGTCGCCCAGCGGTTTCAGCACCGCCCCGAATTCCGGCCACACGACGCCCACGATCACGCCCAGCACGATCGCGACGAGCACCTGCAGATACAGCGTGTTCTTCCGCTTCACCGCCGACGTCGACGCAGCGCTGGGGTCAGGCGCAGGATTCATCGGCGCAGGTTGCGGTTTACGTCTTCATCGCGCAACCCCTGGCATCGTCATCGGTCGTCCCGCGCCGATGAACGCTTGCGTTCGCCATGCAGCGGCCTGCTTGCAGGCGATCGATTGCGTACGCTCGTTGAAATCGCCGGCGAACAGGCGCCTGCATCAAAACGACCGGAAAAAATGATCCGCGGGACGCGCGCCTATGGCCCGAGCAGCTTCGGCTTCTCGCTCGAATCGAACGGCGCGTCCTCCGCCTCCGTCACCGCTTCCGTCGCTTCGACGAATTTCAGCCCGTGCTCGAAACCCCACAGCCAGCACGCGCCATCGCGGCGATCGTGGATCAGCATATAGTCCGGCAGCCGGTCGCGGCCCGTGCTCGCGATCGAGTATTGGCCCTGCGTCACGTATTCGACGACCTCCGGCAACTGCGACACCGGCGGCTCGAGGTCGAGCGTCACCGTCCAGTTCCCGCTCACCGACATCGGCACGTTGCCACGAAAATAGTAACCGAAGAATCGTCCCGGCACGAAATGCCCCGTCGCCCGCAGCCGCCGCAGATGCTCGTCCACCGCCGCGATGAACCGGATCCGCCACGGAAAATCCGTCGGGAGCGTAAAGCCAGGCAGCGGGATGAGGACGTTGTCGATCATGGGAGGGCTTCGCTGGGTTTAGCATATTAACGGCCAATTTTCGGCGGATTTAAGCGCGCATTTTGCAGCGTTCGCGATTCACTTGGATTTCACGCGCATGCAGCAGTCCTCGGTCGACGAGTTCCTTCACTTCGACGACGCGCACGAACGTCTCGCCGCCATCGTCGATCGCGCCCGCCGCTCTCCGCGTCTCGCACCCGACGAGCGTTCCCCCGCTCACCACGTCCGCGGCTGCGCCTCCGCCGTCTGGCTCATTCCCGAACTCCGCGACGCTCGCTGCCACTTTCGCGCCGACGCCGATTCTCCGCTCATCCGCGGGCTCGTCGTTCTCCTCGCCGACTATTTCAGCGACTCCACTCCCGCCGAGATTCTTGCCGCCGACACCAATCCGCTCGCCGCGCTCGACCTCATAAAAAATCTCTCCCCCACCCGCCGCCACGGCCTCGCCGCCGTTCACGCCACGATCCGCGCCTTCGCCCAATCCGTTTTACCCGAAGAGCGCTAAGATCGCGAAGCCCTCCGCCTTCCGTCCCTTTCCTCCACGCGCGCATACCTGACCCTCTTCGCGATCTTGGCGCGCTTCGGGTAAAAATTCCGCCGTGCTCTTCGACGCCCATAACCACCTCCATGACGCCTGGCTCGCGCCGCACCGCGACCGCGTCCTCGCCGACCTCGCCGCGATCGGCACGCGCGCCTGCGTCGTGAACGGCACCAACGAATCCGACTGGCCCGCTGTCACCGCCCTCTGCGACTCCGTCTCTCAACCCTCAACTCTCAACTCTCAACTTCGTCTCCTCCCTTCCTTCGGCCTCCATCCCTGGCATGTCGGCAACGCCACCCCCGACTGGCCAAAAAATCTTCTGGCCACCCTTGACGCGTTCTCCTCCCCGGTCGGCCTGCCCGCCGGAGGCCCGGTGAAGGTGGGCGAAATCGGCCTCGATCGCTGGATCCTCGACCGCGCCCGCCCCGACGACCCGCGTCTCGCCGGCCTCCGTCGCGCGCCGATCGACGAGCAGCTCGAAGCGTTTCACTTTCAGCTCTCGCTCGCCGCCGCGCGCAATCTCCCCTGCACGATCCACTGCATCGACGCCTACGGCCTGCTCCACGACACCCTCCGCGCCGCCGCGCGCCCCGCCCGCGGTTTTCTCCTCCACGCCTACGCCGGCTCGCTCGAACTCATGCGCTCCTTCGCCGACCTCGGCGCTTATTTTTCCTTCAACGGCTACTTTCTCGATCCCCGTCGCGCCGCACGCCTCCGTCCCGTTTACGCCGCCGTTCCCGCCGACCGTCTGCTCGTCGAAACCGACGCACCTGCGATGCCGCTTCCCCGCGACTCGGCCACGCACCATCTGCCTCGTTCGCCCGAAGGCGCCGTGATCAATCACCCCGCCAATCTCGAAGCCGCCTACGCCGCTCTCGCCGCCTGGCGCGGCCTCCCCGTCTCCGATCTCGCCGCGCAGATCTCCGAAAATTTCGCGCGCCTTTTCCTCGCCTGATTTTTTTTGCCCCGCCGTCCCGGGAAAATTTCCGCACCTTTTCCCTCACCGCGCTCGTCCTCGCCCTTCACCATGCCCCGCTCTCTCGCCTCGCCTTTTTTCCTCATGCTCGCCTCCGCCGCGCTCACCACCCAAAGCTCCGCGTCCGACGCCCCCGCTTCGGCCACGACGGCCCCCGCCGCCGAAATCCGCACGCCCGCCGCCCCCGCCACGCCCCGCATCAACGGCCCCACGATCTTCGGCGTCCGCCCCGTCTCGCCCTTTCTCTACACGATTCCCGTCACCGGCGATCGCCCGATCGCTTACGCCGTCGACCATCTCCCCGCCGGGCTTTCCCTCGACGCCGCCACCGGCCGCATCACCGGTCGCCTCACGGCCGCCGGCGAATTCCCCGTCGTCCTCCGCGCCACGAACAAACTCGGCGCCGCCGAGAAAAAATTCCGCATCGTCGTCGGCGAGAAAATCGCCCTCACCCCTCCTCTCGGCTGGAACTCCTGGAATTCCTGGGCCGCCTCCGTCGACCAGGACAAAGTCCTCCGCTCCGCTCGCGTCCTCGTTTCCTCCGGCCTCATCAACCACGGCTGGACGTATGTGAATATCGACGACACGTGGCAGGGCGAGCGCGGCGGGCCGCACCACGCCATCCTCGGCAACGAAAAATTTCCCGACATGAAGGGCCTCTGCGACACCCTGCACGCGATGGGCCTGAAAACCGGCATTTATTCCACGCCCTGGGTCACGAGCTACGCTGGCTTCCGCGGCGGCTCCAGCGACACCGCCGACGGCGCGTGGAAAAAAATCGAGGGCGGCTACAACGCCTACAGCGTCAATCACCGCCTCGGAAAATTCACCTTCGAGAAAAACGACGCCGCCCAGTGGGCCGAGTGGGGCTTCGACTACCTGAAATACGACTGGAATCCCAACGACCTCCCGCACGTCCGCGCGATGTCCGAAGCCCTTCGCGCCAGCGGCCGCGACATCGTTTTCAGTCTCTCGAACTCCGCCCCGTTCGCCGACGCCGCTGCACTCGCCCAGCTCGCCAACGCCTGGCGCACCACCGGCGACATCGTCGATGCCTGGCAGCCTCCCACCCGCGAAGCCTGGCAAAACTCCGTCACCGAAATCGGCTTCAACCAGGACCGCTGGGCACCCCACGCCGGTCCCGGCCACTGGAACGATCCCGACATGCTCGTCGTCGGCTGGGTCGGCTGGGGTCCGCAGCTTCATCCCACGAATCTCACGCCCGCCGAGCAGTATTCGCACCTCAGCCTCTGGGCGCTCCTCTCCGCGCCGCTCCTCATCGGCTGCGACCTCGAACGCCTCGATCCGTTCACGCTCAATCTTCTCACCAACGACGAAGTCCTCGCAGTCAACCAGGACGCCCTCGGCCAATCCGCCCGGCGCGTCGCCACCATCGGCGCCATCGACGTTTATCTGAAAAACCTCGAGGACGGCGGCTACGCCGTCGGCCTCTTCAACCGCGGCGACGCGCCGCACACCGTTCCGCTCCGCCTCGATTTCACCGGCAGTAAAGCCCCGCAACGCGTCCGCGATCTCTGGCGCCAAAAAAACCTCGGCGATTTCACCGAACGCCTCGACGTCACCATCGCCCCCCACGACGTCCAGCTCCTGAAGATCACCCCCGCCGCCAAATATTGAGGCTCGCATCTCAGGCTGGCCATCGCGGCAAAGCCCCTGCGCTCCCGCGCAGGGCTACGGGAGCGCTCGTGGCCAGTTGCGGAAGCAGCGGGATGTTAGCCTCAGTCACGAGGCGCACGGCGTCCCGCACGGGAGCACTCGTGGCCCGCTGCGGAAGCAGCGGGACGCATGGGCGATATGCCGGCGTCAGGCGGTTACGCGGTTACGCGAGATTCAATAAGTTCGTGGTGGCTGCGGCCTCCAACCGCAAAAAAACGCAACGCGCAACGCCGAGGCCGCGCCCTTCCCCGCCGCGTCCCCGCCCCTTCCCAAAGGCCCAACCCTCCAATCCAAAGTGTAACGCAATGCGTTACACTCGCGCTTTCGCCTCGTGCTCATTCGTAGCAATCGATGCGTTCCGCCGGCCGGTTCACCGCAAGATCTGCGCAGCCTTTTCCGCTCCGCGCACGACGTGCAGCCTTCCGTCGCCCCTCACTTCAGCCCAACGTCGCCCCGCGGTGCGCGGCGCCGCCTCCATGACACATCCCACCATCATCCAAGGCGGCATGGGCGTCGCCGTCTCCAACTGGCGCCTCGCCCGCGCCGTCTCCATCACCGGCCAGCTCGGCGTCGTCTCCGGCACCGCGCTCCCCGCCGTGCAGGTTCGCCTCCTCCAGCAGGGCGACCCCGGCGGCCATCTCCGCCGCGCCTTCAACGCCTTCCCGCTCCCTGCGATCGCCGAGCGCGTCTGGCGCGAGTTCCACGTTCCCGGCGGCCTCCCGCCCGGCACGCCCTTCAAGCTCACCGGTCTCCCCACGCTCCCGCTCAGCCAACCGTTCCTCGAACTCACGATCCTCGCCAATTTCGCCGAAATCTTCCTCGCGAAGGAAGGCCACTCCGGCCGCGTCGGTCTCAATCTCCTCGAGAAAATTCAGCTCCCCACGATCCCCTCGCTCTACGGCGCCATGCTCGCCGGCGTCGACACCGTGCTCATGGGCGCCGGCATCCCGCGCAGCATCCCCGGCATCCTCGACGGCCTCGCGCACGGCTCCGCCGTCGAAATGAAAATCGACATCGAAGGCGCCGCGCCCGACGACCCGCTGCGCGTTCTCCGCTTCGATCCCCGGAGCCTCTTTTCCGGCGAACCGCCCGTCGTTCACCGCCCGCAATTCCTCGCGATCGTCTCCTCCGCCACCCTCGCGCTCACGCTCGCCAAAAAATCCACTGGCCGCGTCGACGGCTTCGTGATCGAAGGCGCCCTCGCCGGCGGCCACAACGCCCCGCCCCGCGGCCCGCTCCAACTCTCTCCCGCCGGCGAACCCATCTACGGTCCGCGCGACGCCGCCGAGCTCCCGAAATTCCGCGACCTCGGTCTCCCCTTCTGGCTGGCCGGCGCGTTCTCCCGCCCCGGCAAAATCGCCGAGGCCCAGGCTCAGGGCGCCGTCGGCGTGCAAGTCGGCACCGCGTTCGCGCTGTGCGAGGAGTCCGGCATTTTCCCCGATCTCAAACGCCGCCTCCGCGAACTCGTCCGCGCCGGCACCGCGCGCGTCTTCACCGATCCGCTCGCCTCGCCGACCGGCTTTCCCTTCAAGGTCGTCCAGCTCGCCCGCACGATGTCCGACGCCGCCGCGTTCGCCTCGCGTCCGCGTATCTGCGATCTCGGATACCTCCGCACGCTCTTCCGCCGCGCCGATGGCACCGTCGGCTACCGCTGCGCCAGCGAAGCCGTTGCCGACTGGGTCCGCAAAGGCGGCGACCAAGCTGCCAGCCTGGGTCGCAAATGTCTGTGCAACGGCCTCATGTCCACCGCGGGCCTCGCGCAAACCCGCGCCGACGGCGAGCCCGAGCTCCCCATCGTCACCGCCGGCGACGAACTCTCGCACCTTGCCCGCTACTTCGATTTCACCCGCGAAAGCTACAGCGCTGCCGACGTCATCCGCATCCTCCTCGGCCAGCCCGCTCGCGCCTGACCGGTAGGGACGGCTCTCCGAGCCGTCCGTCCCACCCGCCCCCGCCGCGCACCCGCCCCCGCTTCGCCACCGGTCACCCCTTCGCCACCGTCGCCCCTCCGTCGCCCCCCGCCCCGCTTCGCCAACGTCGCCTCTCCCCGCGCCCACCCAAACCAAAGTGTAACGCAATGCGTTACACTCCCGTTCTCGCCACCCGCGCCAGAATCATCGCGTGCGACGGTTGATTGGGCGCGAGGCTTCAACCCGCGCGAGGTTCATTCCGCGCGCTCGTCGTGCGCGAGCCCCCGCACCACCTCGCCCGCCGCCGCGAGCCCGAACGCGCCTGTCACGAAGACCGCCGCCCCCAGCCCGTGCTCGCAATCGATCACGGGGCGGCGCCCGCCCGTCCCATCGATGACCGGCTCCGGTTCCGCCGCGCACGTCCCATTCGTCCACGGATACACCGGGGCCTCCGCCGACCACACACAGCGCACACCCCATTTCATTTTCCCGCGATCCGCGCCGTGCGCGAAACCATAGTCTCGCCGCAGCTTTTTTCGCACCTGCCGCAGCAACTCGTCGTTGCCTGCATCGCCCAGGTCGCCCGCGCGCACCTGCGTCGCATCGCGCTTCCCTCCCGCCGCGCCGACCGTCACCACGGCGTAGCCCCGCTGCCGGGCCTCCGCGATCAGCTGCGCCTTGTGCGACATCCGATCGATCGCATCGACGACGAAATCGAACTTCGGCTCGAGCAGCCGCGCCGCCGAAGCCTCCGTGAGGAACTCATGCTGCACCGCAACGCGACACTCCGGATTGATCGCCCGCACCCGTTCCGCCAATACACCCACCTTCGGCCGCCCGATCTGCCCGTCGAGCGCCGGCAGCTGCCGGTTCACATTCGTCATGCACACATCGTCGAGATCGATCATCGTGATCGCGCCCACCCCACTCCGCGCCAACCCCTCGACTGTCCACGACCCCACCCCGCCCACGCCCACCACGCACACGTGCGCCGCCCGCAGCCGCGCGAGCGCCGCACGCCCCAGCAATCTCCCCACGCCGCCAAACCGCTGTTCATAATCGTCCATCGTCTTCCGCCGATTTATCCTCGTTCGCCCGAACGTCCAGCGCCCATTCGGGCCGGCATCGGCGCTGCCTGCGGTGGAAAACCTTTTCGTGTGTTTCGTGTTTTTCGTGGTTAATTCCGCCTCGTCTCCTCCCGCCATGCACATCGTCCACGTCTCCGTTCACGTTCTGCCCGAACACCTCGAAGCCTTCAAAACGGCCACCCTCGCCAACGCCACCGCCAGCGTCCGCGAACCTGGCATCCTCCGCTTCGATTTCATCCAAAACGCCGACGACCCCGCACGCTTCCTCCTGATCGAAATCTACCGCACCCCTGAGGCCCAGGCGGCCCACCGCACCACCGCCCACTATCTCACTTGGCGCGAGGTCGTCGCTCCCATGATGGCCTCGCCCCGCACCGCCCAGAAATTCACCGCCCTGTTCCCCTCCTCTCGATAGGGACGCCTCTCCGGGGCGTCGGACCTCCTCCATTCGCGGGCCAAAAAAATTCGCCATGCGCTTCGAATTCGCCACCTCCGCCCGCATCGTTTTCGGCCCCGGCACTCTCGCCGAACTTCCCGCCCTCACCGCCGGCCTCGGCCGCCGCGCCCTCGTCGTCACCGGTCGCGATCCCTCCCGCGCCCAATGCATCCTCGATCTCCTCACCTCCGCCCGCGTCCCAGCCACCCTCTTTTCCGTCGCTCACGAACCGACTACCGACGACATCCTCCGCGCCCTCGCGCTCGCCCACGCCGCGCAATGCGACCTCGCGATCGGCTTTGGCGGCGGCAGCGTGCTCGATACCGCCAAGGCCATCGCCGCGCTCCTCACCAATCCCGGCGACCTCTTCGCTTACCTCGAAACCATCGGCCGCGCCCAACCCCTCGCACACCCCGCCGCACCGTGTATCGCCATTCCCACGACCGCCGGCACCGGCGCCGAAGTCACCCGCAACGCCGTCCTCGCCTCGCCCGCGCACCGCGTGAAAGTTTCCCTCCGCAGCCCTTCCATGCTGCCGCGCGTCGCCCTCGTCGACCCCGAACTCACCTACGCGCTTCCACCCGCGCTCACCGCCACGACCGGCCTCGATGCCCTCACCCAGCTCATCGAGCCTTACGTTTCGTCTCGCGCGAATCCTCTCACCGACGCGCTCTGCGCCGAAGGCCTCCGTCGCGCCGCACGCTCCCTTCGCCGCGCCGTCGAAAACGGCCACGACACTTCAGCCCGCGAAGACATGTCGCTCGCCAGCCTCTTCGGCGGCCTCGCTCTCGCGAACGCCGGGCTCGGCGCGGTCCACGGTTTCGCCGGGCCGCTCGGGGGCATGTTCGACGCTCCTCATGGCGCCCTTTGCGCCGCACTGCTGCCGCACGTTCTCTCCGCCAACCTCCACGCCCTCCGCTCCCGCACGCCCGGCTCAGCCACTCTTCGCCGCTTCGACGAACTCGCCCGCCTCCTGACCGGCGAACCCCACGTCACCGCCGACGCCGCGGTGCTCTGGATCCGCGACCTCGTGGAGGAACTCCAAATCCCGACGCTCTCGCGCTATCGCATCACCGCGACCGATTTTCCCGCGATCGTCGCCGCCGCTGCCAACGCCAGCAGCATGAAGGCCAACCCCCTTCCGCTCACTTCCGGCGAACTCACCGCCATCCTCGCCGCCGCGCTCTGAGTCGCCCAGCCGCTACGGCAGCTCCTTGACGAAATTCTCCAGATACGCCTGCCGCAGCTTCTCGATCTGCTCATGGCTCTTCGGCACGACGGCCTCGCTCGCGTCGGGCTTCGTCAGCGATGTCGCGCCCTCGCGGATTTCCTTCACTCGACTGATCCGCTCGAGCGTCAGCGCATGCAACCGCTCTTCGCGGACTGTTTCCAACACGAACTCCGGTCCGAGGTCGTCACCGTCGCGCAGCGTCATCCGGCCGGTGTCCGGGTCGATATTGAAGCGCTGCATCACATAAAAATCCGAGAACGTGCGATTGCGCATGTGAAACACGATCGCGTCCTTCCGCCGGATCGCCTGCAGCGGCGTCGTCGCGGAAATCTGGTGGGTGATCCACAAGACCGAGTTGCTGTCGATCATGAGGTAGTCCTTGCGCGGCTGGTCCGCGATGAACTGCCGGCACCACGCGATCTCGCGGCCCGGCAAATATTCCTGGCTGTAGGCGTGCGCCGCCATCGACGGTACGCCGCTCACGATCAGCGCCAGCGCCGCCGCGCCGAGCAGGAGCCGTTGGAACGCCACGTGCGCGAACTGCGGCAGCACCGTGAGGATCGCGAGCACCAGCCACAGATGTGTCGGCAGCGCCAGCCGTCGGATCACCGGATCGTCGAACTTGCCCCAAAAATA
Source organism: Verrucomicrobiota bacterium (assembly GCA_048498075.1). Taxonomy (GTDB): domain Bacteria; phylum Verrucomicrobiota; class Verrucomicrobiia; order Opitutales; family Opitutaceae; genus Opitutus. The sequence continues at coordinate 3,802 of JBEHYR010000089.1, read as the reverse complement.
ACCCATCATCAGCGCGAACTGCGCCGCGAAACCGATCGTGAAAAACGCCATCGTCACGACCGCCGGCGATTCGACGCGGAGCGCCCGCACGCGTTTCGCCAGGAACAGCAGACAGAACGGCACCGCCAGCCAGCCGAGAATCGAAAGCAGCAGCGAGTTGGGTTGGTCCTTTGGATCAGCGAAGAAAAAATTCGCCGCATGCGAAAGATTATCGACGACGTAGCGTACCCCGAACGGCGAACCCGATTCCGGCTTGCTCTCGAGCTGCCACGCCGAGGTCCGCAGCTCGAAAATCCGATGCTGCAGCGGATACGGCAGCAGCAACAGCGGCGCGAAAATCACCGGCCACGACAGGATGACCCGCTTTTCCTCCCACCACACCCACAACGCCAGCAACGCGACCGGCAGCAGATAGAGCGTCGACTCGTAGCGCACCTGCGCCAGCAGCAGCCCCGAAAAACAAAACGCCGTGAACGACGCCTCGTCGCGCCGCGTGACGAAGCGCACGCCGAGTAGAAACGTCGCCACGATCATCACCAAGTTCAACAGCTCGAATCCGCCGCCCGTCGCGTTGTGCCCGAGCAGCGGCAGGCCGGCGAAGAGCAGCACGCCGAGCCAGCCCGCCCGCCGACCCGCGAGCAGTCGCCCGCAGAGCTGCACGAGCGACAAAAACAAAAACGTCAAAATACCATTCAGCAAAAAAGCGTTCGCCGGCCGGTAACCCGTGAGATCGTGAAGGAGCGACAGCAGAAACGGGAAAAACAGCGGCCGTTTGTCCATGATGCCGTCGAGCACCACGAACGCGCCCTGGATGTCGTTGCCGCGCATCGGCGTGAGCACCGTCCGGTCGAAGTGCATGCTCATCGAGGTGCCGAGGAGCATGATTTCATCCATCACGATTTTGAAACCGAAGCTCTCGTGCACGAGCAGGATGACGCCGCCGAGCGCGACGATGGCGACCGACGCCCAGTCGATCGTCCGCCCGCGCAGCGCGCGCGCCTCGTCGTGCAACGTCAGCCACAAGGCGCGCACGAACAGCAGAAAGCTCGCGAGCACGAACCAGTAGCCGGTTTTCGAAACGAAATTGATCGCCGCCGTGCCCGGGATGGCGAAGAAGCCGAGCACCACTGCGAGCACGCCGAAGAGCGCCAGCAACCACACGCGTCGATCCGAAAAAATGAGTCCCGCCGTAGCTCGGTTCATGCGCGGTTCGGAGCTTGGTTGCTCACGGTGAAAAATGAAAGCTCAGTCGGCATCTCGAAATCACGGCAGCAAAAAGCCGCCCGCGAAAAGCGGACGGCTCGTAGCCTTGAAGCTGCGCCACTCAGGGCGCGTACGTCACAGTGCGGGCACCGGCGACACCGTCGATCGTGATCGTCTCGCCCTGCGTGAAACCCGAGGGATACGTCTCGTTCGCCACGAGATTCAGCGCCTTCACGTAATTCGACGCGCCGATCAGGCTGCCGCGCGAGACCGACGAGACACCGTTTTCCAGGAAATACTGGTCGGCGGCGGCCGCGAGCTGACGGGCATTGTTGAGGACGGCTTTGTCTTGCGACGACTGGCGAACCTTCTGGAACGCCGGAATCGCCATCGCGGCCAGCAGGCCGATGATGACGACGACAATCATGATTTCAACGAGGGTGAAACCGCTCACCGAAGCGGGAGTTTTTTTCATAGGATTAATGATATACGGGAGGTTGAGCTAACTCCCGCAGTCTGCCCGATTTCGGCCGACGGTCGATCTGCTCTTTGTAAACGCCTCGTGAATCCGGCCCGCGCAAAAATCCACAAAAAAGCCGTTCGCACGAGGCGAACGGCTTGAAGGCGGTACAACTGGGCTCCCTTACGGGGCGTACGTGACGGTCCGGGCGCCGGCGACGCCGCTGATCGTGATCGTCTCACCCTGCGTGAAACCGTTGGGATAGGTTTCGTTGGCGACGAGGTTGAGCGCTTTGACGTAGTTCGACGCGCCGACCAGGCTGCCGCGCGAGACCGACGAAACACCGTTTTCCAGGAAGTACTGGTCGGCGGCGGCCGCGAGCTGACGGGCATTGTTGAGGACGGCTTTGTCTTGCGACGACTGGCGAACCTTCTGGAACGCCGGAATCGCCATCGCGGCCAGGAGGCCGATGATGACGACAACGATCATGATTTCAACGAGCGTGAAACCCTTATTGGACTTATTCATGTTATGATCTGGATGTATGATATGCATGCTCAAACGCGAGCAGTGGCGGGGATCACACCTTAGAAGCCCCGCGGCGGCAAGGTCAATTTCCCACTAATACCTGCAACCATTCGCCTTCGGCCGGCCGCCGGGTGGCGGCAGCGCCTCACCGCTTCTTGGGCGTCTTCGGCTTCCTCGGCGTCTTCGGCGATGCTTTCGGCTTCGCGGGTTTGGATTTCGTCGCCGCTTTGCGGGCCGACGCTTTCGGGGCTTTGGGCGCCGCGAGCAGCTTGGGCACGGAGATTTCAACCGCGTCCTTCCACAGATTTTCCAAACCGTACTTCGCACGCGCCTCAGGCGAAAACACGTGAATCATGACATCGAACGCATCCACCACGATCCACCCGCTCTCCTGCACCGTTTCCATGCCGAGGATTTTCGTGTGACTCGCGTCGATCGCCTTTTCCAATTCGACCCGCAATGCCCGCAGATGCGGGTCGGAATTACCCGTCGCGAGCACCAGATAATCGGTGATCGACGACTGCTCGCTCACGTCGAGCACGCGCAGATCGATCGCCTTCTTTTCATCAAGGGCGCGGCAGCAAAGTTTGACCAGCTCGAGCGGGGGCAGGGAGGTTCCGTTCATGGAGATTCGCGATAGAGATTCTTTTCCCGGATATAGACAATGGCCTTGTGCGGCACGAAATAGTCGAGCGACAGCCGCCGCTTCACGCGGTCGCGCAACTCCGTCGAACTGATCGCCAGCAGGTGCCCGTCGCAGCGGTGCAGCCGCAAACCGGGGATGTCGACGCGCGCCTTCACCGGGTAGCCGGGCCGTTCGAGGAAGATGAACTCCACCAACTGCGCCAGTTCGTTGATGTCTTTCCAAAGATGCAGCTTCGGCAACTGGTCGCCGCCGATCACCCAGTAAAGTTCATCATGGGGAAACTGCCGCCGGAAATGCCGCGCCGAATCGATCGAGTAACTCACGCCTCCACGACTCAGCTCGAGGTCGGAAATCTCAAAACGATGATCCCACTCCGTCGCCGCGCGGAGCATCGCGAGACGGTCTCCGCCGCTCGACTGGACGTCGCTCGGTTTCAGCGGCGCCTGCGCGGCGGGCACGAGGATGAGTCGATCGAGCCCGTGTTGCTCGAACGCATCCTGCGCCGCCATCAAGTGCCCGAAATGCACGGGATCGAAACTACCGCCGAGAAAACCGATTTTCACTGGCGCGCAACGTGGTGACGCTCCGCAACTCCGGCAAGGTCCATTTCCCCGTCCCGCCCGTCCCCCTCTTCCCCTGGGCCGCGCCCCCCTCTTCCCCTGGGCCGCGCCGCCCTCTTCCCCTGGACAACCGCATCCCGGCCGCCCCCAAGGTGCGTAATACGCACCATCTCCCGTCCCGTCGCCCCCGGCAAAGTGTAACGCAATGCGTTACACTCCCTCTGGCGGCCTGGCCTGCGGTGAGTTCACCGGCGGGCGGTAGCGCGGGGCGCGCCGATTTCGACGCGGGGCGCGGCCGAAGTGCGGCGCGCCGAAGCGGGATTGACGGTTTCGCCCCCGCATTCGACTGTCGCCACGCCGCGAGCGCCCGGGTGGTGGAATGGTAGACACTAGGGACTTAAAATC
>JBEHYR010000088.1:0-18892 GCA_048498075.1 Verrucomicrobiota bacterium | reverse complement strand
CTCGACCGCGACATCGCCGCCGCCGGCCAGGACCAGCAAAAACTCGCCGCGATTTCCGCCCGCCTCTTCGCGATCCTCCGCACGCCCACCGCCACCGGCGACGCCCGCCAAGCCGCCGCGCAACGCCTCGCCCTCTTCCCCGCGTCCACGCTCACCACGCCGGAAAACACCGCGCTCTGGCTCGCGATGGCCAACGACGAGCGCCAGATCAACTTCGTCAAACTCACCCTCGACCACGCCGCCGGCCCCGTCGCCGATGACATTTTCCTCCGCGCCCTCGACGCCGCCGCGCCCGCCAATCGCCTCGCCTGGGTCCAATCCATCGGCAACCGCCGCATCGCCGCCGCCGTTCCGAAACTCACCCCGCTGCTCGCCGATTCCGACGCCGCGCTCGCCTCCGCCGCGACAAAAGCCCTCGGTCAGATCGGCACGCCCGACGCCCTCGTCGCGCTGAAAAAATCCTCCGCTCCGAACTCGCCCGCCGTCGTCGAAGCCCGCCTCTCCGCCGCGCATCAACTCCCCACGCCCGCCGCCGTCGCCGAGTTCCAGTCCATCCTCGATACCTCCGCCGCGCCCGCAAATCTCCGCGCCGCCGCCCTTCACAGTTTGCTCTTCGCCGAACCCGACGCCGCGCCCGCCCGCATCCTCGCCGCGCTGACCGGCAGCGACGCCGCCGCGAAACCCGTCGTGCTCGAAGCGATCTTCTCGCTCCCCGCCAAAAACCTCGTCCCCACGCTCACCGCGCAACTCTCTCCGCTCGACGAGCCCACGCAGGCCGCCGCCATCGCCGCCCTCGGCCGCCGCGGCGACGCCGCTGCTGTGCCCGCGATCGCCGACGCCGCGCACCACGCCTCCGCCGAAGTTCGCGCCGCCGCCATCACCGCGCTCGGCCGCCTTCCCGGCAACCCCAACATCGCCAATCTCCTCGCCCACATCGTCACCGGCGAAAACGCCGACGACGCCAAACTCGCCCGCCAGTCCCTCGCGCGCCTCACCGGCCCGCACGTCGCGGACATGATCGCTGCCGGCGCCACCAACGCCGAACCCGCCCTCCGCCTCGTCTTCATCGAGTCGCTCGCCACGCGCAACATGACCGACACCGTCCCGCTCCTCCTCAGCCTGCGCGACGATCCCGCCATCACCGTTCGCGCCGCCGCCCTCGGCGCCCTCGCCGATCTCGCACCGCCTTCCGAGCAGCGCGCGATTCTCGACTGGACCGTCGCCGCCACCGATTCCGCCGAGCAGTCGCGCGCCCTCCGCGCCCTCGCCGCCGTCACCCTTCGCAACCCCGACGTCGCCGGCCGCGCCCAACTCGTCATCGACACCCTCGACCAGTCCTCGCCCGTCGTCGCGCTCCGCCTCCTCCCCGTCCTCCCCCGCATCGGCGGCCCCGCCGCCGCCGAAGCCGTCGGCCGTCTCGCGCTGCGCGACGACCCCGCCGTCGCCACCGCCGCAGCGACCACCCTCGGCCGCTGGACCGACGATGCCGGCCTGCTCCCGCTCGTCCTCGTCGCCGAAAAAGCCTCGCAGGATTCCGTCCGCGCCGCCGCCGTCGATGGCGCGATCCGCTACCTTCAACGCAGCCGCGATCTCTCCTCCGAAAATCTCCGCTCGCTCGTCACGCGCCTGCTCGCCGCCACGAAAGACGCCGCCGCCCGCCGCCGTCTCGTTTATCTCCTCGGCCGCTGCTCCGATGCCGACTCACTCGCCGCGCTCGAGCGCTACAAATCCGATCCCGCTCTCACCGCCGATGCCGCCGACGCCGAACTCGCGCTCCGCTCGAATCTCGCCGGCCGCCCCGCGCTCCGCACCTCCGCGAATCACGACCAGATGCCCAGTCTCATCGACGGAAAAATTTCCTCCACCTGGAACGTTCCTGCGCTCGCCACCCAGTGGATCGAACTCGATTTCCATTCCTCGCGTCCGCTGCGCAGCGTCGTCGTCGACGGCGGCGGCAACCAATTCAATTACCCCGAGCACCTCGACCTCTGCGTCACCGACGATCCGAAAAATCCCGGCACGCCGCTCGTCTCCGTCGCCGGCCATCTCGGCAAAAACGTCCTTGATCTCCCCGCCGGCGTGCACGGCCGCTACCTCCTCATCCGCCACTCGAAAGAGCGCCCCGACAGCTGGTGGACTGTCGCCGAACTCACCTGGGACTGAAGACCCACGGCCAGCCCATGACGGCTCGTTCCTTCCCTGTCCGTCTGCTCGCGGTGCTCGCGTTTTCCATCGCGGTCGCAAAAGTCGCCGACGCGGCCGCTTCGGCGGAACCGCAGAAATACTCGGTGCAATTCGTTCCGGTCGAAACCGGTGTCACCCTCGAGGTGGTCGATTGGGGCGGCGCCGGCCGGGCGATCATTCTGCTCGGCGGACTCGGCGCCGACGCCCACGTCTTCGATCAATTCGCTCCCAAACTCGCCTCGAAATACCATGTCTACGGCCTCACGCGCCGCGGCTTCGGCGCCTCCAGTCATCCCGCGTCAGGCTATTCGAGCGATCGCCTCGGCGACGATGTCCTCGCCGTGATCGCCGCGCTCAAGCTCGATCGGCCCGTGCTCGTCGGCCATTCCATGGCCGGCTCGGAACTGAGTTCCGTCGGTTCGCGCCACCCGGAAAAAATTGCGGCGCTGATTTATCTCGAGGCCGCGTATTGCTACGCCTTCTACGATGAATCGAGCGGCGACACGATGAATCTGATCGTCGACTCGCTCGACCTCCGGAAAAAGCTGGAGCAACTGCTGCCCGGCGGCGGTCGCCCCGATCAGAAACAACTTGTCGCGGAACTCCTCCACGGCGTCCGGCAGCTTGAAAAAGAACTGCTCGACCGCGAGGCGCTCCTACAGGCCATGCCCGAGCCACCGCCCCAAGATCCGCAGCAACCACCGCCTTCCCCGCCCGTCGCGATTCGCGGCATTTTCGCCGGCCTTCAGAAATATACCGCGATCCACGCGCCCGTTCTCGCCCTCTTTGCTCTGCCGCACGCGCTCGGCGACCTCGGCGACGAAGAAGCCCTCGCGAAGAACCCGGCCGCCGCCGCCAAAGCCGAGGCGGATGACATCGCGCGCACCGGCTCGCAAGCCGACGCCTTTCAAAAAGGCATTCCTTCCGCTCGCGTCGTTCGCCTCGCCCACGCTTCCCATTTCATTTTCAATTCGAACGAAGCGGACGTCCTTCGCGAAATAAACGCATTCCTCGAGCGCCTTCCGTAGCCCGCATCACGCCGCCCGCGCCCCGGATCGTCCATCTCGATCCCAGAACTCCAAACTTCGATCTTCGTTCGCCGCGCTCGTCGCGCGCCCTCAGAGCCCCCACGGCCCCCGCATCGACCGCGCCCGCATCCGATTCGCGATCGAGTCGTCGATAAACTCCTCCTTCGCCGGATCCCAGCGCAGCTTCCGATCGAGCAGCATCGCGATGTTGCCGAGATTGCACACCGTCGTCGTGCGATGCCCGATCTCGACGTCCGAGATCGGCCGCGCCCGCGACCTCACGCTCTGCAGGAAATTATCGTGATGATTCGCGCTCGCCGGTAATTTCAGCGCGCCCTTTCGCGCTGACACTTCCTTCAACAGCGCCGGCTCCGACGCCGTGCTCGCCGTCCGCGAGACATCGAGCCATCCGCGCTCGCCGAAGAACCGCACGTTGCCATCCGCCACGCCGTCATAGCGCGTGTGGCAGCGCAGCGACTCGCCTCCTGCATAGCGGCACGTGAAATCCACTTTCGTCGCCGTCGAAAAAAGCCCCGTCGTGGGGAATTGCCCGTGCCCCTCGACCTCCACCGGCCCCGCGTCATCCGCGCCGAGCGCCCACTGCGCGATGTCGATGTAGTGCGCGCCCCAATTCGTCACCTGCCCCGCCGCGAAATCCAGGATGAACCGAAAGTTGTAGTGACACGCATTGCGGTTGAACGGCCGCCACGGCGCCGGCCCCAGCCACATGTCCCAGTCGAGCCCCTCCGGCACCGGCTCCGGCGTCCACGTCGCGCCGCAAAATTTATTGTTCGCCGGAATCAAAATATCGATGCGCTCCAGCTTCCCGAGCCCGCCGTTGCGGATGAACTCCGCCGTGTCGTGAAACCGCCGCGACGACCGTTGCTGCGTGCCCGTCTGCACCACGCGCCCATGCTTTCGCGCCTCGTTCACCAGCGCGCGACCTTCCGCGATCGTCAGCGTCAGCGGTTTTTCGACATAAACATCTTTCCCGCCGCGAATCGCCTCGATCGCCGCCAGCGCATGCCAGTTGTCCGGCGTGCACACCCACACCGCGTCGAGATCCTTCCGCGCCGCCAGCTCGCGAAAATCCGCCAGCGCCACGCAGCTCTTGTCGCCATAAAACAAATTCACCTTCCGCGCCGCCGCCTCGCGCCGGAATCGGTCCACGTCGCACACCGCCGCGATCCGCACTTCCGGAAACCCGAGCAGCGTCTCGAGGTGCATCTGGGCGATGTTCCCCGTCCCGATGAATCCCACCACGATCTGCTTGCTCGGCGCATTCTGCCCAAACAACCGCCCCGGCAAAATCATCGGCGCCGCCACCGCCGCGCTCGCGACCGCCGACCGTTTCAAGAATTCCCGCCTGCTCCAGGTAGGAGCCTGCTTGCAGGCGATCTCACCTCGCCCCTTTTCCTGGTCCTCCGTTCTCATTCACCCTTCCTCTCCAAAATCCATTTCACCGCCCGCTCCGCCGCCTCCCGCGTCTCGCCCGATTCCTTCGCATCCCCCGCGATCCCGTTCAACAACTCCGCCGCGCTCCGATCGCCGCGCCGCGCGATGCTCCCGATCAATCCCATCCGCGCCGCGCCCGAAAGTTTCCCCAACGCCGCTCGATACGCCGCATCGACCTCCGTCCCTTCGATCTCGTCCAGCGCGAGCCTCGCCACATCCGCCGTCCGTTCGTCGTTCAACAGCGGCGCGACCGCCGCCACGCACGCCGCGCTCCCGATCAACCCCAGCATGCGACACACGAAAAGCCGTCCCGCCTCCGTGAGTTCCGCCCGCCCGAGCACCGTCATCAATTCCTTCTCGAGCGCCGGCCTCTGCGCCGGTTCCGCATCGAGCACGATCCGGTTCACTGTCGACGCGTAGGTCCGGTCACCGCCGAATTCCAGCCTCGCGATCTCCGCCCACGGATCGGCCGTCGTCGTGAACCAATCGTTCCGCTTCTTCAGCGCTTCCTCCGCTGCGGCTTCGGTTGTCGGCGCGGGGATTTCAGTCGTGGCGGCCATGACGCGGGGTTCGGCCGACAATCGAATCCAATCCTCCGCGCATGCAAACTCGATTTGCGCAAACTCGCCACGCCCCGTGCCGCCTCGCCCCGCACCATCTTCACCTTCCGCTCGCTTGCACTCGAGTCGCTTCGCGCAACTTTTCCTCGCTCCACTCGTGTAGCCTTCCTGTGCGCCCTCACCGCGCCGGCTAATTCTCTTCCCGATCTTTTCTCTGCACTGGACGCACTCTCCGTTTAACTTTCATTCTTCTTCTCCCCCCCCTGCGCCACACCCTGCCGGCGACTTCATTTTTATCATGAGCGATCAACCCTCCCAAAATTCCGCGTCGCGCTGCGACTACACCGCCGCGTTTCTCCTCCTGCGCCTGTTCCTCGGGCTGCGCACGCTCCTCGCCGGCACGGAAAAATTCGAGGCCAAGGGCACCTACTCGGTCGCGAACTACAACGACAACATGGGCCACATGGCGCAGGGCATCACCGGCGCGTCGTTCCTTCCGCTCTGGGCCACGAAACTGTTCGCCCTCCCGCTCGGCTACCTGCTCATCCTTTTCGGCGTGATGCTCCTCCTCGGCCTGAAAACCCGCCTCACGCTTATCCTCACCGGCCTCCTCTACGTCGCCCTCTCCTTCGGCCTCATGGCCGTGCAGGAAAGCGAAGGCGTCGCCTGGCTCGGCGTCCACGTGATCATGTTCGCCGGCGCGCTCCTCCTCGTGCGTTACAACCGTTTCGCCCTCTGGGCCGACAAGAACTAACTCGCGCCCCATGTCCGAAAAAATCTCTCCCGCGCCCGCGTTGAGCCGGCGCGATTTCATCTTCACCGGCGCGAAGCTCGGCGCCGTCGCGCTCGCCGCGCCCTACATCGCGCGCGCCGCCGGCCCCTCCACCGGCGGCACCAACACCCTCAACGTCGCCCTCATCGGCTGCGGCGAGGAAGGCCGCGTTCTCCTCAACGCCGCGCTGAAAATTCCCGACATCCGCTTCGTCGCCGTCTGCGACATCTGGCCCTACGCGCGCACCTACGGCGAACGCCTCCTCCAGAAATTCGGCCACGATCCGAAACCGTTCGAAAACTACCGGGAGATGCTCTCCTCCGTCCCGAACATCGACGCCGTGATCGTCGCCACGCCCGATTTCGTCCACGCCGAGCACACGAACGCCGCCCTCCGCGCCGGCAAACACGTCTACTGCGAGAAACTCATGTCCAACACCGTCGACGGCGCCCGCTCGATGGTCCGCACCGCGAAGGAAACCGGCAAACTCCTCCAGATCGGCCACCAGCGCCGCAGCAACCCGCGCTACCTTTTCGCCCGCGATAAAATTGTCCGCGAAGCCCATCTCCTCGGCCGCATCACCAACGCCGCCGGCCAGTGGAACCGCGCCGTCACCGCCGACCTCGGCTGGCCCGCGAAATTCGCCCTGTCCGACGCCAAGCTCCACGAATACGGCTACGAAAACATGCACCAGTTCCGAAACTGGCGCTGGTTCAAACGCTACGCCGGCGGTCCCATCTCCGACCTCGGCGCCCACCAGATCGACGTCTTCAACTGGATGCTGGGCGTGAATCCGCGCTCCGTCCTCGCCGGCGGCGGCGCCGACTATTACACGACCCACGAGTGGTACGATAACGTCGACGTCATTTACGAATTCCCGACGCCCGCCGGCATGGTCCGCACCACCTACGGCGTCCTCACCACCACGAGCGCCGGCGGCGGCTACCACGAATATTTCATGGGTGACGAGGGTTCGCTCAAGATGTCCGAGAATCCCAAATACACGAAACTCTACCGCGAAGCCCGCGCGCCCGAGTGGGATCAGTGGGTCGACAAAGGCTACATCGCCAAGCCCGGCTCCGGTGAAGGCGCCCCGCCGCCCGTCAAGCCCTGGGAAAAACCGCGTCCGAAACTCGCCGGCCCCTCCAAATCGTCGACCGTCGACGTCCGCGAGACCGCCGAACTCTCCGCCTGGGACATGCAGGTCTACCTCGATAAACCGATCCATCAGCCGCACCTCGAAAACTTCTTCGACGCCGTTCGCCACGGCACGCCGCTCAACTGCCCCAGCGAGTCAGCCTTCGCCACCACGGTCACCGTCCTCAAAGTCAACGAAGCCGTCGCCGCACAAAAGATGCTTCCCTTCGCCTCCGAAGACTTCGTCGCCTAACCGCCAATGTAGGGCGGGGTCTCCCGACCCCGCCGTCCGAAGCGCCGCCGCCCGCCGCCCGATCTTCCGACTCCGCCGTCTTCACGCCGGAACTCTCCTCCCCGCCTCCGTTCCAATTCCTCCTCCGCCATTCGTGTTCATTCGTGTCCATTCGTGGTTAAAAAATTTCTCTCTCATGTCCTATCGCCTCCTCCGCCCCTTCCTCGCCCTCTTCATCACCGCCGGCGCGTTCACCCTCGCCCGCGCCGCCGATGAAGTTCCCCTCAAGCTCGACCTCCCCAAGCCACTCTTCGTCGGCACGCCCCGCCCGCTGAAGCTCGCCAACCTCGAGAAACCCCGCACCGGCCGCCGCCCCGACATGATGGTTCCCGCCGGCACCGTGAACCTTTCCAAGGGCAAGCCCGTCACCGCCAGCGATTCCCTTCCCGTCATCGGCGACCTTCCCCTCATCACCGACGGCGACAAATCCGGCGATGAAGGCACCTACGTCGAATTCGGCCCCGGCGTGCAGTGGGTCCAGATCGATCTCCAGCAAGCCGCCAAGATCTACGCCATCGCCCTCTGGCATTTCCATTCCCAAGCCCGCGCCTATCACGACGTCATTGTCCAGATCTCCGACGACCCCGAGTTCAAGAAAGGCGTCACCACCGTCTTCAACAACGACGACAACAATTCCGCCGGCCTCGGAGCCGGCACCGACCAGGCCTACATCGAGACCTACGAAGGCAAGCTCATCGACGCGAAGGGCGCGTCCGGTCGCTACGTCCGCTGCACCAGCAACGGCAACACCTCCGACGAACTCAACCACTACACCGAAGTCGAAGTCTACGGCCTCCCCGCCAAGTAAACTTCGAACGTAGGGCGGGGTCTCCCGACCCGCCGTTCCGTTTGCTTCCCCTCCCGGCCGGTCCCTCGCGACCGGCCTTTTTCTTTCCATCGCCCTCAACCCACCCCTCCGCTCTATTCGGCCCATGCGCTCGCCGCGCCTCCCCCTCGCGCTCCTCGCCCTGATCGCGCTCTGCGCCCTCTGGCTCCGCACGCACGACCTCGCCGCGCGCCCCATGCACTCCGACGAAGCCAACCAGGCCGTCAAATTCGGCCAACTCCTCGAGACCGGCCGCTACGCCTTCGACCCCGCCGATCACCACGGCCCCACGCTCTACTATTTCGCGCTCCCGATCGCCTGGCTCCGCGGCCAGCACACCCTCGCCGCCCTCGACGAAACCACCCTCCGTCTCGTCCCCGCCCTCTTCGGCACGCTTTCCGTCCTCCTCCTCTACCTCCTCGTCGCCACCCCGCTCTCAACTCTCAACCCTCCACTCTCAACTTTCTTCCCCCTCTCCGCCGCCGCCTTTCTCGCCGTCTCTCCGCCCGCCGTTTACTACAGCCGCGATTTCATCCAGGAAACGCTCCTGCTCGCCTTCGTCCTCGCCACCTTCGTCAGCGCCCAACGCTGGTGGCACACGCGTCATCTCGTCTACGCCATCCTCACCGGCGTTTGCGCCGGTCTCGCCCAAGCCACCAAAGCCACCGCCCCGCTCTTCCTCGCCGCCGCCCTCCTCGCCGCGTTGGCCCTCCGCCGCCCTCCCTCTCTCAACTCTCAACCCTCAACTCTCAACTTTTCCCACGTCCTCTCCTTCGCCCTCGCCTCGCTTCTCCTCACCGCCGCCCTCTTCTACTCCTCCTTCGGCACGCATCTCACCGGTCTCCGCGACGCTCTCGCCACCTACTCCGCCGCCACCCATCGCGCCTTCGACACCACCGCCCACGTGAAACCGTGGACCTATTACCTCCAGCTCTTCGCCTACCAAACCACCGGCGGCCTCACCTTCAACCAACTCGCCTTCACCGCGCTCGCCCTTTGCGGGACCGGCCTCGCGCTCGTCCTCCGCGATCCTCTCCTCCGCTGGTCCGCGCTCTACACCGCGCTCGTCGCCACCGCCCTCTCCCTCACGCCCTACAAAACCCCCTGGCATGCCATCCACCTCGTCCCTGGCCTCGCCCTCCTCGCCGCTGGCGCCCTCGCCCACTTTCCCCGTCGCGCGATCGCCTTTCTCCTCCTCATTCTGGTCCTCGTTTCCCAGTTCACCCAAACCCGACTCACCTCCTTCCAACGTCCCGCCGACCCGCGCAATCCCTACGCCTACGTCCACAGTTCGCCCGACGTAAAAAAATTTCGCCCCCTCGCCGACGCCGCGCTCGCCGCGCACCCCGCCGGCATCATTCGCGTCATCTCGTCCGAATACTGGCCGCTCCCCTGGTATTTCCGCGGCCTCGATCGCGTCGGCTACTGGTCGACTCCGCCCGCCGACTGTGACGCCGCCCTCGTCATCTCCTCTGCCGATCTCGCCGACATCGTTCGCTCCCGCCTTCACGGCTCCTACCGCGAGACCCTCCTCGGCCTCCGCCCCGGTTTCCTCTGCGTCGTCTTCACCGCCCCATAACCGGTCCGTATTCGCGTCCATTCGCGTCCATTCGCGGTTAAAAATTGGCTCTATGACGCCCCGCTACTCCCTCGTCATCCCCCTCTACAACGAAGCGGGCAACCTCCTCCCACTCCTCGAACTCGCCACGCCCATCCTCGCCGCCCTCCCCGCCCCGCACGAAATCATCCTCGTCGACGACGCCAGCCGCGACGCCACGCCCGCCGAAATTTCCGCCGCCGCCGCCCGTTTCCCTTCCGTCCGCGCCCTCACGCATCCGCAAAATCTCGGCCAGGCCGCCTCGCTCCTCGACGGCCTCCACGCCGCCCGCGGCGAAATCATTCTCACGATGGACGGCGACGGCCAGAACGACCCCCGCGATTTCCCGCAGCTCCTCGCCCCCGTCGACTCCGGCGCCCTCGACCTCGCCTGCGGCTGGCGTATCCAGCGTCACGACACGCTCCTCCGCCGCGCCCTCTCCCGCCTGGGCAACGCCGTTCGTCGCCGTCTCCTCCGCGATCCGCTCCACGACACCGGCTGCCAGCTCCGCGTCTTCCGCCGCGAACTCATTGCCCGTCTTTTCCCCGTCGACCTCCTCCAATCCTTCCTCCCCTCGATCGCCATCGCCCGCGGTTTCCGCGTTGGCGAATTCCCCGTCCGCCACCACTCCCGCCTCCACGGCCGCGCCCATTTCGGCCTCCGCCAACTCTTCTGGCGCCCCGCCCGCGCCCTCCTCCAAGTCCGCTCCCACCTGAACGACAGAGTAACCTAATAGGTTACTCGCCTCCGCCACTCCCTTTCCGACCGCGATGAATAGCTCTGAATTCCAGCACGAGGCGATGGCGACCACCTTCGCGATTTTCATCGCCGACCAAGCGCCCGACTACGCCCGCCAAGCCGCTGCCGCCGCCTTTCGCGAACTCGATCGCCTCGAAAACGAACTCAGCCGCTACATCGACGCGAGCGACATCTCCCGCGCCAACCGTCTCGCCGCCGGTGACACCATCGCCATCGGCGACGACGCGCTCCAGTGCCTCCTCCTCGCCGCCGAGATTTCCCTCCTCACCCGCCGCGCCTTCGACCCCGCCTACGCCTCCACTCGTTCCGTCACTGAACTCTCAACCCTCAACTCCCCCGCCCCGCCTCCCTTCACCCTCGATCCCACCACCCACACCCTCACCTCGCACTGCCCGCGTCTTCATCTCGACCTCGGCGCGATCGGCAAGGGCTACGCGCTCGACCGCCTCGCCGACGTCCTGCGCGACTGGGAAATCTCCTCCGCACTCCTCCAAAGCGGTGGCAGCACCGCACTCGCTCTCGCCCCGCCGTCGACCGACGCCGGTTGGTCCGTCGGCCTGGGCGATGGGCCGACCTATCGCACCCTCCCGCTCGCCCACGCCGCCCTCAGTGGCTCCGGCATCGCCGTGAAAGGTCAGCACCTGATCGACCCGCGCGCCCAACAAATCGCTCCGCGTACCACGCGCGTCTGGGCGCTCGCGCCCGGCGGCGCCGCGTCCGACGCGCTCTCCACCGCATTTTTCGTGATGAGCAACGCCGCCATCGCCGCGTTCTGCGCCGACCACCCGGAAATCGGCGCCGCCATCGCCACCGCCGACGACCAACTCGTCCTGCACGGCACCCTGAGCCGCTCGTAGCCGGCCGCTCGTAGCCGCGCCTTCAGAATCAACGTTGGCGCGCGCGTTCATTTATTCCTCCGCCCTTCTCCGCGTCCATCCGCGTGCATCCGCGTCATCCGCGGTCAACTCAGTTTGCTCGACGATCCCGCTCCACCTCTAAACCGTCACCGGCTGTTCCGTCATTTCCTTGCTCCGATGCGCCGCCGGTCCGATGTCGTGCCGCGACAAATTCAGCGCCGTGTTCACCAGTCCGACGTGCGAAAACGCCTGCGGAAAATTCCCCATCTGCCGTCGCGCCCTCGGATCGTATTCCTCCGCCAGCAGGCCGAGATTGCTTCGCACCCGGAGCAGCCGCTCGAAAAATTCCTGCGCCTCCCGTATCCGCCCGATCAGATACAAGCAATCCACCAGCCAGAACGAGCACGGCAGAAACGCCCCTTCGCCCGGCGGCAACCCGTCGACCTCCGAGGATTTCTGCGGGTGATAGCGATAAACAAAGCCGTCCTTCACCAGCTCCTTTTGAATTCCCTCCACGGTGCCGATCACACGCGGGTCCATCGCCGGCAGAAAGCCCACCAGCGGCATCATCAGCAAACTCGCATCGAGCAAATCCGACCCATAAAACTGCGTGAACGCCCTCCGCCCTTCGTGATACCCGCGCGTGCAGATATCGTCGTGGATCGTCTTCCGCACCTCGCGCCACCGCGCCACGTCCCCTTCGAGCTTGAACTCCTCCACCGCCTTCACCGCGCGATCCATCGCGACCCACGCCATCATTTTGGAGTGCGTGAAATGTCTTCGGGGTCCGCGGATTTCCCAGATCCCCTCGTCCGGCTCGCTCCAATTCTCCGCCACGAACTCCACGAGATGCCGCTCCAGCGCCCACGAATGTGGATTGTTTTTCAACCCCACCTTGCGCGCCAGGTGCATCGCATCGATCACCTCGCCGTAGACATCGAGCTGGAACTGCGCCGAAGCCGCGTTCCCGATTCGCACCGGCCGTGAGTTTTCGAAACCCGCCAGATGCCCCAGCTCCAGCTCCGGCAACGAGCGCTCGCCCCCCACGCCATACATGATCTGCATCTGGCCCGGGTCGCCGGCGATCGCCCGCAGCAGCCACTCCGTCCACGCCGACGCCTCGTCCGTGTAGCCCGCCTCCATGAACGAATACAACGTGAACGTCGCGTCGCGCAGCCAGCAATAGCGATAGTCCCAGTTGCGCACCCCGCCGATCTGCTCCGGCAGCGACGTCGTCGCCGCCGCGAGGATTCCCCCGGTCGGCACATACGTCAGTCCTTTCAACGTGATCAACGACCGCACCACCGCCTCCCGCCACTCGCCGCGATAAGTGCAACGCCCCACCCACTCCCGCCAGAAACGCTCCGTCTCCGCCAACGCCGGCAACGCCTCGCTCGGCTCCGGCGCCTCCAGGTGCGATCGAAACCACGTCAACACGAATGTCTTCTTCTCTCCCGGCGCCACCGTGAACGTCGCCACCGTCGACAACTCCTCGCCGTGCGTCGGCACCGCCGTGCGCAGGATCAGCGCGTCCGGTCCCGCGATCGCCGTCACGCCGCCGCCCGCCGCATGCCGCACCCACGGGATCGTGCGCCCATAATCCATGCGCACGATGAGTTTCATTTTCATCTCCACCGTTCCCCGCACGCCTTCCACCACGCGCACGATCTCCCGCTGCGCCGCCGGCGTCGGCATGCAGTCGATCAACCGCACCGCGCCCGTCGGCGTTTCGAATTCCGTCTCCAAAATCAACGTGTCCTTCCGATACAGCTGGCCCGCGCGCACCACCGGCTCCGTCGGCGCGATCCGCCAGCCCCCGTTGTTCTCATCTCCGAGCAACGCCGCAAACACCGCGTTCGAGTCCGGCCGCGGCGCGCACAACCAGTCGATCGAGCCGTTCAACCCGACGAGCGCGCAGGTGTGCAGGTCGCCGATGAAGCCGTAGTTTTCGAGTGTCATCGGCCTCTTCGTCACCGGCCCGCGTTCCCGGTTCGGCGTTACCGTGGTGGATTCTCGGCGCGCCTCGCCGGGCGTTCTCCCCGCCGCCGTTCACGCCCGCCGTGCAGATTGCCGCCCCGCGGCGGTCCGCTTCCGCACTCTGCACTCTCGGCGTAGTGCCTTTTCCGCGACACCGCCCGGCCCGCCGATCTTTTGCCGCTTCCAGCCGAGCAGCTTAAAGCTCGCCGCCGGATTTTCCTCCGCCCGGGCATACGCACTGCTCGGCGGAGATGTCCGCTTCGTTCACCCCGCCACGCAACTTTGGGAGACCATCCCGCCATGAATCAAAACCACCCGACCTCTCCACCGGCGGATCGCGCCGGCTCCGGGCCAAGCCTCGGCGACACCGCTCGCCAGGCCGGCGCCGAAATCAAATCCGCCGCCCAGTCCACCGCCACCCGTACCCGCGAGCAAATCGCGCGGACCGCCGCGGACCAAAAAATCGCCGCCGCCAGCCGGCTCGGCGGCTACAGCTCATCGCTTCACGATTCCGCGAAATCGTTCGAGGAGAAAGATCCCAACCTCGCTTGGTTCACCCACCGCGCCGCCGACCGTCTCCAAGCCGTCGCCGACTACGTCCGCGAGCGCGACTTCAGCGCCTGGCGCGCCGATGCCGCCGATCTCGCCCGCCGGCACCCCGCCGCATTTTTCGGCGGCCTCTTCGTCACCGGCCTCGTCGTCGGCGGCTTGCTGAAAGCGTCCGTCTCCGCCCTCCCCGGTTCCCCCGGTTCCGACGCCTCGCCCAACCGTTCCACCCGCGACGACGACCGCGCCGGATTCGCCGCCACTCCCGACGAGCCCGTGCTCGCCGCACCGGAAATCTGACGACCCATGTCCTCTGAAAATTCTCCCACCACCTCCGTCGTCGGCCTGCTCCAAACGCTGCGCGACGACACCACTCGCCTCTTCCGCCAGGAAGTCGCCCTCGCCAAAGCCGAGCTGAAATCCAACGCCGCCGACATCGGCAAACACGCCGCCGAAGTCGCCTCCGGCAGTCTCCTCGCTTACGCCGGCCTCGTCGTGCTGCTCATCGGCCTCGGCCAGCTCCTGGGCATCTTGCTCGTTCGCGCCGGCCTCGACGCCAGCCTCTCCGTCTGGCTCGCGCCGACGCTCCTCGGCCTCCTCGTCGGCATCGTCGGCTGGTCGCTCGCCGCGAAGGCTCGCCGCGGTTTCAGCCAAGACACCCTCGCGCCGCGCCAGACGACCGAGACCCTGCAGGACAACAAAAACTGGGCCCGACAAAAACTCCACTCCTCGTCATGAATTCCACCTCTGAAAACGATCCCGACGCCATTCGCTCGGACATTGACGAAACCCGCCAGCACATGGATCAGACGATCGACGCGCTCGGCGATCGCCTGAAAGGCCGCCATCTCGTCGACGAAGTGCTCGGCCTCTTCCGCAGCGACCACCAGAGCGGCGGCGCACTGCGCGAGAAACTTTCCCACGGCGTGCAATCCGCGTCCCACAGCGTCTCCGCCGCCGTGCGCGCAAATCCCCTCCCCTTGCTTCTGATCGGCGCGGGCGTCGGCTGGATGATCTACAACTCCCGTCGTGACGCCGACGACGACAGCCGCGGTTTTTCCCCGGGCGCCGAGGAGGATCTCGACTACGAAACCGCCGACTACGCCGCCGGCTCCGAACCCCTCCACGACCGTCCGCTCGAGCACCTCGCGAGTTCCGCCCGGTCCGCCTCTTCCACCGAAGGCCTCGTGCTCGAGCACAACGATTTTTCCCCGCCGATTGATCCCGGTCATGAAACCGCCAGCGCCGCCGAGCGCGCGAAGCAACGCGTCTCCCGGGCGGGCGACAGCGTGCGCCAATCCTCCGAAGATCTCCGCTCCCGCGCGCGCCAGCTCGGCTCGCGCGTTCAGGAACGCGTCAGTGAGACCTATCGCCACGGCCGCGAACGTGTCGCGCAGACCGTGGAGAAAAGCCCGCTCGGCGTCGGTCTCGCCGTGCTCGCCGCTGGCGTCGTCGTCGGCCTGGCGCTGCCGACTCCCGAAAAAGTGAAGCGCGCCGCCGGTCCCTCCGTCGCGCGTCTTCGCGATCGCGCCCGCGTTGCCGGGGGTGAAGCGCTGGAAAAAGGTCGACGCGTCGTCGACGCCGCCGGCTCCGCGGCGAAACAGGAAGCACAGGCTCAAGGCCTCGCCTCGCCGTCTCCGGGTTCCGGTGACAGCGCCGTGCCGGCCTCTTCCCCGCCCCCCGGCCAGCCGTCCACGCAAACGCCCGCCGCGACTGCGCCCTCGGGCGGAAATCGAAACGCGGTCGTCGCCGAGGAACTCGGTCGCGGCTCCGGCGCCTGAGTTTCGTTCAACCCTCCGAGCCCGACTGGCATTCCCGCCGCCGGCTCACCGTCTTCGCCAGCCTACTCGGCGCCAAACCGAGTGCCGGGATGGAAGGGAATCCCGCAGCTGCTCGGTGAACCAATGCACCCCGCAGCACCGTCAGTCCGCGCACTCCCAACACTCGCCGCGCCTTTTGTCTGAGGCGAGGAACGAAATGGTGGCCAGACTCGGAATCGAACCGAGGACACGAGGATTTTCAGTCCCGCTCAAACCGATTCCATACGTTCACCAACGTTCATCTGTGTCATTGCTCATCAAATTGGTATTAAGCGGCTAGCAAATAAATTGGAACCGAGAACGACGGTAGACAACCAAGCACAAAAACTAGGTCAGAACGTGAAAAACTAGGTCAGGATTAGGTCAGAAAAACGGCGATGAACTCGTCGTCGCGAAACATGGAAAGACGCATGAGGACTACTGGAAATCGCGTCTTCGCCGTCGCATGTTTCGAACTAGCGACGACACGCTCGTCGAAGTTCCTGAGTGGCAGGTGAAGCTCTATCGCGACGGTCGCCAGTTGTGGGTAAACTTGGGGACGGCGAACAAAGTGGACGCTGCGCGCTCCGCCCGTGATCACTGGCTGAAACTCAAAACGCAGGGCTGGGACGCCGTGAAACCCGAACGCGAGCGCATCATCGATGCGACAGTGGGCGAATTCCTCGATGCCGTGCGCGCGGAGGCCGACCTCTTACCCGTGACATTTGGCATCTACGCCAGAAAATTCCGTCGCCTCGTCGCCGGGGTCATGCGGATCGACGGTGGGCGAGCCAAGCACGACCATCACGGCACCGGCTACAAAGATTGGCTGGCGCTCATCAACGCCGTGAAACTGTCGAGACTGACGCCCGACGGCGTGCAGCGATGGAAGACCCATTACATCACCGCCGCCAGCACCAACCCACTCAAAGAGCGTCGCGCCCGTCGCACTGTGGCCAGCGTGCTCCGTTGCATCAAGGCACTCTTCGCCGACCGTATCGTCGGCAAGCTCCACTTGGATTTGCCCGATCCACTGCCGCTCTCAGGCGTCGACATTCCGCGCGCTACGCCTGCGCAATACATCTCGAAGATTGAACCGACGCTGCTGTTTCAGCAGGCCGAGCGCGAACTGTGCAACCCAACCGACGCGGTGCTGCGCGCCAGCGTGGGAGTCGCTTTGCGGAAAGTTGAGGATGCGAAAAAATCAAAGCGCGAGCGTGCGCTGGCGAGAGGAAAGAAAATGCGCGGCTGGACCGCTCGTCCCTGCCTGCGCGAAAGATGGATCGCGGAAGGCATGGAGCGAGCGCGGCACCAGCGCCCCGAAATGTTCAAAGCCTTTTGTCTGGCGCTATTCGCCGGGCTGCGCCGTGACGAGATCGACACGCTCACTTGGAAACAGATCGATTTTGTGCATCACCTCATCCGGATCGAAACGAACGAATTCACTCACGCGAAGTCGGAATACAGCGAAGCCTCGGTGGACATCGACCCGACCTTCACGGAACGCCTTCGCCAGTGGATGCAGGACAGCAAATCCAAGTTCGTTATCAGCGTGGACGGGGAGCCGAAAAGCGACGTGAGCAGCTATCATCACTATCGCTGCTACCGCCTCTTCCGGAAACTCACCGCGTGGTTGCAGGCGCACGGCGTCGAGGAATTGAAACCGCTGCACACGCTGCGAAAGGAGTTCGGCACCCAGATCAACCGTGCTCACGGGTTTGTTCGCCGCAAGTGCGGCTCTCCGGCACGCATCGATCCAACTCACGCGCGCTGTCTACGTCGCGAAAAAGGATCGTGCGGTTTTTGCCTTTCCAAACGTGGCCGTCGCCGCACCGATCGCGCCGACAGTCGGCACCACATGACGCGCAGAGTTTAATCTGGGTCTGGGACCGGCCGCCGTTGGGCGAGACGCAGTTTAGCCGCCGACGAACCGATAGTAACGGCCGAAGAGACTTTCGTTCATCACCGTGCCTGAATATCCCTCGCTGGGGTTTCTACCGAAGATTGGGACAGGCGTTGGCGGCATGATCTCTTCGCAATCAGCGCAGTCGCAGCGTCGGCGACGGTAACGAAAGAAGATCGTAGACAACTCGGATGAGCGCGGTGGCGGCGTCCCCGCCTTCGCCACAAATCGAGGGTGAAAAATATTGTCGCGTATCAATCCGCGAAGCTATTCAGCTACATAGCGTAAGCGGTCGCATCCCTACTCGAGTTCTGCTCGGGCGCATCGCAGATGAAAGAGGCTGTGAGCGTCCCCGCGGTTGACCGAGGAAAGTGGCACGAGGCGGACAAGTCATTGGGGTGTTCAGTCTGACGTAGGCTATCTTCGTTCCTGCAATCATGGAGGTTCGCAACCGAGAAGCTGCTGAACGCGTTTAAACGAAAATTTGGCGCGCTGGCTTTCATCGTGCTTTGGTTGGCTTGTGGGTTCACTCGTCAAAGATGAGCCACGGCGGTGCTTGGCGCGACTCGTGGCTCTGCACGAGGCGTGACAAGCACCGCCGTTGGCTCTGGCGACTGGTTCGGCTTTTTTCACGGCGAAACCCCGAAAGTCATTGGAATCTGCATAACTGCCCGAATCGGCCTGCCACTTCTCTCTGCGGCCTTAAATTTCCACTTTCGCACTGCCGCGACGGCAAGATCGTTGAGTGCCGACATCGTGCTCCTCACAACGACGGCCTCGATGACTTCACCGGTTTCGCCGACGATAAATTCGACGAGAACTTCCCCGCTTATGCCTCGAACCCTAAGCTCAATGGGGTATTCTGGCTGCACGCGAAACACAGTGACCGGATGAGTCGCCGCTGGGAGCTTGTGGTCGACAATAGCAATCTCCTGCCTGCCGCCAAATACATCCAATACTTCTTTTGCTCTTTCGTGCCCGAAATCGGTGTTTTCGTAATACAGAACGTCGCTGCGATACGCGATGTTTGGCGTCTGGGGCACGCTCGCGCATCCCGCCAATGCAAGAAGTAATAATGTGACAATAAATACTCTCATAATTTTGGTTCTTCGCCGATTATTGTGGGTTCAGGCGGGAAGTGGTAAAAGAGGGATATGAAGCGTGAAACCGACCGCCACGTGCTGAGTTTTTTCCAGAATC
>JBEHYR010000087.1:0-19283 GCA_048498075.1 Verrucomicrobiota bacterium | reverse complement strand
TTTCGCACGTCGGGATCGCCTGCAAGCAGGCTCCTACAAACTTAAATTCCGCGATTGAAACGCGGAGGGCGCGAAGGCCGCGGAGGAACCAGAGCGAGATTGCAACCCCGGAGAGATTCACCCGCGAGGCGGAGATCCGGCGCGAATCGTGGTTTGGTTTTCTCCTCGGTACTCTTCGCGGAGTCCGCGTTTCAACGGCGTTTTTCAGGACAAATGAAGCGAAGCGATTTACTAGTCCGCGTCGTAAACTTCCACGAGCACGATGCCGGATGGCGCCGCGGTTTTGCCGCGTGCGATGAAGCTGTAGACGCCGGAAGGCAGGTTCACCAACAGTGCGGCGGAAGCCGTATCGGACTGACTCAGCGGCGTCGCGCCGATGCGATTGCCCGCCGTCAGAATGGCGGCGGCATTCGCGTTGTCGCCGGCATTGTCGTTGGTGGCAATGAGCACGTTTCCGTGCAAAGCGTCGTGCAACTCGATGATCGGGTCCGCCAGCACCTCGGTCTGCCCGATGCCCTGCGTCGTCAGCGTCGGACCGACCGCGCGCATCAGCACCTGCTTGTGCGCGCTGCCGCCGATGACGAATCCGCCGATGGTCACACCATTACCCGTGGTGCAGAAGGCCCGTGTGGAAATATTCGCAAAATTCGTTCCCGTCGCCGTGCTGTCGGCATCGTAGACTTCGATCAGGACGATGCCCGAGGACTCGTTCTTGCCCTTCACGACGAAGCTGTAGACGCCCGGATCGAGGTTCACGAGCAATGCGGACGATTTCGTATCGCTGCCGAGCAGCGCCGTCGCGCCGACCGTGCTGCTCGTCGTCACGATCTCGGCGGCATTGGCGTTGTCGCTGAGATTGTCGTTCGTCCCGATGATCGAATTGCCGTGGATCGCATCGTGCACCTCGATCGTCGGATCGGCGAGCACCTCGCCGACGGCGATGCCCTGTCCGGTCAGTGACGGACCGACGGCTCGCACCAGCACGCGTTTCGGCGACGAGCCGCCGACCACGAAGCCGCCGATCGTCACATTGTTTCCCGTGCTGCACATCGCGCGGGCGGAAATGTTGGCGAAGGAAGCGGCGCCTGCGTTGTTGGCCGCCGGCGTCTGCACCTGCACCGTGCCGCTCGGCGTGGACGCGCCGCCGGCATTGGTCGCGGATACGCGGTAAAAATACGTGGTGTTCGCCGCCGCCGTCGCGTCGACGTAGGAGGTTGAAAGGGTCGCGAGAGGCGTGGCGACGAGCCCGGCCGTGAAGCCGGAATTGGTGGCGCGCTCGACCTTGTAACCGGTTGCGGTGGCGCCGGCGGCGGCACGAAGCCACGTGAGGGTGATTTCCGTGCTGCCCGACGCGAAACCGCCGAGACTCGTCGGTGCATCAGGCGTGCTGGGAATCGCGGCGTTCACCGTCAGGACCGCTCCCGAACTGATCGTCGTCGCCGCGGCATTGGTGGCGGCTACGGTGTAGGTGCCGGCGGCCGTCGTCTGCACGTTGTTCAACACCAGCGAACCACCCGTCTCGCCCGCGATCGCGTTGCCATCCTTCCGCCATTGAAGCGTCGGCGCCGGCGTGCCTGACGCGGCCACGGTGAAGGTGACGTTCGCACCCGCCGTCACCGTCTGGCTCTGCGGCTGCGTGGTGAACGCCGGCGCGGTCGCCGCGGCGGCGTTCACCGTGACGGTGTAAATGTAGACCGCGGACGAAAATCCCCCGCTCGGTATGTCGCCATAGGGCCCGCCGCCGCCGGTCGGCGGTGGCATGGCATTTGGTCCGTCAAAGGCCTGCAGCGAGATGTTGAACGTGCCTGCGGCAGTCGGCGTTCCCTCGAGAATCACGCTCATCACATTCACCACGCCTGCTCCTGGGAGTCCCGATAAATCCATGCCCGGCGGGATCGCACCGCCGATTCGCCACGACATGATGGGCGTCTGCGTCGGCGTCACCGTAAAACCGATCGACGCGATCGCGGTACCGACCGTCACCGTCGTGCCGCTGGACACGCCCGAACTCGGCACGAGCGGCGTCGCACCGACCAGCGAGTTCATCGCGCCGAACGCCGCCATCGCGGCGGCCGCCGAGCGAAGCAACGAACCGACGGGCGACGCCGCGACGAATTCATCCGCCGCTTGGATCAAGCGAGTCACGGGCGTCCGCTGCAGAAATGCCATCAGCAGCAACATTGGAATTTGGAGACGGACTCCGATCGAACGGAGCCGGGAGCGAGTGGCTGTGAACATGGTGTGATTTTCTTCTAATTTCTTTGCCCGATCGAAAAATTCTGCTGCGCGCGGCTTAGTCGCTGCTACTTGGCGTGGCGCGCGATGGACCACAGAAAATCGACCTGCAGCGTGCCCACGAAATCGGCCTCGGTCAGGTCGACGTAGCGCGACCCGCTGAAGCGTGGCGCGGTGGTCCGCCCTCGCGGATTGTAGTTCGCGCGCGCGTGGCAGCTCATGCAGTTCGTCTGGACCCCGACATTGTTGGCCGCTGGCCGACCCTCCGGATCGTAGCCGGACACCGAGTCAGGCAGTTCGTCGGGCCCGAACTGCGCCTCGATCCAGGGATTGTAGGCGTAGACCGCCAAGCCCGCGTTCTCGCCGCCGATGTAGGGCTGATCCGGTGACAGCATGGTGTAGCCGAGTGCCATCGCATAGTTTCGGGCCGCGCCTTGCAGCCCCCTGGGCCGCAAACTCGCGATCGCGAAGGAACTCGGTGCCGGCGGATTCGCCGCCCACGGCGTCCACCAAAAAGTCTGCCACGTCCACCGTGCAATCTCGCGCGTCGAAATATGCATCGCGACGAGGACCGCCCAGTCGCCCGCCCGCGCGCCGGTGGCGGGCTTCGATTCGTTGAACGCCGCCGCATCGGCCGCCGACAGCCGGTAGTTGATGATGCTCGAAAGCGGATACGTCGTCGCCTCGGTGCGCGCGTTGCGGCCGAACAGGCCGCGAACATCCGGCATGCTGCGACCGCCGTTGCGCACGTCCAGCCACACTCCGTTGCTCCATTTCTCCGGGCCCCACGGCTGGGCGGCGATCGGTGGGCCCGACCAAACTTTCAGGAAAAAATAGCGTCCGCCGATCAGCTCATTTGCGTGGAGAATTTGAAAAACCGGCTTCACGACGAGCGCCGTCGCGGGAAAAACCGGGATCTGCTGGGCTCCGCCCTCGAGCAGCCGATCCAGCGCCGGCTTGCTCAAGAGTTCCTGCTTCAGGATGTGCTCCGCCGCAGTCGGATCGAATTTGACGAAGCCCGCGATTCGATCGCCGCGATTCTCGCCCACTCCGATTCGGTGCAAATCGACCACGCCGGGCCGTCCGACGAATTGCTCCAATGGCCGCAGTGCCGCCCGCGGGCGAAGCACGGGCCGCGGGGCGCTCCGAGTATCCACGGTGTGCGTGAGCTCATCCGGTGTTGTCCACGTTTCGAATACACGCAGGCGCTGGCCCTCGTAGATCTGTCGCGTCTCCATCGTCACCGCTGTCCACAAGCCCCAGCCGTGCTGGTGAATTCTCACGAACGCCGGCGAGGTCGCATCGTCAGCGAGTTCTCGCGACATCTCCGTGATCCAGCCGGTGATCGTCGCTTCGCTTTCGGGGAAGTGAAACCCGGCGATCTGCGGATCGGGCAACGGCTCTCCCACAAAACGATTCTCCGCGACCTGCGCGATAGGGACCATCGCCGCCGCCGCGAGCGGCCCCAGCAGCCAACCGGCGAGCCAGCCGACGCGCCTCCACGCCCAGCCCGGGCCTCTGCGCCGTTTCAGCTCTCGCGTTGATCGGTTGGACCTCATCGAACCCTCCGCAGGTTTGCTCGCGGGCGGCGGGCGGAAAAGATTGTTGACGTAACAGGCCCGTTACGTGCCCGCCGGCATCGGCGGCATCCCGACCGCGCGGCGGATACATTCCAAGCGAGCGATCGGCATCAATCCGCGTCGTAAACTTCCACGAGCACGATGCCGGATGGCGCCGCGGTTTTGCCGCGTGCGATGAAGCTGTAGACGCCGGAAGGCAGGTTCACCAACAGTGCGGCGGAAGCCGTATCGGACTGACTCAGCGGCGTCGCGCCGATGCGATTGCCCGCCGTCAGAATGGCGGCGGCATTCGCGTTGTCGCCGGCATTGTCGTTGGTGGCAATGAGCACGTTTCCGTGCAAAGCGTCGTGCAACTCGATGATCGGGTCCGCCAGCACCTCGGTCTGCCCGATGCCCTGCGTCGTCAGCGTCGGACCGACCGCGCGCATCAGCACCTGCTTGTGCGCGCTGCCGCCGATGACGAATCCGCCGATGGTCACACCATTACCCGTGGTGCAGAAGGCCCGTGTGGAAATATTCGCAAAATTCGTTCCCGTCGCCGTGCTGTCGGCATCGTAGACTTCGATCAGGACGATGCCCGAGGACTCGTTCTTGCCCTTCACGACGAAGCTGTAGACGCCCGGATCGAGGTTCACGAGCAATGCGGACGATTTCGTATCGCTGCCGAGCAGCGCCGTCGCGCCGACCGTGCTGCTCGTCGTCACGATCTCGGCGGCATTGGCGTTGTCGCTGAGATTGTCGTTCGTCCCGATGATCGAATTGCCGTGGATCGCATCGTGCACCTCGATCGTCGGATCGGCGAGCACCTCGCCGACGGCGATGCCCTGTCCGGTCAGTGACGGACCGACGGCTCGCACCAGCACGCGTTTCGGCGACGAGCCGCCGACCACGAAGCCGCCGATCGTCACATTGTTTCCCGTGCTGCACATCGCGCGGGCGGAAATGTTGGCGAAGGAAGCGGCGCCTGCGTTGTTGGCCGCCGGCGTCTGCACCTGCACCGTGCCGCTCGGCGTGGACGCGCCGCCGGCATTGGTCGCGGATACGCGGTAAAAATACGTGGTGTTCGCCGCCGCCGTCGCGTCGACGTAGGAGGTTGAAAGGGTCGCGAGAGGCGTGGCGACGAGCCCGGCCGTGAAGCCGGAATTGGTGGCGCGCTCGACCTTGTAACCGGTTGCGGTGGCGCCGGCGGCGGCACGAAGCCACGTGAGGGTGATTTCCGTGCTGCCCGACGCGAAACCGCCGAGACTCGTCGGTGCATCAGGCGTGCTGGGAATCGCGGCGTTCACCGTCAGGACCGCTCCCGAACTGATCGTCGTCGCCGCGGCATTGGTGGCGGCTACGGTGTAGGTGCCGGCGGCCGTCGTCTGCACGTTGTTCAACACCAGCGAACCACCCGTCTCGCCCGCGATCGCGTTGCCATCCTTCCGCCATTGAAGCGTCGGCGCCGGCGTGCCTGACGCGGCCACGGTGAAGGTGACGTTCGCACCCGCCGTCACCGTCTGGCTCTGCGGCTGCGTGGTGAATGCCGGCGCGGTCGCCGCGGCTCCGGTCACGGTCACCGTGTAGTTGTAAACCGCAGACGCGAAACCGCCGAGATTTGGCTGATCGAATGCCTGCAGGTGCACCGTGTAAGTACCCGCCGTCGTCGCCGTGCCGCTGAGGAGAAGCGCATTGACGTTCACGCTGCCCGCCGTGGTTCTTCCCGAAAAACTCAGGCCCGGCGCGAATGCACCCGAGACGCTCCATGACTGGATCGGCGTCTGCGTCGGCGTCACGGTAAAGGCGATACTCACAGCCGCCCCGGCGCTGACCGTGGTTCCCGTTTCGTCACCGCTGCTCGGCACCAATGGCGTCGCTCCGGCCAGCGAGTTCATCGCGCCGAGCGAGGCGGCGATCGCGGCGGCGGACTTCAGCACGGTACCGATCGGTGAATTGAGCACGAATTCCTCCGCGACCTGCGCCATTTGGACGACAGGCGTGCGCTGGAGGAAGGCGAGCAATGAGAGGGTCGGGACATTGAACCAACGCAGGTGGCGTTTCACGAATTTCGACGGGATCATGGCGTATCGGTAAGGTTGAGTCGCACGGAGGAGGGGAACTCCGGAAACATTTGCGCGGCACGCCGCCGGGCAACAGGGGATGAGTAACGAACTTGTTACCGACCCAGCTGCGTCGACCTCGCTTCGCCGCCGAGTGACAGCGACGCGGCCTAGAATCGAATCACCACCTGCGCCGCGAGCAGATGCGACTGCGGTCGCAGCCTGAGCGAGTCGTGCTCGAGGCTGTATTGCAGTTTTACCTGCGCGTGGGACGTCAGCCGATAGGTCGGAGCCACGTCGAGGCGCCAGATATCTCCACCCCATCGCTCCTCGCCACCAAGGCCGTCGGGAATTTTGCCGAAAAATTGTTCGTTCCAGCGAAGCGCGCCGAACAGCTGCGCGGTGAATTTGTAGCGGGCTTCGACGTAATAGGCCGTCGTATCCGCATGCCCCACACGCGGAATTTCAAAACGCGATTCAAACGCCTCCGCCCAGACCTGCACGTGATGCCACGCGAAGCTCACGTCCTGCCCGAGCACCGTCTGCCGGTAGTCGCCCAAGCCGACGCCAGGGGGCAGCGTCGGCAGCGCTGCGACGGAAAGATAAGTTCCCCGGCTCGCCGACAAGCCGAAATTCCACGCGAAGTTCGGCCGGTAGCCGACGCGCCCGCTCAACGTCGGATGACGCCACCGAAAGTCGGCGTCGTCCCAGGTCGAGGGCCGCGAGGACAGCGCCGACTCCTTCAGTTCGGCCGCATATTCGAAGCTGCCGGCCGCGCCGGAAACCGAAACGCCCGTGGCGTAGCTCGGTCCCCAGATGATCGGAATCCGAAGATATTTATCTCCCGCGTAGGCGCCGGGCGGCAGGGGCGGATGCACGTGCGCCCACCCAAGCACCGTGGCGCCCGACCGAGCCGCGACGGAATCCCACAGGCCGGTCTGATTTTCATAGGGCAGCGGCGCGGAAATAAACGGGTTGTCCCAGGAACCGTGACGCGAAATCCAGTTGCCGACCGCCGCCGCAAATTTCCCCGCCTGGAAACTGAGCCGGCCGTCGGCCCAAGGCGTCACGCGCAAGGCGTACTCGTCGAGGCGCAGCCGAATCGCGTCGGCCTCCGGGTCGAAGCCGCGATCGAGGCGCGCCTGCGCGAAACCGTAGACGACCGGGCCCGCCTGCACGTCGAGAAAGGTCGTCAACCGTGGCGTGAAAAGGCCGCGGCCTTCCGCGTCGATCAACGCCGGCGCCGGCTGCGGAAATTCGTAAGCTTCGAGATCGAGCGTCCCGCTCACGCGCGCCCGCATCGTGGCGTCCGCGGAGGCAAACGTCAGCGCCTCGTCCAGCCGGTCGATCCATGCGTCGTCCGCTCGCGCGGAGGGAAGCACGAGAATGATGAGAAACAAACATGCACGGAATCCCGGCTTCATGATTGCGATCCGTTTCCGCGGCCCGCAGGGCGGGAGACGCGAAAGCTGACTTCAAACTCGGTCCAATCTTCATCGGAACGCAACAGCCGTAAATCGCCGCCGTGCAACCGCGCCAGTTCGCGCGCGAGATTCAGCCCCAATCCGTAGCCGGCCACGTTCTCGCCCATCGCCCCGCGATGGAACCGCTCGAAAATGTGCGCCTGTGCCGCCGGCGGAATCGGCGGCCCGGAATTGGCGATGGTCAGGCGCACGAGCGTCTCGCGCTCCACCGCCGTGAGCCGCACCCGGCCGCGCGGGCGGTTATATTTGCGGGCGTTCTCGAGGAGATTTTGGAGAATGATGGAGAGGTAGCGTTTCTCCCCGGCGATCCAGAGACCGGCCGGAAAATCCGTTTGAATCTCGAGATCCTGGGGATTGGGCTGCGCCCCGAGGTCGTCGAGCGCCGCTTCAATCAGGTGAGAAAGATCGACGACTCCAAAGTCGATCTTCACCCGCCCGGCGTCCATTCGCGAGAGCAACAGCAGATCCTCGATGACGCTCGAAAGCCGGTACGTTTGGTGAATCAGCGCAGAAATTTCGCTGCACTCCTCGGAGGAAAGATTGTCGCGCGCCAACAGCTCCTCGAGTCCGGCGCGCAACACGGTGACAGGGGTCTTGAGCTGATGAGAGGCGTCGGCGGAAAACCGCGCCGCGCGCTGCAACTCCTCGCTCGTCGACTCGAGCGCCGCCTCGGCGCGCTGGCGTTGCACAAAATTTTCCGCCGAATCCACGGCGAGGCGTTCGACCGGCCGCGAGAGTTTTCCCGCAAGAAAATTACTCGCTCCAAGCGCACCGAGAAAGAGCAGCGCTCCGGCGCCGAGCACCCGCCAGCGCAGCGTCCACTGCCTCGCGCGCAACTCGGAGAGCGGATAAACGACGACTTCATACGCCGCAGGAAAAGACGATCCGGCGTTAAGCCGCTTGTAAAAGAGCAGGTGCGGCACGCCACCGATGGAGCGGCGAAGGCTGTTCGAGGGACCGTCGTTCGCGGCGATGGCGCGCGTCACTTCCGCGGCAAGGGCCGATTGCTCGGCCGCGCTGAGCGCATCGAGATGCAGCTTCCCAGCCAGCCAGATGCCGCGCGTGATGCCCGAAGCCGCGCTCACATCGCGCAAACTGGCGGGTTTGAAGCCGAGCACGATCGCGGCGATCACCTCGGCATTTTCGCTCGAGATGATCGGCATGGCGAAAAGTTCCGAGATCGTCTCGCGGCCGTTCGCGGTTCGCCGCACGAGGTAGCCGAGCTGCAGGCGATCCGGCGCCGTGCGCAGAGTGAGCTGCGCTTCCTCCTCGGGGCGCAGCCCGCCGACCTGCGCCGAGCCGGGCGCCCGGATCACGGTGCCGTCGCGGGAAAGAAAGCGATAAAACTCCGCGCGCAATGTCCGCGGCGACGACTCCGAGTCCGGTTCATCGTCGGGCGCCATGAGATCGCGCAGCTCGTCCTGCGCGCTCGGATAAAGCAGATCGAGGGCGTTGTCCTCGAGCGCCGCGTGGATTCGCGGTCGGCGCACCAGCGCCCGACAGCGTTCGACGAGTGCGGCGTGACGCAGCTCCTGCACGTTGTGCAGGGCGGCGATTTCCCCTTGAAACTCACGCTGCAACTCCACCTCCACCGCGGCGGCCACGCTGTGCTGCGCGACCACGAGCGCCACCGCCGTGATCGCCGAGACGACCAGCATCATCGCGACCACCAGCTTCGCGCGAAACCGCGCGACCCCAGCCGCACGCGACGGCTCGAGCGGTGCGATCACGGGAATTCGATGTGCACGGTGGCGCCGTCCGCCAGCTCCACGGATTTCTCCAGCGTCGTCTTGCTGTTCAACCACGCCTTCAGCTTGAAACGGCCCGCCGGCAGGCCTTCGAGCCGGAAATTTCCGGCGGCATCCGTGGTGACGAAATGCGGCGTATCGAGCACGAGGATGATCCCGCGCATGTGCTCGTGGATCTCGCAGCGCAAAGTGACGAGTCCGGCCACGTCAAACACCTGCGAAGGCACGGGCCGCTCGTCGGCGCGATAGCGACCGAGATCGAAACGCTTCGGCGCCGAGTACGAAAAAATGTTATGGTAGGTGTCGTCGAGATTCGGGAACTCGACGCGCGTGCCGCGCTGCACGGGCAAAAGCGCGGGCACGAAAGCGAGGTCTTTCTGCGGCATTTCCACCACGGGCGGCACCTGCGGCGCCGGGAAATCGCCTTCGAGATAGACGACGGCCCGGGGTGGATTGGTGGCGACGACGCCGCCTTTCGTGACCACCTCGTAACGCTTGACCACGACGGGAGCGGACACGTTTTTCGACAACGTGACCCGGCCCTCGATCGTGCCGCCGGCGCGAGCCAGGGGGAGACAAGCCAGGAACAGACCGGCGAACCGGAACGCTTTGAGTTTCATGATGCGCGAACGGTATAGCCGACCGAGCGCAGCGTGTGAATGAGCGGCGGAGAAAAAACGGTGTCGATTTTCTTCCGCAGCCGCGCGATGAAAATTTCCACGGTGCGGGTGTCGTATTCGTGGTCGCGCTGCCAGACGCGTTCGCACAATTCCGTGCGCGAGAAGACGCGGCCGGGCTCCTGCAGCAGGACTTGCAGCACATCGAACTCGCGCGGGGACAGCGCGACGAGTTTCCCGGCGCGGGTTACCCGCCGATGCTGGACGTTCATCTGGAGATCGCCGACCTTCAGCAAATCCGCCGCGGTCGGGCTGGTGCCGCGACGGCCGAGGGCCTCGACGCGCGCCACGAGTTCATCGAGGGAAAAGGGCTTCGCGAGATAGTCATCGGCCCCGGCGTTCAAGCCCTTCACGCGATGCTCCACCTCGGCGCGGGAGGTCAGGATCAACACGCGCGACGGGCAGTTCGCCTCGCGCAATCCGCCGAGCACGGACATGCCGTCAAGCACCGGCAGATTCAGGTCGAGCACGATCAGGTCGGGCGGATCGTCGATCGCGTTACGCAAACCTTCGCCGCCATCGTGCACCGCGCCCGCGATATGTCCGCGACGGGCCAGCGCGCGACTGATGTGCCGGGCCAGCTGAGTTTCGTCTTCGATGACGAGAATGCGCATGACGGAAGAAACGCGGCGAGAGGGTTAGAGGAAGTCGGTGATGGATGCGCGCCTTTTCTACGGACAAGCCCAACCTCAGTTACAACCGCAGCCGCTGCCACCGACGCCGCGGCCACCGTTGGCGGCCTCGCGGGAGAAATACGTGTGCTCAGCCGCGGCCGTCGCGAGCGGATCACGATCCGGCCGCATGGAGTAGTCCGCGAGTGTCGCCCGCTGCCACGGCTGAACTTTCACGGTGGTGCAACCGACGCCGGTCAGGGCGAGAACCATCAGTGCGAGCGCGGGGAGAAAAAAAAGTCGCAGGGTTTTCATGATTTTTCCGCAAGGATCCCATCGAGATTTTTGCGCAGCTCGCGCTCGGTTTCGCTGCCGTGAAAACCTTGGTGAATGAAACGCACCCGGCCGTCGCGGCCGATGAGATACGACGTGGGCATCGCTGGCACCGCGACGGCCTGGACGAGCTTTTGCTCGCCATCGCGCACGGCGACGAAGGGCGGCTGCCATTTCTTGACGAAGCTGGAAAACGCCGGGGCTTTTTCGTCGACACTCACCGCGATGATCGTGAGCCCTCGCGGGGCGTAATCGGCGTTGATGCGGGCATAGGCGGGAAAGGAGGCCTTGCACGGCGCACACCATGACGCCCAGAAATCGACGAGTACCACGCGCCCGTCGGTCGCCGGCACCTCACCGCCGGAGAGGCCGGCGGTCGCGAGAGAGGGGAAGACGTCGCCCACTTTGATTTCGGCGCGAGCCGCGGGAAGGAAAGCCAGGGCCGCGCCGCAGAAGAGAAGCCGGCGATGAACTCGGCGGTCACAGACCGCCGCGACGACGAAAGAGAAGATCCTATGAAGCGACATAGTTGAAAAAGCCGCGGGTTTGGGCGCGCGCGTGATTGGTCACGATGAGACCTTCGGCGCCGGGAAACGATTGGATGAACTCGATGCCCGCCGGCACGCCGAGGACGAACGAAGTCGTGGACAGAATCCCCGCGTGCAAACAGGTCGTCGCGATCGCGGTGGCTTGCACGCAGTCGTTGCTCACAGGCCAGCCGGTCCGCGGGTCGATGATGTGGCCGTAGCGACGGCCTCCGAGGGTAAACTGGCGAATGTAGTCGCCGGAGGAAGCGATGCCGCGGTTGCCGGTCAGGCCGATGCTGCCGGCGGACACGCCGGGATTTTTTGGGTCTTCGAGACCGATGTGCCAGGCGGGGCGGCCGGGCGGCGTACCGAGGGCGCGGATATCGTGGCCGAAGTCGACGAGCACCTGTGTGATGCCGTGGTCGAGTGCGATCTGGGCGACGACGTCGACGGCGTATTCCTTGCCGAATCCGCCGAAATCGAGCGCCATGCCGGGCTCGGGCAGAAATATTTTTCCCGGCTCGCGCTGGACTTTATCCCAGCCAACGAGGTTTCTCGCCGCGGCGATTTGCGCGTCGGAAGGAAGCGTCGGGC
Source organism: Verrucomicrobiota bacterium (assembly GCA_048498075.1). Lineage (GTDB taxonomy): Bacteria > Verrucomicrobiota > Verrucomicrobiia > Opitutales > Opitutaceae > Opitutus. Next base: position 7,455 of record JBEHYR010000087.1, on the reverse strand, counting down.
GTTCCGACTTGTAGTTCCAAAGCCGGATGAGCGGCAGCAACGTCGGATCGAGGATGCGTTGCGTGACGAAAAACAAGGAGTCGCAGAGCTTCAGCATCTGCTCCATCTCGGCATCGATGGGAACCCACGCGCGGCCAGCGGAGGCGTTGATGCGGCCAATGAGGCTATCGTCGCGAAAACGCGTGTACCTCGCCTCGAAATTATTCACCCAGCGCAACGCCGCCCGTTCGAAATCCGCGGCGCGCGGGATGTCGCAAGCGAACTGGATTTCGCACGGCGTGCCCATCGCGAAAAAAGTTGTGCGACGCAAAATCGGCGGAGGCCCGTCCGACGCGGTGGTGGCCGGCATGCGACTGGAGGCGATTAAGGGCATGCGAGGTTCTGACGACTACCAGCTGAATTTCAGACCGACCGTGGTGGTGACGGCTTGGGGATAAACACTGGGCGACGTCACCTGGTCTTTGCCCCGCATTTCATAGCGGTCGATCGAAGCGTCGATCTGCCAGGCGGGCGCGATCGTCCAGATGAGTTTCAAGCCGTAGTCGTAACTGCGGAAGGCGGACAACCGGTAATCCGCCGAGTAGAACGGGCCCGCTTTCACGGGCCGGCCGGAGGGATTGAAACCGGCGCCGGTGATATCGAGCCGGTAGAAATCGGCGGCAGTCTGGTCGTAGAATCGGAAGGATGGCGCGAGGACGATCCGCTCGCCGAGTTTCTGGAACCAAGTGAGTTCCACCGTGTGCGCCGAGGTGCCGAAAGTATCGTCGTAGAATCGATAATCCGCCTGGATCGCCGCGTGGGTGCCGGGCAGAGAGCGGTTGATGCTGGCGAAGAGCGTACGCTTCTCGCGGGATTGCGGCCGGTTCTCGCCGAAGGTCAGCGGCAGAAAAACATTCGGCGCGATTTCGGTGCGCTGCTCCACGACGCGATAAGGGTCCGCCATGTAACCGGTCGCACGACCGTAACCGAAGTTGATCGTCACGGACGTAAGCGGATCGAGCAGCTGGGTGATGCCGGCGATCAGATCGGTGCCGCGCTTTTTCAGCCAAGCCGGTTGAAAGAGGACTTTAACGTCGTCGTCCGTGCCGGCGATGCCGAGAAGCATCGTCGTGTTCTTCTGATTAAAATCGGTGAGCGTGTTCAGAGACCAGCCGTTGGAAACGTAATCGCTCTCGCGGCTGTTGGCGTAGCCGGCGGCGACATTGACACGAGAAAACTGGTGGGCGAGATCGGCGCTCCACGCTTTGCGGCGATCGGTGACGTGGCTCAACGGCACCGGCGCACCGGGCGTCGGCGGCGGCTGACCGGTCGGCGTCGCGCCGGCAATGGCGTCGATCACTCCGTGTAGCTTCAGGCGGGTATCCGGGCCGAAGTCGTGCTCGACGAGGCCATAGTGCGAGCGGACCGAAACGCGGTCGTCGGATTCGCGATAGTCGACGAATTTGTAGCTGATCGAGTCCTCCGCGCGCGCCGGCCGCAGCGGCAGGAAAAACCAGGCGCTCAGCAGGAGACAGAGTTTCGGAGAAGGGAGTTGGGAAAACCGCGGTCGCATGAGTTCGGAGGCACAGCGGAGAAAAAAACGTCGGCGGCTGCATCATCCGCGGAATGAAATTATCCCCGCCCAGACGCTTTCTCGCGGCCTCCGGGTTTCAAGGGGCATCGCGTAACACTTTGGAAAGATTCCGCACTTCCGGGCGCGCGTGAGCGGGCGAACTGCTCAGCGGATAATTTCGACGGACGAGACGCGCACCTGCGCGTTGAGCAGCTGCGGATTCGCGCGGTCGGCGGCGAGGGAGAATTGCTCGATGCCCATGTACGGCGAGCGGCGCGCGACCTCGAAATAAAAGCGGCGGAGGTCGTCGAAACTGGCGCGCGGCAGCGTGATCATCACGGTGTGCACGGCGAACTGGCCGCTGCGCTCCGTCTGCGGCGTGTCGTTGGTCATGCCCTTGAGATTGTACTGGCGGGCGAGCGCGCTCAGGTCACCGACGAGGCGGGTGTCGTCGAGCGTTTTTTGCGGATCGAGATTACGCACCGCCTGCAAGGCCGCGGCCTCGATGGACTGGCTGTTCGCGAGCCATTGTTTTTGGACGGCGAGTTCGGCCGTGACGGAGCGCTGGGTCTGCCAGCTCTTCGCGGCACGCGTCGAGAAATTCGACAACCACATCAGTGCACCGAGCGCGACGAACGCGACGAGCAGGAGTTTCTCGCGCAGCAGGCGACCGAGGAAGAATGCCTTGAGCGCTCTCATGGGTTTGCCGCAACGGGTTTGAGGGCTTCGGGCCGAAAGGTCGCGACGAGCGTGAAATTCATGATGTTGTCGCGGGTACGCTGGTCGCGAATTTCGACTTTCTCGATCGCGGGCAGGGCGGTCAGGGCGGCCTGATAGGTCGAAACGAGGCCGGGCGAGGTGGTCGTCGCCTCGATCACCAAGCCGTAGAGGCCCTCAGTGCTCGATCGGAGAAACCAGATATCGGTGGGTTTCGGGCCGCCGACGATCGAAATCATCTCGAACGGCAGAAGGCGTTTGGAAGAGAGTTCATTGATGCGCACGGTGACACCCTGCGCTGCTTCGATTTTCTCGACCTGAGGCCGCTGCCTATCCGATTTCTGCACGAGTTTTTTCTGCCAAACGCCGACGCCGAGCAAGGTGAGTTCGCCCAAGCCGAGCACGAGCAGGGCGGCGGCGAGCCCGAGGAAGCCGCGCCACAAGGCGAGGTCGCGGCGGCGCGAGCGGCGAAGCGCGGCGAGCGCATCCTTATCGCGGACGTCGAGCGCGGCGGATTGGGCCGCGGGAATGCGCGAGACGAAAGCCTCGGCCCGAAACACGAATTCGCGTTCACTGCTGCCGGTTTCGACTTCGGGGGGAGCGCGAAGGACGATCTGTCGGTTCAGCGGCGCGAGCTTCAGCAGTTCGTCACGGACGCGGGCGTGTTCGTTTTCGTCGACCTCGGGAGCGACGGCACGCGAAACGACGCGCGTCGGTACGACGCCATCGTCCCAATAGATCGCGGTCCACCCGTCGGTCGATGGATAGAGCAAGGTCGCCGGCGCCTTGATCTCACCGCCCAGCAGCGCGGCAAAGGTCGGGAGAACGAGTTCAACATTGTCCCACTCCGCGACTTGATCGCTCGTGAAACGACGGCGATAGGCGGCGAACACAAACGCGCGCTCGGCGCCGGGTGCCCAGAAATACCCGTGATAAAGTTGCGCGGGGGGAAAGGGCGAAAGCGTCTCGAGCGAAAGCTCCACCTGAGATTGCACGTCGGCAGTCGTCGAAGCACCGACGATGGGCACAGCGCGCGTGAAGAAGAGCGCGTCCGATTGCAGCAGCACCTTGGGAGGCGGCGGCCCAGCGCGGAGCTGTTGGAGGAGCGAGAGTGTCATGCCTTCGGCGGAGGAGGAGAGACAGCTGAAATCTCAGCATTCTCCTTAATTTCCAAGAGTGTAAATGGATAGTTCAACTTTTTCGGCGACGGCGTGGGGGCGACTTGCGAGTCGGATGAGGGTGAAGTGGAAGTCGGGTCGGTGGGCGGCGTCTTCTGATCGCGATCGGTGATCGCATGGCTGGCGGCGACAGTCTGCACTGCTTTCGCGCCGCCGGAGGGCGCGACCACCGCACTCAGTCGAAACGCGACCCGGCCTTGGCGGATGGTGACGTTGATGCGGAGCGCGGCAATCTCGGTACCATAGCTGGAAGGCAGTGCGCCGGCGCCGATCATGTTAGTGGCATCGGAGATCGATTGGAAATATCCCGGGCCCTGGCGTAAACGGCTGCCGGAACCGGAGAGATATTCACCCAGTTGCTGGAGTTGAGAACGATCGAGGAGGCCCATCCCCTGCATCGCCTCGAGGTTGGCGCCGTTGAGATTGGTCTGCTTGAAATCGAAGAGTGAAAACGTGCTGACGAAGCGGTTCCAGTATTCGTTGGGTCGACCTTCCTTGTCGTAGAAAACTTCGCGGGCGTAATCGATCGCGGCCAATTCGGAGTAGCTGCGGAGCGGGCGAAGCGGCGGCTCGTAAGGAAGGGTGGCGCTCTCGTAGTCGGGAGTTCGGGAGGACGAAGGCACGTAATCTTTTTTCATCCAAATGAAGAGTTCGTCGGCGAGACGTTCCGCGTCGGCTTGGGCGAGCCCCCATGAATGAAAAAGAGTCACCATCGGCGCGACCTCGGTGTTCGGCAGGGAAAGTTTGCCGCTTTCGTCCTCGAAGTTCACTTCCGCGACACAGCCTTCGCCCGGCGTCCATCCGGCGAAGGCAAGCGGGTCGTCCCAACCTTCGGCGGGGCTGTGCAAGCCGCCATTCACCTGGCGAAATTCTTCGAGCACCGAAAAAGTGACCTCCAGCGCAGAATAAGCCTCCTGCCGCAGGCGGCGTCCGATGGCATCGCGCGACTCCACCACGAGGTCATCGCTGGCTTTCTCGACAAACGCGATGAGGGCAAGTGAGGCGAACAACAGAGTGATCAGAACGATCACGAGCACGGAAGCACGCGACGAACGACCGCGATCGGGAAACGGGAAGCGGGGCGGCACGGGCTTCACGATCAAATGTTGGGCAGGCCCTCGCCGACGAAGGGGAGGACGATGACGGTTTCCCGTGTCATCTTGCCGTAGGTGAATTTCAGATGCAGCCGCTGAGGAGTCTCGACGCGATTTTGTGCATCGCGCCGGAGGATGGCTTCATTTTTCCAGTTCTTAAAATTTTCGTCGTAGTAGTCGTAACTCAACGCGGAGACGAGCGGGCTGATCAGCGTCTCGTGCGGCGGATCGTCGTCGAAGCGAGTTTCGAGCCGCGAGTGCCACAGAAGCCAGAGTCCCTCGCGGTCGCGAACGAGCAACGAGCAGACGACTTCCGGGAGCGGGCGATCGGGCCACGGAATGATCCGACAGCCGGCGGGCAACTCGAAGGTCAGCATGTTTTCCGAGGCTCCGGAGCGGGCGCGGATTTCCTGGGGTGCAATGGGGGCGACACCTTTGCGAGCGGCCGGCGGAAGCGCGGCCACCCGTAATTCCTGCTCGAGAAACCGCGTGACGGCGCGGGTGTGCTGTTCGAAAAGGCGGACATCGACATTGCGCCCCCAGAGTTCACCCATCGAAAACACGAAAGTGTTGAGGCCGACCAGCACGAGCGCGACGAGGGAGAGCGCGAGAAGAATCTCGATCAGCGTGAAGGCGGATGTGGGGCGATCGGAAAGCGAAACGCTGGACCAAGGATGAGCGGGCGGATGCACGGGGGCGGAAGCCCCGGAGGAGTGCGCACCGTCCGAGGTGAAAGGCGCGGCGCTCATAGCGGCTTTTTATTTCGCAATTCGAGAATGCGTTCCTTGGCATTCTGTCGGAGTTTGCCGGTGTCGACTCCCTCCGACCAAGTCGGCCGCAGGAGAAAAAAAATCTCCGTGGTAGGCGGACGAGGCTTGGCCAATCCGGTCTCGTGAACCTCGCAAGTGAAGGTGACGCGGTAAAGATCGGGCATATCGGTGAGATCGATCGTGGCCCGCCACTGCACGCGTCCGCCGGCCGCGGCGTCGAATTCGGCGCCTTCTTCGGCTTTCTTTCGGTCCGGCTCGATCATCAGTTGCTGACGCGCGAAGCGGATGTCCTCGTCGCGCGAGTTGCCACGGCCGACGGTGTCGTAGGCGTTGAGAACGTTGACGTAAGCAGCGCCGAGCGCCACGGCGGCGATCGCAAAGACCACGAGGGCGATCAATACTTCGAGGAGAGTGAATCCGCGGCGGCGCATTTCAGGGATTCTTCGACTCCAACATGGGCGAGCAGGTCCATGGATCGATGGATAGAATCTGCGCCGGACCTGTCGTGCGAAACTGGACACGGAAGGGCATGCAGGTGCCATCCGAATAGAATGACACCGTCGGGATGGTCTGAGTCTCTACGAGTTGCCCACGGATCAAAACGGATCCGCCAAGTGACTGGCCTTGGAGTAAATCGATCGTGAGGTCGTGAGCATTGGGAACAGGCAGGGTCTGTTTGCCGCTAAGCCCTTCGACGACGAAATTTTTTTCTTTGGAGTCAAAGCTGAGTTGGACCTCCGTCTCGGATTTTAAAGCGGCTCTTCGAGCGGTGCGCACCGCCGTCCAAAAAACTTCCTGCGGAGTCTGCGGATGATCTCCCACTAAATGGGCCGCGCCCGAAACGAGGGCGGCGCTCAACAATCCGAGGAGTGCAACCGCGAGAAGTATTTCGATCAGGGTAAAAGCGCCCCCCCGCACTTCCTTTACAAAGCAAACCCTGAGCGGAGCAGGTGCGTCCTCTCCTTTGAACGGTGCGGGCGACGACCGACGATCGGCAGGGACTTCGCCTGAATCAGGCGACATCAATTTATTTCTCCTCAGACCAGTTGCCGATGTCATCCTTGGTGCCCTCAGTGTGATCGGGACCTTTTGAGAAGACATCGTAGCCGCCCTTGTTTTTCGTGCCGGGATAGCGATAGCCATAGGGTTCCTTCCAAGGATCAAGAGGAAGCTTCCCGTCATTGAGATAAGGCCCATGCCATTGGTCGGCATGGCTGGCTGGCGCCGTTACAAGTGCTTGGAGCCCCTCGGCCGTGCTCGGGTAGTCGCCCATGTGGATGCGGTAGCTCGTGAGGGGGAGTTTGATGGACTCGCCAACGAAGAGTTTGGCGGTCGAGACGGAGGCGTCGCCGAGAATCTTGTCGAGATTGCTGACTGCCAGACCAACCAGAAGACCCAGGATCGCCAGCGCGATCATGATTTCCAGCAAGGTGAAGGCGCGACGGAGTTGTTGCCGAGCGAAACGGGAAGAGGAAGAGCGAGACATGGTGGAAGAATTATCGCAGGTGGTGAGCCCTTGTCGAGACGTGCAAACAGGGGAGGTGTTTCGTGATTCGAAAAGATATCCGCAAACGAATCGGCCGTGCTTATCCAAAAAAGAGGCCCGGTCCTTCTTTCGAAGAACCGGGCCATAAACCTGGCAACAACCTACTCTCGCGGGACCTAACGTCCAACTACCATTGGCGGCTGAGGGCTTAACGGCCGTGTTCGGGATGGGAACGGGTGGAACCCCTCGCCTGTGGTCACCAGGAAGCGAAGCCCGATCATGATCGGGCAATTGATAAAAAGGTCAGGAAGCCGGTCGAATATAAGGAGGTAAAATAAACGCCTAGAATGGGTCTGCATAAACCGGTAAGGTCATTAGTACCAGTAAGCTGAATGGGTTACCCCACTTACACCTCTGGCCTATCAACCGGGTGGTCTACCCGGACCTTACACCCTCTTGCGAGGGATTGTGATCTTATCTTGGGATGGGCTTGGCGCTTAGATGCTTTCAGCGCTTATCCCTTCCGAACATAGCTACCCGGCGCTACCGCTGACGCGATAACCGGAACACCAGAGGTTCGTCATTCTCGGTCCTCTCGTACTAGAGAATGAACCCCTCAAATCACAGACGCCCACAGCGGATAGAGGACCGAACTGTC
>JBEHYR010000086.1:0-20041 GCA_048498075.1 Verrucomicrobiota bacterium | reverse complement strand
CTTCGGCTAGACCTTCCCTCTGCAGGGCGGTCAACAGACTTACATGTTCTTTCGTTCATGTTCACTGTCCAGCAGGTGCGCCCTGCCGGGCGCACCCAAGCAAAAGCGCCGCGCCGAAAAATCGGCGCGGCGCCTTGGTGTTTACCTGGGGTTCTTCGCGTCTGGCACCCGCGCCTTAGTGATGCGCGTAGGCGACGCTATCCCGAAGTTGTTTGATGCGGTCGTGCGCCTCCCGCACCCCGGCCGCCTGGCGTTGCACGATGTTCCGCGTCTCATTGTCGAGGTCGGTCTGCGCCAACGCCTCGCGATAATTCGCCACCGCGGCATCCTCGCCGCGTTCGCACTCCGCGAGCACCGCGTGCGGCTCGTGCGTGGTCAGCGCCGCCTTCAAGTCCATCCAGCCGCGATGCAACGTGCCGCTGATGCTCCCGTGCTTGTCCGCATCGCCGCCGAGCGTCCGCACGCGCTGCTGCAGTTCGCCCCGATAATTGCTGCGTTGCGCCGCGAAATGCGTGAACACCCGCTTCAGCTCGTCGTCCTTCACCTCCTTCGCCGCGGAGTCGAAGCCTTCCTGCCCGTCCCGGCAGGTTTCGATCAAATCGTTGAGCACATGGATATTTTTTCCGTTTAAAGTTTTCATGGGAATCAAAGGAGGTCGGATCTTCAGGCGCGGGTTTGCGCCGGAGCCTTTCTCCTCCGCGTGACGCGTGCCATCGCCGGGCCCCGCGCTAACTCCCTCGCCGCCAGCGAATATCCGCCCCGTCACCGAACTTCTCTTACATGCGCAATGCACAGAACCCCCGCCCGCACCGCGCACGTTGCACGACCCGCGCGCCTGCAAAACCCGCGTTGACCCCCGCCGCTCCCCCCGCCATCTCTCACCCTCTATGTCCGACCAACCCGCACCCGCCGAAGTCACCATGGACAACCTCGTCGCGCTCGCGAAGCGCCGCGGCTTCGTTTTCCAGTCCTCCGAGATCTACGGCGGCCTGAACGGCTTTTTCGACTATGGCCCCCTCGGCGTGGAGTTGAAGAAAAACATCCGCGACTGCTGGTGGAACGACATGGTCCGCCGCCGCGACGACGTCGTCGGGATCGAGACTTCCATCATCATGCACCCGAAAGTCTGGGAAGCCTCCGGCCACGTCGCCGGCTTCACCGATCCGCTCGTGGACTGCAAGGTGAGCAAGCAGCGGTATCGCGCGGACCAGCTCTTCTTCGCTGCCGTCGTCGTCGACGGCAAAACCGTTGGCTACGTCTCCGCTCTCGAATCGGCCAACACCGCCGCCGAACTCCAGACCGCCGCCGAGGCCTTCAAGCGCAAGAAAGCCATCCAGGGCATGCTCGCGCCCATCGTCGCCAAGGACATGACCGAAGCGCAGTCCGACGAAATCGCGCTCATCCCCTCGCCCGCCACCGGCGAGCCCGGCAGCCTCACACCGCCGCGCGCGTTCAACATGATGTTCGAGACCTACGTCGGCCCGATGCGCGACTCGTCCGCCGTCGCCTACCTCCGCCCCGAGACCGCGCAAGGCATGTTCGTCGATTTCAAAAACGTCGTCGACACCGGCCGCGTGAAACTTCCCTTCGGCATCGCGCAAATCGGCAAGTCCTTCCGCAACGAGATCACGCCGCGCAACTTCATCTTCCGCTCGCGCGAGTTCGAGCAGATGGAGATGGAGTATTTCATTCACGAGGACGCCGACTGGTCGAAGTGCCACCAGGACTGGATCGAGTGGTGCCGCCAGTGGCTGATTTCCGTCGGCCTGCCCGAGTCGCACCTCTCGCTCTACGCGCACCCGAAGGAGAAACTCGCGTTCTACTCGAAGGGCACCGTGGACATCATGTTCAAGTATCCCTTCGGCGTGCAGGAACTCTGGGGCATCGCCGCCCGCGGCAACTACGACCTCGGCCAGCACGCGTCGGCCTCCGGCAAACCCCAGGAAATCTTCGACGAAGCCTCGAAGAAGAAATTCGTTCCCCACGTCATCGAACCCGCCGTCGGCGTCGACCGCATCTTCCTCGCCATCCTCTGCGCCGCCTACGCCGAGGAGGATGTGAAGGACGAGAAGGGCAACGTCGAGAAACGCACCGTGCTCCGCCTCTCGCCCCGCGTCGCGCCCGTGAAGGTGGCCGTGCTCCCGCTGCTCAAGAACAAGGAGCAGCTCACCGCCCGCGCGAAAGCGCTCTACGCGAAACTCAAGCGCCGCTACGCCGTGTTCTACGACGAAGCCGGCGCGATCGGCCGCCGCTACCGCCGCCAGGACGAGATCGGCACGCCGTGGTGCGTCACCGTCGACTTCGACACGATCGAGAAGCCCGGCGACACCTTCACGCTCCGCGAGCGCGACTCGATGGCGCAGACGCGCATCACCGAGTCCGAACTCTTCGCGCTCCTCGACGAGAAGGTGTACTGAAGTGGAGCGCGTTGTCCCCGACGCGCTTCAGCTTCACGTTTCGTCTACTGCACTCCGCGTGACGGGCTGACGCCTGCAAATCGCGCATTCGCCCGGCTGCCGCCGCAGCGGACCACGCGTGCTCCTGTAGCCCTGCGCGGGAGCGCAGGGACTTTGCCGCGACGTTCAGTCCGATCCGCGAGCCGCCACAAAGCGGTTTGAAAAAGAGTGGAGCCGCGCGGCGGGTCGAAGGTAGGAGCCGGCTTGCAGGCGATCCCGGTGGGCGAAGGTCCAGCATCGCCTGCAAGCCGGCTCCTACATCGGCCACGGAAATTTTCCGAACCGGGGGGCTGACGTGCGGACGAAACCATTTTCTCCGAGGTTTCTCCGGTTCGCCTCTCTGTGCCTTCGTGTCTTTGTGGTTCAACTACGCACCCGCACGTCCGGCCCGCCACGAGAAAAACCACAGGCTCGCCGAGATCGGCAGTCCGATCAGCAGGAAATGGAAAAGCAGGCCCGTCCGCAGGCTTGCCACCGTGAACGGGCCGACGGCGAACGGCACCGCCGAAAGCGGCAGCACGATCAGATTCATCACCAGATAAACGGCGGCCCCACAGATCGCGCCGCCGATGATAAAGTGTTCCTTCAAACCTCCCAGTCGCCGGGTCGCCAGGCCGTAGATCGCCGCCGCCGACAGCGCGATGAGGAAGTGAAGCGCGAGCCCCAGCATCCAGATCGCCGGCCCGCCGCCGCCCGCCTGCGGAAAAGCTTTCGAGCCGAGCAGCCCGCTCGCGATTCCGTAGCACATGCTCCAACCAAACGTGTGAAACGCCGAGGCGGCATCGAGCACGCCGGCGAGAAGGCCGCCGGTCAGCAAGGCGGGCAGCAGGGAGGTGGAAGGGGGCGGGATATCATTTGCGGTGGTCATCGGCGCGCACGCTGCGGCGGCGCCGGCCCGACAAAACACTTCTGCGACAAACCCTGATTGCGCTTCGTCGAAACCTGAAAAACCACGGCGAACTCAACGCCCGCGCGGCGCCCGGAAACGTCGGCGCGCCGATTCCTCGGTGGCCGTTTCCTCCTCGGGAAAAAATCCAGAGCATTTCAAATGAAACTATGCCGCCACTTGCAGTCGTCCGTCATTCGTCGGGTAACCTAATAGGTTACCCTTTTAAAATATAGTTTTATTTGAAATGATATGCCGTCGTCTTGCCGTGCGGCATCGAACGTCGAAAAAAATTCCCGCATCGCCGCGCAGTAAAACCGGCGGGCCTCCACGTCGTCTCCGCCTCGCTCGCCGACGCCCACAGCCTTCGCCCGGTCCCTTCGCGTCCGCGTCGTCGCCCTCGCCCTCGCCGGCTGTGTCGCGCTCTCACCCGTCCTTCCGGAAGATTTCATCCGCGCACTCTCGCGCGCACCCGCGTCGCCACGAATCGTTCTGCGACGAAACCCGATTACGCCTCGGCGAAACCCGAATTGGCGCGCCCACCGCGTCCACCCGCCGCGCCGTCCTGAATCTCCCGCAGGCAACTGTAGCTCGCGTCGAGTCGCGTTCCGTTCCGCATCACCACGACCGAAGTCCCGCGCGACAGCGGCCGAAATTCCTTCACCCGCGCCAGGTTGACGAGGCGCGAGCGATGGATGCGCGCGAAGCCGGCAGATGCGAGGCGCCGTTCGATCTCCGCGAGCTTCATCCGCGTAAAGTGGCTCTCGCTCGCGGTGTGGATGCGCACGTAGTCGCCGTCCGCCTCGATCCAATCGATGTCCGCCGGCTGCAACACGAGCACGCGATCGTCGCGCTTCACGAACAGGCAGCCGGCGTCCGTGCGCCGCGGCGCGGCACCGAGGAGCTCCGCGAGCCGCGCCAGGTGTTCGCCGCGCACGGCGTCTCCGCGCACGCAAAGCCGCGCGCGCTCCAGCGCCTGTTCCACGCGCGCTTCGCCAAAGGGCTTCAGCACGTAGTCGAGCGCCTGGGCGTCGAAGGCGCGCAGCGCGAATTCGTCGAATGCCGTCACAAAAATCACCACCGGCATCCGACCTCCGCGCAAGGCCTGCAGCACCTCGAACCCGTTCATCCCCGGCATTTGCACGTCGAGAAACAACACGTCCGGCTCGTGTCGCTGCACCGCCGCCACCGCGGCCGGGCCGTCGCGGCACTCGGCGACGATCGCCACGTCGCCCGCGCGCGCCAGCAGCCGCGAGAGCCGCCGCAGCGCCACCGGCTCGTCGTCCACCGTGATCGTCCGAAGTTTCATGATGCCGTGCACCGCGAGCCTCGTTTCAAGTTCAAGCCCGCCAGGGCAACATCAGCGAAGCGACCACGCCGCCTTCATCGGTCAACCGCAAACTCGCGCGCTCGCCGTGCAGCCGCTCCAGCCGCGCCCGCGTGTTGCTGATGCCGATACCACGGCGCGCGTTGTCGTGGTCCGGCTTCAGGCCGGGGCCGTTGTCGCGCACCTCGAGCCGGAGTTCGTCTCCGACGCGCGCCGCGCCGATTTCCAGCCGCCCGCCCCGCGGGGTCGCCGCGATGCCGTGGCGCACCGCGTTCTCGACGATCGGCTGGAGGATCAGGCTCGGCACGCGCGCGCCGAGCACCCCCGGATCGATTTTCCAGACCAGCTCCAGGCGCTCGCCGAGCCGCGTTTGCTCGATCGCGAGATAGCTGCGGATGAACTCCAGCTCCTCCGCGAGCGGCACCTCGAGCGCCTGCGTCTTGAGCGATTTCCGGAGCAGTTCTCCGAGCTGCAGCACCATCTGCTCGGCGTGGCGCGGGTTCTCGTGGATGAGTTCCGCGATCGAGTGCAGCGTGTTGAACAGGAAATGCGGGTTCAGCTGGCTGCGCAGCGCGTCCAGTTGCGCCTGCTGCAGCATCGCCCCCAGCTCCGCCGATTCGAGCCGGCTCTCCTTCGCCTCGCGGTAGTTGGTCACCGCATACCAGGCGACGACCGTGCACGCGAAGACCACCACCGAGACGGTGATCAGGTGAAGGTAAACTCCGCGATATTCCTGCCCCATGTTCGGCGCCGGCGCCTTGACCAGGGAGAGCTTCCACGCGATCGACCATGGCCCGACGCGAAGAATCTCATAGACCAATGGGAGAAGAAATACGGTGACCCCGGCGCCGACGGTCAGTGCGAGCACGTAGCGAATCCAGTGTTGAGGTCCTTGGTGCAGCCAGCGGCACAACCGGAAAATGGCCGGCATCAGGATCACCCATCCGGTCCAATACACGGTTTCCCGGCCGAGCGCTGCGCCGAGGCCCGGGCTCGCGCCGTTCAGCAACGACTCCACGCCGCCAACGAGCGAAAAAATCGTGGGCAGGGCGAGGTAGGCCAGGGCCAGCGACACGCGCGGCCAGCGCGCAAATGGGTTCACGCGCCGGAGTGTAACGGCGGTGTCAAGGCGGCGGCCGCGGTTCGCGGGTCGTTGTCACCGTGGAATTCACCTTTCGGCGGGCGCGAATCGACCTTCGGTTCGCCGAATACCAGCTTGGTCGCATTCGCGTGGCGACGAAGCGTGCGCGCGGGTTCGCTGACCGGCATGAAGACTCGATTGGTCGGCGGCTTGATTGCGGCGGGAATCGTAACGATGGCGTTGGCCGCCGAGGAAATGTCGGCGCCCGCACCGGAGGTGCCTTATCCCGAGGGCTATCGCGCCTGGCAGCACGTCTCCAGCGGGGTGTTGCAGCGGATGGAAAGCTCTGCGAACGGCCAGCCGAAGGAAGACAAACTCGCCACGCCGCACGGATTGATGGCCAATATCTACGCGAACGACCAGGCGGTCCAAGGTTACCGCACCGGACATTTCCCCGAGGGCGCGGTGCTGACGGTCGACTGGTTCGTGCTCGAGCCGCGCGGCCCGGAACTCCTCCAAGGTCAGCGCAAATCCATCAACGTGATGGTCCGCGATGCGCGTTACACGGAAACGGGCGGCTGGGGCTTCGAGGATTTTGCCCGTGACAGCCACACGACCCGCAATGTCGGCCCGAAGGCCGTGACGATGTGTTTCGAGTGCCACGGCCGCTATGCGAAAGATCACGAGTTCGTCTTCAGTTCGCTGAAACCGTAGCTTCGCTCCCTCGAGCACGCCGCCCATCGGCCCGAAAAACGTCGCGTCGCCTTTTTTCGCGAGCATCTCGCCGAGCGGACCGAAATCACCGTTGACCCACGCGGTCGACGCCGCCTCGCGCCGCTTCAGGAATTTTTGGAAGGATGCGTCTTTCTTCATTCGCCAACGTAGCCCTCGCCGCACGATTTCAAACGCCCGCGGCAACTCAACCCTGTCTCCCGATTGTCTCCTGCGCCTTCGCGGCCTTCGTTTCCTTCTGAAAAAAAATCACCCCGCCCGCGCCTTCCCCCGCAGCACGATCACATTCCCCGCGAGGCACAACGCCACTCCCGCAAACGTCCCCGCGTGCCACCGCAGCCCCTCGAACGCCGTCGACAGCCCGATCGCCACGATCGGGATCATCGCGCCCGCGTAGCCCGCGCGATCCGCGCCGATGCGACCGACCAGCGTCAGATACGCCCCGAAGGCCAGCACCGATCCGAACAGCGCCAGATACACCAGCGACCCCACATATGCCGGCGTCGCCTCGAAACCAAAACTCCGCCCCGCCAGCGCCGCATACGCCGCCACGAACCCCGCTCCATACATCATCCCGAACGCATTCGCCTGCACCACCGGCAGCCCGCGCTGCTGGTTCCGCGCCGACACCAGGTTCCCCAACGACGCCGACACCGTCGACGCCGCCGCGAACGCCACGCCCGCCCACGCGTTTCCGCGCCCCGCGCCGTGCGCGAATTCCGGCAGCACCACGAGCGTCACGCCGCCCACGCCCAGCACCGCGGCCACGAGCGTGGCGGCCTTCGCCCGCAGCCCGAAAAACAATCGCGTGAACAGGATGTTCATGAACGTGATCAACGAAAAAATCAGCGCCACCAGCCCCGAGCTGATCTCCACCTCCGCGCGGTAGACGCACACGTAGTTCAGCCCGAACAGCAGCGCCCCCTGCGCCGCCATCCCGCGGTGCTCGCGCCACGAATACGCCAGCGGCCGCCGCCGCACCACGCACCACGCGAAGAGCATCGCGCTCGCCAGCGCGAACCGATACGCCACCGACACCTCCGGCGGCACGCGCCCGAGCTGAAAAGTGATCGCCAGCCACGTGGAGCCCCAGATCAGCACCGACGCGAGATACAGTCCGATGTTGTTCATCTTTGGACCGCCAGCCAAACCGTCCGCCGTCACAACTCACGCTCCGAATCGCGCCCTTCCGTGCAGTGCCCGTGAAATTTCGCGCCACAGCCCGTCTCGCGCCCCGTTTCCCTTCACTTCGGATTATTTCAAACATCAACCGGTTGGACGCGCCCGCATTTCGTTGTAGGGTGCCGGTTCCGATGTCCGCCAAACCTCGCCCACCCATCATCCGCGCCGTCAAGACCCCGGAAGCGCTCACCGCGCTCCGCGCCTGGCTCGACACCTTGGGCGCCGACGCGCGCCGGCGCGGCGAAGCCTATTTCACCGAGGGCCGCGTCTCTCGCCTCCGCGGCGACGCCGATCACTACTTCGAAGCCACGGTCAACGGCAGCGAGCCCTACACCACCACGCTTTTTCTCACGCGCGGCAAATGGAGTTCGAAATGCACCTGCGCCGTCGGCCTCGCCTGCAAACACGCCTACGCCGCCGGCCGCGCCTGGATCGCCGCCGTCGAATCCGGTTTGCCCGACGGCGCCGACCCCGTGCTCGCCGCCGCCGCCGCCGCGCGCCCCGTCTCGTTCGTTCCCGTCGTCCGCCCCGCGCCCCCGCCCCCGGCCGGCAGGACTTCCTTTCCGGAAAAATGGTCGCCCCTCCTCGCGCAAAAACTCGGCCGCCCCCTCACCGACGACGAGAGCCATCAGCTCGTCGCTCTCGCCGCCGTGTTCGCCGAATTCCAACAAACCCAGCGCGTGCTTTTTCCCGGTGCCCTGCTCCGCCACGGCTTCGAGCACACGCCGGCGCCGGGCACGCCCCTCTACGCTCCCGCCTTCGAAGGCTGGTGGGATGAGGCCACCGCGCCCGCCGACCCGTGGGCGCTCTGGCAATACATCGCCTACGACTACGAACGCGCCGGCCGCGAAATTCCCGCGGTCTTCCGTCCCCTGACCGACACCCGCTCCGTCCGCACCGCCATCGCCGAGCGGCTCACCGCCCGCCAGCTCGCCGAGTGGCGCCGCGCGCTCGCGCCCGAACCCGTCACCCCGCTCTCCCCCGCCGTCGCTCCGCTCACCGTCGCCGCGCTGCGCGCCCGCATCACGGCCTTGGGCGTGCTGGTCGAGTTCCGCGCCGCACCGGGCAAGCCCTGGAAATCGCCGTCACCAAAATGGTATGACGCGCTCGCCGCCGCCGTTCCCGCCGATCTCCAAAAATTGCCTGCCGCCGAAGCCGCCCTCGCCGTCGCGCTTTGCGCCGAGTTCCGCCACGACCGGCTGCCTCGCGCACATCATCCGCTGCCCGAACCCGTCGCCGCCAATCTCCTTCGCACCGCCGCCGCTCGCCCCGCCTTTGTGCTGCACGACGGCACGCCTTTCGCGATCGAGCCCGAACCCCTCGTCCCCGAAGGTTCGACCGCCGCCACGACCGACGGGATCGATCTCCGCCTCGTCACGCCCGACGGACACGACGCCACCGCCGCGCGCCTGCTCGTCGGCCAACCGGAGCCGCTCTGGATTTTTCAAAATCGCGTCTGGCGCGGCCCGCCGCCGCTTCCGCCCAAGCCACTCCCGCTCGCCGCCCTCACCGACACGCGCATCATGAGCCGCCTCCGCGCCGCCGGCCTGCGCCTGCCGCCCTCGCTCGACGATAAAATCCGCCGCGTCGTTCTCCGTCCCGTCCTCCAGTGCTGGCTGGCCGAACTCGACCGCGGCGAAGACGCCACGCACTTCCGCGCCCGCCTCTTCGCCCGCGCCGACGATCCGCCGTGTGAAAAAGTCTGGAGCGGCGGCGCCTGGCAATGGAGCAAAGGCGGCGCCCCATCGCCCCGCCGCGCCGGCGACCCCTTGCTCGAATTCGACGTCGAGCTGGCGCAGGCCGTCACCCCGCACCTCGCCGATTTCCGCCTCGGCTGGCATCCGTGGGCCGACGCCTGGGCGCGTCTGGTCACGAAAAATTTTCCCGAGGACTTCGTCGCCTGGCACGCCACGCTTCCGCCCGGCCTCACCCTCGAACTCTCGCCCGAACTCGCCAGTCTCCTCGATCCGCCGCTCCACGCGCAGGTCGAGTTTTCCGCCGCACCCGCCGGCGGCGGCTCGCGCGACTGGTTCGATCTCACCGTCGCGCTCCGCGTTCAGGATACGAAACTCACGCCCGAGGAAGTCGCCCTGCTCCTCAAAGCCCGCGGCAAATGGGTCCGCCTCGCCGGCCATGGCTGGCGCCGCCTCGAACTCGCCGCCGATTCCGCCAGCGAGCCCGCCACCGCCGCGCTCGATCGCCTCGGCCTCTCCGCCGCCGATGTCCTCGCCGGCGGCAAGCCCGCCACGCACCGCCTCCACGCCCTGCAGCTCGCCGGCGAGGCCGACACGCTCGCCGCGCGCCATGCCGACCTCGCCGCGCAGCTCCGCGCCCGCGCCGCCGCCCTCGTCGCGCTGCCCCCGCCCCCGCTGCCCGCCGGCCTCCGCGCCACGCTCCGCCCGTATCAACAAGAAGGATTCCATTTCCTCGCGCACCTCTCCGCGCTCGGCTTCGGCGGCATTCTCGCCGACGACATGGGTCTCGGCAAAACCGTCCAGGCCCTCGCGTGGCTCCTCCACCTCGCCGCGGAAAAATCCTCTTTCGGACCCGCGCCAAGCCCCGCAGCCGAAGCATCCCCTCTCGAGCGGGGTGGTGCGCCGCGCCGGGGTGTGTTCCGCGCCCTCATCGTCTGCCCCAAAAGCGTCATGCACGGCTGGCTCAGCGAAACCGAACGCTTCGCCCCTTCCCTCCACGCCCGCGTCTTCAACCCTCTCCGCCTCGGCAAACTCTCCGACTCCGATCTCTCGACGCTCAACCCTCAACCCTCGACTTCCGCGACGCTCGTCGTCGCCAACTACGCCCAACTCCGCCTCCAGCCCGACTGGTTTCGCTCGCAACCGTGGGACGCCATCGTGCTCGACGAAGCCCAGTTCGTTAAAAATCCCTCCAGCCAGACCGCCGTCATCGCCCGCTCGCTTCAGACCGCCCACCGCCTCGCGCTCACCGGCACCCCGATCGAAAATCGCCTCCTCGATCTCTGGAGCCTCTTCGCCTTCGCGCAGCCCGGCCTCCTCGGCCAGCAAGCCGCCTTCCGTCGCCAGTATCCGCCCGAAGACCCCGCCGCCACCGCGCGCCTCCGCCGCCGCACGCGCCATTTTCTCCTCCGCCGCACGAAAGCCCAGGTCGCGCCCGAACTCCCGCCGCGCACCGAGGACGAAATCGTCGTCGACCTCGAAAGCTCGCAACGCCGCCTCTACGACGCCGAATTAAAACGCGCCCGCGCCCAGCTCCTCGGCATCGACACCAACCGCGCCCTCGACGCCGTCCGCTTCAACGTCCTCGCGAGCCTCCTCCGCCTCCGCCAGATTTGCTGTCACCCCGCGCTCATCAGCGACGCCCACGCCGACATGCCCAGCGCGAAAATCGACGCGCTCCTCGAGCGCCTCGAGGAACTCCGCGACGAAGGCCAGCAGGTTCTCGTCTTCAGCCAGTTCGTTTCCCTCCTCGAGATCATCCGCACCCGCCTCGCCGCCGCCGGCATCGCCCACCTCATGCTCACCGGCGCCACGGAAAACCGCGCCGAGCTCGTGGACAAATTTCAAAGCGACCGCAGCCAGACCGTGTTCCTCCTCTCGCTGAAAGCCGCCGGCACCGGCCTGAACCTCACCGCCGCGAGCTACGTCGTGCTCTGCGACCCGTGGTGGAATCCTGCGGTGGAGGCGCAGGCGATCGACCGCACGCACCGCATCGGCCAGACGCAGCCCGTCGTCGCCTACCGTCTCGTCGCCGCGGATACGATCGAACAGAAGATCCTCGCGATGCAGCGCGAGAAAGCCGCCCTCGCGAGCGCCGTCGTCCAAGAAGAGTCCCTCGCCAGCCTCCTCGACCTCGACAGCCTCCGCGAGATTCTCGCGTAGCGCAGGCCCGCAGCGGGCCACGAGTGCTCCTGTAGCCCTGCGCGGGAGCGCAGGGACTTTGCCGCGATGGTCAGCCTGATCGGCGGACCTCTATAAGCTCCGAAGCCTTTGACCAAACCTCCGATGAATCCTGCAGGCCTTTCCTGTAGCCGCGAGCGGGACCACGCTTCCGTCGTGACGCCACCCACCGCCGGTGTTTCTTTTGCCGCCCATGCCCGGCCCATCGTCATCCGTCGCTCAAACCCGCATCGACCTCGCGGGCTGGCTCAACGACTTCCCTCCCGGCAGCCGTGCGAAAGGCCGAAGCTACTATGGGCAAGGTCGCGTCCGGT
Organism: Verrucomicrobiota bacterium; assembly: GCA_048498075.1. Classification (GTDB taxonomy): domain Bacteria; phylum Verrucomicrobiota; class Verrucomicrobiia; order Opitutales; family Opitutaceae; genus Opitutus. The sequence continues at coordinate 8,188 of JBEHYR010000086.1, read as the reverse complement.
TGCTCAAATTCTCCCCCGATCCGCCCCACGCCGCCGCCAGCGCCACCGTTCAAGGCACGCTCCCCTATGAGGTCACGCTCCGCTACGTCGCGGGTGAAGGCTGGGACGGCGAATGCTCCTGTCCGGTCGGTTTTCTGTGCAAACACCTCTACGCCGCCGGAAACGCCCTGCTCGACCGGCTCGCCCACGATATCAACCTGCTGCCCGACCTCACCCAGACGCCCGCCGCCGACAAACGCCCGCCCGCCCCCCTTCAAAAATCTTCCGTCCCGTTCGCCGAAGCCACCCTCGTCGCCCAATTCACCGCCGTCCACGGCGCGCCGCCCGAGCGCAAGCACCTGAGCTACCTCCGCAATCTCATTTCCCTCCATCAAAGCCTGCGCAGCGGCTACTACCTCCACTGGCAGGCGCTCCAAAACCTCCTCCCCCCGTCACACCGCGACGGCGTTTTTAATTACTACACCAACCCGTTCGAAAACCGCTGGAGCCGGCCGCCCGCCACCCCGCTCGAACTCTGGTCGCACCTCGCCCTTCTCTTTTCCGAAAACGACATTCCGGCCCCCGCCTTCATGGCGAAACTCACGGACCTGCCCTGGGCCCGGGCCGCTCTCGCCAGCTACCACCGCGCCCGCGAACTCGCCGCCTGGCGCACCCGCTTCGCCTCGCTCGAGATGGCCGTCCCGCCCGCCGCAGATCCCCCGCCCCCGCCCGCCCTCCGCGTCCTCCGGCTCCGGCTCGGACGCAAGAAAACCACCTGGGAAATCTCCACCCCCTCACTCACCGCCCAGGCCGACGACGGCTCCGGCCCCGCCACTTTCTTCCAGCCGCTCAACGCCACCGACCTCCGCAACTTCCTCGACACCGACGACACCGCCGCCTTCGCCCTCGAACCCGCCTCCGCCAGCTTCGCCGCCATCCTGCGCGCCCACCACGCCTCCACCGGCCGCACGAATTTCAAGCTCACCGACCCCGGCGACCGCACCTTCCTCGCTCGTCTCCTCACCCACCCGCTCGCCCGCGCCTGCGTCGTCACCGATTCCGGCCGCCCCATCACCCGCGATCCGCGCCGCCTCGTCTGGCAATTTCGCGACCACCCCTCCGACCCCGATCTCGCCCTCGCCCAACTCGCCTTCGACGACGGCACCCCCGCACCGGCCGGATTGATCCACCTCCCCGGCCAACCCGCCCTCTACCTCGGCGACGATGCGTTTTTCGCCGGCCTGCCTTCGCCCGCCGACAATACTGGCGACGCCGCCGACGCCGTCGCGATTCCCCGCGCCGCCCTCGCCCTGCCCGAAGCCGGCCGCTTCGCCGCCCGCGCCGGGCTGAAACTCCCCGGCGACACCGCCGGCCGCTTCCGTTTCGAGCCCCTTCGCCCCCGCCTCCGCGCCCAACTTTCCCCCCGCCGCCCCGACCGCACCACCGCTGGCGACGACGTGCTCCTCGTCGAACTCGCCGGGCTCGCCCCCGACGGCACGCCCCGCGCCCTCTACGACGAAGGCACCTGGCGCCGCACCGGCCCCGGCCTGCCGCCCCCCTCGCCCGACTCCGCCTTCCTCCTGCTCAACTTCGCACCCACCCACGCCGCCACCGAACAATTTTCCCACCTCCCCACCTTTCGCGACGCCTGGCACCCCGGCGGCCCACGCGTCATCGCCGAAATCACCGCCGGGAACTTTCCCGAAACGTTCTCCGCCTGGCTCGCCGGTTTCCCCTCCAACACCCTCATCGAACTCGCCCCCGAGTTCGCCGCCTTTGCCCAAGCCCCCACCCGCGCTACCTTCGCCCTCGACCTCACTCCCGGCGACGAAACCGGCATCGACTGGTTCGACGTCCGCGTGACCCTCCGCGCCGAGGACACCACGCTCACCCCCGCGGAGATCGCCCTCCTCCACGCCGCCCGCGGCCGCTTCGTCCGGCTCGCCGGCCGCGGCTGGCGCCGGCTCGCCCTCGACGACTCGCCCGCCACCCGGGAAAAACTCGCCCAACTCGGTCTCGACCCTGCGACCGCCGCCGCCGAAACCACCCGCGAGCCCCTCCGCTTCCACGCCCTCCAACTCGCCGACGAATCCCTCCGCGACGCCCTCCCCGAAAAACTCTGGACCCAGGTCCGCGAACGCTCCGCCGCCCTCCGCGCCTCGCCGCCCCCCGCCCTCCCCGCCGGCCTCATCGCCGACCTCCGCCCCTACCAACACGAGGGGTTTCACTTTCTCTCCTTTCTCTCCGAAAACCGCTTCGGCGGCGTCCTCGCCGACGACATGGGTCTGGGCAAAACCCTCCAAGCCCTCGCCTGGCTCCTCTGGCTCGCCGAACTCCGACGCCGCGAGCCGTCCAAACCCTTCCGCGCCCTCATCGTCTGCCCCAAATCCGTCGTCACCAACTGGCAGCTCGAGACCGCCCGCTTCGCCCCCACCCTCGCCACCACCGCCTTCACCGCCGCCCTCGTCACCCCGGCCACCTCCGCCTCCGGTCTCTCAACGCTCAACCCTCGACTCTCAACTTCTTCTTCCTCCGCCTCCGTCTCTCAACTCTCCGCTCTCAGCTCTCAGCTTTTGGTCGCCAACTACACCCAACTCCGCCTCCACGCCGACGCCTTTGCCTCCGAATCCTGGGACGCCGTGATTCTCGACGAAGGCCAGAACATCAAGAATCCCGCCAGCGCCACCGCCTCGGCCGCCCGCGCCCTCCGCACCGCGCACCGGCTCGTCCTCACCGGCACGCCCGTCGAGAACCGCCTCCTCGATCTCTGGAGCCTCTTCGCCTTCGCCCAACCCGGCCTGCTCGGCGGCCAGACCGCCTTCAAACGCCTCTACAACGACAAGACCGACCCCACCGCCCGCACCCGCCTCGCCGGACGCGTGAAGCATTTTCTCCTCCGCCGCACCAAATCCCAGGTCGCCCGCGACCTCCCCCCGCGCATCGAGGAGGAACTCCTCGTCGAACTCGACGGCCCGCAACGAGCCCTCTACGACGCCGAACTCAAACGCACCCGTGCCCTCCTCCTCGGCGTGAAAACCAACCGCGATTTCGACACCCAGCGCTTCAACATCCTCCAATCCCTCCTCCGCCTCCGCCAGATCTGCTGCGATCCCCGCCTCATCCAGTCCGAGACGGTTCCCCTCGGCACGCCGTCTTCCGCGCCAAAATCCGCGAAAAAATCCCGCCCAAAATCCGCGGCCAAATCCGCTTCCACCGCCGCCGCGTCCGACTCCGCGCCTCCGGTCTCTCAACTCTCAACCCTCAACTCTCAACTCCCTCCGCCCCCCTCCGCGAAACTCGAAGCTCTCCTCGACACCCTCGAACCCCTCGTCGCCGAAGGCCACAAGGTTCTCGTTTTCTCCCAATTCGTCACGATGCTGGAACTCATCCGCGACGAACTCGCCCCCCGCGGCATCGCGCACCTGCTCCTCACCGGCCAGACCGAAAACCGCCAGGCCCTCGTGGATCAATTTCAGGCCGACCCTGCGATCCCCGTTTTCCTTCTCTCCCTGAAAGCCGCCGGCTCCGGCCTCAACCTCACCGCCGCGAGCTACGTCGTGCTCTTCGATCCCTGGTGGAATCCCGCCGTCGAAGCGCAAGCGATCGACCGCACGCACCGCATCGGCCAGAAAAACCAGGTCATCGCCTACCGCCTGATCGCCCGCGGCACCGTCGAGGAAAAGATCCGCGCCCTGCAAAAGGAAAAAGCCGCCCTCGCCGCCGCCGTCGTCCAGGAAGAATCCCTCGCCCAAGTGATGGACCTCGACAGCCTGCGGAAAATCCTCGCCTGACCTTTTGGAGTGCGGCGGCTCGACGCCGCTTTTCCTCCCCCGCGGCTCGACGCGGGCTCTCCCCTGACCGCCCAACCCGCGCCCATCCTGGTTCGCCGCTGGTAAACGCCGCCTTGCCTGCCGCAACGCTTAGCGCTGGAGCGAAGAGCGACATAGCCGCATTCTACAAGTTAAGCGTGGTTCCGCCGTCGCTCAGCGCTTGATTATACCAGCCGGAAAAAGTCTTCGATCATCGAGCCAAAAAAACTCCGAGCACTGTTTCTGCCGTGACGAGCAGATTGGGAAAGACCTTGGCAAACTTCCACGCCTGTGCTCGCCGCAAACCTTTCCTTGAGATGAACCACCCGATGCTCCGGCTGCACCAACGCATCCAGGCTGCGGGCGAGCTTGGGCGAAAGGTTGTTGTCGAAGAAAAACCTCACGCGGCCAGCGTCTGCTCGAACTCGACCGCGTCGCGGACGGCGCGACAATCCGTTCAAATTCCCGTTGATCGTTGGTGATGTCGATCAGAGAGGCGTCGCCGGATTCCTGCGCCTGCTGGAGCAGGATGGCGCGACCGTCCGTGGCAAACCGGTGGAAACAAAACGGATGGTCTGTGCTGAGCTTGATCTTGGCTGAGCTGTGGGCGTCGCGCATCGTCTTCCAACTCACACCTTGTTCGAGAAACGCGCGGACAAAGCGAATCTCCATCAGATCCTTGAAGCCCACTGCCAGTTTGTCGTTCAACGCTCCGAATTGGCCGGTCCAAACAGGATTTGAATGGTGGCGTTCCCGTTTCGATTTGAAATCGTAACCCTTCAGCCAGCGACGAATCGCCGACCGCACCAAGCGAACGAATCCGAGAAAAGCCAATCACGGGTTCGCGAATTGGCGGCGTTCCTCTCGCTCAAGTGATCCTCGCTTGCTCCGCGCGAAAACGCGCGCCTCTGTCCGGCTCCGCGTCCCTCCTTCGTCGTTTCCACACACCCACCCTTGCCGCCGCCCATGTCCGACTCCCTCCCTGCCACGTCCGCCGCCCCTCCACCCGCGCCCGTACCCTCCGTCTTCCGCACCATCCTCCAGGCCTTCCGCGGCGAACACCACGACTACACCGCCGCCCCGCTGAACCGCGCCGTCCTCCTCCTCGCCGTCCCGATGGTGCTCGAGATGGTCATGGAATCGCTCTTCGCCGTCGTCGACGTCTTCTGGGTTTCCCACCTCGGCAAAAACGCCATTGCCGCCGTCGGCCTCACCGAGTCCGTGATGTCGCTCATCTACGCCGTCGCCATCGGCATCTCCATCGCCGCCACCGCGATCGTCTCCCGCCGCATCGGCGAAAAAGACCCCGAGCGCGCCGCCCACGCCGCCGCCCAGATCATCCTGCTCGGCGTCGCCTCCGCCGCCCTCATCGGCCTCGCCCTCGGCAGCTTCGCCCCGCAGATCCTCCGTCTCATGGGCGCGGATACCGCCACCCTGGCGATTGGCACGCCGTTCACGCGCCTCATGCTCGGCGGCAATGCCACCGTCTTCCTGATTTTTCTCATCAACGCGATCTTCCGTGGCGCCGGCGACGCCGTCCTCGCGATGCGCACCCTCTGGCTCGCCAACGCCCTCAACATCCTCCTCGGCCCCTGCTTCATCTTCGGCTGGGGCCCGTTCCCCGAACTCGGTCTCACCGGCGCCGCCATCGCCACCAACTGCGGCCGCGGCCTCGGCGTGCTCTACCAGCTCTGGCACCTCGCCCGCCCCGCCGCGCCCGCCTCCGGACAGCATCATTCGTCGACGCGCCTCCGCCTGCGCCTCGCCCATTTCCGCCCCGACGCCGAACTCCTCCGCTCGATCCTCGCCACCGCGCGCAACGGCATCGCGCAGCTCATGATCAACACCACGAGTTGGGTCGGCCTCTACAAAATCCTCGCGCTCTTCGGCAGCTCCGCCCTCGCCGGCTACACCATCGCGATCCGCGTCGTCATCTTCGCGCTCATGCCCGCGTGGGGCCTCGCCAACGCCGGCGCCACGCTCGTCGGCCAGAATCTCGGCGCCGGAAAACCCGACCGCGCCGAAGCCGCCGTCCGCCTCGCCACGCGCTTCAACATGGTTTTTCTCGGCGCCGTCGGCCTCCTCTTCGTCCTCGGATCGGGCTTCATCACGCGCCTCTTCACCGCCGACCCCGAAGTCCTCTTCCACGCCAACCGCGCGCTCTGGATCATCAGCGTCGCCTTCCCGCTCTACGCCGCCGGCATGTGTCTCGAAGCCGCCTTCAACGGCTCCGGCGACACGTGGACGCCCACGCGCCTGAATTTTTTCTGCTTCTGGTGCGGTCAGGTTCCGCTCGCCTGGCTCCTCGCGAAACCCTTCGGCCTCGGCCCGCTCGGCATTTTCATCGCCGTCCCCGTCTCCTTCTCCGCCCTCGCGATTGCCACCTTCATCCTCTTCCGCCGCGGCAAATGGAAACAGCAGAAGGTGTAGCCGCCGTCGTGTTACTCTCCCCTTGCAGGGCGGGGTCTCCCGACCCCGCCGTAGCACGGGCAACCTGCCCGTGCTTCCGCCCGCGCTCAGACTGACCGCGCCACCTGCGCGCATTCGCGTCCATTCGCGTCCATTGGCGGTTAAAAAAAATTACTTCGCCCCCAACAACTCCCCGACCTTCGCCGCCAGCGCCTCGCCGCGCAGCCCCTTGCCCACGATCTTCCCTTCGCCATCGAGCAAAAACGTCGCCGGGATCGCGTGAATCGCATACGCTGCGGCGACTTTATTCTCCCAGCCCTTCCCATCGAAAAACTGCGGCCACTCCATCTTGTTCTCCGCCAGAAACCTCGTCAGCGCGCCGCGATCCTTGTCGAGACTCACGCCCACGATTTCGAAACCCTTGTCGTGATATTTCCGATAGGCCGCGATCACGTTGGGCAACTCCGCGACACAAGGCCCGCACCACGTCGCCCAGAAATCCACCAGCACCACCTTGCCCTTGTAAGCCGCGAGGTTCAACGCCGCCCCGGCCAAATCCTTTTCCTCGAACGGCGGAAATTCCTTCCCCACCGCCAGCCGCGCCTCCGCCGCCGCCTCGGCCTCCAGATTCTGGATATACGGATCGACCTGCTGCGCGAGTTGCGTGTCGGGGAAATCCTTCTTCAACGCCTTGAGCAGCGCGACCCCGGTCGCCTTGTCGCCGAGGCCCTCGAGGTAGATGCGCGCCTTCAGCAAGCTGATCATCGCCGCCATCTCGGTCTTCTCCCCCGCGTGTTTCGCGATCAGCGCGTCGAACTCCTTCAGCTCCGGCTGCAGTTGCTCCGCCGTCGCCTGCCCCGAGCCCAGCTTCGCCTTCACGCGCTCGACGAGCGGCGTGAGCTCCGCCGCGATCGCCTGCTCGGCCGTCGCGTCCGCGGTCGCCGGTGCCGCCGCCGGCGTCTGCGCGTGCAATGCCGCCGAAATTGAAACCGAGCCAGCCACCACCACTCCCAGCAAAAATCGAAGTTTCATAAAAGAGTCCGCCAACCTCGCCTCGCTGCCCGCCGCTGGCGAACGAATTTCACCGCGATCATGGGCCGCCGCAAAAAGCCCAGAAGGCGCAAAAGTTTTTCCGTCTTCGGCGTCTTCTGCGCCTTTTGTGGCCCATCCTCCGGAATTCGCGTCTATTCGCGGGATTCGCGGGAGGTTGCCGACGTTGCTGTTTCCTCGGCCGGCGCCTCCACCCGCTTGAAATCCGTGCGCGTCGCCTCGAACGCCCGCGAGAATTTTACCAGCAATACGCGCACGCCTCCGCCCGCTTTCACCTGCACGACCTGCGGCGGAAACGCCGGATCGATCGTCTGCAAACGCACCTCCATCCCCGCCTCCGTCACCTTCACCACGCCCGCGACGCGGAAGGTGTCGCGCAACCTGATCGTAATCTCTTCCAGCGAACGGCTCCCCTTGTTCACGCGAAACAGCGCCTGGAATTTCTCCGCCGGAAACTCCGCGTTATCGCTTCGCAGCGGCAGCTCGAAAACCACCGTGGCGGCGTCTTCTGCCAACACGCGCAGCTCCCGCAACTCCACCAAGCTCGCGATCGGCGGCAGATCGCCCAGCGGCTTCGGTGTATCGCCGCCGGCATCACGCCACCGCTCCACGTCCTCGGCGGTCGGCGCCTGCCCATCGACGCTCAGCAGCACGCAACGTTCATCCTCCGGCTTTGAGGGATCGACCCGCGTCACGAGTACCCGTTTGTCCTCCAATCCGCGCGCCGTTTCCGTGTAAGCCCAGCGGTCGTGCTCCGCCCCGAGTTGTCCGTAGGCATCGGCGAACATCGCCCGCTCCGCCTCCGTCGCGGCCCGCAGTTTCAGAAACTCGGCGGCGAGAGGTCGCCGGACCACCGCGGCGGCCGGCCCTCCCTGCTCGGCCGCGAGCACCGCGAAGATCGCATTCGCGTCGTAGTCCGGCTTCACCTCGAACGGCCAGCG
>JBEHYR010000085.1:0-20284 GCA_048498075.1 Verrucomicrobiota bacterium | reverse complement strand
CGGACGCCTCGGAGAGGCGTCCCTACCGGGTGGGCGGACGGACGGACGCCTCGGAGAGGCGTCCCTACCGGGTGGGGGCGGCGGGGTCGGGAGACCCCGCCCTACAATGGGCAGCGGGGCGGCGGAGCGGGCGAATTTATTGGCGGGCTTTCAGGAGGTCGCGGATTTCTTCGAGGAGAATTTCCTGGCGCGGCGGCGCGGCGGTGGGGGCGACTTCCTCCTTGCGGCGAAGCCGATGCATGCCGCTGACGAGCAGGAAAACCGCGGCGGCGACGATCGTGAAGTTGATCACGGTGTTCAGAAAAACGCCGAGGTTGAGCGTGACGGCGCCGGCGGCCTTGGCGGCGGCGACGGACGCGTAGGGGCCGGCCTGCTTCGTGCCTTCCTTGAGCACGACGAAAAGATTCGCGAAATCGACGCCGCCGACGAGCAGGCCGATGGGCGGCATGATGATGTCGTTGACGAGCGAAGTGACGATGCCGCCGAACGCGCCGCCGATGATCACGCCGACCGCGAGATCGACGACGTTGCCGCGCAGGGCGAATTCCTTGAATTGTTTGAGCATGGTGGAAAGGGGGGAGGGCGGAGAGCTTTAGGCGGGAAACGGGTGCGCGAACAAGCTTAAGTCCGCGGCTCGCCAGCGATTCGGGGAACGCCCGATCGCGGACACTCAACCGCGGCTCGCCTCGGCGACGCGCCAGGCTGCGCCGCGGTGGATCAAGTAACGCTCGATCGCCTGATCGATCGAGATGAGGAGCGAGCCGCGGGCGCTGGCGAGCGCGCTGAAACGAGGACGCGAGGCACGGAGATGGAGCGCGGAAAACGGCACGGGCTCGACGCGCTCCGGCGGCAGGCCCGACTGGCGCGCGAGCCGGCGCGCGAAGTCCGCCCACGTGAGCGCGCCGGCATTCGCGAGATGCCAGAGGCCGGTTTCGCCGTCGATGAGGAGATCGAGCGTGACGTTGACCAAGTCGGGCAGGTAAGTCGGCGAGACGAGGGTGTCGTCGGCGACCGGCACCGGACCTTCCTCGAGCCGGCGGAGCGTGGCGGTCGCGAAGTTGTCGGCGTCCCACGGGCCGAACGTCGGGCCGGCGCGGATGATCAACGCGCCGGTGTGCAGGCGGCCCACGCGCTCCTCCATCTCGGCCTTGCTGCGGCCGAAGACGCCGAGCGGCGCGGGCGCATCGGTCTCGAGGTAGGGCCGGCCGGCGGTGCCGTCGAACACGAGGTCGCTCGAAAACACCGCGAGCGGCAGGCCCGATTCGGCGCACGCTTCGGCGAGGTTGACGGCGCTGGCGACGTTGTCGCGGAAGCACGCGGCGGAGTCGTCCTCGGCGTCGTCGACGCGCGTGTAGCCGCCGGCGCTGACGACGGCCCACGGGGTGAGGCGCGCGAGCGTTTCGAAGATGCGGTCGGGTTCGCCGAGGTTCAGCTCGCGGCGCGAGAGGGCGACGAACGGCAGGCCGCGCACGTGGCAAACGCGGATCAAGGCGCGGCCAAAAGGCGAGGACGGGCCGAGAATCACGAGGGGCTTCGCGCCGGGATGAATTTCGTTTTCGACGGAGACGGCGGTGCCGCCGCCGGTCGTCGGAGCGGCGAGCGGCGGATATTCGAGGCGGGTGTGGCGACGCCACCAACCCTCGGCGGCGAGCACGGGGTGGGCGAAATCGCCGGTGTGCGCGAGGGATCGGATCGCATGCGCGACGGCGGTGGGCCGCGGCGGCGAGCTGCGGATGTCGAACGCGCCGACCTCGTAGGTGCCGTTGCACTCGAGCAGGAGGGAATCCCAATCGTAGGCGCCGAGGAGCGACCACGGCGTGATCGCGCGCACGTCGACGCCGGCGGCGCGCGCATGGCTGGCGGCGCGCCAGCTTTCGAGCAACCAGCGCAGCTGCTCCTCGCGCGTGCACGCGAGCTGCACCTCGGTGATCGCGATGGGGCGGCGGTAGCGTTGCCACAATTCGTGCATCAGGCCCTCGGCGCCGACGAGGCCCTCGGCGCGGACGCGCACGGCGGCGACATCGGCGTAGGCATCGTGCTCGTTGCCGCCGTGCGTCTGGGGCGGGTAGCGGTTGAGGTGGCGGTCGATGAAACGCTCGCTGGTGACGTAGTAGTTCATCCCGAGCACGTCGGGCGGACAGGGCTCGGCGACGAAGGATTCAAGTTCTCCCTCGCCGATGCCGCCGCGCCGGATGTATTCGTAAACAGGCGACTCGCGGTCGAGACGGCCGGTGAGCAGGTCGAAGGTGAGCCAGCGACGCTCGTTTTCCAAATCGGCCTGATAGGCGAGGCGGGGCGTGCTGTGGGTTTTGCCGACGTCCTCGGTCTGGATGAGCTGGGCGCGGGGATTGACGGCACGGATGGCGCGCATCGCGGCGCGGGTGGCGAGGCACTCGTCGAGGAGGATGCGGGCGAAGGACGCGAGATCGCGCCGGTGCGGGTGCCAGAGGCCGTACATGCCGCTGAAACGCGCGGTGGTGAGCGGCTCGTTGATCGGCGTGTAGGCGTCGATCCACGGGTAGCGTGCGGCGACGCGCGCGGCGAAATCGGCGAATTTTTGCGCGAAGTCCGGAGCCAGGAAACACATGTCGACCGGGCCGCAGCCGTGGTGAAGGAGGCCGACGATGGGGCGGATGCCGAGCGCGCGCAGGCGACCGAGGCGGGCGTCGGCCCAGGACCAGTCGGGCTGCGGCTCGAGGTGACGTTCCCAGAGGAGGGGAAAGCGGAACGCCCGCAAGCCGAGCGCGGCGAAGCGATCGAAGTCGTCGGGCCGCGCATCGTGGCCGGTGCGGGCGAGCTGGTCCTCGACGCGCGACTGGACTCTCACAATGGAGCACTCCATGCCGCCCCAGATCTCCAGCGGCGGAGCAATCGTGGGAAGAGTGAGGTCCATGGCTGACGAGCTTGCGCGCGGCCCGGCTGGCGGAGAGCCGCGGATGGCACTGACCGGTGGGATCAGGACTGTTCCCACTCGATCATGATTGTCGGACAAATGGGGAATCTCCCGCAGTCGAAATCGTAGACCGTGAGGCCGCCGTGCGGCGCGGCGGCCTCGGGCACGGCGCAGCGGAAACGGAGGGTGCCGGTGGGCTCGGCGGTGGCGGCGACTTGCTGCAAGAGCGGGCCTTCGCAGGCGACGCGCATCAGGTAGCCGTAGGCGCCGCGACCGCCGCGCAGGTAGCTCAGCGAGCCGCGGGTGTCGTGCGGATGATCGGGGAGCAGCGTGCGGTGCACGGGAAGGTCGTTGATGAGCAGCTCGAAATAGGTCGGGTAGCGATGGCTGTCGGTTTGCGGCGTATCGCGACGGCGGGCGGAGACCTCGCAAAACATCCGCACGCGCTTGGCCTTCGCGAGGAGCGGAATGACTTCGTCCTTGAACTCCCACTCGAAAAAACCGTGCCCGTGGCCGAAGCAGCAACCGCGCTTCGCGGCCTCGTCGCGCGTGCTGTGGCCGGCGTTCCACTCGGCGTCGATCCAGTCGGTGACGTGGCGGCGGAGGATGAGCATGTTGCCCAAATCCTCGCGTTCGGGCGGAGTGCCGCCGGCGACGAAGTGCTCGATGAAATTTCCCGCGACGGTCTTGCCGTCGGGCAGCACGGCGGCGACGGCGAAGGTGCAGAGCATCGGCTGCGACGGCGCCTGGAGGGCGATCTTGCGCGCGAGTTCGACGCGATGATGCGTGAACGGAATTTTCGCGCGGCCGCGCGCGAGCTGCGGGTGCTGCGTGCCCAGTGTGTCGATACCGGAGTAGAGCCAGTGCAGCGTGACGCCCTCGCAGCGGCGACGGGAGAAATGCGAGGAGAGCACCTCGATCTCGAAGGCGGCCCCGGGCTCGAGGCGGGAAATCGGCGCGGCGTCGATGGGCAGTACGTCGCCCTGATTGACGATCGTCGGCGAGTAGCCGAAATCCTTCGGGGTGCGATCGTAGTTGAGGAGGCCGTTGTATTCCCACTCGACGTCGTGGAGTTCGGTGAAGATGTAGGCGGAGAGCTGGCCGTGGAGGCGGAGTTCGTTGGTGAGAAACTTGAAGGTCCAGCTCACGTCGCGGTCGCCGTCGAGCGCGCCGACGCCGCCGTATTCGCTGTTGATGAGCGGCACGCCGCGCTGCTGGTAGCCCTCGATGTAGTTGAAGTTCGAGCCGCGGTAGGTTTTCGCGATGACGCTCTCGATGTGGGCTTTCGCCTTCGCGTAGTCGTCGATGTAGAAATGCCACGAGTTGATGTCGGTGTCGACGTGGCCGTAGGCGACGAGGTGCTCCCAGAGCACGACGCTCATGTCTTCGATGAGCCGCGTGGGATCGAGGGACTTCGCGAGCTGCCACATCTCGTGGACCCACTTGAACGAGGAGAGGTTGGCGAGTTTCTGCGCGGCGCGCTCGGCGGTGCTGGGCTTGATGGCGGTCGATGGCGGCGCGATGAGTTTCATCAACTCGGTCTGGCCGCCGAAGCCCCACGTCTCATTGAAAATGCACCACGAGATGATCGACGGGTGGTTGAAATCGCGCTGCAGGCCGAGGCGCAGCATCGCCTCGAAGCGACGGCGGCCGAGGGGCGTGTCGCCGCCTTCGCCGAAATTCGGGAAGTCCTGCATCAGCAGCATGCCGATCGTGTCCGCGTAGTAGAGCAGGAGCGGGTCATCGAGCTTGATGTGCACGCGGAGGAAATCGAAGCCGGCCTCGCGCGCGAAGGTGATGTCGTGCGCGAGGGTGCGCGCGTCGCCGGCGGTGTAGACTCCGTCGGGGTGATACGACTGGTAGAGCGCGCCGCGGAGATAGATCGGCTTGTTGTTGAACGAGAGCATCGCGGGCGCATCGGGCGAGGGCGCGGAGATGCTGCCGATTTTGCGCATGCCGAAATAACTGCGAACGGTGTCGACCTCGCGCTCGTCCTCGTCGAGCAGGCGGAAGACGACGCGGTAAAGTTTCGGGTCGCCGGGATCCCAGAGGGAAACGGGATAAATCTCGCCCTCGCCGGAGGCGAGCTGAGCGGCGACGTTGAGCGTGAGCCGATGGGGCGGAGCCTCGGGCGGGATGATGTCGACGACGGCGGTGAAGCGATCGGTGAGGTTTTGGCAGGTGAGCGCGAACGCGACGCGGCCCTGATCGATGTCGGTCGTGATGCGAAAATGATCGATGTGCACCCGGGCGCGCGGCTCGACGAAGACGGTCTGCCAGATTCCGCTCGTCGGCGTGTACCAGCCCCATTGTTTGCCGACGGGCTGCTCGCGGTTGTCCATCGGATCCTCGACGCGCAGCACGATGAGCGCGCGGCGCAGGCCGTCGGCGTTCGCGGTCGCGAGCGAGTCGGTGAGATCGAACTCGTGCGGCACGTAGCCGCCCTCGCGATGGCCGCAGGAGACGCCGTTGCACCAGCAATCGGTGATGAAGTCGGCGGCGCCGATCGTGAGGATGACGCGGCGGTTTTTCCAGTGGGCATTGCTCGGCACCGCGACGACGCGGCGATACCAGCCGACCTCGTGACGCTCGGCGATGCGGTGGCTTTCGCGCGTGACCTCGAGCGGCTTCAGGTAGACGCGCGTGGCGTAGTAGTTGTCGTTACCCGCGGCGTCGCCCTCGCCCCAGGCGGCGAGCGACTCCCAGCAAAACGGCACGATGATCTGCTCGCGCCAGTCGGGGCCGGTCGCGCCAAACCACTGCTCGTCATGGCCGCGGCGCTGCGGATCGAAGCGAAACTGCCAGGGGCCGTTGAGATTCAGCCAATCCACGCCCTCGGTGAGGCCGCGCTGCCGGTCGGGCCGCGGATATTCGGGACGCGGGATGGCGGGACAAGGAAACATGGGAAAAGGCGGAGCGCCGCGCGCGGTCCGGCGGGCGGGCGGGAAGGAGGCGGGCTGAAGCCCGCCCTACTTGACTACGAAATGGGACGCCGGTTCACGCGGAAGCGAGGGCTTCCGAGCGTTTGGATTTGGTGAGCTTCGTGAACAACGTGAGCGCCTGGCCGACGACCTGGTCCATGTTGTAGTATCGATAAGTGCCGAGCCGGCCGACGAAGTGAACGTCGGGCGTTTCGGCGGCGAGCGCCTGGTAGCGCTTGTAGAGCGCGGCGTTGTCGGCGCGCGGAATCGGATAGTAGGGGTCGCCCTCGGATTTCGGAAATTCGTAGACGACGCTGGTGAGCGGATGCTCCTGGCCGGTGAGGTACTTGAACTCGGTCACGCGCGTGTAGGCGTATTCGTTCGGGTAGTTGACGACCGGCGCGGACTGGAAAACGGGGCGGTGATGCGTCTCGTGTTTGAATTCGAGGCAGCGATACGGCAGCGCGCCGAAGCGGTAGTCGAAATATTCGTCGACGGGGCCGGTGAAGATCAACTGGTCGAAGGCGACCTCGTCGCGCACGTCGCGATAGTCGGCGTTGAGGAGGAGCTTGATGTTGGGATGATCCAGCATGTTGCCGAACAGGTGGGTGAAGCCGCGCGCGGGCATCGCCTGATAGGTGTCGGTGAAGTAGCGGTCGTCGCGATTGAAACGCACCGGGACGCGGGCGGTGACCTGCGCGTCGAGCTCGGACGGATCGAGGCCCCACTGCTTCCGCGTGTAGTTGCGGAAAAATTTCTCGTAGAGCTCGCGGCCGACGCCGCTGACGACGACGTCCTCGGACGTGGCGATGCGCTCGCGCTTCTCCGCGACGGAGGCGAGAAACTCCTTCATGCCGTCGGGCGTGAGATGCAGGCCGTAGAGTTCGTTGACGGTGTCGAGGTTGATCGGGATCGGCAGGAGCCGGCCGTCGACCAGGGCGCGGACGCGGTGCTGATACTGGCGCCACTCGGTGAAGCGGGAGAGGTAGTTGAAAATCTCCGCCGAGTTCGTGTGGAAAATGTGCGGCCCGTATTTGTGGATGAGGACGCCGTGCTCGTTGTGACAATCGTAGGCGTTGCCGCCGATGTGCGGACGCCGGTCGATGAGGAGGACGCGTTTGTTTTCCACGCTCGCGAGCCGCTCCGCGAGAACGCTGCCGGCGAAACCGGCTCCGACGATCAAGTAGTCAAACATAGGCGCTTTGGCTGGCGACGAGCGGAAGATCGGGTTCGGTTTCGCTGGAATCCGGCGTGCGGGCGGCGAGAGCGTCGGCGACGTGCTGCTCGAGTTTCGCGACGATGGCCTCCCACGTATTGTCGGCGGCGAGACGGAGGCCGCGGGCGATGCGCGTGCGCGTGGGCGTGGCAACCTCGCGGTGGCACATGGCGATGAATTCGGCGTGCGACTTCGCGACACGCGCGACGGACGCGAAGTTCGATTTCACCTCGTCGAGCGCGGTCGAGACGACGGGTCGGCCGGCGGCCATGTATTCGAGCGCCTTGGTCGGGTTGATGTATTCCGTCGCCTCGTTGAGGGCGAACGGCATCAGGCAAACGGAGAAGCCCTTCGTCAGCGCAGGCAGTTCGGCGTAGGGGCGACCGCCGAGCCAGTGGAGATTTTTCCGCTGCGGAAATGTGGCGGGGTCGACCTTCGCAAACGGGCCGACCATGACGACGTGCCAGCGCGGATTCGCATCGGCGAGCGCGGCGAGCAGATCGTAGTCGATGCGCTCGTCGATGACGCCGAAGTAGCCGAGGACCGGGCCATCGAGCCTCGCGAGTTCGGGAGCGACGGCGAGATCGCTGGAACGCGCGGCGCCGAAATGGCGGCAATCGACGCCGGTGCCGTAGAAGTGACAGTTGGGATTAACGCGCGCGCGCTTGTCGCGCATCTTGCGGCCGCCGCAGAAGACGACGTCGGCGACCTCGAGGAGTTCGCGCTCGCGCTCGAGGAGCGCCGAGGGAGCGTCTTTGAACTGGGAAAGTTCATCCATGCAGTCGTAGACGATGAGCGATTCGTCGAGGTGGCCGGCGAAGGCCGTGACCGCCATGGGATCGTTGAACCAGAGAATGGGATCGTCGAACCGACCGGAGAGATCGCGCGAGAGCGTGAGGCGAAGCGCGCGACGGCGCTCACGGTCGATGAATTTGCCATCGGCCCAGCGGCGGGCGGGCAGGTGCATCTCGCAGATCGTGACATTCGGGCAGCCGTCGGCGGAGCGAAGTTTCACCGACGTTTCGGGGATCTCGCTGCAGTGGGTTTCGACGAAGAGCACACGGTGCGTGCGCGAAAGGCGGGAGAGAAACTGCTGCGGTCGCTGCCAGACCCAGCTCCAGCTCAAATGACACAGCGCGACGATCGGGCCCGGTGGAGCGGGGCGTTCAGGCGAGACGAGCGCGCGGTCGCGGGAGGCGCGAGGAGAGGAGCGCCACGCGTTCGGAAACGGCAGCAACTCGGAGCTGCGGCGAAGGGAATTCAGAGCAGACAGCGAGGCCGCGGGAGGAAGAGGGGATGACATGGGAGTTTGAATGAGCACCGCGCATAACAAGATGCCGCGAGTGCGGGTTGAGGGCGGATCGACCGAGCCGAGCGCCGACGAGTGCGTCAGAAGCCAAGCGATGAACGTGCCAGATGAGGCCCGTGCCCTAACTCGCGGGCGATCAGAGACCGTTTCGCCTCAAGGGTTTTTCCCGAGTCGATCGCTGCATGCAAAATGCCGGATTGCGGCGAGATGATCGGGCAAAATGAAAAGGGCGGCGGGCGGCTGGCGCAGTGCGGAGATCGCCTGCGAGCAGGCTCCTACATGGGGCCAGCGCGGAGATCGCCTGCAAGCAGGCTCCTACATCGGGCGAGTGCGGTGATCGCCTGCAAGCAGGCTCCTACATGGGGCGTGAGGCGAGTGCCGGGGGCCGGGAGTCAGGGGAAGAGGCCGCGCGCGGCTTTGGCGTCGGCGACGCGCTGGATGCCGAGCGTGAGCGCGGCGAGGCGGCGGCTGAACTTGAATTTGCGCTTCTGATACTCGACCGATTCTTTCGCGCGATCGAGAATGCCGGTGAGCTTCGTCATCACCTCGTCACGCGTCCAATAGTAGTTCTCGAGATTCTGAATCCATTCGAAATACGAAACGACGACGCCACCGGAATTGCAGAGCACGTCGGGGATGAGTTCGATGTCGCCGCGTTCCTCGATGATGCGATCGGCGCCGTTGGTCGTCGGGCCGTTCGCGCCCTCGGCGAGCAGGCGGCACTGGAGCTTCGCGGCGTTTTGCCCGGTGATCACGCGTTCGAGGGCGCACGGGGCGAGCACGGTGCATTTCAATTCGAGGAGTTGCTCGTTCGTGATGGCTTCGCCGCCGGCAAAATCTTTCAGCACCTTCTCGGAGGCGACGTAGGCGAGGGCTTTTTTCACGTCGAGGCCGGCCGCGTTGAAGATGCCGCCGGTGTAGTCGGAAAGCGCGATGATCTTCGCGCCGTAGTTGTGCAGCGCGAGCGCGGTCTCGCTGCCGACGTTGCCGAAACCCTGCACGGCGACGGTGGCTTCGCCGACCGGGATGGAGAGATCCTCGAGGTAACGCTTCACGAGATAGGCGACGCCGGCGCCGGTGGCTTCGCGGCGGCCCTGCGAGCCGCCGAGGGCGATGGGTTTGCCGGTGACGATCGCGGGCTCGTTGTGGCCGACGTGATTGGAATAGGTATCCATCATCCAGCCCATGATCTTCTCGTTGGTGCCGACGTCGGGCGCGGGCACGTCGATGTGCGGCCCGAGAAAATTCACCATCTCCTGCATGTAGCGGCGCGAGAGCCGCTCGAGTTCCGTCTCGGAAAGCTGGCGGGGATCGACGATCACGCCGCCCTTCGCACCGCCGTAGGGGAGGCCGACGAGGGAGGTTTTCCAACTCATCCACATCGCGAGCGCGGCGACTTCGCCGATCGTCACGCTCGGGTGAAAACGGATGCCGCCTTTCGAGGGGCCGGTGGAGAGATTGTGCTGCACGCGGTAGCCTTCGAAGACGGTGATGCTGCCGTCGTCGCGGCGAATCGGGAGCGCGACGGAGAGGCAGCGACGCGGGTATTTCGTGCGATCGCGGATGTTCTCGGGGAGATTGATGGCGTCGGCGGCCTTGTCGAACTGGCGGCAGGCCATCTTGAAGACGTCGGAGTCGTAGAGCGACGAGACGATGACTTTGGACATGGGACGAAACGGGGTTGAATTTTGGCCGCGGCGGCCGGGTTCTTTGAACGGGAGAATGGGTGGTCGGGAGCGTATTGGCAATTTGTGAAGAGATGAAGGGCGGGTTGAAACCCGCCCTACTTTGGGCACGGTGGGTTCCTTCTTTTCATGCTTTTCAAGCTCAACTCCGACTACCAACCGACGGGCGACCAGCCGCAGGCGATCGAGAAACTCGTGGCATCGATCCAGGCCGGGAATCGTTTCCAGACGCTGCTCGGCGTCACGGGTTCGGGGAAAACGTTCACGATGGCGAACGTGATCGCGCAGTGCGCGCGACCGACGCTGATCATGTCGCACAACAAGACGCTGGCGGCGCAGCTCTACTCGGAGTTCAAAAACTTTTTTCCGGACAACGCGGTCGAATACTTCGTCAGCTACTACGACTACTACCAGCCCGAAGCCTACATCGCATCGAGCGACACCTACATCGAGAAGGACTCGTCGCGGAACGAAGAACTCGAGCGGCTGCGGATGGCGACGACGAGCGCGCTCGTGACGCGGCGCGACGTGGTGGTGATCGCGAGCGTGTCGTGCATCTACGGGCTGGGCTCGCCGGAAGATTTCATCGAGTTGAAAATCCCTCTGCGCCGCGGGCAGGCGTTGGGGCGAAACAAATTTCTCGAGCGACTGGTGGACAATATCTACGACCGCAACGACTACGACCTGAAGCGCGGGACGTTTCGGGTGCGGGGGGACGTGGTCGACGTGGTGCCGTCGTATCTGGAGCACGGGCTGCGGGTGGAATTCTTCGGCGACGAAGTCGAAGGGTTGAGCGAATTCGATCCGACGACGGGTGAAGTGATTCGCGCGCTGGACCAGTTCGATCTCTATCCGGCGAATCAATACGTGACGACGCGCGGCAAGCTCGATCCGGCGATCACGGCGATCAAGGCGGAGTTGGAGGAGCGCGTGGCGTTCTTCGAGAAGAACGGGCAGTATCTGGAGGCGCAGCGGATCCGGATGCGCACGAACTACGATCTCGAGATGCTCCAGGAAATGGGCTTCTGCAACGGCATCGAAAACTATTCGCGCCACATGACCGGACGAAAGCCGGGCGAGCGGCCGTTTTGCCTGCTGGATTTTTTTCCGAAGGATTTTCTCGTGATGATCGACGAGAGCCACGCGACCGTCCCGCAGATCGGCGGGATGTTCAACGGCGACCGCGCGCGGAAACAGAACCTGGTTAACTTCGGCTTCCGATTGCCGTCGGCGCTCGACAACCGGCCGCAGAGCTTCGAGGAGTTTCGGGAGATCACGGGGCAGACGCTCTACGTGTCGGCGACGCCGGCGCCGTTCGAGTTGAAGGAGTCGGCGGTGGTGGCGGAGCAACTCGTGCGGCCCACGGGGCTGCTCGATCCGGAGATCGTGATTCGGCCGACGAAGGGGCAGGTGGAAAATTTGATCGGCGAGATCAAGGCGGCGGCGACCGCGGGCGAGCGCGTGCTGGTGACGACGTTGACGAAGCGGCTGTCGGAAGACCTGACGAGTTATCTGCGCGAGGCGAAGATCCGCGTGGAGTATCTGCACTCGGACATCGACGCGATCGAGCGCGTGGAAATTTTGCGCAATCTGCGGCTGGGAAATTTCGACGTGTTGATCGGCATCAATCTGCTGCGCGAGGGGCTCGACCTGCCGGAGGTCGCGCTCGTGGCGATCCTGGACGCGGACAAGGAAGGCTTCCTGCGCAGCGAGACGAGTCTGATCCAGACCGCAGGGCGCGCGGCGCGGCACGAGAAGGGCCGCGTGATTTTTTATGCGGACAACCTCACCGAATCGATCCGCCGCACGGTGGAGATCGTGAAATATCGCCGGGAGAAGCAACTCGCGTATAACACCGAGCACGGCATCACGCCGCGGAGCGTGATTCGCGCGGCGCAGGCGAGCCTGCATGTTTACGATGGCAGCGGCGAGGAGGGCGCGGAGATGGCGGTGGCCGAGGGCGTCGACGACGTGGCGGCGGTGATCGCGGAGTTGGAAAACGAAATGACCGAGGCGGCGGGGCGGCTGGAGTTCGAGCGTGCGGCGATCTTGCGCGACCAGATCAATGCGCTGAAGTCGGGCGACTATCGCAAGCCGGTGAAGGCGACGAATTATCCGAGCGGGAAGAAACGCGGGAAGCTGGGGCAGAAAATGGGGCGGCGGTGACGGCGATGAATGCGAGGGCGAAATCGCCGGACGGCTTGAGCGGGATCAAGAGAATCGAAGCGGGCGCTTGCAGCGTTCCGGGCGCCGCGTTGTTTCGGCGGAGATGAACGACATCACCAATGAAGCGGACGTGAAGCGGCTCGTGGATGAATTCTACCTGAAGGTGCGCGAGGACGCGTTGCTGAATCCGATTTTTGCGGACGTGGCGAAGGTCGATTGGGCGCACCATCTGCCGAAGATGTATGCGTTCTGGAGCGGCATGATTCTCGGGACACCCGGTTACGCCGGCGCGCCGTGGCCGGCGCATGCGGTGCTGCCGGTGAGGGCGGAGCATTTTTCGCGATGGCTGGAGCTGTTTCGCGCGACGGTGGACGAAAATTTTTCCGGCGAAGGGGCGACGCGGGCGAAGAATGCAGCGGCGAGCATCGCGCACACGTTTGCCCTGCGGATGGGGCTGATCGATCCGATGGCGGGGCGGATGTTGTGACGGCGAGGTGGAGCCCGACGTCCTCGTCGGGTTGAACGGCGGTCGATCCCCCGACAGCCCGACGGGACGTCGGGCTCCACCTCAGGCCTGCTGCCGTGAGGGTTTCAGGACGCCGATGGCGGTGAGGTTGCGGTAGCGCTCGGCGAAATCGAGACCGTAGCCGACGACGAACTTGTCGGGAATCTCGAAGCCGACGAGGTCGGCTTCGAACGGAACCTGGCGGCGGCCTTTTTTGTCGAGGAGGACGCAGACGCGGACGCTTTTCGGATTCATGCCGCGAATCATCGCGGCGAGCAGCGAGAGCGTTTTGCCGGTGTCGAGAATGTCATCGACGATGAGGACGTGCCGGCCGGTGACATCGATCGTGAGGCCGTGAATGAGTTTCGGCGTGCCGCGCGATTCGGTGCTCGGGCCGTAGCTCGAGATGCGAATGCAGTCGAGACGGATGGGGTTGTCGACTTCGCGGAGGAGGTCGGCGGTGAAGAGGATGGCGCCGTTCATCACGGCGACCACGGTGAATTCCTCGTGGCCGTAGATGCGCTTGAGTTCGCGGCCGAGGCCGGCGACG
The DNA here is from genome assembly GCA_048498075.1 of Verrucomicrobiota bacterium. GTDB lineage: Bacteria > Verrucomicrobiota > Verrucomicrobiia > Opitutales > Opitutaceae > Opitutus. Next base: position 7,039 of record JBEHYR010000085.1, on the reverse strand, counting down.
CGGCGCTGGATTTGATTTTCCGTGACGAGCACGGATTCGAGGTCGGGGTGGAGAACTGTTTTTGTCTTCTTTTTCGCTGGCATGGGAAAACGGGCAGGAAGGCGGTCGGGGGAGGAAGAGGCAACATTGTCTTCGTGGGGATGAGCACTTCGGGGAAAGGCGCTCGGGCCCGCCAAGCCGAAACGAACGACCCCGGAAAGCCGCGGCGCTGCCATGGGCCGCTTGGGGAGTGTAACGCAATGCGTTACACTGTGGATTGGGGCGGGGAGGACTTTTTTTAGCCGGGGAGCGGGCGGCGGGGAGGCGGGGAGGCGGGAAGGCAATTGGGTTGGGAATGGAAGCACCAAGATCCAAGCACCAAGATCCAAGCTCCAGAGAATCATCAGCAGCCAATTTCTGAAGGATCTGGAGCTTGGTGTTTCTCTGGAGCTTGGATCTTGGTGCTTGGTGCTTCCGCGGCGAAGCCGCGGAGGGTGGTTATTCTTTTGACTAAATTGGCGCTGGTGAAAACGGGCAGGAAGGGGTCGCGGGGGGAAGAGGCAACATTGTCTTCGTGGGGATGAGCACTTCGGAGAAAGGCGCTCGGGCCCGCCAAGCCGAAACGAACGACCTCGGAAAGCCGCGGCGCTGCGATGGGCCGCTTGGGGAGTGTAACGCAATGCGTTACACTGTGGATTGGGGCGGGGAGGACTTTTTTTCGCCGGGGAGCTGGGCGGCGGGGCGGCGGGGAGGCTATTGGGTTGGGAATGGAAGCGCCAAGATCCAAGCACCAAGATCCAAGCTCCAGAGAATCATCAGCAGCCAATTTCTGAAGGATCTGGAGTTTGGTGTTTCTCTGGAGCTTGGATCTTGGTGCTTGGCGCTTCCGCGGCGAAGCCGCGGAGGGTGGTTATTCTTTTGACTAAATTGGCGCTGGTTTTTTGCCTCGGCGGCCGGTCACGGCGGCATGATTTCCATTCGGATCGAGAAACTCACGAAGCGCTTCGGGGCGGTGACGGCGTTGCGCGGAGTCGATCTGACAATCGAGCCGGGAGAACTTTTTTTCCTGCTCGGGCCGAGCGGCTGCGGGAAGACCACGCTGCTGCGGGCACTGGCGGGATTTTATTTTCCCGAGGAAGGAAGAATTTTTTTCGGCGACGAGGACGTGACCACGCTCGCACCGCACAAGCGGAATACGGGAATGATGTTTCAGAGCTACGCGCTGTGGCCGCATCTGACGGTGGCGGAGAACGTGGCGTTCGGGCTGGAGGAGCGGAAGGTGGAGAAGCAGGAGACCGCGCGACGCGTGGCTGAAGCGCTGGAGTCGGTGCGGATGGGCGACTATGGAGCGCGGAAGCCGAATCAGCTTTCGGGTGGGCAGCAGCAGCGCGTGGCGCTGGCGCGTGCACTGGTCGTGCGGCCGCGGTGCCTGCTGCTCGACGAGCCGCTGTCGAATCTCGACGCGAAGCTGCGGCTCGAAATGCGCACGGAAATCCGGCGCGTGTGCAAGGAGTTCGAGCTGACGACGGTCTACGTGACGCACGATCAGAAGGAGGCGCTGTCGGTGGCGGACCGAATGGCGATCCTCGATGGGGGGCGCGTGCTGCAGGTCGGGACGCCGCGGGAAATTTATCGGCGGCCGGCGACGAAGACGGTGGCGAATTTCATCGGGGAAACGGATTTCATCGAAGGCGTCGTGCGGCAGGCGAACGGAGGGAGCATCGTGGTGGAGACGGCGATCGGGGGATTCACGGGCGTGGCGGGCGAGTTGGGGGCGGCGTGGAGCGCGGGGGAGAAGGTGACGCTTTCGATTCGGCCGGAATGCTGGAAATTAAGCGGCGAGCCGGCGGCGGTGAACGCGGTGAAGGGACGGATCGGAGAGGCGGTTTATCTCGGGGAAACGGCGCAGTATGAATTCGTGGCGAGCGTGGCGGCGGCGGGTGGGCGATTGAAAATTTTGGAAATGAATCCGCGGTTTGTCGGGGCGGAGGAGCGCGGAGAGTTGTTCGCGAGCGTGGAGCCGGGCGATGTCGTGGTGTTGAAGGAGTGAACGAGAGAGATCGGATCGGAATTTTTACGGGGGATATCACGAATGAACACGGATCGGATGACGGCGAGGGGAGGCGGGAACGGCGGTCATGGACCACCGCTACAGCGAGCTGAAGGGGCGGCGTCATGAAGCGCGCCGTGGTTTTTCTGGTGCTCGCGGTGACGGTGGCGCTGCCGTTTGCGCTGCGGCCGAAGCAGCGGGCGGCGGAGAAGGCGGACGATTCCGTGACGGTCATCACGGCGCATAACGAGGCGACGCGGCATGAGTTCACAGCGGGTTTTCAAAAATGGTATCGAGTGAAAACGGGGCGGAGCGTGGCGATCGACTGGCGCGTGATCGGCGGGGCGAGCGAGATGACGCGGTTCATCGAGGCGGGCTACGAGGGGGCGTTTCGGTATTTTTGGACGACGAAGCTGGGTCGGCCGTGGACCGCGGAGGTGGCGGGGGCATTCGCGAATCCGCGGATCGGAGACGACGCGCCGGCGACGGCGAAAGAGGCGCGGGCGGCGTTTCTGACCTCGGAGGTGAGCTGCGGGATCGATATTTTTTTCGGCGGAGCGACCTACGATTTTATTCCGCAGGCGGCGGCGGGGCGGATGGTGGCATCGCGGGTGATGCGCGAGCATCCGGAATGGTTCAACGAAGCGGTGATCCCGCGGGTGTTCGGCGGCGAGACGTACTGGGACGCCGAAGGGCGGTGGTTCGGAAACGTGCTGAGCAACTATGGGATTCTCTACAATCGCGATGCGTTGCGTCGGCTCGGGATCGAGCGGGCGCCGGACGAGTGGGCGGATTTGGCGGACGCGCGATATGTCGGCGGCGTGGCGCTGGCGGATCCGACGAAGAGTTCGTCGATGGCGAAGGCGTTTGAAAATTTGATCCAGCAGCAGATGCAGCGGCGGCTGGGGGAGTTGACGGGCCGAGGGAAGGACGCGGATGTCCCGCTGCTTCCGCAGCGGGCCACGGAAGCGGGGATCGAGGCGCGGGCAGTGCGGGAGGGCTGGCTCGCGGGGCTGAGGCTGATTCAGAAGATCGGGGCGAACGCGCGCTACTTCACGGACTCGTCGCAGAAGCCGCCGATGGACGTGGCGCAGGGTGATTGTGCGGCGGGAATCTGCATCGATTTTTATGGGCGGGCGGAGGCGGAAGTCGTCGCGCGACGCGGAGAGGGCGCGGCGGCGGGGAGACTCGGGTTCGCGACACCGCGGGGCGGCACGGCGAATTCGGTGGACCCGATCGCGCTGCTGCGTGGCGCGGCACATCGGGAGGTGGCGGAGGCGTTCATCGAATACACGCTGACGATGGCGGGGCAAAAGCTGTGGGCTTTCCGGGTCGGAGCGCCTGAGGGGCCGGAGCGTTTTGCGCTGCGACGGCTGCCGGTGCGGCGGGATTTTTATGAGCACGCCGAATGGAAGCCGCTCCGGAGCGATCCGGAGGCGAATCCGTTTGGCGATCCGGACCAGCTCGTCAGCCGCGCGGAGTGGACGGGCGGGCTGTATCGGGAAATGGCATTCGTGATTCGCGTGATGTGCGTCGACACGCACGACGAGTTGGTCGCGGCGTGGCGGGCGATCGCGGCGGCGTCGCCGGCGGCGCGGGGGCGGGCGCTCGCGCGGATGGAAGATTTGTCGCGGGTGAACTACGACGAGACGGCGACGCGGGTGAAACGCGTGCTGGGCTCGCGCCATCGGGTGGACGAGATCGCGCTCGCGCGGGAATTGGCGGGATGGTTTCGGGGAAATTACCGTGAGGCGGAGCGGCTGGCGCAGCAGTGAACGGGCCAGTGAGGCGCGCGGACGTGGGCGGCGCGATCAGTGAGCGCGACTGCTTGCGGTGAAACCGAGACTAATTAATGAGTAGCGGACGCGACTGAGCGGTTGCGAAATCAGGAGCTGGCGTGAAAGGCTTATTTTCCGGAACCCAAAATCCCCTATGAATACCCGTGGTCTCGTCATGGTGTCGGCAATCCTGTGTGCGGCGGCGCAAGTTCGAGCGCAGGAAAAAATCCCCGAGTGGCAGAATCCCACGGCGGTGCACGAGGGAGTCGAGGCGCCGACGGCGACGATGACGCGCTACGCGGATGCGGCGACGGCGAAGGCGCTGGACGCGGCGCGGTCGCCGTTTGCGCAGACGTTGAATGGCCAGTGGAAATACCACTGGTCGGCGACGCCGAAGGAGCGCGTGGTGGATTTTTGGAAAACGGATTTCAACGACAGCGCGTGGAAAACGATTCGCGTACCGTCGAATCCGGAGGTCGAGGGTTACGGAATTCCGATCTACACGAACATCACCTACCCGTGGAAGGAGGCGAATCCGCCGCTGATTCCAGAGAATGCGTTGAATCACGTGTCGTCGTATCGACGGACGTTTTCGGTGCCGGCGGATTGGGCGGGGCGGGAAATTTTCCTGACGTTCGACGGGGTGAATTCGTTTTTCTATCTCTGGCTGAACGGGGAAAAGCTCGGGTTCAGCAAGGACAGCCGGACGCCGGCGACGTTTCGGATCACGCCGAAATTGAAGGCGGGCGAGAACCTGATCGCGGTGGAGGTTTTCCGGTGGTGCGACGGGTCGTATCTGGAGGATCAGGACTTCTGGCGATTGAGCGGGATTTTTCGGAACGTGACGTTGTGGTCGGCGCCGAGCGTGCGCGTGCGGGATTTCGAGGTGCACACGAAGCTCGATGGCGCGTATCGCGACGCGACGCTGGAGGTGGCGGTGGCGTTGAAGAATCAGGCGGGGCAGGCGAAGACGGTGAGCGTCGCGATGAGTCTGGCCGATTCGGCGGGGAAGGTCGTCGCCGAGCGTGAAGTCGGTCGCGCGGAGGTGGCGGCCGACGGAAGCGCAGAACTCAAGACGGCGGTGCCGGTCGCGAATCCGTCGAAATGGTCGGCGGAGCAGCCGAACCTTTATACGCTGCTGCTCACGGCGAAGAACGAGAAAGGGGAAGTGCTCGAGGTGATTCCGTGGCGGGTGGGTTTTCGGTCGTCGGAGATCAAGGACGGGCAGTTGCTCGTGAACGGCAGGCCGACGCTGTTTCGCGGGGTGAACCGCCACGAGATCGATCCCGACCTCGGGCAGGTCGTGACGCGCGAACGGATGATCCAGGACATCCGGCTGATGAAGCAGAACAACATCAACGCGGTGCGCACGTGCCATTATCCGAACGTGCCGGAGTGGTATGCGCTGTGCGACGAATTCGGGCTCTACGTGATCGACGAGGCGAACATCGAGTCGCACGGGATGGGTTTCGAGGAACGGACGCTGGCGAAAAATCCGGCGTTCGGGCCGGCGCAGCTCGACCGGACGGTGCGGATGTTCGAGCGGGACAAGAATCACGCCTGCGTGATCGTGTGGTCGCTGGGCAACGAGGCGGGCTTCGGCGAAAATTTTGTGCGCGATTACGAGTGGTTGAAGCAGCGCGATGCGTCGCGGCCGGTGCAGTATGAAGGCGACCGGAGCACGCGGGTGAGCGACGTGGTGTGCCCGATGTATCCTTCGCCGGAGTCGGTGATCGAGTACGCGGAGATGCCGCGGGCGAAGCCGTTCATCATGGTCGAGTACGCGCACGCGATGGGCAACAGCACGGGCGACATGTGGTCGTATTGGCGGCCGATCTACGACGGGGCGCGCCAACTGCAGGGCGGGTATATCTGGGATTGGGTCGACCAGGGGCTGCGCACGCCGGTGCCGGCGTCGCGGAAAATCGAGCGGATCGACAACCCTAAATCGCTGCCGCTGGATCCGAAGCTGGGGACGTTCTTCGCGTATGGCGGGACGTTTGGGCCGCCGGATGTGACGTCGGACGGGAATTTCTGCGCGAACGGATTGGTGAACGCGGATCGCGTGCCGCACCCGGGTCTCGCGGAAGTTAAGAAAATTTACCAGCCGATCCAGATGCGCGCGGGCGATCTGGCGAAGGGCGAAGTCGAGCTGCAGAACTGGAATGATTTCCTGCCGGCAGAGGCGTGGCTCGCGGGGAAGTGGCGAGTGACGGCGGACGGGCGCACGGTGCAGGAAGGTGCGATCGACGGGCTGGCGCTGGCGCCGCGGGAAAAGAAAACGGTCGCGCTCCCGGTGAAAGCGATCACGCCGGAGCCGGGCGTGGAGTATTTTCTCGAGGTGAGTTTCGCGTTGCGCGGGAAAACCGCGTGGGCGGACGCGGGGCACGAGGTGGCGTGGGAGCAGTTCGAGCTGCCGGTGACGGCGCCGGCGCTGCGCGTAAAAGCGGGCGGGGCGGTGAAGGTGGAGCGCAGCGGAGACGTGATCGCGTTGAGCGGAGGGAATTTTTCGGCGGCGATCTCGGCGCGCACGGGGTTGCTGGTGTCGTTGAAGAGCGGAGCGACCGAACTGCTGGAGAAACCGCTCGGGCCGTATTTCTGGCGGGCGCCGGTCGACAACGATCGTGGCAACCACATGCCGGATACGGAGCGCGGGAAAAACTCAGGGCAGGGGGGTGGGATGGGCCAGTGGCGCAAGGCGCACGAGACGTGGGAGACGAAAGCGGTCGACGTGAAAGAACTCGGCGACGGCGCGGTGCGGGTGGTCGTGGACGGGTTGGTGAAAAAATTCGACTCGCGGCAAACGCTGACGTGGACCGTGCGCGGCAGCGGGGACGTCGAGGTGGAGACGACGTTTTATCCGGCGCATGGGCCGATTCCGGAGATGCCGCGGTTCGGCATGCAGACGACGCTGCGCGAGGGATTCGAGCAGGTGACGTGGCTCGGCAAGGGGCCGCAGGAGACCTATTGGGACCGGCAGGACGCGCGCGTGGGACTTTATCGCGGCACAGTGGCGGAGCAGTTTTTCGATTACATCAAGCCGCAGGAAACGGGAAACAAGGAAGGCGTGCGCTGGATCGCGCTGACGGATGCGCAAGGGCGCGGCGTGCTGGCGATCGGCGAACCGCTGCTGAGCGCGAACGCGCTGCATGCGAGCACCGATGATCTGTTCGTGGCGACGCAGCAGGAAAATTATTACGCGTATCAGATGCCGGAGCGGAAGACGGTGACG
>JBEHYR010000084.1:0-20802 GCA_048498075.1 Verrucomicrobiota bacterium | reverse complement strand
TATCCGACAACGCCAAGGCGGCACGTGCAGTCGATTGAGCCATGGATCGGCATCCTGGCACCTCTCTTGTGCCGTGGCAAGCTATCGTTCACCTTTCAGTGAAACGTTATACTAGGCGGGCTTCAACGGGGCCGCGCTCGAGAGAGCGCGGAGAGACGCTGAACACGGATGGCGCGGAAAGGGCAACGCTGGGCTTCAACGGGGCCGCGCTCGAGAGAGCGCGGAGAGATGGAGCAAAGGCCCGCTCGTTGAGATCCGCGACTTGCTTCAACGGGGCCGCGCTCGAGAGAGCGCGGAGAGGATGTCGCTCTTTTTGTAAACGCGTCCCTCGGACTCGCTTCAACGGGGCCGCGCTCGAGAGAGCGCGGAGAGGAACCCCGACCGCTCCAGCGCGTCGCGGATAATTTCCGCTTCAACGGGGCCGCGCTCGAGAGAGCGCGGAGAGGCCCTTGACGGTGACGCTTACGCCGACGCTTGGCCGGCTTCAACGGGGCCGCGCTCGAGAGAGCGCGGAGAGGGTCGATTCCGTCGCTAATAATAATGTTCGTGTCTTGCTTCAACGGGGCCGCGCTCGAGAGAGCGCGGAGAGTTCCGGGTTGGTGCCTTCCTCGTCGGGCAAGCAACAGCTTCAACGGGGCCGCGCTCGAGAGAGCGCGGAGAGTGTCCGCGTTGCCGCCGTCACAACCGGGCAAGGCGAGCTTCAACGGGGCCGCGCTCGAGAGAGCGCGGAGAGACCCAAGGTTTTCCAACGCGATGCCGTTGCGTCGTGCTTCAACGGGGCCGCGCTCGAGAGAGCGCGGAGAGGCCGGCCAGGACGAACTTGAGCGCCTGGCTCGTCTCGCTTCAACGGGGCCGCGCTCGAGAGAGCGCGGAGAGTTGTTCACGAACCACCACGACGCCTTGGCGGTGTCGCTTCAACGGGGCCGCGCTCGAGAGAGCGCGGAGAGCTCCATCGTGGTGGACGACGAGTATGACCGCATGGAGCTTCAACGGGGCCGCGCTCGAGAGAGCGCGGAGAGGGAACTCGCCAACCGGGCGATGGGTGCCGCAGTGAGCTTCAACGGGGCCGCGCTCGAGAGAGCGCGGAGAGGCGTGCGAAATCGCCTTGCGGCTTTGCTGCTCCAATGGCTTCAACGGGGCCGCGCTCGAGAGAGCGCGGAGAGGGAGATTACCCGGCGAGCGATTGACGAGATGGAGCGTGCTTCAACGGGGCCGCGCTCGAGAGAGCGCGGAGAGGGCGCAGCACGCGGTAGTATAGGTCTTTCTTTTGCTCGCTTCAACGGGGCCGCGCTCGAGAGAGCGCGGAGAGCTTGTAGCATTCCGGCATTTCCATTTTCGGGCAAAGGCTTCAACGGGGCCGCGCTCGAGAGAGCGCGGAGAGATCAATTCAGCGCACCGCGACGGAAGCCTCGCAGGATGCTTCAACGGGGCCGCGCTCGAGAGAGCGCGGAGAGGGCTACTACCTGGACCGCTGGGCCGAGGACATCGTGCTTCAACGGGGCCGCGCTCGAGAGAGCGCGGAGAGTCGCCCGCGAGTGCGCGGAACGCGGCGGCGTCCATGAGCTTCAACGGGGCCGCGCTCGAGAGAGCGCGGAGAGGGAACGGGGGCGGGCGTGGAACGGCGGACAAGCAAGGCTTCAACGGGGCCGCGCTCGAGAGAGCGCGGAGAGTCCAACGGGGAAGAGGTGGAGATTGCCCCCGGCAAGCTTCAACGGGGCCGCGCTCGAGAGAGCGCGGAGAGCCCACTTTTGTAAGTGGCGAAAGCGCAGGGGGCGGATTCGTGGGTTGCGAGCGGGGCGATGGTCTCCGGCGGCTTGGCGGTCCGGTAGTCGACGATTTTTGCATAGGTTGTTCCAGGGCAGCGTGCGAGCGGTCCGCCGGCCATTGCCATCATGTCGCCGCTCGCGGCGCATCCACCAAAAAAAAGCGGACAGCCATCATCGCCGACACCGGAAATTTCTCGCCTCTACACCAAATAGCACGGTTCGTCGAAATGGTGGTAGGCCTGGCCCAGTGCGGTGATCTGCCGATCGCCTCGGCTCTCGGCCAGCCCGAGTTCGATGAAGAGCACCTGGTCGTCATCGTGATGGATCACGGCTTTCAATTTGCCCTCCAGTTCCACCCGCTCGACCGGGCTGAGGTCGCATTCGAAGACCGAGTATTGGAGGTGATTTCCATAGTCCTGACACACGCGGAATACTTTCCGCAGTCGTTTCGGGTCGGCGATATCGTAGCTGACGATGTAAGTGTGGCGCATCGGCGGCGGGAAAAACGTGGTCCACCATGCAGTTTTCCAACGGCGAGTCGAACTTCCGTTTATCGAGTGGTCAAGGGCACGTCTTGCTCGATGTCGCGCACTGCGGCGATGGATACACGGTCGCTGGGCCCCGTCTATCGAGTGGTGAACGGCACGTATTGCTCGATCTCGCCGGTCAACGCTTTCGCCAGCAGCCGCGCCTGCAGCTCCAGCGCCCGACGATAGCTCACTTGATAGTCGAAGACCGGGTGCACGATCGTCGCGTTCAGCCGCTGTTCATAGGCACTGAAGAAACGCTTCCGCCCTTCGGCGCTCAGATTCACCGCATCGCCCGCGCGCACGAAATCCGTCGGGCTGATCACGCGGGTGTTGATCAACGTGAGCGCGACCGAGTCCGCGATCAGCGGGCGAAACTCCTCCATCAGATCGAGCGCCAACGCCGGCCGGCCGAAACGCGGTTGGTGATAAAAGCCCACGTAAGGATCGAATCCCACCGCATGGGCCGCTACCGTGCAATCGCGGGCGAGCATGCTGTAGCCGAGCGACAGCAACGCATTCACGGCATCGCGCGGCGGGCGGCGGTTGCGGCGCGTGAAATCGAACGAGAAAAACTGCTGACCCGCGGCATCGCCTTTCGCCCGGCGCGGCGGTTTTGTTTCCAACGGGCCCGAGATCCCGCGCGCCTCGTCGTTCCCGGCCGCCTCCGACGATCCCGCCGGACCCGCGGCGCCAGCCGCCCGGTCGCCGACGATCGCTTCGTCCGGCGTGTCCGCGAGTTTGATCATGCCGGAAAAATTCTCGAAGTAGGCCAACGCTGCGGCGCCCTCGATGCCGAGCAGTTCCTCGATGCTTCGGGCTTCCAGCGCGGCGAGGGCGGCGTATTTCAAGCGCTCGGTGACCGTGATCGGCGCGGCGCCGTGGTTGCGCATGATCATTTTGCGCTGATTGCGGATTTTTCCGTTCACCATCAGCCGGGCGAGGCGCAACGCTTCGACTGGATCGGCCGCGATGCCGAACTGCGCGATGCGGGTGAACACGTTTTTCAAACTCTGCCCGCGGGTGAGGCCGTAGAAAAATCCGCCGCTCGAGAAATAGCTCACCGGGATGTCCTTTTCGCACAGCGTTTGGAGCAGCGCGGTGGAGACGGTCGCGGCGCCGAAGATCGCGACATGGCTCAGATCGCTGATGCGCACCTCGCCGACGATCTCGCCTTTCTCCCGCACCTGCACGAGTTCCGATTTGCGCCCCACACTCACGCCGGCGGTCGCGATATAAAGTGGTTTCTTGTCGTCGCGCGCGGCGATCAAACGCCGGGGCGGGCGGCGTGCGGGCAGGGCGCTCGCGCCCGAGGAGACGGTCCCGGTCGCCGCTGCCGCCTCGGCCGCGGATGCAGAGCCCAACGGCATCTCGTTGACCGCGCCGAATTCGAGCGCGAAGGGGAACGTGTCCTGGCTCGGTGGCACGTCCTCGTTTTCCGGATGCGCCGGGGCTTCGTGGAGCAGCCGCGTCTCGTCGGGCAGGCAGATCGTGACCAGCGAACAGCGCGCGCACTTCGGCGAATCCACCAACGGCGGCGGAATCGGTCCGAGCATCGCGCGTCGTGCCGCCGCGATCTGGGCAAGCACCCATTGTTCCAACTCGGCGGTCAGCGTGAGCGTGACCCGTTGCTGCGTGCCGCGGTAATAGATGACGCCCTCGGCGCAGGTGTAGCCGTTGTCGCGCAGGATCAGGCACTGCAGTCCGAGTTGCATGCGGTCCGCATCCCAAATCTCCGGCCCGGCGTCGCCCTCGCGGGGCGAGCCGATCTTGTAGTCGACCGGACATACGGTGAGCGGAGCGAGCAGATCGCTTCCCGGGCTGCCGGCCGCACCGCTGCGCACTTCGACGAGATCCATTTTCGCCGTCACGCCGAGCCGGTCGGACGAGAGCGAGACGGAGCGGGAGTGGATGACGACATTTTCGATTTCCGATTTCGGATTTTCGATTGCAGCGGCGCCTTCGCCTTCGGGCGCGTCGGCTTTGACTTCGCCCGGCTGCGCCGCGGGCAGCGCGCCTTTGCCGGCGTCGACGCGCTTGTGCAGCGCCGCGCCGCGTCGCGTATCCGCGTTGTGGATGAATACGCCCTCGACGTGCTCGTAGAAGAACAGCCGCGGGCAGTAGACGAACTCGTTGAGCATGCGCGCAGCCAAAGGCTCCTGGGGTGAGTCTCCGCCGGGCGTGGAATTCTCAAGCGTGCTCATGGTTGGAGCGGACGGCGGAGACGATTAACCCGGATCGCAGGTGCGGCGAGCCAGATCCCGGGCGAGCGTGGCGAAGACGGCCTCCTCGTGGACGACGCGTCCGGTGCGTTCCATCTCGGCGGCGAGTGGTGGCGATCACGGCGTTTTCCCAATTTGGCCGGAGAACTTTTTCCCTTTGGGCGCGGCCAGATAATCCGCGACTGAGTAGCGCCAGGGGACGGCGCCGCTTTCCGCGAAGACACGCCGCGCGATCGCCACGCCGTCTGGATCGAAATCGCCGTGGTAGTGCAGCCGCGCACCGGCGTCGCGAAGCTGGCGCAGCAGGATCAATCCGGGGGTGGCGAACTGGCCGTTCAGGCAGACGAGCGCAGCGCAGGCGCGACCAAGGGTCGTCACGGCGTGGGCGACGATGGTGGGGTTTTCACACACAAAGACATCGGTGCCGCCGAGCGCGGAGTCGTTCGCGAGCGGATGGCGGGAGCGGCGAGGCGGGGGAGGAGGGCGTCGAGGAGTTCGGAAATATCGTGGAGCGCGGTGTCTGGAGTTCGCCCGGACGGCGGAGGTGTTCGTCGAAGAGGGCGAGGGCATGCTCGGCGGCTTCGCCGGCGGCGCTCCGTTGGTTGGCGCCGTTCGCTAGGAGGGGGAGATTTTCCGGAGCGGACGCCTCGGAGAGGCGTCCCTACCGACTGGCGCGAGAACTCGGCTCGCGAGCTTCGGCGTCTCGGCGAGGGCGGCATCGACGGACTCGAGCATCGCGGCGATGGATTCGTCGGTCTCGTCGCCCATGTTCGAGATGCGGAAGGTTTTCCCCTTTAGCTTGGAAGAGACGGCGCGGACTCCGGCATCGTTTCGGATGCGAAGGTTTTCGAGTTGCCGGGCTGGTTTCAACCGAGCCCTGAATGAGACCGGACCCGTGAAACGTGCGGATGATTTCCGCGGTGTCCTCGACGCGCGCTTCCTTCTCCCCTTTCGAGAGAGTGCACTTTGGCGAGGTGTCGGACTCCACCCAAATCCATGGGCGGCTCATGATGTCATGCTCGGGTCACGGCGGTGGTGGAAGAGTGGGTGGAAATCGCCGCGGCGGTTTGACGAATCGAGGAGTGTTACGCCTGTCCTGGACGCGCGGCGGGCACGACATCCGCGTAGGCCTGCGGCAGCCCGAGGCCGCGATTCAAGCCCAGAAAATAACCGGTGCGCTGCCGATCCTGGCGCGCTGCCGGGATCGACCACATCGCCCGCCGGTAGCCATCGATGAGAGCGAACTCGTGCTTCGGATCGAAAACGAAGGCGAATCCGCCGGTCATATGCAGCCCCTGCAGGGATACCACGCGCGTATACAGAAGCGCCCTGCCGCCGAGCCGACGGAACGTGTCGGAAAGCCCCAGATCGATCAGCCAGAGATCCGGCTGTTCCCGATGCAGTCGATCGTGGAGGAGGATTTTCGGTTCACGCTCGTGGAGGTGGATGACCTCGAAGAGCGAGGTGCGCGAGCCGAGATTGGCCTGGTGCACCTCGGTTTCCAACGGGGTGAGTTCGCCTGAGGAGAAAACACAGCTCTCGGCGGCCGAGCGGTCCTTCGGCCGGTAGTCGAAGAGATAAAAGTCCATGAGCACCGCCATTTCGGCCTCATCGTCGAACACGATTGTGCGATCGTCGATGGTGAGGCCCAGCTTCCGCGCGGCCTTTTGAAGGCTGAATGCGTGGGTGCCCGGATGCGCCATCACCTTGGGGAACCAGGTCTGGCCGGCGGCACGGAGAGATTTGTAAGTTGCGACGTCCGGGAGGTCGTCAGCCCGCGGAGAAATATTGGACGAGGTGGACATGGAAACAATTCCGGTGAAGAAGTGATCGGCAACATGGGAGTGCGTCATTCACCTTGAATTCCGCGATCAAATTCCGCGATTGAAACGCGGAGTGCGTGGAGGCCGCGGAGGAACCAGAGTGAGATTGGAGTTCCGGCGAGATTCACCCGCGAGGTGACGATCCGGCGAAGCGTGGTTTGGTTTTCTCCTCTGTGCTTTTCGCGGGCTCCGCGTTTCTACTGCGTTTTTCAGGATGACGGGTTTCACGAGAGCGAGACGGCGCGCGAGGAGGAACTGGCGCGGGCAGAGCGCGGCGTTTTTCCTGTCGGGTCACCGGGCATGACGGTGAATGCAAGGAGACGAGAGGCAAGCGAGGGCTGAAAAGCCGTCACAGATCGGCCGGCGCGAAGAGCCCGAGGCCGAAGTGGGCGGCGTAGCCGAGGCCGACGGAAAGCGAAACAGCTTCCGTGAACTCGATCCGCAAAGCGTGGCCGCGATGATCTCCGCGGGTTCCGCCCCCTGTTCGCCGCTGACGCTGGAAATCCAGGCAGGAAATCTCGCGCAGTCCGTAGTGAATCCGCGATCCTTTCCCCGTGACGCTGCCAACGGGCAGCCTCGGAACGATGGTTTCCAGCAGGCGCCAGCAATCGTGGGCCGGTGAACCGATCTGAAGATTTTTCGTCGCATCCATTTTAAGGATGCCTGTGCGCGTCGCTTTCGCATGGCGAACCGGCACAAAGGGAGTGATCGATTCCCAGACCTTCGCCGTCTTGAAATATGGAACCGTGGCGGCGAAATCCGCCGGTTGCCCCGTTGCGAGTAATACCACCTTCACCTCGAATCCTTCCATGCCCCAGACTTTCCGCAGCCGAGCCAGAACACGGCAGGCGGTATCGTCGAATCCGCACGGTGCGTGCAAGATCATGTGCGTGACATAGCCATGATCGTCGCACTCGGGCAGAAAGTAGACATGGTCGTTTCCGGTCAGCGGAGATGAGTTTTCATCGATGCCCGTAAGGGCGGGGCTCTTCCCGTGTCCTTCGAGAAGTTTGCAGAGCGCCTGGTGAAACCGTTCGGCGAGACTGAGCGCCTGCGTGATTGCCGGCGGGACTTTGCTGACGAGCGCAAACCGGGCGACGGTCGGATTCGGCGTGCGTCGCTGCGCGGGCGGACCGCCGGATGGGGCAACTTTCAAACTGTCGCGCGGGCGCGTGTAGTCCACCCAGCGGGCGCCGGGCGGCAGATTCCAGCCTTCTTTTTTCCATTCGGCGGTGTCGAGTTGCAGCGCGTCGAAGAGCGACGTGGGCAAGGATGCGGATACTTTCTTGCTCCTGGTTTTCGCCGCTTTGCCGGGCGGAGATTGAGCGAGCGCCCATGCTGCGTAAGCAGCGGCGTGCTGGGGCGCGAGGAGGCGAACGGTTTCGTTTTGACGGAATGAATCCTGACCTTCGGGTCGAGCCCAGGCTCCTTTTGCGTCCTTCCAATCGCCAAGCGAAGCGCTGACGAGACTCTCTGCACGGCCGAGATAGGAAATGCTTTCGAGCAAGCTGCCGAGGAGCGTGGTTTCTTCATTCGTCAGATCCGCGTCCCAGCGAATCCAGAGACTTTCGCCGTCGGAAACGTGGACGAACGTATCGAAGATTTTGGTTTTCGATTCCTTCGGACCCGCGATCACCGGCATGTAGTGACGCGTGTGGGCCGTGCTCGCGTTCGGCAGCCGAAATGCCGGCAGTTCCTCCGCGAGCTTCTCGATCAGACTCCGCAGGACCGGCTCGTCGCGTCGATGCTTCCAGTGCCACGCCGCTATCAGGGCGCGGCAGAGTCGCCACGGACACGGTGGCCACTCGACCACGCCTTCGTTGACGTGGGTTCCCCAGGCGGTGGCATGCCAGCGGCCCGCGGGAAAATCTATTTTGATGGCGATCATTCGAACACGACAGTCGTGGTCGCCGGTTGCGCGAAGCGGTCGGAAACGGTTTTGATGAGACCGGGCAGCGCCGCGGTGATTTCCGCGAGCGAAGGCAGTGCAAATCCGGCGTCGGGTTTCTTGATGTTGATGCTACCCTCGACGAACTCGAGATCGCACGCGGTGCGCGGGCGGAATGGTGCGTCCAGCAGCGCGCGAATCTTGAAGAGAGCGAGTGCGTAGAGCAGTTCTTCGACCGGCTCGCCGAGCGCGTAACCACGGATCTGCGCGAGATCGATGTTGAAGAAGGCGGTGATGTGGCCGGTGAACTCGTCGCGATGGAACGGCACGTTGCCGAAACCTTCCTTGCTGCTCTTGCCTTCCTCGCCCTTGCCGGGGTTCACGTGATCGTTCTTCACGCCACCGCTCGCGGCGACCGTGACATCGTTTGCTTCGATGAAGGCGGTGATGGCTCGCGGCACCCGCATGCGGCCGCCTCCAATATCCGGCTTCGCGATGAAGACGCCGTGCAGGAGCGAGTTGATGTCGTATTTGAGGAGAACCGTGGCGAGCGCGCGAAGATTGACCGGGCCACCCTTGTCGACGCCGAGTTCTTTTTTAAGGGTCTCGACGAACGAGTCGTCCTTCGCTTCCAGAATGTAAGGGCTGTTCAGGCGATGCGCTTCGAGGACGGAGTTGGTGAGAGGCTTTTTATCGGCATCGACCACGGCGACGAGCGGCAACCCTTTGAGCGGAGAAACCCAGTCGTTCGCCACGGCATCCCACGAGACAGCTTCGAGCCGGTTGGCCATGCTCTGAGCGGACTCGACGAGGAGCATGTCCGCACCATCGGCAGTTTTATAGGTGGCAGGGCCGAGATCGGGAAACCCGGTGGGCTGGAAGCGCGTGCCGAGCACGGGCTGCAGTTTCGCGGTGAGGAGGAGCCGAGGCGTGGTTTTAAGTTTCGAGAAGTCCATGATGCTGGAGGGGCGTTTAGTTTTTGCTGACGATGGTTGAGGCGAAAAATTCCGGAGCGATCGCGCTGCCGATTTGGGCGAGTTGCGTATTCCAGAGCGGGAACAGCAGCGCAGCGGCCGAGCGGCGAGCGGCTTCTCCGGCGAGCGGGATGTGAATCGGGGTGACGGGGATGTTGGAGCCGTGGAGTCGCCGAAGCGCCTGAATCGAAGCGCGCGCGCCGTCCCCGGCGACTGCGCGGTTGAAGATGATGGGCTCGATCGGCACGCGTTTGTCGTCCGGCAGACCGCTGGCGAAGCAGAGTTTCAATTGCGCGTAGAAAGCCGGCGGAGTTTCGTCGAGTCCGCTCACGGGGCGGGCGGGCATCTCGTCGCCACTCATCGGATCGCCGGAAAAATCGACGAGACTCAATCCCCAGAGGAGCTGTGCGAAACGCGTCTCGTCGATCCGCCCCTCGATGAAAGCTGCAATGTCGGCGGGCCAGGCGGTAAGCCGGGCGTACTCGGGCCACGATTTTTCCCCGGCGGTTTTTGCGAGTAACAGACGTCGCCGGAAAATCGCACACAGCACATCGATCACCGAGCCGTCGTGCCACACGACTTCGTTGCGCGCCTCGTCACTCCAGTCAGCCCATGATTTCTCGCCGACCACGATTTTGACCGGCTCCAGATGACGACGCAGTGGGAAAAAATCTTTCTTGAACCGCACGCTGAGTGAGGCGAGCGCAGCGGCGAGACGATATTCGGGTGAGCCGTTGTCGGCTGCGGCGATCCAACCGCGCGGCAGCGGCGGGATCGGTTTGAGGAATGAATCGGCAAGCCATTTTTCACCGGCACTCGAAAGCGTGCGCTCACACTCGCCGAGCGCGATCAGGAGTTCCTGCGCCGTGTCGGGATTGTCGTTTTGAACCGACGCAGCGCGGGCGAAGATGGCCGCTTCGACGCGGGCCGCGGCGCGGCGCACCGAGCCGGGCGCGGTGTCGCCCGTGGCTTTTGAAAGAAAGCGTTGCAGCCACGCATCGCAGGCGGCGAGGAGGTCCGCCGAGACGATATCGCGATGGACCCGGAGCCGCTGGAGCGGCGTGGCGAAGTAGGCCAAGCCGTTGCGGACGTGAAAACCGTAACGTTGAAATTCGGCGATGCCTCGGTCCACGCCGAGCGAGGCCACGGCGAGTGCGAAGTCCACCCCGTTCTTGACGGTGCGCCGGCCTACCCAGGCGCGACCCTCGCTGAACAGCGCTTTGATTTCGTCCAGGCTGCTCGGTGCAGACCAGAGCGGCATCCAGATCTCACAACGAGCGTCGTTCTCGTCGGCTTGAGTCGCGCTGCCGTAGCCGGAACCGGAGGATTGCACACAAAACGGATAGACGAGTTGCCCGGGCGAAAGGCTTTCGAGGCGTTTGACCGCGGCGGCGGCGAAGAGCATCGCGCCCTCGAGCGCGAGAATGAAATCCCACGGGTTGACCGCGCTTTTGGCATCGAAACCAGTCGACGCATTGGCGCCGCCGCTCGCCAACGGGCTGAACTGGCCGATGGGATTGTCGGCAAGGCCCTTTGCCGGCTCACCAAAGAGCGCATGCCGGAGAAGGGCCGCCGAATTCGGTGCTGGTTGGCCGGTGGCGAAGTCAAAAACCTCGGTCAGGCGCTGCATGAAATTGTTGGTGAATTCCAATCGCCCGTCGTTGCCGCCCGTGCCAAGCAGCGGCGGATATTTCGCGCCGTCGTCGGTGAGGACGAAAGCGCTGTCCAACCATTCGAGCGCCGTCTCGGAAAACGTGTTACGGCATCGGAGGAGGAGCTTTTCTTTGGCTTCCTTTTCGGGTTTTTCCTTCAAACCGAGAGACGCCAGAGCATCGCGTGCCGCGCGGATTGTTTCCCGGTAGGAAGCGAAGGCCGGAAGGTTCGACGCAGCGATCGCGGAGATCGCTTTCGTGTTGTCCTTGGGATGAAAGCCACTGCCGCCATTCCACGGCGCGACGATCGGCGATGGCGCATAGCGCGTGAGAAAAAAATCGACGAGCGCGTCTCCGTCGCGAGTCGAGAGGAGGACGAAGGTGTTCCTCTGCCAAAATCCTTTGGCCTCCGCTTCGACATCTTGCTGCGACAACACCCGCAGAAGGCCGAGAGCTTTGAGATAGCCGGCGAGCGGAACGGGCGAGCAACCAGCGAGGGAAATCGTCTGCACAGTGGGCGTGTTCATCGTTTTGATCCTTCTGCATCCGCGGCGCGGAGGAGGGTTTCCAGCCAGGCGAGACGGAACAGCCCGAGCGATTCGGCATCGCGCAGCGCAAGCATCCGAGAGGTCCATGAGGGCGTGCCGCCCTGGCTGCCCATCTGCATGCAGCGGAGGTCGAGTTGAATCGGCGCCATCGCCGCGCCGGTGTCTGCGAGCGTCAGCTGCCGGGTGAGATCGGACGGGAGCGTTTCACCGTGCCAGACTCCTCGCGCATAGAGCGGCGGCGCGTCGCCGACGGATTCGGAGGGGATTTCGCCCGGCATGGCGCGCAGCGAGAGGCGGATTTTCCCGTGATGCGTGGCGATCAGGTAGGCGACGAGATTTTTAAAAACAGCATCGGAGGCGTCGCCGGCTTGGAGCCACCACAGAGCGGAGGCGAGTTCGTGGCGAAAATGAGGACGGGCATGCCGCGCGCCGGATTTCCACGGAGCCTTCGCAACATAGACGCGCTTCATGTCGTCAGGCACATCGCGACCTTTCGTGATGAATGTCTGAAAACAGGCGTGCGCTTTCCCGAGATCGTGCCAGCGAGCGGCTGTCACCAGCGCATCGGTCCAAGACGCAGCGGCGGGAATCGCAGCGAGAAGCGCACGAGTCGCGGCGAGGACATGCGCGGTGTGCGTCTCGATGCTTTGCCACGGTGCGGCGACGGTTGCCTGGCGCTGGCTCTCGTCGTCGCCGCCCTGCCCGTCGCGAGGCGTGCGCAGCGCCTGATCGTCGAGGCTGAAGAGCGGGAACGCTTCCTTCGATTTTTCGCCGGTCCAGCCGAGCCCGACGGAATAGCCGCCGAGCGAAGCATCGATCAGATAGATTTGGCCCGGCGCAAGCCGGTCGGCACGGATGCGCTGCCATTCGCCGTCGAGCACGTTCCACGACCAGATCCCGGTTTTGTTTTTCTCGACGAATTTCTTGAAGCCACTGGCGCCGTAGAGTGAAACGCGGACGAGTTCCTTGCGTTGAGAGGCAATTTCGTCGGACGGCGTGGTGTCAGATGCGAGCGTGCGCCAGAAGACTTGCACGTCGCGGTCTTCGCCGTCGCGGATGTAGCGGCCGACATCGATATCCAGGCCGGCGAGGTCGGGCGTAGTATCGAAGAGTTCGACGAGATCTTTTCGCCGCAGGATGTGCGCCTCGGGCAGAGGTTCGTCTGCGTGAATCTTCTCCAGCGCTGCGGGTGACGCCCCGGTCGCTGCCGCCCGTTGCAGCAGCGCGCGCGCGGTCGCGAGTTGCTCGATGGCGTAAGGAAGCGCGAGCCCGCTGGCGGCACTTTCCGATTCCGCAGCCAGATCGATCCAGAATATGTCGGCGCCACCGGTTTCATTGAATTCGCCCTTGCGGTTGCAACGGCCGAAGCGCTGGACGAGCGACGACCACGGCGCGAGTTCGGTGATCAAAGTGCGTGCTGAAATATCCACGCCCGCTTCGATGGCTTGCGTGGCGACGATGATTTTTTCGCCCGGGGCTTTGATGCGGATGGAGAGGGTTTCGCGCTCCAAGGGACGAAAACGCGAATGGACCAATACACGTTCAGGCAGCGACTGCTTCTTTGAGTGTTTTTCGAGAAGGTCGAAGAGATCGCGGGCGCGACTGACGCGATTGAGAATGACGATCGTCGTCGTGCCGCGCTGGTGTTTCTCGATCACCGCGTCGGCGAGCTTTTCGAGATACGGATCGACGGCCTTGGCGGAATCGGCCGAAAGCGAGAAGGGAACGGGCGCGAGTCGCTTCACCGATGAGATTCGGCGGTCGACTTCGTTGTCGGCGAGATCGTCGGGACCGAGCGCGATTTTTCCCGGCAGAGTCCGATAGTCGGGCGTCTCGAGCAGGCGAGAGTCGAGTGTGGCGCTGGCCCACCACGTGGCGGTGTCGACCGCCACACCGAGCTTCGCGCGCAAGCCCGCGAGTTGAGCCGACGTGCGCACACCTACGCCCATCAACTGGGTCTCATCGAGCACCCATAGCGCGTCGTTATTGAGCAGACCAAAGTGCATCGGCCAGCGCGCCCGGGCCATGCCGTAGCCACGGTTGAGGGCGCGGCTGAGGAGCATGTCTTGGGTGCCGATGAGGATCGCGTCGGCTTCAGGATGGATGTCCCACTCACCGGCGTCTTCACCACCCATGAGAAGAATCGGCGAATGCTTGGCGAGCCACTGAAGGTCGGAGTTTTTCGGAAAACGCCTGGCGAGGTTTTCAAGCCATTTCGTGGTCTCTTCACAGGTCTGCTCGACGAGCGTGCGCATCGGCAGGCAGATCACCAAGCGGCGCGGCCAGGTGTCACGATGCGCGGCGTCGGGATGGACGACGCGGTTCCAAAGCCACGCGAGGACGACGGCGGCGGTTTTGCCGAGGCCGGTGGGGATGGAGATGAGCTGGGATTCGCAAGGGAACGGTGCGGACGGAGCCGCGCCCTCGATGGAGGACGCTCCGGCCAGACGGCGCTGGTAGTCGTAGGGCGGGTGGCCGGTGGCGGCTTGGAAGAAAGAGGCGAACTTTTCGGCGTTCACGGGAGCAGCGAGGGGATGGAGGCTTGAAAACGGAGCGGGGAATTCACTGGAGAAAACTTCGCCGCGTCACGTTTGCGGACGGGGCGGATCGGGGCGGATTGAAACGCGAACGGGGAGGATCATTGGTTTAACGAGAGCGCGTGCGGCGCGCGATGGCCGAATCCGGCAGAGGCGCGCGAGTTTTTTCGTCGGGAGGCGCGATGCCGCGGCCGCGGGCGGCGACTCGCGTGGGCGCGACACACGTTGACCGTCAGCCTGAGCGGGGGGAGGGGTGCGATGATATAGCTACGGCGGATTTTTTGAGACGGCCATCGGGCCGCAGGCTCCACGGAGTGTGGCGCAGGCTGGCTTCGATGCGGCATCGACCTGACTTTCGGCTTTGCGCCATTCGGCCGGTGACGGCGTGCCTTTTTTTTCCGGTCGCGCTCGAGCTGGGCTGCGATCTGACCGCGCAGATCCCGAAGCAATGCATCATTGGTGCCGAGTTCTGGTCTCATGATGCATCTGGTGAAGGAGGGGCAAACGCGGCGTCGGTGCATTGGCATGAGCGATCGCAGCGGCGAAGTCGGCGGGCAAACCGAGCGCGATGAGACGCTCGATCGACGCTGCCTTGGAAAGTTCACCGCGCTGAAGGGCCGTGACAACGTCGGCGGTGCCGGCTGGCGCGGGAGAAATTTGGCGTAAATCGCCAGGTCGCGTCGTGAATTTCGAGCGCCAGCGCTCGGGAGAGATGTCAGGAAGCTTGCTCACGGAAGCGCCAAAGCTGTCATTCATGCGTCCACCGGCGCGAACAGCCCAAGGCTGGAGAATCGGCTACCGCCAATACAAAAGGGTCCGTCAAGTTTTGAGGGGCGTAATTCACCGTCGACCGTGCGTTCACGCCAGACAATGCGGACGTGTAAGCGCCGGAAGCGGCGGCATTGGTCTGGGGCTGAGCAACGGGATGCGAGGTCGGCGCCAGAGAGAAATCCCGTGCCGCGCCATTGCAGATCGGCATTGGCGACAAGCGACGCGGGCAGGCCGGCGGCGAAAAACGCCTTGCACAAAAGGTGCTCGATGTGGTCGTCGAGTTTGCGGACGACCTGTTCCTTTCGGCGGCAGAGAGTGATGCCGCGGTGTCGCGCAGGCGGTGGCGCAGTTTACGCGGGTCGGCGTGGAGGGAGCAGCGGGCATGCAGAGAAGTCGTGATCTGCGATCAGACGGGAGCGAAGAGGCCGAGGCCGAAGTGGGCGGCGTAGCTGGTTAGTTAACGGCGACGAACAGGCCGGTGCCGGAGAATTTTCCGCCGCCGAGGCAAAGAGGGCCGGGGATAGATAAGGGTTGGCCGTCCTTTTCACGAAACTGGATACGAACGTGCAGCTTTCGGTAACGGCGATGCTGATCTCCTGTCATATAATGAGAGGCGAGGTCGATGCCGGGTAGATAGCCGGAGCCGCGCCATTCTATGCCGGCGTGGTGGGCGATAGCCTCGGGAAAACCTGCCTGTCGTATGGCCTTTCGGAGGAGGAGATCGATACGTTGATCGAGTTTGTCGAGGAGGGTGCGTTTTTCTTCGGCGGAAAGAGCGGAGTTCTCGCGCAGGCGTTGACGGAGTTTCCGCGGATCGTCGTAGCCGGGAAGGATGACCGGCGTGACCGTGGTCCAAGTGGAGGAGGCGCGTAGATAATGGCGTTGCGAAAGCGGATCGTTCGCCGGAAGACGGGCCAGCACGGCACTCGGGGTCCCGGTTGCCTCGTCGATCAATTCGAGTCCCGCCAGACGTTGAGTGAGGCGGCTGAATTGCTCACGGCTCAAGTCACCAGAAGCTGCAATCGCGATACGGCGGATGCCCCCGACGACTTCGGCTTTCCCCGTTCCGCGTGGCTCGATGCTGGGAAGCGGCAGAAAGAGCAGGCGGCTTTTTGGGGCGGCGGTGGCGTCTTCGGCGGCGTGACCATGGACGAAGCTGGCCGTTTCGGCATCCGACCAACCGACCGAACGGGCGAGTTCAGATCCGCCGACGACGTGGCGCAGCATGGCGGCAACATGAAGGCCGCGCCGCACGGGATCGAAGGAACGGAACCCGGAATCGTCGAGTTGTCGGAGGGCGAAGATCGCGAAGGGCGCACGAGGGGGATCGGACTCCGCGCGGTAGTCCACGGAATTGACCGCACCCAAAGGCGGGACAGGCGAGAAGGTGCCGCCATCAATGCCGGTTACCCGTTGAAGAAAGGCACGGTGCCGACGTTCGAGATCGTCGAACGTGCCGGATCGCGGAGTGCGCAGCGACGTGCCGCCTTGAGCGGTCCCCGGTTGCCACGTTTCTCCTTCGAGTTGGTTAATGGTGGCGGATTCAATCACAGCTGCATCGGCGACGACGAGGTCGACGCCCCAGCCGAGGTGGGTGATCGAGCGCGCGGCCGTGAGGAGTGTGGCGACGTGGGGCCGGTCTTCGTTTGCGGGCAACGACCAGAGAAAATGCACCGCGCCTTCGCCTTCGATGTGGGTGGGGCGAACAGTCTTTTCGGTGCGGTAGTCGGCGATGCGGCCTTCATTGCCTTTGCTCCACTTTTGACCGACCAAATCGCCGACGTTGTCCGGCACGTAGAGGCGATAGGCGGCTCCTTCCGCACTTTTCGGCGCGATGATAGTGGGAGGAGGCAGGGCTTCGAGCCAACGAAGAGCGGGGGCCGCGTGGCGGATGCCGCGACGTTCATTCCAGCGGGCGGCGGAGGCGGCGACGAGCGCTTGAAAGAGGCGCAACGGGGACGGTGGCCATTCGTTGGTGCCGCCGTCGCCGCGACCGTGGAATTCCCCGTCGAGAAATTGCACGCTGATGCGGAGGTATTCAGGCATTGGGGGCATCCTCGGTGGAGGTGGTGGCGGGGGCCTTGGCGTTCTTGGCCTTCTTGGCGGCAGCCTTCTCTTTTTTGGGTTTGAGGTCTTCTTTGGCGCGTTCGGAGTCGAAAGCCTCGGTGCGGTCCGCCCCGACGCCGAACTCCGTTGCCACGGCAGTGGCGTAAGCGAGCGCTTGCTCATGTGTGAGCGTGGCGGGGGTGCGTTTGCCGGTAGCAAGAACTTCCACGAACTCGCGCGGCTTGTCGGGATCGAGGACGAGAATGGTGCCTTGGCGAAGATAGCCGGAGGGCAGACGGGTAAAGGCGACGAGGGCGAGGCCGAGAATGTAGCGGCGCAGCTTCAGCGTGGCGGCGGGATCGGAGCCGGCGTGGAGCAGGCGCAGGGCGGCGAGCGCGAGGGTGGCGTCGCGGCGGATGTCGCCCTTGGCGATAACGCCGCCGTGGGTGGCAGAAGCGAGCGCATTTACGAAACCGCGCTTTGAAAGTGGGTTTTTCAGATCTCCTTCCGCTTTCTGTCGGTCCTCGTCGGAAAACACATCCAATTTGGCATAGTCAAGGGGAGCGACATAGGTCGCCGACCTAGTCAGCTTGCGCACATTATAGGCGCGAATGGTCGAAGAGATGGCACGGGGCACTTTGGCTTGGGTATCGCGAGAATCCCAAACCCCGAAAACGAGAGAGGTCGGAGCGAGTTTGGCGAGCGCGGTGGCGTCCCCATCGAGGAGTGCGCGGAAGGCATCTTGAAGCTCTTGCTGGAGCGCGGAGGCACGCACAATGGCGTCGCCCGCGCGATGCCCGGCTTGAAGGAGACTGACGGGTTTAGAGCCTGCGGTGATGATGACTTGGGGAACAAGCTTGGCGTAGTTTGGCTCTGCGAAGATCGGTTCGATGCGGTTGGCCTGAGAGCCGACGCTGTCGACGAGCGCTACGTTCTCCCCGTTGGGGTCGCCGTCGATATTGTAGCCACCGGGAAAGCTTCCATCCTGTGTAGCTGCGTAAGTGGCAGGAAAAAGCACGCCGTTTTTGCCTTCAACAGGTGTAAGGTATTCGCGTACGACGAGGGCGGCGGGGCCGTCGTCGGAGAGGTAATGGTCGAACTGGGTGATTGCGTTCATTTGATGTTGTACTCTGATCTGATGGGTTTAGCCGAAAGGAATGCCTTCATGTATTTTGTTCGATAGTGCAGGAGGAACTCGAAGGGCGTTGCTGCCTCTGGATATCCGCCTGAGCACGCTGCTGAAGAAAGAATGGCTGGAAGCGAACGATGCCACGTGTGGTAGGTGAATCTCTTTCCCGCTAGCGAAGGTCGTGACCTCTGTAGCCCAATGAAGCAAAGCGCCTCGACCGCAGGATACGCTAAGGTCTCCATCTTGAGGCGATTCGTAGAGAAGCCGATGTCCAGGTCGCTGGAACTTGGAGTGCGGCGCGCATCGAAATAGAATGGCTCGCGTTTCTTTAGTTTTTCTTTCCCGTCGCTAATGGCTGTCTGCGCAGGAGCAGGATTATAAACCACTGTCCTCTGGTCGAACGGATCAATAGCGTTGGGGTCGACCGCGCCACACATCGCAAGAAATATAGCCCTCGGTTGCATCGAACCGGCCCAAGTCTTGAGGGCATTCCCATTCCACCAATCAAGTCGAAGCGAGACGGGCGCGAGGATTTCTATTGGTGCATCGCCTAAACTTGATTCATCTATTGCTTCCCCGGTTTGAGTAGTCGATTCGTCTTTCTCTTCGCGATTCTCGGATTCGCTTCCGCCGAGCTGAACAGATCTGAGCGTTTCCAGAGTGTCGCGCAGAGAAACGCCCGAAAAAACGCGGAAGTGGTTTCCTTCGAAAACGCTTTCGACACCCGGAGCAATCTTTTCAATCAGCTCCAGCAATCCGCAGCAGGCGAAGAACTGGCCGGGGTTGGTGACATCTACGCGAATGCGGAAGCCGCCTGATGAATCGGTGTGACTCATTTCGAATCCTCCAGGGTCGACGAAGGTTGGGCGCTGGCGGCGTAGTCGGCGGCGCGGAGAATCGACTCAAGATAGGCGAGACCCCAGCGGCCGAAACGGCGTTGCAGCCGGACGAAGCGAAGCGGGACTTCGCCAGCGAGCGCTTGCACACTGGCGAGCGTGGCCGCCGGGTCGGCGGCTTCTTCGGCGGGGAAATGTGGACGAGCACGACCGTGGTGGGCGGCGATCAGGTGGAGAGCAAAATCCTGCAACTCGGTGGGCAGGGAGAGGAAATCGGCGTGCGTGGTGACGTCGAGGAGCGAGCCAAATTCGTGGCGGTAACGATCGCCCGTCTCGCGAGGGCGAAGGCGGCGGCCGGCCTTGGCGAGGGGGATCGCCGGCGTCAGGTTGCCGATGCCCTTTTGCCAGCCGGGGCGATTCTTGCCGGCATCGTGAAAGCGAGCGGCGAGCGTTACTGCTTGGATCAGGTCAGGAGGGAGGCGAAGTTTTTCGGCGATGGAGCGGGCGAGGGTTTCTACGTCTCTGGTATGAACACTGAGGAGAACGGACGCTTGTGCGTAGTGTAGATTCGCACCGTCGAGCGCTTGGGCTGATTCGAACCAATACCAGAAGCGGCCGACACGAGGTGCGCTGTCCGGTTCGCTCTCATTGGCAGTGGTGGCATCGTCGTCGGATGATTCGGAGAAGGGGCGTGTGTCGATGGGCGGACGGATGAGGCGAAAACCGTCGGGCACTTTTACGCTGGAGGCGGGGCCGTCGGACCGGAGGCGTTGCCGAAGGCGCGGGGAATCGGGGGGTATCAGGTCCGCGATATCTTTCTCAACCGGGAGGGACGGCGGCGCTTCGCCATCGAGTGAGCCATCGGCGCGCAGTCCACCGGCGGATGGGGGAAGGAGGAGCGTGCGATGGTCAAGGGATTCCTCCGCGTCCCGTTGGTCGAGGAACTCGGCGAGTTTCAGGACGGTAACGTGGCCGTCCTGCTCGACCAACCAAACAGAGAGCGCAGCGGCGTGAGGATGAGCGGCGAGTTTTTTCAGCTGCTCGAAGACGCGGGAGGATCGGTCGCGCAAGAGTTCGTGGGAGCGCAGAGGATAGTCGGCGAGAAGTTCTTCGGGCGGGTAGAGGTCCTGGAGTGACGCGGCGCCGTCGAGATCGGCGATGACCTCGACTTCGGTGCGCCACGCGACCTGGGTTTGCGGTGGCTCCCACTCGGCTACGCCGTGAAGATAAGGTTCGACCGGCGGACGGCCTGGCAAGCGGTCTCGGATGGTGGTGAGCGACCACGCGTCAAAAAGAATGTCGGTCGCGGGCAAGATAGCGGGTTCGGGGCTAAACGCAGCGTCGCGTGCGACCGGGTCGAGTGCACAGAGGGCGGAAGGAGAAGCGTCGCCCTTTTTCTCGAGCTGCTGGAACAACGCGAGGGTGCACTCTCGCGCGATTTCGACGCGATCTTTTCCCTGCTGTTTATCCGGCGAGCTTTCGTAGTCGAAAGCGTGAGGATGCACGATGCCGATGGTGCTGTCGGCTATTTCGCCGAAGCGGTTCACGCGGCCGAGGCGCTGGGCCATGCTTTCGAAAGTGGAGAGGTCGCAGATGAGGTCGTCGGCGGAGAGGTTGACACCGACTTCGCCGGCACTCGTGGCGACGAGATAGACGGTCCCGGTCGGGATGGGCGCAGAAATCGGGACACGATTGCCGGACGGGAGGAAGCGCTGGAAGGCGGGATTTTCGATCAGTCGATCGCGCTCCCAGCCGCGAAGCGTGCCGGTGAGAGTGACGGGCTTGACGGGGAGTTTTGCTTTTTCCAATTCAGCGGCGACCTGATGAACAACCTCAACACTGCGGGCGAAGATGAGCACGGCACGTCCGGAATGACGGCGGACGAGGGCGAGTTCGACGAGCTTGGCGGCGAGTTCCTTTTTCTCGTCGGCGATGGAGTGGAGCGTGGGCTTTTTGACCGCGTGGAAGCGCCGATGGACGGTGGCATTGGCCAAGTCGGCATCCGTCAGAGCGAAGGGCGCCAGGGCGTTGTCGCTAGCGGCTCGGTTAGTGGCGGAAAGAGCGATGAGTCGAAGCGGACGGA
>JBEHYR010000083.1:0-21148 GCA_048498075.1 Verrucomicrobiota bacterium | reverse complement strand
AAAAAACCGGCATTTTCTTGGGTGCGTTCGCGACCAACCCGCTTACCGGCAAGGACATCCCGATCTACACGGCGGACTACCACGATTCTCCTCGAATCCGGCGGTCATGGACCGCCGCTACATCGTTCACCGAATATTCGGATGGGCTCCAACGTCGCGCCTGCGGCTTCCGCGGCGGGCGCGGTGCCGGTCGCGGCTTCACGCCGCGCCCGAGTCGTTTTTGATTCTCCGCCGCTGCTCCCCGAACTCACGATCGCCAGGGCCGAAGTCTTCAAACGCTGACGACGCTCAGCCGCGCGCCGTCGCGGCGCGTTCCCGCCGCCCAGCCGCCACGCCCAGCACCCCCAGCCCGGCGATCGCCGCCCAGGCCGGAAGGTTCCGGCACCGCCTAAAAATTCGCCGCGTTCAGCGTCGGCCCGGGTCATGCCAATCGTCCAATGCTTCTACCTCTGAAAGAGCGGAGGAGCAGGACGGCGACCCGCGCGTGCGGCGAGAAAGACGGATCGGCCGCTCGTAGCGGAACGCGTGAGCGTTTCGTTTGGCGGCGACCACGAAAAGCTCACGCTTTCCGCTACAGCCAGAATCCTTGCCTTCCTCGGCGTGGCACCGGGTTGGTTTCGACCAGATCGTCAACGCCCAAAAGCCGGCGAGTTCGGTACTTCCTTCGCGATCTTGGCGACCTTGGTGTAATCGCATGGGGGCGATTGGTATCAACCCGAAGGTTCCATCCAGCGTGAATGTGTCGCCGCTCAGGACTGCCGTCACAACCTCCGCTCGTGCCATCACATCCCCTCATCCCCTGCTCGCCACACATAGGACTGCTTAATTCCTGCGCATGAACATCGATCGAGATTCCACCGCTCTGCCAGCTGGCCACGTGGCGCTCATGCGGGCCGATCAATCGCGTCGCAGCCGCCGCGACTTCGCGATCCCTGGCGCGCAGGCGGCTCCTCGTTGGCTGCTTTACCGGCGCAGCTTTTCTCCCACTCACGCTCCCGCCGTCGCTCACCCCGCCAGCGCATCGCGCAGCACCCGCGCCAGATCGCTCACTTCATAGGGCTTCGTCGCCACGCCGCAGAAACCGTGCTCCCGATAATTCGCCAGCACCGGATCGCTCGAATAGCCGCTCGACACGATCGCCTTCACCTTCGGGTCGAGCTCACGGAGCCGCGAGATCGCCTCCTTGCCTCCCATCCCTCCGGGCACCGTGAGATCCATGATCACCAACGCAAACGGCCGCCGCTCGCCCTGCGCCGCGCGGAACTTCTCCACCGCCTCCGCGCCGTCCACCGCGCACTCCACTTCGAAGCCGAAACGGCGCAGCAAAAACGTCGCCATCTGCCGGATCGCCTCCTCGTCGTCCATGAAGAGCACCCGCCCTTTCAACGACAGCGTCTGCGGCTGCCGCACGACGCCACCCGAGCCGTTCGTCGGTTCATGCGATGCCGGCAGCCAGATCCGAAACGTCGTGCCCAATCCCAGCAGCGATTCCACGTCGATCGTGCCGCGATGCTTCTTCACGATCGAGTAAACCGCCGCGAGCCCGAGTCCGCTGCCCATCTGCTTCGTCGTGAAATACGGATCGAATATCCGCGGCAAATGCTCCGGCTTGATCCCGATGCCCGTATCCGAAATCTCGATTTTCACGTAGTCCCCGGGCGCGAGCGATAGCCGGGCGAGCCCATCGGCGTGCTCGTTGCCCAGCGCGATCCGCACCGTGCCGCCGTCGGGCATCGCCTGCACCGCGTTCAACACCAGATTCTGCACCACGCGCCCGATCTGGCCTTTGTCCGCATCCGCCGCCCACAGGTCGTCGGGCACCTCGAACTGCGCCTTCACCTTCGAGCCGTGGAGCGTGAACGTCGCGATCTCCCGCACCACCGCGTCGAGCCGCACCGCCGTCCGCACCGGCTCGCCGCCCTTCGCGAACGTGAGCAACTGCTGCGTCAGGTCGCGCGCCCGCAAAGTCGCCTTCTCCGCTTCCGCCAGGCAGCGCCCCGCCTCCGAATCCGCCGCGACGTCCAGCGCCGCGAGGGCCACATTGCCCATCACCGCCGTGAGGATGTTGTTGAAATCGTGCGCGATCCCGCCCGCGAGGATGCCGACGGATTCGAGCTTCGTCGCCCGCACCAGCTCCTGCTCCAGGCGCTCGTGTTCCGTCACATCGCGAAACACCAGCACGGTGCCGATCACCGCGCTCGCCGCCGAGTGGATCGGCGCACAACAGCCCTCCACGAGCCGGCTCACGCCGCCGCGACCCGACATCCGCGTGCGGCTCGGCAGGTCGACGACGACATCGCCCTGCGCCACGCGCGCCACCGGCACCTCCACGCGCTCACCCGTGCGGTCGTTTTCAAACAGGCAAATTTCACCCACCGGCAGCCCGATCGATTCCTGCGCTTCGTGCCCCGTAAACAGCGCCGCCGCCTCGTTCATGAACTGCACGTTGCCCTGCACGTCGGTCATGATCACCCCTTCCGCCATCGCGCGGAGCGTCACCGCCAGCCGCTCCTTCTCCGACGCCAGCGCCGCCTCCGCGCGCTTCAAATCGCTTAGATCCACCAACGCGATCACGGACGGCCGGTGTTCGCCCGTTTCCCCGCCGCGCTCCATCCACCACCGCAAACTCACCCGGTGCGCCTGGCCCTCGAAGTCGTACATGTCGATCTCCGCCTCCAGCCGGTTGCCCCCGCGCCAGATCGCCAGCATGATGTCGCGCACCACGCCCATCGAGTCCCGGGACGCCAGCACCCCGCGCCGGCGCCGGAAATCCGCCTTCGATCGCGCGCGCAGCATCGCCATCGCGGCGGCGTTGCAATCGATGATCCGCACGAGCGATGCACCGTGCACCAATCGCTTCGGCTCCAGATCGAGCCACGCCGCCAAATCCGTGATGCCCTGCGCGCGCGCGGTGGTCAGCCACCGGTCCACCTCGGCGAAATCCGCCTCCACGATCGGAATCGGCGTGTGTTGATAAAGCGTCCGGTAGCGCAGCTCCGAGCCGCGCAGCGACTGCTCCGCTTCCCGCCGCGCCGTCAAATCCGTCATCACCCCCACGACCTTCCACTCGCCCGTGCCCACCAGCGTGATTGAGGCGCGTTCATGCAACCAGAAGACCCGCTCGCCCCGCTGCGCTCGAAACTCCTGCTCGTAGGACGACTCTCCACTGAAGATCGCCGCCGCCGCCCGCGCGTTGATCTCCTGCTCCGTCGCCGCCTCGAGGACTTCCGGCCAGACGATCGTCGGCGGCACTCCCGGATCGCGGCCGAACAGTTCGCGATAAAGCCGCGAGCGCGGGATGAACATCACCCACCTCAACCGGCCCGGCGCCACTTCGAAAACCCGCGCCTGCCACAGCATGCACTCCGCCCCCCCGAGCATCTGCTCCACCTGCGCGAGACTGGCGCGATGCGCCTCCTGCGCCTCACGTTGCGCCGTGATATCCGTGATGACGCCGACCAGCCGAAATTTGTCCGGCGCGATCGGCGAGATCGTCACCACCTCCCGCAGCCAGACCACCCGCTGCAGTTGCACCACGCGAAACTCCTGCTCGTAGCCCGGCGCGCGACCGCGCACCGCCTCGCGCGAACGCTGCTCGATCTCCACGATCTCCGGCACGTCCAGCTTCCGCCAGCTGAGCGTGGCCTTCTGCTCGTCGTCGCCAAACAACCGCCGGTACAGCATCGATCGCGGCGTGTAGAGCGACCAGTCCAGCTCGCCCGTGGCGCGCTCGACCACCGTCGCCTCCCACACCATGCAATCGGCCAGTTCCAGAATCTGCTGCAGCTGCGCCTCCGTCTCCCGCCGCGCCCGCTCCGCTTCACGCCGCGCCGTGATGTCGGTGATTACGCCCATGCATTCCCACTCGTCCGGGCCCGTCGGCGCGATCGTCACCTGCTCCGTCACCCAGATGTCGCCCTCGGGTTTCGGGATATGGAAAACCTGCTCGTAGCCCGGCGCTCCGCTCGTCAGCGCATTCCGGGCCCGGTCGGTCATCTCCGGCAGCTCCGGCACGCCGAGTTCCGGCCACTGCAATGGCCCCGGCGTCGGATCGCACCCGAAAATCCGCCGGTGCAGCCGCGAGCGCGGCACCCAGAGGTTCCAGTCGATCGCACCGTCCCCGCGCCGCGTCACCCGCCCGTGCCAGATCAGGCAATCCGCCCGCTCCAGCAATTCCTGGAGCCGCACCTCGCTCTTGCGCTGCGCCTCGACGGCCTCGTGACGCTGCGTCACATCCGTGATCACCCCCACGAGCCGCCAGCCTTGCTGGCCGATCGCTGCGATCGTCACCTGCTCGTGCAACCAGAATACCTTGCCCCCGACCGTTGCCCGAAACTCCTGCTCGTATTCGGGCGCCCCCGACAACATCGCTTGCGCACTGCGCGCGTTCATCTCCACCAACTCCGGCACGTCCGCATAATCCCACAGCCGGTCCGCTTCGCCCGAGGGACGGCCCCCGCGGAGTTCCCGGAACAGCCGCGACGCCGGCAGATCGAACGTCGTCCACTCCACGTCGTCGCCGCGCCGCATCACCGTCGCCCGCCAGAGCAAACAGTTCGCCCGCTCCAGGATTTCGCGCAGCGCGCGCTCGCTGCCCTGCCGCGCCTCCTCCGCCAGATGGCGCGTCGTCACGTCGGTTACGATCCCGACGACCTGCCATTCCCCCGCCGCCAGCTGCCGCACCGTCGCCTGCTCGTGCAGCCAGAAAACTTCGCCGCCGCGCCGCGCCTCCACCTCCTGCTCGTAACCCGCCTCGCCGTGCTCCAGCGCTCCGTTCGCGCACTGTACCATGGCCTCGAACGTCTCCCGGCTCACCACCTCCTCCCAATGCATCAGCTCCGGTTCCGTCGGCTCCACGCCGAACACCCGCCGGTAAAGCGTCGAGCCCGGCACGTTGAGCACCCAGCGCAGATCTCCCGTCGCCGTCCGGAAAACCCGCGCATGCCACAGCATGAAATCCGCCGTCTGCATCACTCGCTGCAGTTGCTCCTCGCTCGCGCGTTTCGATTCCTCCGCCTCCCGTTGCGCCGTGATGTCGACGATCACGCCTTCCAGCCGCCACTCGCCCGGCGCGATGGTTTCGATCGAAACCTGCTCGTGCAGCCAAAGCACCGTGTTGTGCAGCACGACGCGGAATTCCTGCTCGTAGCCCGGCAGCCCGCCCTTCAAGGCCGCCGCCGCCCGCCCGTTGATTTCGTCGAACTCCGGCACCAGCGTCGTCGCCCACGGCATGCGCGGCGCCGGATCGCGCGTGCCCCCGACGCGCCGGAAAAGTTCCGAATCCGGAATGAACCACTCCCAGTGGGTTCCGCCGTTCTCCAGCTGGGAGACGCGCGCCTGCCACAGCAGGCAGTCCGCGCGCGACAGCAGCTGCCGCAGCCTCTCCTCCGTCGCCCGCCGCGCCATTTCCAATTCCCGCTGCTGCGTGATATCCGTCACCAATCCCACCAGCGAGAAGCGATTCGGCCCCAGTCGCGTGATCGACACGCTCTCGCGCAGCCACGTCGTCTTCCCGTCTTTGACGAAATGAAACTCCTGCTCGTAGCCGGGGCGGTTGTTTTCCAACGCTTCGCGGCACCGCCGGTTCATCTCCGCCTGCTCCACCAAATTAAACTGCCTCCACAGTCCGCCGATTTCCGGCGGCTTCGCGCCGGCGAAAATCCTCCGCGCCAGCCCCGTCGGCTGCACCTTGAACTCCCAGGCCCAGCTCGCGCCGTCCAGCGTCACCGTGCCCTGCCACAACAAACAATCCGCGAATTCGAGCAACGAGGACAAGTGCCCCGCTTTCTGCGCCAGTTGCCGGCCATCCCGCCGGCCCGCGAACCACGCCGCCGTGCCGCCCGCCACCACCAGCCCCACGGCCACCCAGCTCCCCGCCCCAAGTCCGCCGCCCGCTCCGGTCGCCGCCAGCGCCACGCTCGGCGTCAGCGCCCACCCTCCCGCCAGCCACAAGCCTCCCCGCCGCTGAGGCGAGGCGCGTGGAAGCAGGAGGGAAAGACGATCCATGCGATAACGGCCGTGATTCGTCGGACTGTTTTCAGCGATCCGACTTTTATCGGCGCCGGCGACATTAATTGTGCGACCTCGCTTGCCAAGCCATTGCGCAGGCTCTTTCGCCGCTCCGGTATCCACCCGAAGAACCTCGTTTGACATTCGATTCGTTCCCCCGACGAATTTCCCCCACATGGCCAAACGCGCAATTCTCCTCGTCAACCTCGGCTCGCCCGCCTCCACGTCCGTCGCCGATGTCCGTCGCTACCTGCGCGAATTCCTCGGCGACGAACGCGTCCTCGATCTCCCCGCTCCCGCGCGCTGGCTCCTCCTCGAAGGCATCATCCTCCGCACCCGCCCGAAAAAATCCGCGCACGCCTACCAGCAGGTCTGGACCGACCGCGGCTCGCCCCTGATCCTCACCTCCGAAAGCGTCCGCGAAAAACTCGCCGCCACCCTCGGCGCCGACACCCCCGTGTATCTGGCGATGCGCTACGGCCAGCCGTCGATCGCTTCCGTCCTCGCCCAAATGATCGCCGACGGCGTCACCGAGGTGCTCCTCTTCCCGCAAT
Organism: Verrucomicrobiota bacterium; assembly: GCA_048498075.1. Lineage (GTDB taxonomy): Bacteria > Verrucomicrobiota > Verrucomicrobiia > Opitutales > Opitutaceae > Opitutus. The sequence continues at coordinate 14,585 of JBEHYR010000083.1, read as the reverse complement.
ACCCCCACTACGCCATGTCCTCGTGGGAGACGGTCGTCGTGAAAGTTTACGCCGAAGCCGCGCGCCAGTCTCCCGCCCTCCGCGTGAGCTGTGTGCAGCCGTTCTACGCCGACCCCGACTACATCGAGGCGCTCCATCGGGTCTCCGCGCCGTATCTGGCCCAGCCCCACGACCATCTGCTCTTCAGCTACCACGGCATTCCCGAGCGCCACCTCCGCAAGGCCGACTCCTCGAAGGCCCACTGCCTCACCGTCGCCGACTGCTGCGCGACCTGCTCGCCGCTGCACGCCACCTGCTATCGTGCGCAGGTCCTCGCCACGACGCGCGCCCTCGTCGCCCGCGCCGGCATCCCGGCGGAAAAGTTCTCCGTCTCCTTCCAATCCCGCCTCGCCGGCGAACCGTGGCTCACGCCCTTCACCGACCACGTCCTCGCTGAACTGCCGAAAGCCGGAAAGAAAAACCTCCTCGTCATCTGCGCCGCCTTCACCGCCGACTGCCTCGAGACCCTCGAGGAAATCCGTGGCGAGGGCCGCGATATCTTCGTGGGCGCCGGCGGCGTGAATTTTCAACAAATTCCCTGCCTCAACGACCAGCCGCCCTACATCGATTTCCTCGCCGGCCGTGTCCGCCGCTGGCTCGACGAACCCGCTCCACGCAGCCTGCTGCCCACGCCAGCGAATTTTGCCTCTTGAGCGAGCCGTCGTCATCGTCCACCGCCGCTGCCCGCGCCGCCCCTGCGGATCTCGCCGCTATTTTTCTGCTCGATGCCGCCGGCCGCGTCACCCACGCGAGCCGCGCCGCCCGCCAGCTCTGGCAGGCCGCCGACCACGAACTCGACGGTGAACCGTTCTGCTCGCTCTTCGCCTTCGAGGTCGTTTCCGACGAGCCTGACTGGCTCGACGCGCAGTGGGACGTGGTCCTCCAAGCGACGCTCGACCGCGTGACCGCGCTCACCGCCCAACCGCGCGAGGGCGCGCCCCGCCAGGTCCGCGTTCACCTCGAGAAAACCTCCTCCGTCGCCTACCTCGCCACCATCCAGCTTCCCGCCGCGCCGCCTGGCCCGTCCGCAGAAAGCCTCAGCCACCTCAAGCTTTTCGCCGACCACGGCGTCGCCGGCCTTTTCGATCTCGATCTCAAAACCGGCCGCGTCGCCTATTCGCCTTCGTGGAAAAAAATGCTCGGCTACGTCGACGCCGAGTTGCCCGACACCCTCGCGACCTGGCGCGAGCTCATCCACCCCGACGATTCCGCCGCCGCGCCCGACCGTATCGGAAAAAAGCACACCGTCGGCGCCCGCCCCTTCAACGTCGAGTTCCGCATGCGCCACCGCCTCGGCCACTGGGTCTGGGTCCAGTGCGTCGGCGTCCAGCTGCTCAGCCCCACCGGCGAACTCGAACGCGTCGTCGGCCTCGACCTCGACATCTCCGAACGCAAGGAGTTCGAGGAAACCGCCCTCGTGAACGACGAGCGCCTCGCCACGCTCGCCGGCGCCGGCCCGCTCGGCGCGTTCGACCTCGATTTCGCCAACCGGACATTTTGGTTTTCTCCCGCCTGGAAAAAAATCCTCGGCTACCGCGACGACGAGCTTCCGCCGGAACTCGCCACTTTCGCCGCCGCGCTTCCGCCCGACGAACTCCCCGGCGGCGTCGAAACCTGGCTCCTCCTCCGCGCTCCCGGCCAGCACACCTTCGTCGAACCCGAGCAGCTCATCGGCAAGGACGGCCGCCCCGTTCCCGTGATTTTCGCCGCTCACCGCACGCTCACGCGCAAACGCGATCTCGCCCGCGTCGTCGGCTTCATCTGTGCCGCACCCGGCCTGCGCCCCGCCTCCGATCCCGCCGCCGACGCCCTCGCGCAAGACGCCTTCGCCGCCCTCGCCGAGGGCGTGCTCCTCACCGATGCCACCGGCAAAATTCTTCACGCCAATCCCGCCGCCGTCCGCCTCCTCGCCCGCCCCGCCGACGAGATCGCCGGCCAGCCCATCGCCGAAATCTTCCGTCTCGTGAATCGCGATACGGGCCGCCCCGCCGACGACCCGTGCGATCGCGCCCTCTCCGCCGACCAGCCGCTCCCTCTCTTCAACGACGACGCCCTCCTCCCCGCCGATTCGTCCTCTCCGTCCTCTGCGTCCCCTTCGTCCCATCCCTCCGCCGCCATCGCCCGCCCCATCGCCTGGACCGCGCGCGCCTCCCTCGACGCCGAGGGCAACCCCCGCGGCGTCGCCATTATTTTCCGCGATCCCGCCGAGATGAGCCTCACTCCCGAAGAGCTCGTCAAAGCCAACCGCTTCGAATCCCTCGGCCTCCTCGCCGGCGGCATCGCCCACGATTTCAACAACCTCCTCGCCACGATCCTCGGCGGCATCTCCCTCGCAAAAGACAACCGCGACTCCTCCGCCCTCGACGACAGCGAGAAAGCCTGCCTCACCGCCAAAGGCCTCACGCGTCAGCTGCTCATGTTCGCGAAAGGCGGCTCCGGCACGCAGTCCGTCATCGCCGCGAAGGAGATTCTCGACGACTCGATCAAGATCGCCGCCGCCGGCTCCGACGCCGCGATCACCGTCGACGTGCCCGCCGATGCGGAGCCCGTGCGCGTCGATCGCGCGCAAATTCTCCAGGTCTTCCAGAACCTCGTCGTCAACGCCCTCCAGGCCATGCCCGCGCCGCCGCACCGCGCGCGTCTCCAGCTCCGCGCCGCGAACACCACGCTCGCCGAAAACCAGATTCCGCCGCTCGCGCCGGGCGCTTATGTCGAGTTTGAAGTCCGCGACAACGGCAGCGGCATCGCGCCCGAAAATCTCCAGAAGATTTTCGATCCGTTTTTCACCACGAAAAAACACGGCACCGGCCTCGGTCTCGCCACGGTCCTCTCGATCGTCCGCAAGCATGGCGGCCAGATCGGCGTGAATTCCGTCGTGGGCGAGGGCACCGCGTTCACTATTTTCCTGCCGCGCGCCGATGCGCCCGTCGAGATTCAGCCCCGCCGCGCCCCCACGCTCCGCTTCGGCACCGGCCGTATCCTGTTCATGGATGACGACCCGAAGATCTCCGCGCTCACGGCCAACATGCTCCAGAGCCTCGACTATAAGTTCGACCTCGCGAAGACCGGCGAAGAAGCGATCCAGCTCTACCAACGCTACCTCAACATCGGCCGCCCCTACGACGCCGTGATCCTCGACATCACCGTCGTCGGCGGCATGGGCGGCGAGGAGTGTTTCCGCGCCCTCCGCGATCTCGACGCCGAAGTTCGCGCCATCGTCTGCACCGGTTACGACAACGAGGACATGCACCGCCGCTTCATCGACCTCGGCTTCTGTAATTATCTCACGAAGCCCTACCGCGTCGCCGAACTCGGCAAAGCCCTCAAGTCCGTCATCGGCTGAACGCCGATCGCGCCCCGCGCGGCCTATTTTTTGGCCGGCGCCTTGGCTCTGAGCCGCTCCACCGCCGCTTTCGCCTGCGTCATCCCGGCCTGCTCCGCTTTCTCATACCACGCCAGCGCCTCGACCGGATCCGCCGCCACCGCGCCCACGCCTTGTTCGTAAACCTGCCCGAGCAAAGCCATCGCTTCCGGCGCGCCCTGATTCGCGACCCGTTTCAGATAAACCACACCGCGCACCGGGTCGGCGGGCAGATCCGGCGGCAGGCCGGTCATCAGCGCGCGGCCGAGCTCGAATTGAGACACGGGGAAGCCTTCGTTCACGGCGGAATTGAGCAACGCGAGCGCGCGCGGCCGATCGACGGCGACGCCGAATGCGCCCTGGAACAGGATCATCGCGATCTGATGCTTCACGTTGGCCGGCGCGGCCGCGGCCTGCGCGATTACGAGGCCGAGCAGTTGCGAGCCTTTGGCGGAGTCCTTCGGAAATCCGGCGGCACCCGTCAGCATCGCCTGCGCGTAGTCGAGCTGCGCGGGCAGGAAGCCACCCTCCGCCGCGGAAACGATCAGCAGCCGGCCGCGATCGGGATTCTTCTCCACGCCGAGCGAGCCCTGCATGATCATGCCACCGAGCCGGTATTTCGTTTCGGGGCTGCCGGTCTCGGCGATCGCGACGGCCTTGAACAATTTCTCCTGTGCTTCCTCCCCCAGCTTCATCCGGTCGCCCTCCGAGGTGGTCTTGGCGGTCGAAAGCAGGAACGCGAATTGCGCCTGGGTCCAAAAATCGTCGGCGGTGGGCTCTTTCTTTTCCTCCTTCGCCCGGGCCGCCTGCGCCACCATTTCGGCGGTGGCGGCCTGGACCTTCGCCTGTTGCGCGGCGTCGGCCTGCGCGCGCAAGCGTTCATCCATCGTGGCCATCTCCGCCCACTTCTTCACCTCTTCGGACGCGCTCGGATTCTCCAGCGCCTTGTGAAACCACTGCGACGCCCCCGCCGTGTCGCCCTTTTTCTTCAAAACTTCGCCGTAGTCGTATTGCGCCAGCGCATCGCCGGCCTCTGCCTTCGCTTTCAGTTCGCTTTCCGACAATGGCTTTTCCGGAGTCGCCGCCTTGGCTTTGGCTTCGTCCGCGACGATGACCAGGCCGGGATTGTCCGCGGGCAGGAACGTAAAGCCCGTGAGCGCCGCCTGCTTGGTCTCCTTGGTCACGCGGGGATTATCGATGGCTTTCTTATACCAGAGCTTTGCCGCGCGAGCGTCGCTTGCCGCCAGCTTTTCCGCGTAATCCAACTGCGCCTGCGGATCGCCGGCCTCGGCTTTTTTCCGCAGCTCCGCCAGCATCTTTTCGGGAGTCGCCGTCCCGGATTGGCCTGCGGAGGCATTGATCCGATCGCGCGCGGCCATCGCTTCGCGCGCCTGCACTTGCACGGCCCCTTCCCCGCGCGCCAGTCGACCGAGTTCCGCCACCGCATCGTCGACGGAATCGAATTCATCCGGCGCTGTCGTCGGCTTGGCGGCGGCCTGCGGCGCTTTGCCCGCAGGGCCGGACACGCCGTCCACCTGGTTCGCGAGCGACTGCGCGCGCTTCAACGATCCGACGAGTTTATCGTTCTCCTTTTGTGCCTCGATATCCTCCAACGCCTCCGCCGCCGACGCGTTACCCAGATTCTTCGCCTGCGTGAAGAGACCCTTGGCCTTCTCCACGTCGGGTGTCACGCCCTTGCCCGTTTCGTAGCAATACCCCAATTGCTCCATCGCGTCCGAGTTGCCGAGCGCGATCGCCTGCTCGAATAATTTCACTGCCTCGCTGGCGTTCTTTCCCTCCAGCGCACGCAGGCCGAGGAGAAATTGCGGTCGTCCCGCCACCCGCGCGTCGATGCGCTTGAGTTCGGCCTCTCCATCCTTGGACGCAAAAACCGCCACGCGCTCGTAGAACCCGCGCGCCGCCACGAGGTCCACCGACACCAATCCGTCCACGCCATCCTCGTAAACGCGTCCCATCGCGCGCAGGCAATAAGCGTCGCTCATCGCTGCGCCCATCTTCCACTGCCGGATGGCCTCCGCCCAATTGCCCGCGTCCCTCGCCGCGTCGCCCGCGCGGAAGAACTTGAACCCGTGGATCGCGCGCGCGCCCGCCGCCGCCGACACCAATCCGCCCTCTCCTCCTTTGGCGAACCAGCGCTCCGCCTCGTCGAGATTCTCCGGAATTCCCTCCATGCCGCCGCTGTAGTAAGCGCCGAGATTCCGCATCGCGAGCAGGCTGCCCTTTTCCGCCGCTTTCGTGAACAGCGCCAGCGCTTCCTGGCGGTTCTTCTTTTCCTCCGCCGCGAGCGCCGCCTTGTAGTCTGGCTGATCGCCCGACCAGTCCTTCAACGGCTGCCATTTCGCGCGGATGTCCTTCGCCGCCGTGCTGCCGAGCGCGATCGCATAGTCGAGCAGATCGCCCGGCTCGATGAAGATGTCGCCCGCGTTCTCGTAAAACGTCGAGCCGGCGGTTTGCAGCGCGAGTTCGGCGCGGTCCTCGCGCGACGCTTTCACGGTCAACACCCGCAGCCACTGAATCGCCACGGCGACTTTTTTCTCGGCCGCTTTTTTAAACCAGACCACCGCCTCGGCTTCGTCCTTCGCGATGCCCCGCCCGAACAACAACGCCCGCGCGATTCCCGTCATGCCGGCGCTGTCGCCTTTCTCGCCCGCCTCGCGATACAGTTTCGCCGCCTGCGCTTCGTCTTTCGCGAAACCGTAACCACCTTCATAGAGCCGGCCCAGCGCCGTGAGCCCATGCGTGTCGCCCTGATCCGCCGCGCGCCGATACCACTCCGCCGCCTTCGCGTAGTCCGACGCGCCCATCCAGCCGGTCTCGAACGCATACCCGATGGTTTCCGTCTCGTCATGCACGCCGAGTTCATCCGCGAGCAGAAACTGCCGCAGCGCCTCGGGCTGATCGCGCGTGTCGAGCGCCCGCCGGCCCCGCTGCAACGCGAGCGTTCCGATCTGTCGCAACTCCTCGCCCGCGGCCGCATTCCCGCCGGCCAGCGACTTTCTCAGCCACTCGATCGCCTCGCCTTCGTCGCGATGATACTGCGCCGTGAAAAGAAACTTCGCCAATTGGTATTGCGCCTCGGCATCGCCCGCCGACGCCCGCGACGTCAGCCCCGCCGGCAGCGAATGCCATTCCTGCTGCGAGGGAGAATTGGGATTGTTGAAATCGTCCAGATACTTCTGCGCTGCCGCCTTGATTCGCGCCGCCAGATCGGCGCCGAGGTATTTTTCGGATAGCGTCGGCGACAGCTTGAAACCCGCGATCGCACTCACGTAGTCAAACGCCTCGGCCGGCCGCTCTTTCGCGCGCGCCCCGATCGACCGCATCGTCAGATCGCGTTTTTCTTCCTCGGGCAGGTCCGAGATCCACATCGCCTGCGAAAACTTCGCGACGAGGCGTTTGCGCCGATGCAGGTTCGGCGCAAACGAGAAAGCCTCCTCGAACGCCGCCACCCGTTTCGCCGCCTCGGCCGTCCGCGCCGCGTTCGCCTTGTCCTCGAAATAAGCGAGCGCGCTCGGGTGACGCGAAGCCGCCGCCCGCTGCATCCACATCTCTCCCGTTGCGACATCCTTGGCCACGCCGTCCTCTGGCTTGCCGTTCAGGTAGGCCAGCGCGATCTCGTAAATGGCCGTGGTATTGAAGGTGCCCGCCTGCAGCAGAAAATTTTTCCGCGTTTCGCCCTTCATTCCCGCTGGCACCTCCGTGCCGTATTTGCGCTCCAGCACCGTAAACTCGTCCATCGCCTCGACCGCGACGTCTTTGAAGACGTGGCCGTCTTTCTTTGCGTCGGCGATCGCCTTCGTCGCCTCCGCCTTCCCTTGCGCGGCGGCTTTCCGCCACCAAAACCCGGCCTGATCGATATCCTTGTCGACGCCGAGTCCGGCCGCGTAGCAATACCCGAGCGAGAGCTGCGCATCCGCGTGGCCCTGATCCGCGGCCTTGCGATACCAGCCCACCGCCGTCGCCCAGTCCGGTCGCTCCAGCCGGCCCTGCGAAATGAATTCGCCGAACGCGTATTCCGCCTCCGCCAGACCCGCGGTCGCCGCGGCCTGCAACCAATTCCGCGCTTCAAGCATGTCGGGCGGCAATCCACCGTCGCCGTTCTGGAACATCAGCCCCACCTGATATTCCGAGCGCGCGTCCTCGCCGTTCGCCTTTTTCAGCAGCGCCTGCGTTTCCGGTGGCGCCGCAGCGATGATGGCCTGCGAAAGCTCGTAGTTGAGCATCGCGTCGCGCGCCTCGGCCGCCGGTTTGTTTCCCTTTTTCGCCGCGGCGTGCAGCCATCTGAAAGCGTCGATTTGGTTTTTCTCCAGGCCGGTGCCGTCGCGCAAAATCAGGCCGAACTGATACGCCGCCTCCACGCTGCCCTTTTCCGCCGCGGCGCGAAGCAGCCGCAACCGCTCGGCGGCATTCGCCTCGACGAGGACGCCCTCGCGGTAAGATTCGCTCAACGCGAACATCGCGTCGGCGTGCTGCTTCTCCGCCGCCTGCTTCAGCCAGCGGAACGCCTCCTCGCTTTCCGCTTTCGTGGGCGTGCGGTTGTTCTGGATCCTTTCCCAGAGCGCATAGGCGGCCGCCGCGTCGCCGGCATTGGCCTTCCGGAGTGTTTCCTGCAGTTCGCGCTGTGCCGTCGCGCCCGCCGCGCCGCCCACCGCCTCCGGATGCGCCGCCGCTATCTCGTCACGGTAACTCTCCGCATACTCGATCTCGCCCTTCGTCGCGACGTCGAGCAGCCGGTAGGCTTCCGGGTAGTCCCGCGCCACGCCTTCGCCGTGCGATAACAGCATGCCCAGATCGTAGCACGCGCCGGGATGCTTCTGCGCGGCGGCTTTTTTCAGCCACTCGATCGCCTTCGGCTGATCCTCCGGGAAAAAGCGTTCCCCATTGGCGCGATTCTGCTGATGGTCGCCGTTCCCGTAAGCCGATCCGAACCACGCCTGCGCCGGCGCGTAACCTTGCTCGGCGGATTGCTGCATCCAACGCAGCCCCGCCGTCTCGTCACGCAGCAGCCCGCCGTTTTGTTCGAACAACAACTGCGCCAAATCATATTTCGCCTCGGCCTCGCCCTTCGCCGCCTTGGCGAGAATCGCCTGCGTCTCCGTCGGAGCGACGGCCTCGAGTTTTTTCGGCAACTGCGGATCGGCGGCCAGCAACCGCTGGATCGCTTCGCCCGCGCCCTCGCCCGAACTCCCCTGCAAATAATAACGCAGCGCCAGCGCCGCGTCCGGCTTCGTGCCCTGCCCCTTCTCGAACATCTCGCCCACCTTGCCCGCCGCGCTCGCGTCGCCGCTGTCCGCCGCCTTCCGATACCACGCGAGCGCAAGCACCAGGTTCTTTCGCACGTCCGTTCCGTTTTCGTAGGCCTTGGCCATCGTCACCATCGCGTCCGCCTCGCCCGTCTCCGCTTTTGCGGCGGTTTCCTTCAACGCGTCCGGCACCGGCTCGGCCGCGAGCAACGTCGCCGCCAGCCAAAATCCAGCCGCCACCAAAACGCTCCGTTGTTTTCGCAGGACCACGAGAATGGCCCGTGATAGCGTCCGCTTTTCCCGCCGCAAGCACGATGGCGGGGCACGGCCTACGCATCCATGCTTATCACCGCCCCACGCGTGGCGGGACTTCGCGTCGCCACCGATTCCGCGCCGCGGCGCGCACAAGGCCAAATGCCGCCCGCCCTAACTCCTGCGCTCGTGCTCCAACCGCCCGAGCAACCGCAGCAATCCATCCAGAATCGTCAACGGATGCGGCGGCCAGCCCGGAATAAACAAATCGACCGGCACCACCGACTCCACACCGTTCCGCACCTCCGGATTGCCCGCGAACACGCCGCCCGAAATCGCCTCCGCGCCGACCGCGATCACGAGCTTCGGCGCCGCCACCGCGTCATAGGTTTTCTTCAGCGCCAGTTCCATGTTCCGCGACACCGGCCCCGTGATCACCAGCCCATCCGCGTGTCGGGGCGACGCCACGAGCTGAATCCCGAACCGTCCCAAATCCCAGCCGATCGTCCCGAGCACGTTCAAGTCCGCCTCCTCCGCGCCGCTTCCGCCCGCGCTCACCTGCCGCAGCCGCAACGACCGTCCGAACAGTTTCAACAACTTCTCATCGAGCGCGCCGGCGAGCCGCACTTCTTCCCGCCCCGGCCCGCCGAGCACGAGATCCTCCCGCCGCCGCGCCGCCATCCGATAATCCCCCGTCTGCGTGATGGCGCCTTCCGGACACGCCTTCACGCACTCCGCGCAAAATAAACACCGTCCCAGGTCCAGCGTCGCCTTCCCGTCCGCTCCGCGGGCGATCGCCTGCGTCGGACAAACCGCCGCGCACGCGTCGCATCCCGCCTCACATTTCGCCGCTTCGAACCGCAGCGCCCCGCCATGCCGCTCCGGCAAAGCCGGCGCCGCCCCATTCGGGTAGCTCATCGTCTGGCAGCCGTTCTTCAGGCGGTGAACAATGGTATCGAAAACAAACATGACTCAGCTCCTAAAATTCGCGTCCATTCGCGTCCATTCGCGGTTAAAAAAATCGGCGTGCATCACAGATCGAACCCGCAATACGACAAATTGAAGCTCTTGTTGCAGATCGGAAAATCCGAGATCGCCTGGCCGCGCAGCGCCAGCGCCATTCCCGTCCAGTTGTGAAACGACGGATCGACGATCTTGTAGCGCCGGAATTTTCCCGCCCGATCCGTCAACGCCACGTGGCACGTCTCCCCGCGCCAGCCCTCGACCAGCGCCACCGCCAGCGTCTCGCCCGCCAGCGCGCCCGTTTTTTCTCTCACCGTGCCCTCGGGCGCCGCGGCGAGTTGCTCCGCAACGAACGCTCCCGACCGCCGCACCTCGAGCCAGCGCACGCGCGCCCGCGCCAAAACATCGCCGCCCGGCCACACCGCCACCGGCGCCTGCGCGAACCGATGCCACCCCGCCGGATGATCGTAGCGCACATCGCGCACCAACCCGCACGCTCGCGCCGCCGGTCCCACCAGTCCGATCTCCGCCGCCTGTTCGTCGCTCACGACGCCCACGCCCTCGAACCGCGCGCGCACCGACGCCGCGTCCCACAACCACGCCGTCGCTTCCTCCACGTCCGCGATCGCCTTTTTCAGCCCCGCGCCCAACCGCGCCGCGCGCTCCGCTTCCAAATCCCAACCGCACCCGCCCGCGCGCACCAGCCCGCGTCCAAACCGATTTCCGCAGACGAGTGCCGTCAGGTTCAAAAAATCCCCGCGAATCTTCCCGCATGCCGACGCCGTCGGCAAAAACGCCACGTCGTTCGCCAGCGCGCCCAGGTCGCCCGTGTGATTCGCCAGCCGCTCCAGCTCGAGCGCGATCGCGCGCAGCCACTGCGCCCGCAACGGCGCCTCCGCTCCCGCCAGCGCCTCGCCCACGAGCGCGTGAGCCGTCGCATGCGCGATCGTCGCGTCGCCCGCGATCGTCTCGGCCTGACTCCACGTTGCGCGATGCGGCCCGCCGATCCACGCCTCCTCGATCCCGCGATGCTGATAACCGAGCGCGATCTCCAGATGCAGCACTTCCTCGCCCGCGCATTGAAAACGAAAATGCCCCGGCTCGATCACGCCCGCATGCACCGGCCCCACCGCGACCTCGTGAACCTCCCGCCCCTCCACGCGAAAAAATTCTCCATTCGCCGGCGCCTTCATCGCCCCGCGCCGCACCGGCTTCAGCCACGGATGCCCCTCCGGCACGAGCCCGTGCTGTTCCCACACCTCGCGTTCGAACAAATGCGCCTGCGCGCACCGCACCGTCAGCGCCGGATAACTCCCGCGCAGCGGCCCGCTTCGTCCGACCGCCAGCGTGTTCTCCGCATCGAACGCCACCACCGCCACCAACCTCACCGCATCGCCCTCCGGCACGCCGAACCACGCGCACAATCGTCCGCCCCGCTCGATCTGCGCCGCCGTCATCGCCACGAATTCGTCGCCCGCCCACTCCGGCACGTCCGCCCACGGCACGCTCGCGCCGTTCGCGAGCAAATAAAATTCCGCCGCTGCACTCATGGCCGCACCCCCAGCGCTGCCACCGCCGTCGTCCACGCCTCGCGCAACACCGCCGGCGTCACGAGACCGATCCACAACGACGCCGCCAGCAGCACGAGCGGCGGCCCGATGATCCACGCATTCTCCTTGAACTTCCCGCCCGTTTTCCGCGCCGCCTCCCGCGGCCGTCCGTCCACGATCGAAAACACGAGCCGCGTCAGCCCAAAAAACGCCAGCAGCAAACACCCGAGAAAAATCGCCACCGCCCCGCCGCGTCCCGCCTCGAATCCGGCCCGCAGAATCCGCAGCTCGCTGAAAAATGGCCCGAACGGCGGCAGCGCCGTCACTGCCAGCATCCCGACCACAAAAATTCGCGCCGACACCGGCGTGATCAAAGTCATCCCCGCCACTTCGTCGACTTTCCGGCCGCCCGCCGCGCGCCGGATGTTTCCCGCGCTCAAAAACAGCGCGCCTTTCGTGAGCCCGTTCGACCACACGTGAAACAACGCCGCCCACATCCCCGCTCCACCCAGCGCCGCCCCCACGCTCAAAATCCCCATGTGCTCCACGCTCGAGTAAGCGAGCATCCGTTTGAAATCCGGCGTGCGCAGCAAAAACAGCGCCGCGACCGCGATCGAAAAAAGCCCGATCGCCAGCAACGTCCGCGTCGTCACCTCCCCCGCCCCCGCCGCATCGACCACCTGCCGCACCCGCAACAGCGCCACGAACCCCATCGTCGTCACTCCGCCCGCCATCAACGCCCCCACGATCCCCGGCGCTTCGCCATACGCATCCGGTTTCCACGTGTGCATCGGCGCCAGCCCCATCTTCGTTCCATAGCCCGTCAGCAACAGCACCCACGCCGCCAGCACCCACGGCCGCGACAATCCCGCGCCCTGCGCCACGAGCCCCGCAAACGTCAGGTCGCCGCTGCCTCCGCCCTGCAGCGACGCATACCCGAGGCAGAACGATCCCAACAGCGACAACGCGATCCCCGTGCCCCCCACGAGCAGATATTTCCACGTCGCCTCGAACGCCCGCGATGTCCCCGTGTAGTGCAGCAACGGCACCGTCGCCAGCGTCGCCGACTCCGCCCCGATCCACAGCAAACCGAGATGCCGCGCCTGGTGCGCCAGGCTGATGAAGCCCAAAATCGCCAGCAACGACGCCACGAACACGCGATTCCCCCGCTCCTCCCGCAGCCGCAGATACGCCACCGCATAAACCGCGCACACGAGAAACAACAACGACACCATCGGCAGCACCGCCCTCGTCAGCGCGTCGCATCCGAACCACGCGTCCGCCGCGACCACCGGCGGATCCACGAGCACCGCGATCGCCAGCGCCGCGTGGATCAGCCCCACCGCCACCAGCAGCCACGGCCGCGTGCGATTCGACGGCCACCCGAACGCCGCCACCGCTCCCGCCAGCGGCACGAGGATAAGCGCGAGGTCTCTCACCGCCCACCTCCCGCGCATCCCGTCGCCATCGCCGCATCATCCGACCCCCTGAGTCCCATCGGTCCCATTCGTCCTATCAGCAATGCTTCGTCCTTCATCGTCATTCCCTCAGCACCGTCAGCTTCCGCGTATCCAGCGAATCGAACTCCCGCTGGATCCGATCCACGATGATTCCGATCACGAACACCGCCACCGTCAGATCGAGCAGGATTCCCGCCTCGACCACCAGCGGCGTCGATTGGATCAACAGCAGCCCGAACAGATAAATTCCATTTTCCAAAATCAAATAACCGCACACCTGCACGATCGCCTTCGTCCGCCCGATCAGCAGCAGCAGCCCGCTCACGATCGTTGCGAACGACCCCGGCACCAGCAGCGAGCCCGCGTGCTCCGGTCGCAGCGGCAACGCTCCCGCCAGCCCCACCGCCGCGATCATCGCGCCCGCACCCAGCAGCAGCGAAGGCACATATCCGATCAACGGCTCAACCTCCCGATCGATGCTCGCCGCTCGCAACGCCCGCCGCAGCAGCCCCGGAATCACGAACCCTTTCACCGCCACCGTGCCCACCGCCACGAGCCCGACCATCCAGTGAAACTCCGCTTCCGCCAGCAACGGCAGCACGCCCAAAATCATCCCCTGCGCCGCCGCCGCGCGAATCACCGACGGCAGCCGCGAACTCGCCAGCGCGAGCAAATTCAACCCCGTCGCGAGCCCCACCAATAAATTCAAAGTCCCACTCACGCCGCACCTCCGCCATGGGCGCGGCAGCGCCGGTAGGGACGGCTCTCCGAGCCGTCCGCGAATTCCCTCCAACTGCTCGCCCTTTTCACCGCCCGCCCCCGATCCACGCCGCCATCAGCGCAAACAAACACAGCAAAAATCCCGTCGTCAGCAGCAACGGCACCCGCCGAAACGCGAATCGCGCCAGCAGCGATTCCACCAGCCCCACTCCCACCGCGACCGCCAGCACCGACGCCGCCAGCGCGCCCACCGACCACACCGGCGATAACTTCCCGATCGGCAGCACCGCCTCCGCCAGCAGCACCGAAAAAATCAACAGCTTCAAACTCGCCCCGTGCAAAATCGCCGCCAGCGGCGGTCCGCTGTGATCGAGCACCATCGCCTCGTGCACCATCGTCAGCTCGAGATGTGTGTTCGGATCGTCGAATGGCACCCGGCAATTCTCCGCGAGCAACACCGTGAACAATCCCGCCGCCAGCAACGCCGCGCCCGCTCCCGCCGACGGCACCAGCATCTCCGCCAGCGCCACGCTGCTCCCGCTCTGTCGGCTCAACGCCAGCAGCGCCGCGACGATCGCCGCCTCCGCCAGCACCGCATAACTCACCTCGCGCGCCGCGCCCATGCCCTCGAACGCCGACCCCGTTTCCATCGCCGCGCCCGCCGTGCAGAATCGCGCCAGCGCGAGCAGATAGACGAACAGCAGCGCATCGCCGCGGAACAAAACCTCCGACCACATCGATCCGACCGGCAGCAACAACGCCGCCCCCGCGAGCGCCACCCACGCCACCGCCGGCCCCGCCACGAATCCCGGCGACACCGCCGTGCTCAACACCACGCCCTTCCGCCACAATTTTCCCAAATCATAATAAAGCTGCAGCACCGGCGGCCCCCGCCGCCCCGCCACCCACGCCTTCACCTTGTTGATCACGCCCGGCACGAGCGGCGCCAGCAACAGCCACAGCGCCAGCCGGCAAA
>JBEHYR010000082.1:0-21361 GCA_048498075.1 Verrucomicrobiota bacterium | reverse complement strand
CGCCGATCGCGCCGTGGACGTCGACACGCCAGAGCACGGCTTCGGCGGCGGAGGAATGCGGACCGGCATTTTCGCCGGCGGACTGGCAACCGCCGAGCAGAGCGAGAAACCCGCAGCCGATGGAGAGGAGACGTGATTTTGAAAACATAGGCGCGGAAATTTGAGGACTGATCCCGGGAAAAGGCTCGCCGTTTAGTTTCACGTAATACGTGAAACTATGCTTGGGCGGGCGTGGCGGTGGCGACGGGACCGAGCCGTGAGCGGAAAAGGCGAAGCGCGGCGAGCGGAGTGGCTTTCATGGCGAGGGCGCGGCGTGGAATTCGATTTCGAGGAGGCCGAGTTCGCCCGCGCCGACCTTTTCCTCGCCGGTGGTGGCGTTTTTCTGGTCGACGAGTTCGGAGACCGCACCGAAGGCGTCGCGCGCTTCGGCACCGCCGAGGATCGTGAGCGTGACGACGCGACCGGCGAGGGCCGGCGTGAGCGGGAGATGCACGTAGCCGAGGCTGCGCGGGGTGACGCCGCGGAAGACTTCATGGCCGTCGACATCGATGCGGAGCGGGTAGCTGCGCGCGCGGAAACCGGCGAATTTCGCGACGATCTCGTCGAGCTTTGCGGGGCGGGCGAGCGTGAAGCGGATCGGCTGGCGGCCGGACCAGGCGGTGGTCTCGTCGTCGTCGCAGGCGAGGGCGGGGTCGTTGCCATCGGTGGCGCTGACACTGGCGACGGGAATGGAAATGCTGGAAACATGAAACGACGGACCGGCGGGCGTGGGGCCGCGGGTGAGCGGCGAAGGAAGATCGCCGGCGGGAAAGTGCGGCGTGAGACCGGCGGTGACGGGGAAGGGCTGCGAAGTGAACGCGAGCCGAGCGGGGGCGAGCGTGCCGGATTTGGCGGTGACGGCGATTTCGCCCGGCTCGGTGGTGGTGCGAACGAGCACGCGGTTCACGCCGCATTCCACGGGGAGCGTTTTCGAGAGGATGAAATTTCCCGGGCCTTGGGCGAGGCCGCCGCGCCACTCGGCGGGGCCAGCGAGGGCGAAGTCGACGGTATCCAGCGCGGTCGGACAGCGGCGGCCCTGCGCGTCGACGACCTCGATCTGGAGGAGCGCGACATCGGCGCCGTCGGCGAGGAGCGGGGTGGGACGTGGGACGGCGGTGAGCTTAAGGGCGGCGGGCGCGCCGGCGGTGACGTGCGAGGTTTCGCAGACTTTTTGGCCGGAAGCGTCGTAGCCGACGGCGGTGAGGGTGCCGGGTTCCCAGGCGACGTTCGGGAAGGAGAAGAGGAAGCGGGCGCTTTGCCGGCCGCGGCCGAGCGAGCGGCCGTTGAGGAAAAGTTCGACGGAGTCGGCGGTGGAGACGGCGGTGACGGGTTTCACGACGCCGGGCGCGTAGTTCCAGTGGCCGAGGAGATGGATGCGCGGTTTTTCGATGTCGACCCACGCGTCCCACATGACTTGGTGTGCGTAGAAGCCGTCCTTCGGGATGCGCATCGCGTCGACCTCGCCGCTGCGGCGGTAGTTTTCGGCGCCGCGGAAATGGGTGTTCGTATCCGAAAAGATGATGTTCACGCCGCCGGAGTTGACGCGGGTGCCGGTGCCGGGGCGCTCGCGCCAGAAGTCATACCAGCGGAGGACGTCCTCGATCGCGTGCGAATCCTGGTTGCGGTTGTATTCGCGGGCGGGAGCGTTGCGGTAGAGCGGGCCGTCGCCGTCTTGGTGGAAGGGCGGGGAGAAGTCGTCCCAGTATTTGCGGAGGCCTTCGTCGCGGGAGTATTCGCTCTGCCAGAACGGCGTGCGGGCGCTTTTGTTGACGTAGAGCATCTCGCCGCCGTATTCGGCGACGCGGCTGCCGAGCATGTCGCGGGCGCCGATGGCGCGGCCGCCGTGCGGATCGAAGCGGTCGCGGATGGCTTTCATCTCGGCCATGTGGGCTTCGGAGATGCCGTTGTTGCCGGACTCGTAGACGAGGATGCTGGGGTTGTTGCGATTGTAGATGATGGCGTCGCGCATGACCTCGGTGCGCGCGACCCACGGGCGACCCTGGGCGTCTTTTTCGGAATCGCCGGCGGGCATCATCTGCATGAGGCCGACGCGGTCGCAGGACTCGACGTCCTGTTTCCACGGCGTGATGTGCATCCAGCGGACGAGGCTGGCGCCGCTCTCGACCATGAGGCCGTTGCTGTAATCGCTGAGCCACGGCGGGACGGAGAGGCCGAGGGCGGGCCATTCGTTGGAGGTGCGCTGGGCGTAGCCTTTGAGTTGGAGGACGCGGTCGTTGAGGGTGACGAGGCCGTGCGCGAATTCGGTTTTGCGGAAGCCGGTGTGGGTGGTGACGGAGTCGAAGACAGCGGCGGTGGGGGAAGGAGCGGAGGAGGTGGCGGTGGCGGGCGCGGAGACGAGCGAGGTCGTGACGGTGTAGAGATAGCCGTAGCCCCAGCTCCAGAAGTGGAGGTCGGCGACGCGGGCGGAGGCGCGGGCGGTGACGGACTCGCGTGGGGCGAGCGTGTAGGTGCCGCCGTCGAAGGTGGCGAGGGGTGGCGTTTGCGGCGGGGTTCGGAGACCCCGCCCGACATCGGCGGGGGTGATGCTCACGCGGTAGAGGAAGGTGCGCGGCTTGATGTCGTCGTTGCGGATTTCGGATTCGGCGTGGACGGTCGCCGTGCGCGCGGGGATGTCGAAATCGGTGGCGTAAACGTAGACGCCGGTGGTGCCGAGGTGCGAGTACAGCGGGAGCGTCTGGTAGACGCGATCGGTGACGTGGAGCCGGACGTTTTTCGGGAGGCCACCGTAGTTCGCGTTGAAATTTTTATCGGACCACTGGAAACGGGCGCCGGAAAGTTTCTCGCGGTAGTCCCAGGCGTTGTCGGTGCGGACAGCGAGGACGTTTTCGGCGGGAGCGGGCTGGACGAAATCGGTGATGTCGAAACCGAAGGCGGTGATGCCGTTTTCGTGGGCGCCGAGGTATTTGCCGTTGAGCCAGAGTTCGGCGGCCTGGCGGGCGCCTTCGAATTCGAGGAAGATTTTTTTGGTGGCGGGTGTGGCGGGCGCGGGGAGGACGAATTTTTTCCGATACCAGGCGATGCCGGTGGGAAGTTGGTCGATGGATACGCGGAAGGCGGCGTCCTCGTTCCAGGCGTGCGGGAGCGTGATGGGTTGCCAGGCGGAGTCATCGAAGGCGGGCGCGCTGGCGCCGGCGGAATCGCCGACGAGGAGGCGCCAGCCGGGGTTGAAGTTGTAAGGCTCGCTGGCGAGGGCGGCGGCCGAGCCGAAGGAGATGAGGAAAAACGTGGCGAGGAGAGAGAAGAAAAAGCGGAGCATGAGGAAACGGAATTTTGTCGCGGAGTTCGCGAAGAGACGCGGACGAGAATTCGGAGTTCGAGGGTTTGGAATTATCCGAGCATCGGTGAAATCCGCGGGAAGGTTTGGGAGATTGAGATTCGCCGAGAGATCAGGAAGGCGCGGGGAGACGAAATTTTCCCGCGGATTTCGCGGAGGAACCCGGATGGCCAATCGGAGTTCGAGGGTTTGGAACTATCCGCGAGCATCCGCGAAATTCGCGGGAAGGTTTTTGGGAATTGAGGTTCAACCGGGATACCAGACGTGGCGGGGATCGTCGGGGGAACGTTGATACGCGAAGGCGGCGTCGGCGAGGCGCGCGAGGTCGTAGGCCGGGCGCCAGCCGAGGAGGAATTTGGCTTTGGTGTTGTCGAGCCAGGTGGAGTGATAGGGCGTGGGGACGGCGACGGAAGGCAGACCGCGCGTGCGGGCGAGGTGGGCGGCGAGCGCGGCGTAGTCGACGGGTTCATCCATGGAGATGTTGAAGGTCTCGCGTTTGGCATGCGGGTGATCGAGGGCACAGAGGATCGCGCCGACGAGATCGTCGACGTGGACGAAGTTGCGTTTCACGGGGCGGCCGTGCGGATCGAGCATGATCGGAATCGTGCCGGTGCGCACGTAGTCGGCGGCGCGTTCGGGGCCGACGAGATCGCACCAGCGCGGGCCGCCGAAGACATCGGGCCCGAAGGAGAGCTGCGCTTTGAAATCGTCCTTCTCCATGATCCACGGGGCGCGGAGGCAGCAGCCGTTGAGATCGTAGGCGATGCCGGATTGCTCGAGCATCACTTCCTCGAGGACCTTCGAGAGCGCGTAGCAGCCGGGGTAGGCGGAGTGTCGTTGAATTTCGGCGACAGGCGCGGGGTGCGGGTAAAAAAAATGACCGACCGCGGCGTCGCCGCCGATGAGGATGAACTGGCGCAGCGTGGGGCTCGTGCGTGCTTCCTCGAGGAGCCAGAACATGCCTTTGACGGCGACGTCGATGATGGCGTCGGGCGTTTCCTTGCAGGTCGCGAGATGGAGCACATGAGTGACGTCGCGCATCGCGGCGGCGACCACGGCGCGATCGCTGATCGAGCCGCGGACAACCTCGAGGCCGGGCGCGGGGTCGAGCGGCCGCTGGTGGCAGAGCGCGCGGAAGACCCAGCCGTCGAGGAGGGATTTTTCAGAGGGAGTGTAACGCAATGCGTTACACTTTCCCAAGGTGCGGCGGAGGAAGGCCTGGCCGACTTTGCCGGTGGCGCCGGTGATGAGGAGGCGGTTGGGCATGGGGTGGGTGAGGGACGGCCGGGGAGATGGGACGAAGGGGAAGAATAGGACGGATCAGACCTATTTCGAATCTGGGGGCGGCTGTAGGAGCGGGATTTCGGGGCGGATGGAGGTTTTGTCGGCAGTGGGGAAATCGGGCGGGATGGGAAACGTGACCTCGCGGCGCGCGAGCCATTGCAGGGCGCGGACGACGATCGTCTGGAGCCCGGCGCAACGCATGCGCTCGGGTTGCGTGTCGCCGGCCCACACGTGGCCGAAAGTCGAAGTGTAGACCCGGCCTTCGCCGTAGGCGACGGTCCACTCGAGCGGCCAGTTCATCCGGGTCTGCGGGTCGAAGCCGTAGGAAAGAACGGTGAGGTTTTCGGCGGGGCCGCGCGCGTGGTGATAGACTTCGATGTCGGGAGTTTTCCACGCGCGCGGGAGACCGGCGTGAATGGGGTGATCGCCGAGGCGGTGAACGACCGTGTCGACGCGCGCGCCATGGCCGGTGTCGCGGCCTTCGCCGGCGGGAATGCGAACGATCGAACCATCGTCGGCGACGGCGAGGGCGGGGCCGAAATCTTTTTTGCGCCAGCCGAGTCCGATCATGCGGTTGTAGGCGGGCCAGCCGGCGAAGGCGTTGTTGCCGGAGTGCCAGACGTAGAGGCCGCCGCCGTGCGCGACGAAATCCTCCAGGGCGGCTTCGACTTCGCGCGGCCAGCGCGGACCGCCGTTGAGGTCGTTGCAGGTTTGGACAACGACGTCGTAGTCGCGGAACTGCGGCCGCCAGGCGTCCCAACCGGGCGCCGTGGCCGTCGGAGGCGCGGTGGAAACGGAGACGTCGAAAAGCTGTGTGGGCGCGAGGATGCCGCGAAGGAGCGCGGTGGTGAGTTTCCAATCGTGATTGCTGTAGCCGTCGACGATGAGGACGCGAATCGGCGCGGCGGAGACGCTGGCGGCGAGCGCGCAGACGCAGGCGAGGACGCAGAGAAAGGCGCGGGGAATTTTCACGACGGCGGGGCGATGGGGAGGGATCAACTCTGAAGGAGAAAAATTTCGAACGCACCGGCTGGAGACGCCGGACGGTTCGAGGAGGGATGCCAAGCCGTTGGGTGGCATCCGCCGGTGAACTCTCAAATGCCGGTCATTCCGAGCGCAGCGAAGAATTCATTTGGACTTTCGCACGCGGGTCGGGCCACGAAGCGCGCACTGGATTCTTCACTGCGTTCAGAATGACAAAGCGGGCGGTTCATCAGCAGCGCAGCGAAGAATCCACGGGTGCGTGCAGTGCGGACGTCGCTCTGGATTCTTCGCTCCGCTCAGAATGACAGAGGAAATCTGGAGGGTGTCGGCGGAGGTTGGGCTGGTTTTATTTATACGCCGTAGCCATTTCGCCTAACGCTCGAGAGTGAGATCTGGAGCGAGATGATATTCCTGGCCGGCAGTGGTGGGAAAGTCGGTGGTGCGGTTGCCGGAGCGGAGATGCGCGATGCCGCCGACGGTGGAGCGGAGCGTGACGGAGGTGAGCTGGCGGTCGGTCCACGCGAGATCGAGTTCGAAGCCGCCGCGGGCGCGCAGGCCTTTGACGGAGCCGGTGGGCCACGCGGTGGGGAGGGCGGGGAGGAGGTCGATGGTGGTGGAAGCTGAGAGCGAAGAGTTCAGAGCTGAGAGATCGGAGGACGGAGCGGGGAGGTGACTCTGCACGAGCATTTCGGATACGCCGGCGGTGAAGGCGAAGTTGCCGTCGATCTGGAACGGCGGGTGGGCGTCGAAGAGGTTGGGATAGACGCCACCGCCACCGGTGTAGGTCGTGCCGGTGTTTTCGCCGACGGGGCGGAGGATGTTTTGCACGAAGACGTAGGCGCGGTCGCCGTCGTGGAAGCGCGCCCAGAGGTTGATGCGCCAGCCGAGGGCCCAGCCGGTGCTTTCGTCGCCGCGGAGATCGAGCGAGTGGCGCGCGGCGGCGAAAAGTTCGGGCGTCGCGGGCGTGATCGAATGGCCGGGGAAAACGCCGAAGAGATGCGAGGTGTGGCGGTGGTGCGGGTCGGTCTCCGGATAGTCGTGCGCCCATTCCTGAAGCTGGCCGCGCGAGCCGATTTGGTAGGGGAGAAGTTTCGCGGAGGCGGCGACGAGCTTCGCGGTGAAGTCGTCTTCGAGATGGAGCACGCGGGCGGCGGCGAGGCAGTTGCCAAAAAGATCGCGGATGATGGCGAGGTCCATCGTGGCGGCGATCGCGACGCTGGCGTGGCGGCCGTCGGGAAGGATGAAGTCGTTTTCCGGCGAGGTGGACGGGGCGGTGACGAGATGGCCGTGGCCGTCGTCGACGAGCCAGTCGAGGCAGAATGCGGCGGCGCTTTTCATGACGGGCCAGGCGCGCTCGCGGAGAAATTTCTCGTCGCGGCCGAAGGCGTAGTGCTCCCAGAGATGCTGCGAGAGCCAGCCGGCGCTCATCTCCCAGTTGGCCCACATGGGATCGCCGCCGCCGAAATCGCCGACAGGCGCGGTCTCGGCCCAGATATCGGAGTTGTGGTGGGCGACCCAGCCGTGCGCGCCGTAGTTGACCGCGGCGGTTTTGGCGCCGTTGACGGCGAGTTGGTCGATGAAAACGAAGAGCGGTTCGTGGCATTCGGCGAGGTTGGCGACCTCGGCGGGCCAGTAGTTCATCTCGGTGTTGATGTTCAGGGTGAAGTTGGCGCTCCACGGCGGGCGCATGGAATCGTTCCAGATGCCTTGGAGGTTCGCGGGCAGGCCGCCGGCGCCGGCGCGCGAGCTGGCGATGAGCAGATAGCGGCCGTATTGGTAGAGGAGCACCGAGAGGGCGGGGTCGGGTTCGCCGTGGAAGAAATGCGCGAGGCGTTCGGGCGTGGTGAGCGCGGCGGTAGCGGTGGGCGTGGCGCCGAGGTCGAGGATGACGCGGCGGAAAAGGTTTTGGTAGTCGGCGAGGTGGCGGGTGAGGAGGTCGGCGTAGGGGTGCGCAGCGGCGGCGGCGAGCGGACGGAGCGCTGCGGCGGAGGGGTCGCGGCCGTTGCGACCGGGAGATTTGTGCGGGCCGTTGAAACTCGTGCCGGCGGAGAGGAGCAGGGTGACGGCGTCGGCGTGCTCGATGTTGATGGACGAGCCGCCGGCTTCGGTGCGGCCGCCTTCGGCGAGGATGCGGACGCGGAGTTCGAAGGCGGTGCCTTCGGGGTGGGCGCTGTCGTCGTAGACGATGGGATTTTCGGAGCGGAGATAACTCGGGTCGACGTGCGCGGGCGCGCGGCCGCGGAGGATGAGCGTGTCCTTGCCGTCGGTCTGCGCGGAGTAGCGAAGCGGGCTTTCAGCCGACGCGGTGAAGCTGAGTTGGCCGGGCTGGTCGCAGGTGAGGCGAACGACGATCAGCTGGTCGGGAAAGCTGCTGAAGACCTCGCGGGTGAACGTGGCGCCGTCGAGCTGGTAGCTCACGGTCGCGACCGCGCGATCGAGATCGAGGATGCGCGTGTAGTGGGATGCCTTGGACGCGTCGGCCCAGAAGGCGAGGTGCAGGTCGCCGAGCGGCAGGTAGGACTCGGTGTAGGGGCCCTGCATTTTTTTGCTGAGCGCGGTGGCTTTGACGAAGTCGCCGGCGAAGAGGGCGGCGCGGACCTGCGGGAGGATTTCCTGGGCGGCGGGGTTGTTCCACTCGCGCGGGGCGCCGGACCAGAGGGTGGCTTCGTTGAGTTGAAGGTGCTCGGTGGCGAGCGTGCCGAAAACCATCGCGCCGAGGCGGCCGTTGCCGACGGGGAGGGCTTCGGTCCAGCGCTCGGCGGGGTGCGAGTAGCGGAGCGCGAGGGGCTCGGCGGCGCGAAGGGTTGGGGCGAAGGCGAGGGCCAACGCGCCGGCGGCGAGGGCGACGGAGACGGTGGGGCGAAGGAGCATGGGCGGAGCGGGTGGAGACTATTTAGCGCGGAGGGACGGCTCGGAGAGCCGTCCCTACCGGCGGGTTGAGGCTGCTCTGGGGATGGATAAAATGAAATGCGTTCGCCGCGCCCGCGCCTGCAATGTGAGGGAGGAAGCGGATTAAATAATGGATTTTCCAGGCGCGTGGAAACGCGTACGGGAGGCTCGCTTCGCTGGGCGGCAGACACGCTGTGCGCTCAGGGATTCGGCTTGGTGAAGAGCGCGTCGTAGTCGAGCCAGTGAGCGTTCATGAGGTCGATCTTGCGCTGGAGCTGGGCGGGAAGATCGGGGCCGAGGCGCATGATCGTCTCCTCGGCGGCGACGGGCGCGAGGTCGAGGAGCGGCTCGGGGGTGGACTCGAGGAGGCGTTTCAGGCGGACGGTGTTGTCGATTTCCTCGCGGGCGAGTTGCTGGAGGTCGGTGCGGTCCCAGGTGCTTTGGGCGCCGAGCGGAGGATTCGGTTCGACGGGGGCGTCGAGGGCGAGGACGCGGTCCAGCTGCGCCTGATACGCGACCATGTGGTCGGCGGTGTGCAGGAGGCAGAGGACGGCTTCGAGGCGGCGCGAAAAGATTTCCCAGCGGGCGTGCGCGGAGGCGTCGGGGGAGGCGTCGCGGATTTGGCGGATGTTTTGCAGGGCGCTTTCGACGTCGGGCACGACGGTCTCGATCACGCGCTGAAAAAGAAGTCGGGCACCGTAGCCTTCGTACATGCGCATGGCCTGGATATCCACGAGGTTGTCGGCCTGCGCATCGTCTTTCGCCTGGAAGAGGAAGGTGCGGTAGTAACTTTTTTCCTGCGGTGTGAGTTTGTCGGGGAACGGGACCATGGGGCGGTTGATCCAGCGGTTGAGGACGTGGCCGAACTGGAGCATGTCGCCAAAGTCGAGGGCTTCGAGGCGGCGGTCGGCGTCGTCGAGGAGGAGCCAGACGGCGAGGAGCGTATCGGCGTGCTCGTTACCGGCCTCGGCGGCGGCGAAGGTGCGGAGGGCGGCGAGGCGGTCGGGGACGCTGGCGTGGGCGGAGGACGCGGTGGCGGCGATGAGGCGGGCGTTGAATTCGAGCTGGGGTTCGTCGGCGCGGAGGCTGATGAGCCGGCGCGGGGCGGGGGCGGAGGAGGAGGAGGATGGGGTTGTTGGGACGGATTGGACTGATGGGGCGGAAGGGGAGTTGGGATCGGGAATGCGTTCGGATTGCTCGTTGGCGCGGCGGCGGAGCGAGGCGGGATCGCTGGCGGAGGCGGCGACGGTGCGGCCGGTGCGCAGCCAGCGAAGATCGGGAACGGTGAGTCCGACGACGGGATAAAATGCTCCGCGGGCGTAGGCGTCGCTCGCGCGAAGGCCGGCGAAGGGCCGGCCGTCGGGGCCTTCGCGGCCTTGGACGGCGATGCCGCGGGGAAGTTGGTGCGCGATGGCGTCGAGCTGCTCGGGCGAGAACGACGGAAGCATCCATTGGCGCGGCACGATGGGGTTGAGGTTGATCTCGATCTCGTGGCCAGCGGCGTGCGCGGCGGTTTTGAGCGTGGTGAGGAAGCCGGCGATGCGATCGGCCATGGGGCGGTCGCGGCAATTGCTGTTGCCGTTGAGGCCGGGATAGAGGGCGGGCACCCAGCAAAAGCCGGAGCCGGAGTCCTGGGTGAGGAAGCTGAACGTCTCGATCTCGGGGCAGTGCGCGAGGAGATTTTTCAGCGCGACGGCGTAGAGGCGGAGCGTCTCGGGTTCGTCGACGCACATCGAGAAACGGGCGGTGCGCGAGCGGTTGGGCTGATCGACACGCGGGCCGCGGAGTTCGGGATGTGCGGCGAAAAATGCCTCGGGCATGACCTGCGGGATGTTCGCGGCCCAGTGGGCTTTCAGGCCGAGGCGACGGAGGATTTTGCAACGCTCCTCGAGCAGATGCGCGACGCGGCGACCGTAGTCCTGGTCGACGAACGGCTCCACTTCGGGTGCGGGGAAAAGTTTAAAAAAATCGGGGCGCTGGATGAACCACGCGGGGTAGGGATCGCCGGCGGGTTGGAACTGCCACTGCGCGGTGGGGAGGCCGTCGGTAATCGGGACGTGCGTGGCGCCGAGTTTTTTGGCGAGGGCGGCTTTGCGTTCGAAGAGAGCGAGCTGCTCGGCGTCGAAGTTGGCGACGGCGACGGCGGCGGTGTCGGTGGCGGGCGCGGCGGCGAGGAGAGCGGGGCTGAGCGGCGCGACGAGGAGAAGCGCGAAGGAGAGAAGGTGACGGGTAAGTTTCATCCTAAGGGGCGCGGTTGGAATTGAACCACAAGGCACGGAGAGCACAGAGAAAATTTCTTCTTAAAAAATGTGAGCGGTTTGGGAAGTCCACGTGCCGGGTGAAATTATTTTCCCCAGGAGGTCTCCGATTTTTCTTCCCTGTGCCTCCGGCTCTTTGTGGTTCAACGGGACGGTCGTTCAGGGACCAGGCGGCGAGCGATGCAGTGGCGGTGAAGCGAGGAAAACGCGGCGGACGAACCGCCGGGTGAATGTCATCTATTAGATGACATGTTGGGTTTGGGGTGGAGCGGGGCGGCGAGGGTCAGGGGGTGGCGAGGAAGCCGCGTTCGCCGAGCCAGTCGCGGAAGCGGTCGAGCCAGGTGCCGGCGGGAAATTTGTTCGTGGCGCGCAGGCCGAAGCCGTGGCCGGCGCCGGTGTAGATGTGCAACTCGGCGGGAACGCCGGCGGAGTGGAAACGCAGATACACCTGGGCGAGGGCGTCGGGCGGCGTGACGTTGTCGGCGTCGCCGCCGGCGAGGAACGCGGGCGGGGAGTTTTTTTCGGGAACGATCGCGGTGGCGTGGCCGGGATAGAGGAGGCCTTGGAACGCGGGACGGTTGGCGGCGGTGGTGGAGCGGGCGGCGGCGAGCGCGGCGAGTTCACCGCCGGCGGAGAAGCCGATGATGCCGACGCGCGCGGGATCGACGTGCCACTCGGCGGCGCGGGCGTGGACGAGTTCAAGGGCACGCTGGGCGTCGGCGAGCGACTCGACTTCGACGCGGTAGGTGGAGCCTTCTTCGCGGGCGAGGCGGTATTTGAGGATGAAGGCAGCGATGCCGTGATCGGCGAGCCAGCGGGCGACGTTGTAGCCCTCGTGGTCCATCCAGAGTTCGCGGTGACCGCCGCCGGGCACGACGACGACGGCGGCGCCGGTGGCGGTGGCGGGCGGCGGGAGATAGACGGTGAGCGTGGGGCGGTGGATGTTGTGGACGACGTGTTCGCCGGTGTCGGTGATGCGGACTTGTTCGTCGCCCGTTTTGTTTTCGGAGCCGGGGGCGGTGCCGGAGTAGAGGGGGATGACGGGGGCGTCGGGGGACGCGGGCAGGTTGCCCGCGCCACGGGCGGCGGGGGCGAAGGCGGGGAGGAACGCGGCGAGAGCGAGCAGGGCGCGCGAGAGAACAAGCACGAGGGCGAGGGGTGGGCGTTTCATGGGAAAAATTTTCAGGGTTTCGGGCCGAAGCGGAGGGCGGAAGGCGGGACGCGCGGTGGTTGCTGTTGGTCGACGCGGTGCGCGGGGCGGGTGAAGGGGAGAAAGGCGTCGAGGACGGGTTGGGCGTTGTGGTCGGCGTCGAAATAGCCGCGCGTCACGAGGCCGCCGGCGGCGGCGGGCTCCCACCAGAAAACGCCCTTGCCGCGACTGTGCGGCGTGGCGAGGACGGCGGCGTTGACGGCTTCGAGCCATTGCTTCTGGCCGTCGGGCGTTTCGGGGAAGGGCGGCGGAGTGGTTTTGAAATACGGGCCGGGCGCGTAGTAGTAACCGGTCTCGACGACCATCACGTCGCGATGGC
Source organism: Verrucomicrobiota bacterium (assembly GCA_048498075.1). GTDB lineage: Bacteria > Verrucomicrobiota > Verrucomicrobiia > Opitutales > Opitutaceae > Opitutus. Next base: position 9,083 of record JBEHYR010000082.1, on the reverse strand, counting down.
GCTCCTCGGCGAGGTAGCGGAGATTTTCGCGGAGATCGAGGAGCGTGCCGTGCGACCACGGGTAAAAGGAAAGGCCGATCACGTCGTAGGGAATGCCATAGCTGTCGAGGCGGTCGAAGAAGGTCTGCGTGAGATACGGGTCGCCGCCGTGGTCGACGTGGATGAGGATTTTCGGGCGGCGGAAATTGCCGCGGCCGGCGTCGACGCCGTTGATGCCGGCGTAGAGGAGGGCGGCGAACGTGTCCCAATTTTCGGGGAGTTTGCCGGCGGGCCACATCGTGCCGTTGCTGACCTCGTTGCCGATGCCGACCAGGTCGGGCATGAGGCCGGCGTCGCGGAAGGCGGCGATGGCGTCGCGCGAGTAGGCGAAGACGGCGTCGACGAGTTGCTCGGGCGAGAGATCGCGCCAGGCGGCGGGGATGGGCTCGTGGGTGGGATCGGCCCAGGCGTTCGAGTAGTGAAACGTGAGGAAAAATTTGAAGCCGAGCGCGCGGGCCTGTTTGGCGAACGCGAGGGTGTAGGCGAGGTCGTTGGGGAGGCCGTGGGTGACGGGCTCGACGCAGAGACGCAGGCGAATCCAGTTGTAGCCGTGGTCGCGGAGGATCTGGAGGCCGGGCTGCTCGACGCCGGCGGATTTGAACTTCACGCCGCGGTCTTCGAGCTGCTTCAGGAAGGAGACGTCGGCGCCGAAGGCGTAGTCGGTGTGTTCCTGGGCGCGGAGGGCGAAGGGCAGCGAGAAGACGGCGAGCAGGAAGGAAAGATAGAGAAGGCGGAGATGGCGGGGAAGGCGGAGAAGACGGAGATGGGGAAAAAGGCGGGCGGAGAAATTCATCGCGGGAAAATGGGCTCAAGACTGGACTGAACACACTCCGCCCTTCGGGCACCCCTCTTGATAGAGGGGATTCGGAAGGGGCGGCGGGAGGCGGGGCGGCGGGGTCGGGAGACCCTGCCCTACATTTTATGAGTTGGCGGTCGTAGCTGTGGGAGAAGGGGCGGATGGGGGCGGACGCCTCGGAGAGGCGTCCCTACCGGGCGTTATGGGGTGGCGATGGTTGGGCGGGGTGGAGGCGGGGCGGATTCGTCGAGGTAAAAACCGGGATGCGGGGGTTGGTTGTAGGCGACGTTTTGCCAGGCGATGCTGAGGCGGTATTGCGGGTCGTGCATCAGCGTGACGAGACGGTGCTGCGTGGGAATCGTGCTCGTGTAGATGCGGAGTTCGCGGTTGTCGCGGGTACGCCAGATGACTTCCTCGCGCCAGTCGCCCCAGAGGTCACAACTGAGCGCGGGCGTGGATTTGGTGCCGTTGTTCGAGACGCAGGCGTGGGCGACGAGGAGCGGGTCGAGGGTTTCGGTGGCCCAATTCCATTTCACGATGCGGTTGCCGTCGAGGAGCTCGTGGAGGAAGTCGCCGTCCCAGAGGATGCCGAAGTTGCACGGGAAACCGCGCGGGCGGTGAGCGAGAATTTGTTTTCCCGTGGCGTCGTAGATTCCATCCATCTGCGCGCCGGCGGCCCAGGATTCGGCGCCGGGATAGCGCGGGTCGATGTTGAAGGAATTGCCGCGGCCGGGGCCTTCGCCTTTGTCGCCGCCGGATTCGTCGGCTTTGACGGAGGGGATCGTGAAGAGCGGGCGGCCGGTGCGGGCGTCGCGCATGCTGAGGCCTTCTTTGTCGAAACGTTCCTGGATGTCGCAGATCTCGAGGCCGGGATTCGAGGGGACGAGATCGCCGACGTGGAGCGCGTCGCCGTGGCCCCAGCCGGTGGAGTAGAGGCCGCGGCCGTCGGAGCCGATGACCATCGCGCCGTAGACGATGTCGTCGCGGCCGTCGCCGTCGACGTCGGCGACGGAGAGGTTGTGGTTGCCCTGTCCGCGCCAGGGGTTCGTGCGATCGGGCGGGCCGAATTTATCGCTGTCGAAAACCCAGCGCGAGGTGAGCTGGCCGTCGCGCCAATCCCAGGCGGCGAGGACGGTGCGCGTGTAGTAGCCGCGGCACATGACGAGGCTCGGGTGGACGCCGTCGAGGTAGGCGACGCAGGCGAGGTAGCGTTCGGAACGGTTGCCGTAGCCGTCGCCCCAGATGGCGTTGAGCTGGTCGGCGGTGGGGTTGTCGGTGTCGGGGTGACGGCCGGGGAGATATTTCGTGGTGGCGAGGGCGGCGCCGGTGCGGCCGTCGAAGATCGTGAGGTATTCGGGGCCGCGGAGGATGCGGCCGGCGCGGTTGCCGGCGGTGGCGGGTTCGCGCCAGTCGGCGGCGGGGTCGCCGATGGGTTTGCCGGTGCCGTCGATGGTGCCGTCGGCGGTTTTGCAGGCGATCTCGGCGCGACCGTCGCCGTCGAGGTCGTAGACCATGAACTGCGTGTAGTGCGCGCCCTCGCGGATGTTTTTGCCGAGGTTGATCGTCCAGAGGAGCGAATTTGGCGCGCTCGCGCCGAATTCACCGGTGGTGGGTTCGGCGGCGGCGGCCGGTTGGCGTTGGATTTTGTAGGCTTGGAGGAGGGTCTCGCCGGTGAGGCCGGGCTGGGAGTTGTCGCGGGGGTGCTGTTCTTGTTTGAGAATGATTTCGTAGTTGCCGTCACCATCGAGGTCGCCGACGGAAGCGTCGCCGGGCGTGTAGCCGGGCGGGGTTTGGAGGGGGATGGAAACGTAGGGGAGTGGCGGGGCGCTGGCGGGAAGGGTGAAGGCGTCGGGGTCGCCGGGCGCGGGGGAGGGATCGGCGGTGGTGGCGGCCGAGGGCGGCGCTCCCGGGGGGAGAAGGACTTCGTGGCCGTCGAGGACGGGGCGGACGGTGTAGGTGGTGGTGCGCTCGAGATGGGCGGTGGCGTCGATGAAGAACGTGACGTCGGCGATCGGAGAGGCGTTGAGCTTGATCGTGCCGGCGGCGGTGTCGGAGGCGCCAGGGCGGGAGGAGAAGCGGCCGGCCGATTCGGCGGCGGAGTTGGCGGGGAGGGGCGCGGTGGTGCAGTAGACGTTGAAGGCGACGGAGGGGGCGTCGGTCGCGAGGAGGCGCCAGGAGAGGAAGACCTTGCCGTCGGGTTGATGGACGGCGACGAGGCCGCGGGAGAGTTTTTCCATCACGCGCGGCGGCGGGGTGGTGGGCGCGTCCCGCTGCTCACGCAGGGGGCTACGGGCGGAGGCGGGGGTGGTGGTGGCGGATGTGGCGGCGAAGGAAGACGTGGCGGCGATGAAGGAGAAGATTGCCGCGAAGGGGAGGGCCAGGAGGTGGAGTTTCATGGGATGGCGGCGTTTGAACACACCCCGCCCTTCGGGCACCCCTCTTGATCGAGGGGACTTCGGCTGCGGGGCGGAACGGGTTTGGCGGGAGGCGAGGGCGTTGTCGTTGTCGCGCGAGGGTTGAGGCGAAGATGCGTGGAAGGGCGGGTTAAGGATAATCCGCCCTACCGCCCGGTGGCGCGTTCGTAGTGGAGGCCGCCGTCGTGGAGGACGGCGGCGGCGCCTTTGCCGGAGTGGAGCGCGATCATCTCGGCGCCGGCGAGGAAGACGGGGCCGTAACCGTGCGCGGCATACACGCTGGTCGGGCGATAATAATAGAACATCGGATCGAAGCCCATGCCGGTGCCGATGCACGTGCCTTCAACCTGGCCTTGGGCGTTTACTTTTTGCGCGACGGCGTTCCAGGCGAGGGAGACCATCGGGCCGTAGGCTTTCGCGTCGAGCCAGCCGCGGTTGATGCCGTGCGCGATGGCGTAAACATACATCGCGGAGGCGGAGGTTTCGAGGTAGCTGTCGGGGCGGTCGAGGAGTTGATGCCAGAGGCCGGTGCTGTCCTGCAGCGGGGCGAGGCCGGCGACGTGGGATTTGTATTGGGCGAGGATGGACGCGCGGGCGGGATGAGTTTCGGGGAGGACTTCGAGGAGTTCGGTCATCGCGACGACGGCCCAGCCGTTGGCGCGCGCCCAGAAAAACGCGGGGTGCGGGTCCATGGCCTGGACCCAGCCGTGGCGGTAGAGATTTTTCTCGGGGACGAACATGCGCGCGGAGAACTGCGTGATCTGTTTCGCGGCGTCGTCGAAATACTTCGCGTCGCCGGTGAGCGCGCCCATCTGCGCGAGGGCGGGGACGCTCATGTAGAGGTCGTCGAGCCAGAGGGTGTCGGGCATCGGACGGTTGCGGGCGAGCGTGCCGTCGGGGAGGCGGAACTGGCGGTCGCGAATCCAGGAGACGTAGCGATCGATCTGGGGGCGGAGGGCGTCGGGGTGCAGGCCGGCGCGGGCGGCTTTGATCATCGCGGCCGCCATGGCGCCGCAGTCGTCGAGCTGGATCGGATGAAGCATGTTGCGGAGGCCGCCGAACGCTTCGCGGGGCGGAGCGTCGGAGGCGGGCGGAGGCTGTTGCGCGAGGTGGGCGGCGAGGGTGGTGAGCGCGGTGAAATGGTCGTCGACGTAGGCGCGGTAATGCGGGTCGCTGGTCGCGGCACCGGCGGCGAGAAGGCCGGAATAGGTGACGCCCCATTCGTAGCTCGTGGGGAGAAAATCGGTGCGGCCGAGGCCGGCGCGGGGCGGGAGGTGGGCGAGATCCGTGACGGGCTGCTGCGTGGCGCGGTCGACGATCTTCACCGGCGCGGCGGTCTCGATGTAGGCGAGGACGCGGTCGAGGACGGTTTTGATCTGCTCGGCGGTCGCGGGCTCATAAGGAGTTGGATACGCGGGAACGTTGCGGCGGAAGGCGGCGGAGTCGGCGGGTGCGACCGGCGCGGGCGATGGGGCGGGCGTGGCGGGTGTGGTGGGCGTGGCGGGTGTGGCGAAGGCCGTGGGAGCAGACGCGACGGCGGGAGGTGGCGTTTGGGCGAGAAGCGCCGGAAGGAGAGCGAGGGCGAGGAGGCCGAGGAGATGGCGGAGGTGCATTGGGGAAAGAGGGTAGGGATGGCTCTCCGAGCCGTCCGCGAGGCGAGGGGTGGGCGAAGGTGGCGTGACGGACGCCTCGGAGAGGCGTCCCTACCTGGGCGGGCGGGGGCGGCGGATCAAGGAGTTGGTTTCGATGGCGTGAGGAGGCCGCGGGCGCGGAGCCATTCGGCGGCGCGGGCGGGCCAGTCGGAGGCGGTGCCGAGGCCGTCGCGCATGCCCATGCCGTGACTGCCGCGTTCGAAGAGATACATCTCGGCGGGGACGTGCGCGCGGGTGAGCGCTTGATAGAAGAGGATGCTGTTCTCGACGGGAACGGTTTGGTCTTCCTGCGTGTGGATCAGGAGCGTGGGGGGCGTCGCGGCAGTGACTTGTTTCTCGGGCGAGAGGAGTTTGAGCAGGTCGGGCGAGGGGTTTTTACCGAGCAGGTTTTCGCGCGAGCCGACGTGGGCATAAGGGTCGTCGAGCGTTATCACCGGATACATCAGGATCACGAAATCGGGGCGGGCGTTGACGGCGTCGAGCGGGGCGCCGGTTTTCCCCGCGGGGTCGTCGTAGAGTGTGGCGGCGGTCGCGGCGAGGTGTCCGCCGGCGGAGCTGCCCATGACGCCGAGGCGGGCGGGATCGATTTTGAATTCGGCGGCGCGCGAGCGGACGATCCGGATCGCGCGGAGAACATCCTGGAGCGGCGCGGGGTGGCCGAAATCGCCGATGCGATTGGTGAGGACGAAGGACGCGACGCCGAGCGTGCTGAGCCAGTGGGCGTATTGGACGCCTTCGCGAAGGTGGGAGAGTCCGCCGTAGCCGCCGCCGGGGCAGATGACGACGGCGGTGCCGTTGGGGCGATCGATGGCGGGCGGAAAATATTCGAGGCGGGGCTCGGTGACGTGCGTGATCCAGCCGCCGGCGTCGATCTGTTCGGGGCCGACCTCGGGTTTGGCGTTGGGGACGCCTTCGGGCCAGAGAGGAATCGGCGAAGCGGCAGCGGCCAGGGCGGAGGAGACGACGAGCGCGGAAGACATGATGAGTGAGCGAAGAGGCGACATGAGCGACGGGCGGGTTTGGGGGGAACGAGGCGGGTTGACGCGATCGGGGGAGGAGGAGTTGCGGCGAGCGCAAGCGGAGCGTCCGACAAATGGGAATGATCGAGAACGCCGGGCAAAAAGAGATCACGAATGGAGAACGGGCAAGGAGCGGAACGTCGGACGGCGGAACGTCGGACGGTTCAGCCCCAAATCCGCTATCGGAAGCGAACGACAGAGGCACAAAGAGCCTGGCGCGGTGGAGTTCAAAGCGATGAAAAATTTGTCCAGGAGGTCGCAGAGGGGAGCAGAGGATGGGACCGCGACCTCATCTTCTGTGCTCTCTCGGCTTTCTCCCGTGAGAGGACCGGTTCGAAAAAAAGGTTCAGTGGGGGCGACGACGCAGCCCACGCTGGCGTTCGCGGCGATCGGAAGAGGGGCGGGCGGCGCGAGCGCGGTTGGGGCGGGGTTCTTACAGTCCGAGTGCGATGGCGGTTGAGCCGGAGAAAGTTTGCTGAGGGGGTGTCGGCTCTTTCAACGCCTGCGCAGCATACCCCCGATGCGCTTTGCTTTTCCAGACGCTTACGCCTCACAGCGGGCCGGTTCGCCAGAACCGGCCCGTTGTTGCGGGCGGCTGGGGAAGCGGTGACGCGGGGTGCCAACTAATTTATCCGCAAACCGAAGCGTCATGGGATTTTATTTTGAAGACCACCAGAGCATGTTCGCGGTCGCGGACATGCAGGTTGAGAAGACGCTCGATGCGATCATGCGGCGCTACCGCGGGCAGAATCCGCCGCATCCGCCGATCTATCGCGCTTATCTGAAACGCGGGGTGCGCCGGGCGCAGGACTGCCGTTATCACGTGGACTTCAACGCGGAGTTCCCGGAGGCGCCGGTGGGCGCGTTCGTGTACACGTGGGCGCGGATGTGGTCGGAAGGGGAGAGCGAGATCAAGTTCGACGTGTCGTGCCACTGCCCGACGATCCTGTGGCGGAACCGCGCGGCGGTGTTTCGCTCGACGATTTTCGAGGAACGCTATCCCGACGAGCGGCAGACGCTGCAGATTTCGTTGAAGCCGGGCTGGAACGATTTCGTGCTGCGTTTCCAGAAAACGCGTGCGGGTTTCGGCGGCGTGTTTGGCACGTGGCTGGGCAAGCTGCCGTACTATTTTCTGATGCCGACGGTCGAGCGTGCAGGGCAGGAAGGGTGGCTGTTCACGCCTCCGCTCGCGCAGGAGCTGTCGGTCATCCCGGCGGGCGGCACGACGGAAGCGGAGACGGGTGTGCGCTGGCTGCCGCAGACGGAGTGGGGCAAGGCGGAGCTAAAAAAAGGCAACTGTCACCGGCTCTTCGGGCTGGCTCCGAGGGCGGGCGCGGTGGGCTGGACGCGCGGGCGGTTTCTCGCCGCGGGAGCGGGCGAGTATGCGTTGAGCGGAAAATCCGCGGGGCCGATCACGGTCACGGTCGCGGATACCGTGGTGTTCGAAACGAAAAAGGCCGGCGCGATCGCGGCGAAAGTGCGCGTGCCTTTCGGCGAGCACGACGTGATGGTGCGGACCACGTGCGGCGACCGCGATTGGGGCTTCGAATTGAAATTTTCCGATCAGGCCGACGGGCCGGTGACGCTCTCGAATCCGGCGCGCGTGCAAGGCTCGCCCCTGTCGTGGATGTTCGCCGGGCCATTCGACGCGGACCAGCAGATCGACCTGCCGGCGCTGCGGAACCTGCACCATCTCGTGCGGGCGCGGGATGGCGACACGTTCTGGCGGCTCGACGCGCCGGATCTTTGGGTGCGGCCCTATAACGACAACCCGCTGTTCGGCCGGTGGAATTATCCGCTGGGCGTCACGATCTACGGGCTGTTGCACACGGCACGCATCCTCGGCTCGGCGGAGATGCAGGCGTACATCGTGCAGCACATCCGCTACTCGTGCGACACGTTTCCCTACGCGATGTGGGACCGGAAACAGTACGGCGGCGCGACCAACGTGCACCATCTGCTGACGAGCATCGACAGCCTCGACGACTGCGGGTCGTTCGGCTCGTGCGTGCTGGAAGTGGCGAAGTTTTTCGAGATTCCCGGCGTGACGCCGATCGTCGACTACGTGGCCGACTACATCGCACACAAGCAGGTGCGGCGGCCGGACGGGACGTTTTTCCGGAAGCGGCTGATGCACACGTTCCACGAGGACACGCTGTGGGCGGACGACCTCTATATGAGCGTGCCGTTCCTTTGCCGGTATTATCAGCTCACCGGCGAGACGAGCTATATCGACGACGCGGCGCGGCAGTTCCTGGGTTTCAGGGAACTGCTCTACCTGCCCGGGCCGAAGCTGATGTCGCACGTCTACGATTTCGCGCGCGGCCTGGCGACGGGCGTGCCGTGGGGGCGCGGCAACGGCTGGGTGATCTTCTCGTTGTCCGAACTGCTCGCCGTGCTGCCGGCGAATCACCCGCTGCGGCCGGAGCTGCTGAAATTTTTCCGCGAACTGAGCGAGGGTTATCTCGCCGTGCAGGACGCGAACGGGATGTGGCACCAGGTGCTGACCGAGCCGGACTCGTATCCGGAAACGTCGTGCACCTCGATGTTCGTCTACGCGTTTGCGCGGGGCGTGCAGTATGGCTGGCTGGAAAACGCCGAGCCGTATGTGCGCGCGGTGTTCAAGGCGTGGGAGGCGTTGAACCGCACGTCGATCGACCGGCAGGGCAACGTGCACGGTGTGTGCCGTGGGTCGGAGTTCTCGTTCACGTCGGAGTATTACAAGAAGGATTTGCTCTGGAATCTGAATGACACGCACGGCATCGGCATCGTGCTGCTGGCGGGTGTGGAGGTGCTGCGGCTGACGAAATTCCTGCAAGCGCGCGCGGAGTCGACGCCGGCCCCGGGCGCGGCGGTCAACGGCCGCGCGGCGCCGAAGAAGCCGTCGGGCACGCGCAAAACGCGCGGGCTGGCGACGGCGGCGAAGTAGGCTGAGCGCCGGCGCGCGTGCTCCGTGCTGCCGTGATGTAGCAGATGACATGAAGCCGACAGGAGGCCCGAGAGGGGCCAACCTGTCGGCGTATGAAAACTAACAACGATGGAGCAGTAACGTTGGAGCGTGCTGCGGGCAAGGCGCCAGAAGGCGTGAAGCCGGGAGTGACCGTGAAGTTCGGATTGGACGTGCATGCCGCGCAGATCACCGTCTGCCGGCAGATCGAGGGCT
>JBEHYR010000081.1:0-21934 GCA_048498075.1 Verrucomicrobiota bacterium | reverse complement strand
GCGAGCCTCGGCCCGGCTTCGCCCGCTTCATGCACCATCTTGCGGAATTCGCCGCTGAAGTCGCTCAGCGTCATCGAGGCGACGAGAGTCTCGAGTTCCGCGATCGCGACATCGGTGCGTTTTACCGCTTCGTCGAAAGCCTGCGCGCCGGTGCCCGGGCGCCGCTCCTTCGCCTCGGACCAAGCGTCCCAGGAACGATTCGTCTCGTCCGTGATCGAGTCCGACAGCCGGGAAAACAAACCCAGCATGCGGGCGACCTTGTCGAGATTGCGGAGATTCCGCACGTCCACGTGCGCGCGAAAAAAGAGGATGCCGGACAGCAGCCCGTTGAAGGCGACTGCGACGCCCACGAGAAAAATAATCTGCCGCTTGATGGTCATCGGACCCGGGTCGAGGCGAATTTGCCGCCCTCCCAGATCGGCTGCGGCGGCAAAAACTTAATCGGTGTCGCGCGCCGAACCCGCCAACTCGCCTCCGCCCGCGCTACCCCACGACCCGCGCTCGGCGACCGACCGCGGAGGCCGCGCTCGTTGTGGCGCGAGCGCCGGCGCCGATCAGCGATCCTTCGCGAACTCCACCGCTTTCACCTCGATTCCCGCGTTCTCCAGCTCCGCGCGAATCCTTTTCGCCAACGCCACCGCTCGCGCTCCGTCGCCATGCAGGCAGATCGTGTCCGCGTTGATCGCCACGTCCGTCCCGCCGGTCGTCCGCACCACGCCTTCGCCGACCATCCGCAACACCTGCGCCACCGCGGCGTCCTCGTGCTCGATCAGCGCGCCCGCTTCGCTCCGCGGCGTCAGCGATCCATCGCGGCGATACGTGCGGTCCGCGAAAACCTCCTCCGCCACCGCCAGGCCCGCCGCCCGCCCCGCGCGCACCAGTTCACTGCCCGCCAACCCAAACAACACCAACCCGGGATCGACCGCCCGCACCGCTCGCGCGATCTCGTCGGCCACCGCGCGATCCCGCGCCGCCAGATTATACAGCGCGCCATGCGGCTTCACGTGCCGCACCGCGCCCATCTCCGCGAGCGTGCGAATCTGCCTCGTCACCAGCTGCCCGATCTCCGCGGCCGGCAACGTAACTTCCCGTCGCCCGAAATTCTCCCGGTCGGCAAATCCCGGATGCGCCCCGACCGCCACGCCATGACGTCGCGCCAGCTCCGCCGTCGCTCGCATCGTCGCCGCGTCGCCCGCGTGCGCGCCGCACGCGATGTTCGCCGACGTGATCAGCGGCATCAACTCCGCCTCGTGTCCCGCGCCTTCGCCGAGATCGCAGTTGAGATCCACCGTCATGTGGACGGCGCCCCGAGCTTCTGCGCGAGACCCTCGTGCAGCATCCGGAAGTTCCGCTCCCGCAACCGCGCCAACCGCTGCGCCTCCTCCCGCGTGACCTCGCAAAACCGAATCGCATCGCCCGGCCGCAGCTGCGCCACGAGCGGCAGATCGACGCCGATCACGGTCGCAATTTGCGGATAGCCACCGATCGTCTGCGCATCCGCCATCAGCACCAGCGGCTGCCCGTCCGGCGGCACCTGCACGACGCCCGGCAACACCGCCGAGGAAACCAGCTCGTCCGATGAACTTCGCCCCAGCGCCTCGCCCGCGAGCCGCAGTCCCATCCGATCCGACTGCGCCGAGACCTTGAACTCGCGCGCAAAAAACTCCGGCCCGAACTCGCCCGCCTGCGCCCCGCGCAACACCCGCACCGTCGGCGCCGCCGAATACGCCGGCAAAATCCGCGGATCGATCCGCCAGTTCCCCGTCGCCGTCGTCATCTCCGGTATCGCCGCCGATGCCGCCGTCCACGCCGCCGTCCCGGCTCGCAGCACGTCACCTTCTCGCAGCGCCCGTCCTTCGAATCCGCCGAATCCTCCCCGCAAAAAAGTGCTCCGGCTCCCCAGCACCGGCTCCACTTCGATTCCGCCTGCGACCGCGAGATACGCGCGGCAGCCGTTCCGGCATTCGCCGAATTTCACGCGTTCGCCCGCGCGCACGCCGATCGGTTTCCACGCCGGCAATCCTTCGCACTCGGCGCCCCCGATCGCGATCGTGCCGTCGGCCGAAAATTCCACCTCCGGCCCGGTCAGCGTGACCTCCAGCGCCGCCGCGTCGTCCGCGTTGCCCACCAGCGCATTCGCGATCCGCAGGGCAAACGCGTCCATCGCCCCGCTCCACGGCACGCCCGCCGCCCGCCGTCCGCGCCGTCCGAGATCTTGCACCGTCGTCAGCATGCCGCCGCGCAGGATTTTTATTTCCATTTCGCGAACTCCTCCGCCGTGATCGGCCGGAACTGCACCCGATCTCCCACGCGCAGCAGCGCCGGCGCATTTCGTTTCAAGTCGAATAATTTCAGCGGCGTCCGCCCGATCAGTTGCCAGCCACCCGGCGACGCGAGCGGATACACGCCCGTCTGCGACCAGCCGATTCCCACCGATCCAGCCGGCACGCTCACGCGTGGCGTCGCGCGGCGCGGCGTACGCAGTTTCGCCGGCAGCCCGCCGAGATACGGAAACCCCGGCGTGAATCCCACCGCGAGCACCGTGTACTCCGCCCCGCTATGCAGCGCGATCACGTCTTCCTCCTTCACCGCGCAATGCCGCGCCACCTCCGCCAGATCCGGCCCAAATTCCTTCCCGCCATAACTCACGGGAATCTCCACCGCCCCGCGCTTCTCCCTCGCGCCGCCGCCTCCGATTCCCACCGCCGCCATTGCCTCCGGCCACGCCGCCTCCGCCTTCGCCGCGCACTTCTCGACTACGCGGCAAACGCGTTCATACGGCGTCGCCTCGCCCACCATCGCTGCACCCGGTTCGTAAACCACCGTCACCGTCGCATACGCCGGCACCACGTCGACGATCTCCGCATAGTTCCCCGCTTCGACGGCCGCCGCGAGCGCCCGCACTTTCACCAGTGTCGACTCGTCGGGGCTGGAGCCCAGCGTGACCACGACGGCGGAATCGCCCAGTGGCGAGAAAATCATGACTTAACGATAGCTCCGCTCCGCGGTTGAAAACAAATCAAAAGCCCGGTGCGATTCCCATGAGTCGCACCGGGCCGAACACACAACCCCAAGGTCAATCTCGCGACGCGACCACCGCCACCGGGGCCGCACCGCAGAGTTCGAGCGGCGGCCGTTTCGCGACCGGTGAATTTGCCTTCGCCAGCCCCGCCGCCCGCAGTCGCCGCGGCGCATACGTCGGCTCGTTCATCGCAAACAGTGACGCCAGGCCACCCGGCCCGACTTCATAGACTTCCGTCAACGCGATCCCCATTCCGCCGTTCACGCCAGTGACGATCGTCGAATAAAGTCCCGGCGGCAGCACGAGGATCACGCCCGCCTCGCTCGCGTTCGTCAGCCCGAAACCCGTCCCCGCGATCTCCGCCGTGGCAAACGCCGTCCCGTGGTCGTCGTTCGCCACGATCTCCTGCCCCGACGCGTCGTGCACCGAAAGCATCGGATTCGCCAGCGCGTTTACCACGCCCCGCGGCACGAGCGAGGGCCCTCGCGCCGTGATCAACACGCGCACCGGGTCCGTCCCCGTCACCACGAACCCGCTGAACAATGCCTGCTCGCCCGTCCCCACCCAACCGCGGGCCGACACATTGACGAGCCGCGTGCTCTGATTCACGTCCACGACCCGGACCTGCCCGCGGATTTCGCCCGCCGGCCTCACATCGCTGTGCGTATTCAGATAAGCCATTCCGGTGAGCAGCTTGATCGGATCGCCGAGATAAGTCTGATCCGCGAACACCGCGCCGTACGAGGTGCCTGTTTTCGTATAAACGCTCGCGCCGCCCAGCCCGTGCACCACCGGTCCCGCCACGCCCGGGTTCGCCTCGTGGTAATGCGAATTCGTCAGCACGTTCGTGTAGTTGTAGAGATTGATCCGCGTGGTGATCTTGTTCGTCCCCGCATCGTAGGTGATCAACGCCGCGCCATACGCGGTCGACGGATTCGCCGACGACTCCGCTGCGCCCGTGAGGTTGGCGACCAGGTGCGTCGGCTGCGCGATCAACTGCCCGCGCACCTCGCCGCCCGGCCACTGCGCGGAGTGGAAGTTCACATACGCGCCGTTTTGCAACAACGTCAGCGGCGTCCCGAGATGCGCGACATTGGTAAACGTCGCCGTGATCGTGGTGCCGTTGCGCGTGTAGACCGCCTCCGCGCCCAGCCCCGTCACCACCGGGCCCGCCACACCCGGCGCGCCTTCATGGATGTGCGAGGCCGTGATCGTGTTGGCGAAATTGTTCACCGTCACCGTGAGATCGAACGTGTTCGCCGCCACATCGTAGAGCAGGATCGCCGTTCCCGTGGCGGGCGAGGTGCTGCCCGTCGTCTCGTTGGCCGCGTTGATGGTCGCGCGAAACTCGACCGTTTGCGCATGCACCGAACTGACAGCGAGGGCGGTCAAAGCGCCCGAAATACACCAACCGCTAAGCAGATTTAGTTTCATGGGGTTTGTCACTGGACCTCGACCGGAAGCTGGCGGGTTTCCGATGAGCGGGCGGACCCAGCGCCTGGTCAGTCTGCCGCGCCGGCGCGCCACGACGAGGGAGCAAACGTAACGGATTCGTCAGCGAGTGCCGCCGCACTCACCTCAGCCATAAGCTCGCCGCTCCTCTCACCGGTGCCCCGCTTCTCGGCCGCGGAAGAATTTGCAGTTTTATCGGGGAAAGGCTGATTCATCCTCTTTCATGCGTTTCCGCCAAGCTCCCCCGCTCCTCGCCGCCCTGCTCGCCCTCGCCTCCTGCCGCGACGCGAAAATCGCGAGCTACCGCACGCCGCACGAGACGCCCGAACCGCTCCCGCCGATCCTCACCGGCGCCGCGCCGTCTCCTGCCGCCGCCGGTTCCGCCTCACCCTCGCCCGGCAACATGGCGTCCACCGCCGTGCCCACCGCCACGGGTGACAGTCTCACCTGGACCGCCCCCGCGCACTGGCAGTCGAAGCCCGCCTCCGCGATGCGCAAAGGCAGCTACGCCGTCCCCGGCGATGCCGGCGCCGCCGCCGATCTCTCGATCACCGCGTTCCCCGGCGATGTCGGCGGCGAACTCGCCAACCTCAACCGCTGGCGCGGTCAGCTCGAACTTCCGCCGCTCGAGCCCGCCGCTCTCGCCGCCGCCACCACCCGCGTCTCGCACGACGGCCTCGACTTCGTCGTCGTGGATTTTGCGAGCACCGCCGCCGAAAAACCGCAGCGCATCCTCGGCGCGCTCGTGCCCTATGGCGGCGCGACGTGGTTCTTCAAACTCATGGGCCCCGACGCCCTCGTCGCTCACGAGAAGCCCGCCTTCCTCGCTTTCCTCGACACCGTGAAACCGCCGGAGCCCGCCACGCCATGAATCCCGCCCTCCGCTCCCTCCGCAATTTCTTCGTGTCGCTCAAGCTCACGGTCGTGCTGCTCTCGCTCTCGATCGTCTTGATCTTCGCCGCGACGCTCGCCCAGGTCGATCTCGGCATCTGGGGCGTGCAGGAGAAATTCTTCCACGCGTTCATCGCCATCTGGCACGTCGGCCCGCTCTTCGTCCCCATTCCCGGCGGCTATCTCCTCGGCGGTTTTCTCCTCGTGAATCTCCTCGCCGCGCATCTCTACCGGCTGAAATTCACGTGGCAAAAATCCGGCATCTGGCTCACGCACGCCGGCCTCATTCTCCTCCTGATCGGCGAACTCCTCAGCGGCCTCCTCCAGCAGGAATTCCAGCTGCGCCTCGCCGAAGGCGAAACGAAAAACTACGCCGAAAGCTACCGCCACAACGAACTCGCGATCATCGAGACCACCGACCCGAAAACCGACGACGTCGTCGCGATCCCCGAAGAGCTGCTCGCGAAGCAAACCGAGTTCCAGCACCCGAAGCTGCCGTTCCGCGTCCTCGTCAAAGCCTACTACGCGAACGCCGCCCTCCAAATCCGTCCACCCACCACCGACCAGTCGCCCCCGCTCGCCACGGCCGGCGTCGGCCGCAAGCTCATCGTCGAGCCGCTCCCGCTCACCTACAAACAGGACGAGACGAATTTCCCCGCCGCCTTCATCGAACTGATCGGCGCGCAAGGCTCGCTCGGCACCTGGGCCGTCTCGACCCAGCTCGCCGTCGCGCAGACCGTCGATTACGCCGGGCGCACCTGGCGCCTCGGCCTGCGTCCACAGCGGGCCTACAAACCGTTTTCGATCACGCTGAAGAAAACGCAGCACGACGTTTATCCCGGCACGGACATCCCGAAAAATTTCTCGAGCCGGATCCAACTCACGACGCCCGACGGTCGCGAAAACCGCGAGGTGCTCATCTATATGAACAACCCGCTCCGCTATTCCGGGCTCACGTTTTACCAATACCAGATGGATGCCGCCCACGACACCAGCGTGCTGCAGGTCGTGCGCAACCCCAGCTGGCTGATGCCCTACATCTCCTGCGTGATGATCGCCCTCGGCCTCACCCTCCAATTCGCCCTCCACCTCTCCGCCTTCATCCGCAAGCGCCGCCCCTCCGCCGCGGCTGCCTGATTTGAAACGCGGAGAACGCAAAGAGCGCGGAGCGACCCGTTTCCATGAACCTCAAACCCATCAACGAACTCTCTCACGAACTCATCGGCGCCGCCATCGAGGTACACCGTGAACTCGGGCCCGGGATTCTCGAATCCGCCTATCAGGGAGCCTACGTTCACGAGCTGACATTGCGTGGCATCCCCCACGTCTGCGAAAAAACGATGCCTGTTCTCTACAAAGGGAAGCTCATCGAAACCGGTTACCGCATCGACGTCCTGGCCGATGATCGGATCGTCATCGAACTCAAGGCCGTCGAAAAACTTCTTCCAATCCACGGTGCGCAACTCCTGACCTACCTGCGCCTCGGCAAATTCCCGCTCGGCCTCCTGATCAACTTCAACGTTCGCCGACTCGTGGACGGAATTGAACGCGTCTCAAACGACGCGCCCAACCTCTCCGCGTCCTCCGCGCCCTCCGCGTTTCAAAATCCGAATTCATGAAACGCCTCCTCTCCTTCCTCCCCTTCGCCTTCCTCCTCGCTGCGCTCGCCGCCGTCGCCACGTCGCTCGTCCCGCCGCGCAACGCCACCGACTTCGACCTCGTCGCCTTCGGCCGCCTGCCCGTCCTTCTCAACGGCCGCATCAAGCCGCTCGACACCGTCGCGCGCACTTCCCTCCTCGCCCTCCAAGGCCGCCAGCGCGTCAGCGATCCCACGAACCCGGCACCGCTCGTCGCCACGCCCGCCGAGTGGCTCGCCGACGTGCTCTTCAACCCCGCCAAGGCCGACACCTACCCGACCTTCCGTATCAGCGCCACCGATTCGCCCGAGCTCCTCCAGCTCATGGGCCTCGGCGAGGATCTCACCTCCATCAAATACGACAGCGCCGTGCTCCGCACCCTCGCCGTCGCCGATTTCCTGCCGAAGACCCGCACGCGTTTTTCCTATCACCAACTCGAACCGAAACTCGACGAACTCGACGCCCAGGCGAAACTCGCCGACCCCGTCGACGAAAAACTCCGCACGCCCTTCCAGCGCGCCGTCATCCAGCTCCGCGATCGCATCATCGCCTACCAGCGCCTCAAGCACAGCGTCCAGCTCCCCGACAGCCCCGACTTCCTCGGCGAACTCACCCGCTTCGAAGCCGCGCTCCCCGCCGGCGTCGCCGCCGTGCGCGCCCGCCAGAAAAACGAAAAACACGACGAGACTGCCTTCAACCTGATGATCGAGATGGCCCGCCGTTACGAGACGATGGGCAACCTCGCCAACCTCCTCGCCATCCCGCCCGCCGACGACGAGCCGAACCTCACCGCGTGGAAAACCACCGGCGCCGCCCTCCTCGAAACCTTCGGCACCGGCCGTCTCAATCCAAACGTCATGGCCTACGCCGCACTCGGCCACGCCTGGCGCGCCGGCAAATCCACCGACTTCAACGAGATCGTCCGTCTCTATCGCGCCCAGCTCGCGAAACGCTTCGCGACGCCGCTCGAGAAGAGCGACATCGAAACCCGCTTCAACGCCGCCGAGCCGTTCTACAAGGCGATGACGCTCTACGCCGCCGCCTTCTTCGTGGCGATTTTCTCCTGGCTGAAATGGCCCGACGCCCTCGGTCGCGGCGCGTTTTACCTCGTCGCGGTCGCCTTCGTACTCACCACCACCGGCATCGCCACGCGCATGTGGCTCGAAGGCCGCCCGCCTGTCACCAATCTGTATTCGTCCGCGCTCTTCGTCGGCTGGGGCTCCGTCGGACTTTGCCTCATTCTCGAGCGCACCTACCGCAACGCCATCGGTTCCGTCGCCGCCGGCATGATCGGTTTCATCACGCTGCTCATCGCGCACCACCTCTCGCTCTCCGGTGACACGCTCGAGATGATGCGCGCCGTCCTCGACACGAATCTCTGGCTCGCCACGCACGTCGTCGTCGTCACGACTGGCTATGCCGCCACCTTCCTCGCCGGCTTCCTCGCGCTGATCTACATCGTCCGCGGCGTGTTCACCCGATCGCTCGACAAGGCCACCGCCGATTCCCTCGCGCGCATGGTCTACGGCATCGTTTGCTTCGCCACCCTCTGCAGTTTCACCGGCACCGTGCTCGGCGGCATTTGGGCGGACCAGTCGTGGGGCCGCTTCTGGGGTTGGGATCCGAAGGAAAACGGCGCGCTCATCATCGTCGTGTGGAACGCGATCATTCTCCACGCGCGCTGGGGCGGCATGGTGAAGCAGCGCGGCCTCATGTGCCTCGCCGTCTTTGGCAACATCGTGACGAGTTGGAGCTGGTTCGGCACGAACATGCTCGGTATCGGCCTCCACAGCTACGGCTTCACCGAAGCGGCCTTCGTGGCTCTCACGATTTTCATCATCACCCAGCTCGCGCTGATCGCCCTCGCCAATCTCCCCTTGGAAAAATGGCGTAGCTTCCGCGTCCGACCCGCGCCCCCCGCCCCCGAGCACATCGAAGTGCTCCGGTAGCACGCGAGCACACGACTCCGGTCACCCCGTTTCTTTCATCGGCTTTCGACCTCCTCCGCCTCCGCGTTTCAAAAAAAAACGCCACCCCGCCTCCGCAACCCTTCGCCTTTCCTTCCTCTGTTGTCCTCTGCGTTCTCCGCGTTTTAAATTCCGGATTTGAAACGCGGAGCCCCGCGAAAAACGCGGGCCTGAAATTTCCCAAGGTTGCTCCGCGTTTCCTTCTTTCGCGGACACCCCCCAACCACGAGATCGACCGAACAGTAAAAGGGGTCGCACCACGGGGTTGTCAAAAAACGATTTTGGCGACACCCGAGTTTCGGCAATCCGGGAGGCGAAATGGATTGCCATGACTGCGTAAGGACGGGTCTATCACCAGCGACGGTTCCCCCTGGTTTCGGCTTCGATTTTCACACTTCCTCGCTTCCGCTCATGTCCCTTGCTGCGCGCTCTGCCTTTGTCGTGTCGCAATCTCTCGCGCGCGCCGCCGCTCGGTTGGCCGCGATCGTTTCTCCCGCCGCCCACCGGGTCTTAACGCTCGGTGTAATGGCACTGGCGCTCTTGGCGCCCGCCTTTGGCCAGACCACGAGCATCTGGACCGGCTCGAACTTGGGCGACTTCACCACCCCCCAAAACTGGTCGGGCGGTTCCATGCCGGTGGACGATCTCACCAGCAGCATCGCTAGGGTCGATTCTGGTTCTATCCTGGTGGTGACCGGTCCACGGAGTGTCGCGGGGCTTTATTTCACCGGAAGCAACGCCGGCATCGGGGGCACGGGCCCCCTCACGCTGGGAGCCAGCGGCGTGTCTCTTTTTGGAAGTATGACCACCGGAGATAACATCTCGCTCCCGCTGATATTGGGCGCCAGTCAGACGTTTTTTTCTTCCACAACCGGTAACAGGACCACCTTCACCGGAACGATCGACCTGCAGAACTTCGTGCTGACGCTCACGGTCGGCGGCCCTCAAAACATGTCTCTCACCGGGAATATGAGCGGCACGGGGAGTGTGCTGATCTCCAGTTCAGGAAGTGGTGCGCTGGCGATGAGCGGAAACTCGACCTATTCGGGGGGGACGACCCTTGCCTCCGGCAACGTGACGGTCTCGGGGAATTCGCCGTTTGGGACCGGGACGCTGACGATTACGGGCGCGACGTTGTCCGGCTCTGGCACGCTGTCGAACCAGTTGGTCATACCCACCTCTTTTAGCGGCGGTGGCTCGGTGGTCTTCGCCGCGCCGCTGTCCCTGACTGCCGACCAGACCTTCACGGGCAACGCCAACTTCTCCGGTGCCATCAGTGGCAACGCCAGCCTTACAGTGTCCGGGGGCACAACCAGCCTCAGCGGCACCAATACCTACACGGGTGACACGACGGTCCAATCCGGCGCGGCCTTGCAACTGACCGGCGCAGGCGCGCTGCCCGGCAGCAGCACGATCATCATGGCCGGCGGCACGCTCAAATACGGCGACGACGCCAGTGCAGCCGTCGACTTCTCCGGCCGCATCAGCACCGCTGCCGGTCAGGCCTACAACGCGGACGTGAGCAGCGACGTCACCGCCAAGTGGGCCGCCGACCTGGTCAGCGCCGGCGGCACGCTGACCAAAACCGGCGCCGGCGTCCTCGAACTCAGCGGGAACAACACCTACTCCGGCGCGACCACGATCTCGGCCGGCGAACTCAGATTTGAAACGCGCGACTCCCTCCAAGGCGGCGACTCCAGCAAGTGGACCTCGTCCAACCTCGTCGTCGCGAGCGGCGCAGCCGCCACGTTTGCCGTCGGCGGCGCCACGGGCTTCAGTTCTTCCGATTTGACCTTGCTTCTGGCGCAGGCGAGCTTCGCCAGCGGCGCGAGTATCGGTTTTGACACCACGAACGCCGGCGGGACCTACAGCCTTTCCGCCCTCGGCGACGGGGCCGGCGGTGCGTTGGGCTTGGTCAAGTCCGGCGCGGGCACCTTGATGCTCACCGGCGCCAATACCTACACCGGCGGGACGACCGTCAAGAGCGGCACCCTGCAATTGGCCGCAGGCGACACCACCTTGTCCACCACCGGCACCGTCAACGTCACCGGCGGCACACTCGATCTCGGAGGCAGCACGCTGACGAATGCGGTCACGCTCAACGGCGCCACGAGCGTAATCCAAAACGGCAATCTCGTCGTGAAAAGCGGCACGTCGTTCGCGGCGGGCACCGTCAGCGCGACTCTTTCGGGCACAGCCGGATTGACCGTAACGAATACGACCCCCAGCACAGTCGTCCTGAGCGGCACCAACACCTATACCGGCACGACGTCGGTCGGCGGGAGTGCAATCCTGGAAGTTAGCAATCTCGCCGACACCGGGACTGCCTCGCCCTTGGGGACGAGCGGTTCTATTTCCCTCAGTGGCGGGCGGCTGCGTTACACCGGAGCCGCGGCCTCCAGCAATCGCGCGATCGCCAACACTGGCTCCAACACCAGCACACTCGAGAGTTCAGGGACTGGCCCGCTGACGCTGACAGGAACCCTCGCCCTCGGGGCAAAAGGCGGCACGATGCGGCTGGCTGGCTCGACGGCCGGCAACGTCTACGCCGGCGTCATCAGCGGGGCAGCCACTCTGAACAAGATCGACAACGGCACCTGGCAGCTGAACGGCACCAACACGTATGCCGCTCTCACCACCGTCAGCGCAGGCATCCTCAAGGTCGGTAACACCGCCGCTCTCGGCACGACCACCTTTGGCACCACTGTCTCCTCCGGCGGCACGCTGGATCTCAACGGCATCAGTGTGACTGGCGAGGCCCTCACACTCAATGGCGCCGGCTTCAACTCCGGTGGCGCCCTCACCAACAGCAGCAGCACCGCTTCCACCTTTTCCGGCCTCGTCACCCTGGGCAGCGCGAGCCGTATCGAAGCCACCTCCGGCAACATCCTCATCTCGAACGCCGGCACGATAACCGGCTCCGGCTTCGGCCTCACCCTCGGTGGTGCCGCCACCGGCAGTCGTGTAACCAGCATCATCGGCATCGGCGCCGGCACTGTGACCAAGACTGACGCCGGCACGTGGATCCTCGCCGGCGCCAACACCTACACTGGTGCCACGACCGTTTCCGCCGGCTTGCTGCAGGTCGACGGCTCTCTCGCCGCGGGCAGTGCGCTGACGGTCGCGAACGGCGGCACGCTGGGCGGCACCGGCACCGTCAACGGCGCGGCCACCGTCAGTTCCGGCGGCACACTCGCCCCGGGCGTGAGTCCCGGCGTGCTCAACTTTGGCGGCAGTCTGAACCTGTTGAGTGGCTCGACCACCGCCATCGAGATCGCAGGCACGACACGCGGCACTGGCTTCGACGGACTCAACATCACGGGCGCCACGATCTATGGCGGCACGCTGGCATTCAACTTCACCGGTACCTTTGCGACCGGGACGACCTTCGATGTCTTCCATCTCACCGGCACGCCGACCGGCTCCTTCGACTTCGTGACCGGCGCGGGTGGGTACGTAGGAAATTTTGTCGATGCCGGCGGAATCTGGACGCTGACGAGCGGCGGTCAGGCGCTGACGTTTGACCAAACCACGGGCAGCCTCAGCGTCGGCGTCGCGACCGCGGTCCCGGAGCCGATGACCTACGCTTGGTTGATGAGCACAGCGGTCTTCGGCTGCGCGGTCTGGCGTCGCGCCCATCCGCGCAAGTCCGCGCGGGCCTGAGCCGAAGATGGGGCCCGTCGACCGCTTGCGTGGGCCGGCAGGATGGCACGCGCCAATCCATTCCCAGCGAGACCTGCCTTTCCCTGCCGCGCGACGATGCTCTCCGCTCTGACGATTTTCTGCGGGGCTTTTCTCCTCTTTCTGGTCCAACCGCTGATCGGAAAGTACCTGCTGCCCTGGTTCGGCGGTGGCACGGGCGTGTGGACGGTCTGCCTGCTGTTCTTCCAACTGATCCTGCTCGGTGGCTATGCCTACGCGCACCTGCTCACGACCAAATTCCGACCCCGCCAGCAGGCGGTGCTGCACAGTGGGCTGCTCATCGCCTCGCTCGTTTTCCTGCCCATTATTCCTGGCGCCAGTTGGAAACCGACGGGCCTCGAGGAACCCACGATCGCCATTTTGCTTCTCTTGCTTGCGACCGTCGGCCTCCCTTGCCTGGTGCTTTCCGCGAGCGGCCCGTTGCTGCAACGCTGGTTCACCCTCACGCGGCCGGGAGCCTCGCCGTATCGGCTCTATGCCTTGTCGAATGCCGGCTCGCTGCTCGCCTTGGTCGCATATCCCTTCGGCCTCGAACCGCTCTGGTCGCGTTCCACTCAAGCCTGGATCTGGTCCGTCGGTCTGATGGTGTTTGCGGCGCTGGCCGCGGCGTGCGCGTGGCGGGTCAGCCGCGTGCCCCACGAGCCGGCGGCGAGGGAGGCCGCTGGCGCCGGTTCCGAATCCGTCGCTTGGCGGATCCCGTTGGGATGGGTCGCATGGCCGGCGTTGGCGTCGCTGCTGCTCGCCGCCGTCACCGCCAAATTGACGCTCGAGGTCGCGCCCGTGCCCTTTCTCTGGCTGGTGCCGCTCGCGGTCTACTTGTTGAGCTTTATTGTGTGTTTTGACCGCCCGCACTGGTACGCGCGCGGCACCTTCGCCGCCCTGCTGGCCTTGGGATGCGGCCTCGTTGCAGCGCTGCTGCGGCCCGACTCTTCCGCCACGATGCCGATCGAGTTGGCGGTGTATTTGCCGCTACTGTTCGCGGCCTGCATGGTGTGCCACGGCGAGGTCTATCGCTTGCGGCCGGCCCCCGCCCACTTGACCCGCTTTTATCTCTGCCTCGCGGCGGGCGGTGCCACAGGCAGCCTGTTCGCGGCCGTGATCGCGCCATGGCTTTTCAACGACTATCATGAACTGCCGCTCGGGCTCTGCGGGGTGCTCGCGTTCGTTGCCGTCGTCAGTTGGGCGCGACGTGAGCGGGCGATGCCGCTCGGGCTGGCGATCGGGACGGCGGCGGCGTTCGCGCTCGGGCCGCTGCTCCCGACCGCGATTTTAGGCGAAGGCGCCGGAGCCGCGGCGAATTACGGGTCGCGCCTACATGCGTTGGCTGGCCCGGGCGGATGGATCCCGGCGGCGGGGGTGGTGATTTTCCTGCTTTGCTTTCACGAGCGGTGGCGGCGGCCGGTCGCACGAGCGTGGCGGCCGGGCATGGCGATTTTCGGATTTTTGCTGGCAGGCGCGTTCGCCGCCGTTTTCTTCTCGATGACCCACGTGAGGCGGGACGGGATGGTGGCCGCCTCGCGCAATTTTTACGGCACGCTCCGGGTGCGCGATACGGTCGTAGTCCCGTCGGTCCCGGACCGTCTCCGCTTGTTCTATCACGGCGCGATCACGCACGGCGCGCAATTCCTCACTCCCTCGCGCGCGCCGTGGCCGACGACTTATTTCGGTCCCGCCAGCGGCCTCGCCATCGTCCTGGATCATCTCAAGGCCGGGACCGGACGAAGCGTGGGTGTGGTCGGCTTGGGCGCCGGCGTGATCGCCACCTACGGCCGGCCGCAGGACCAGTTCACTTTTTACGAGATAAATCCCGCCGTGGTGACGCTGGCCCGGACGCAGTTCACGTTTCTGAAATCGAGTCCCGCCCAGATCGAAATTATCCCCGGCGATGCGCGACTCGCGCTCGAAGCGCGCGCCCGCCGAGGAGAGGAGGCCCGTTTCGATGTGCTCGTGCTCGATGCCTTCAACGGCGATGCTCTCCCCGCTCATTTGCTGACGACCGAAGCCATGGCGGTGTATGTTTCGTGCCTCAAGCCAGACGGGATACTGGTCGTGAACATCGTCAATCGCTACCTCGACTTGCGCGGCGTGGTGGCCGGACTGGCCCAAGCCGCCAACATGGGCTTCGTCGTCGTCTTCGATGAGCCGAAGGCGGAGGACTACTGGTTGACCAATTCCCTTTGGTGCCTGCTCAGCCGCGATTCCGCCCTCGTCCCCTATCCGGTCCCTCAATCGAGAAGCGCGAAGCCAGGGGACTCGACGCCTGGCATCGAGCCCATCCAGTGGACGGACGCCCACGCCAGCCTGTTGGACTTATTGCGTTAGGGAAACGTGAAAAATAGTGTAGCCCCGCGCGGGTCGACTGTAGGCGCCTGCTTGCAGGCGATCCCCGCGGGCGAAGGAAGGTCCAGCATCGCCTGCAAGCAGGCTCCTACCGTGGCTATGGAAATTTTCGGATCGCTCCAAACGTCACGCCCCCTGCCGCGGCGGTGACGAAATCCGCTCCCTCGCGTGAAGTGAACGAGCCTCCTTCTGCCAACCCCTACTTTTTTCCCGGCGCCGACGGCTCGACCCATTTCTGAATCTCGTCCGCGCCCGGCGTCACCTCCGCCAGGTTCGGCGTCACGTCCGCGTCGACCACGCGCCCGGCCCATTTGATCATGCCGACGACCATCGCCTGATACGCCGCGCTGTCCCACACGTCCTCGCGATGCCCCATCGCGTTATACGCCACGCGGCCTTTGCCGTACTCGCGCGCCCACGCCAGCGGATAGTTCGGCCGCGCATAATCGCTTCCCTCCATCCCCGCCGTTTCCATCAACAGCAATGCGTGATCGTTCGCCGCAAATTCCTTCAGCGTATACCACTCCTCTTTCACCTTCACCGCATTGCCCAATCCGCCGAACCCCGGAAATTTCGGATCGACGACCCTCGCCACCGCCACCTGCTGCGGACCGTGCCGGATGAATTCCCCGCCGAGCATCTTGACGTAAGGATCGGCCTTTTCGCCGTAGTTCCGATAACGCGGCTCGCGGATCGGATTGTTCCCGCCCCCCTGCTCGTCCGTGTGAAACGTATCCGCGCCCGCGTGCAGCGCGACGAATCCCTTCCCGCCCGCGACCGCATCGAGCAACGCCTGCTTTCCCTTCGCCGTCATCGCCGGCTGTCCGTCCGTCCCGAGGCTCAACAGATCGCCCGTCGTGTAGAACAGGATCACGTCGAACCCCGCGAGATACTCCGGCGAAAATTTGCTCCCGTCCTTGCTGAACGTGAACTCGAGATCGTTCTTCTTCGCGAGTCCCGCGAGCACGTTCTCCGAGTAACTCGGTTTCCCGTCCATGCGCTTCACCACGCTATGCTCGAAGCCCGCCGACTTCGTAAAATAAAGGACGCGCAGCGGAGCCGCCTGCGCAGTCATCGCGATCATCGTCGCCGCACCAGCCAGAATCAACTTGGGGTTCATCCCGCCATTCTGTCGGTCCCCGGCCCGATCGCAACCCGCGGCAAATATCTTTCCCTTCCACCGCCCCGCTTCGCTCCGTCCATCTCTGCGCTCACGCCGTTAAACTCCGCTTCCTCCTCAAATCTTTTCCGTCTTCCGTCCCTCCGTCCTTCGCGATCTTCGCGTTCTTCGTGTAAAAAATCCCGTCTCCATCGCTCTCGTCTTTCCTCCGTGTCCTCCGCGTCGTCATCCCTCCGCGCGCTCCGCGTTAAAAAATAAAAACCATCCACCCACCCCTCACCCTTCATCCTCTCCGCCCCCGCATCCTCACCTCACCCACCCCTCACCTCTCACTCTCTCCGCTCCAGCATTCTCACCGCCCCAGCAACTCCTCCGCATGCGCCAGCGCACTCTTCGCCTTGCTGTCGCCCAGCATCCGCGCGATCTCCGTCACGCGCGCCTTCCGGCTCGCCTGGATCGGCTCGATCGTCACCACCGCGCGATCCTTCGACTGGTCCTTCGTCACCACGAGATGACACGTCGCCTGCGCCGCCACCTGCGGCAAATGCGTCACGCACAGCACCTGGTGATTCTTCGCGATCCCCGCCATCTTCTCGCCGACCACTCGCCCGATCTCGCCGCCCACATTCGCATCCACTTCGTCGAACACCAGCAGCGGCACCTCGTCCAAATCCGCCAGCACCGTCTTCAGCGCCAACATCACGCGCGCCAGCTCGCCGCTCGACGCCACGCGGTTCAACGCCAGCGGCGCCTCGCCCACGTTCGGCGAAAACAAAAACTCGCAGCCGCAATCCCCCATCGGCCCGAGTGACGCCGACGCCCCGGCGCTGTGTTTCCCCGTATCCTCGAGCGGCACGAGCCTCACCTGAAAATCCGCTTTCTTGAACCCAAGCTGCGCGATGCTTTTCACCGCGATCTTCGCCAGTTCCTTCGCCGCCTTCTCGCGCACCTCCCTCAGCGCCGTCGCCTTCTTTTTCGCCGCGCGCTCCGCGTCCGCGATCTGTTTCTCCAACCGCGCCAGCGTTCCCTCCAGATCTCCCTGCACCTCGATGCGTCGCTTCATCTCGTCCCGTGCCGCGACGATTTCCTCCAGTTCGCCGCCATGCTTTCGTTTTAACTCCAGCCACGTGTTCATCTTTTCCGTCAACGCTTCCGCCTGCTCCGGATCGAACTGCGCCTGCTGTCCCAACGCCGAAAATTCCGCCGCCAGCTCGTTCACTTCCACCGTCACCGCTGCGAGGCGGTCCGCGAGCGGCTTGCTCGCCGCATCGATCGCCTCCACCTGCCGCGCCTCGCGCAGCAGCGCCGCGAGCGTCCGCTGCACGCCCTCCTCGCCCGCCAGTCCCGCCTCCAGCGCGCCCGCCAGCTCCTGCAATTCCTGCGAGCGGCTCATCCGCGCGAAATCCCGCTCCAGCGCCTCGATCGCCTCCCCGTTGAGTTCGAGCGCCTCGATCCGCGCGACCTGATTCGCCAGAAACTCGATCTGCTCCGGCGACAGTTTCGTCTCGTGCGCGATCCGCTCGCTCTCCGCGACGAGTTCGCGCCACGCCAGAAACGCCTCGCGATACGCCGCCAGTGCTCCGCCCGCCTGCCCGAACGAATCCAGCAACACCAGCTGGAAGCTCTCCTTCAACAGCCGCCGCGGCTCGCTCGGCCCGTGGAAATCCACCCAGTGCTCCCCGAGCTTCTGCAGCGCCGAAAGCGTCGCCAGGCTGCCGTTCACCGTGATCTTCGGCGCCTTTTCGCGCGGCAGGCTGCGCTTCAAGATCAGCAGCCCGTCCTCGCACGGCGGCAGCTCTAGTTCCGCCAGCCGCGCGTCGATCCGCTTCGCGTCCTCGAAAAACAACGCCGCCTCCACCTCGCACGCCGCCGCCCCTTGCCGGATGATCGTCTTCTCCGCGCGCTCGCCCGCCAGCAGCGCCAGCGCCCCGAGCAAAATGCTTTTGCCCGCGCCGGTCTCGCCCGTCACCGCGGTGAAACCCGCCTCGAAATCGAGCGCGACTTCCTCGAGCAGGGCCAGGTTGCGAATGCGAAGCGACTGAAGCATTCCGCATCAGGGCATGAAATCCCCGCCCTTTTCAAGCGCGCCGCGGCACAATCTCGCCGCTGAAATTTCGATTTGCGAAATGGTCGAAGCGTGCAAGTGGTTGCTTGCATGAAAAGGAAGCCTCCCGCCGTTCCGCGCCCGACCCGCCAGCTGCTGCTCGCGGCCGCCTCCCGCGTGTTTGCCCGCGATGGCCTCGCCGGCGCCACCACGCGCGCCATCGCCGAGGAGGCCGGCGTCAACGAGGTCACGCTTTTCCGCCATTTTCAGACCAAGGACCGCCTCCTCGCCGCCGTCGTCGGCGAAAACTTCGGCCCTGATGCCTCGCATGATCGCGTCCCGCTTCCCGTCGCCAGCGCCGATCTCCGGCACGATCTCCGCGAACTCGCCCGCCGCTACGACGCGCTGCTCAACGAGAATCTGCCGCTCGTCCGCACCATGATCGGCGAGATTCACCACCACGACCGCGAGCAGGAGCGGCAGGTTTTCCGCGGCATTTTCCGCCCGATCAAGGACGCGCTTCACGCCCGCCTCGCCGCCGCCGTCGCTTCCGGCGAGCTGCGCGGCGATTTCGCCCCGGACGTCCTCGCCGACCTTTTCGGCGGCATGATTTTCACCGGCGTCTTGCGACGCGCGAGTTGCGCGAGTTCGCACCTCAAACTCGAATACTCCGCGGCCGCTTACCTCGAAGCCGCGGTCGATCTCGTCCTTCGCGGCGCCGCCGCGCGCCCGTCGAAATGAGCGCGCATCGGCACGGTCTCTACGGCTCCGATCGCCGTCTCCTTTCGCCGGTCGCCGCGCGGCTCGCCGACCGCGGCGTGTTGAAATGGGTCATCGCGATCACCGCCGCCCTCGGCGCGATCTTGGAGGTGATCGACACGAGCATCGTCAACGTCGCCCTGCCCGACATCCAGGGCAACCTCGGCGCCACCCTCTCCGAAGCCGGCTGGATTTCCACCGGTTACGCCTGCGCCAACGTCGTGATGATCCCGCTCACCGCGTGGCTCAGCGATCGTTTCGGCCGCAAGCAATACCTCCTGTTCTCCCTCGGCGGCTTCACCGCCGCATCCGTGCTCTGCGGCGTCTCCACCAGCCTCGGCATGCTGATCTTCGCGCGCGTGCTTCAGGGCCTCTGCGGCGGCGGTCTGCTCGCGAAGGCGCAATCGATCCTCTTCGAAACTTTTCCGAAAAAGGAACAGCCCGCCGCGCAGGCGCTTTTCGGCATCGGCGTCATCGCCGGCCCCGCCATCGGTCCGGTTCTCGGCGGCTACCTCACCGACACGCTCGGCTGGCGTTGGATTTTTTTCATCAACCTCCCCGTCGGCATTGTCGCGGTCCTGATGACGATGATCTTCCTCCCGCGCGACACCCGCAGCCAGCTCACGCACAGCCGCGTCGACTGGCTCGGCATCGGCCTGCTCACCGTCGGCCTCGCGTGTTTCCAGACGATGCTCGAGGAGGGCCAGCAGGAAGACTGGTTCGGCTCCCGCTTCATCGTCACCATGGCGGTCGGCGCGGCGTTCGGCGGCGTTTTATTCATCTGGCGCGAACTCGTCACACCCCATCCCGCGGTCGATCTCCGCGTGCTCAGGCACCGTTCGCTCGCCGCCGGCAGCGTTTATTCGCTGGTGCTCGGCATGGGCCTCTACGGCGTGATGTTTGCCGTCCCGGTTTTCGTGCAGGACTACCTGCGCTTCACCGCCGCGCAGGCCGGACTTTTGCTGATGCCCGGCGCGCTCGCCGCCGCCGTCATGATGATCGTGATGGGCAAGGTTTCCGGCCGCATCGACGCGCGCCTCCTCATCGCGTGCGGCGCGCTCACGACCGTCAGCACCGCGCTCCTCCTCTCCAACATCAACCCCGACACCGGCACCTCCTCCCTTTTCATTCCCCTGATTCTGCGCGGCCTCGGCAGCGTGATGATGTTTCTTCCGCTCAGTCTCGCCACGCTCGGCGATCTCCCGAAATCCGCCATCGCCGCCGGCTCCGGCTTCTACAATCTCACCCGCCAGATGGGCAGCAGCATCGGCATCGCGCTCATCACCACCGCGCTCGCGCACCGCGAAGCCGTGCACCGCGCCATCCTCGTGGAAAAATTCCACGCCGTCGGCGCGAGCCCCACGACGCAACTCCAGATGTTCGGCCCGCCCAGCGTGTCGCGTCTCCAGATTTTCGATTTCCTGTTTCGTCTGCACAGCTCCGACCCCGTCGCCGCGCAGCACCGCGCCCTCGCGCTCCTCGATCGCACCGTAAACTCGCAGGCGCTGCTGCTGTCGTTCGCCGACGTTTTTCGCTACGTCGCCCTCGCGTTCGTCGTGACGCTGCCGCTGCTCCTTCTCCTCGGTCGCGGCCAAAACCGCGAAGCCGCCGCCGCCGCCCACTAAAATTTAACCACTCAATTCATGGACTCCACCGTCACCGATTCTGCCGTCGCCGGCGCTGCAACCAGCGCGCCCACTTCTCCCGGGCGGCCCGCTCACACGCCCGCCGCGGCCCACCCCCGCGCGCGCAAGCGCCGCAAACTCCTCGGCCCGATCCTCCTCGCGGTCGTTGGTCTCGCCGTCGTCCTCTGGCTCGGCCGCGAGATTTATCACGGTTATCGCTTCGTCGAAACCGACAACGCCTACGTCGTCGGCCATCTCCACCAGGTCGGTCCCCGCCTCGAAGGCCGCGTCGTCGAGGTGCTCGCCAGGGAAAACCAATTCGTCGAAGCCGGCGCGCCCCTCGTGCGCCTCGACCCGCTCGAGTTCCAACTCGCCGTCGAGAAAGCCCAGGCCGCTCTCAGCCAGACGCGCGCGCAGGTCGCCCAGGCCCAGGCCGTCGCCGCCCAATCCGACGCCCAGGTCACCGAAGCCGAAGCCCATTTCAAGCAGGCGCAGGCGCAGCTCGCGCAGACCGCTGCCCAGCTCGACCTGGCGCAACTCAACCTCAAGCGCGCCGAGGAACTCTTCGCCCGCGGTGGCGTGGTTTCCCAGGCCGACCTCGACAACGCCCGCGCCGCCGCCCGCGCCGCCGAAGCCGCCCACGCCGCGAATCAGGCCAATGTCGCCGCCGCCGAATCGAGTATCGGCTCCGCCCGCGCCGCGCGAACGTCCGCCCACGCGCAGGTCACCGCCGGCGAAGCCGGCATCGCCGTCGCCGAATCCGCACTACGCGACACCCAGCGCAAGCTCGCCTACGCCACGCTCGTCGCGCCCGCCGCCGGCCGCGTCGGCAACAAATCCGTCGAGGTCGGCAACTATGTTCTCCCCGGCCAGATCGTCCTCTCGATCGCCGAGGAAAACCCGTGGATCGTCGCCAACTTCAAGGAAACCCAACTCGCCCGCATGCATCCGGGCCAGCCCGTCGAGATCACGATCGACGCGATCCCCGACCGCGAACTGCGCGGCACGATCGAGAGCGTTTCCCCCGCCAGCGGCGCCCAGTTCGCTCTTCTTCCACCCGACAACGCCACCGGCAACTTCAACAAAGTCGTCCAGCGCGTCCCGGTGAAGATCGTCTTCGATCCCGCCAGCCTCGACGGAATCCGCGACCGCCTCCGCCTCGGCCTCTCCGCCATCGTCAACGTCCGCGTGCGCTGAAGCCCGGTGCGCCGCGGCGCGGCGCGGACGCTTCGCCTCACGACGTCCCATCGCGTGACACCGACCGCGTGAAGGATTTCGTGCAGCGGCGGCTCGAGTCTCGGGTTTCTAGAGCATTTCAAATGAAACCACGTCCGCCACATGCCGTCGTCCGTCATTCGTAGGGTAACCTAATAGG